>JAYTWR010000143.1:0-8928 GCA_043743335.1 Burkholderiales bacterium
GTTATCGGCTGGGACGCGCTCTCGCTCGAAGCCTTGCACTATGTCCGTGCTGCGCAAGGCCATACGCACGGAAATCTAAACTTTAATAACACAGTACAAGTAGAGGATGTCGTTGTATATCCACGTCGGCGTGCCGAAGCAACCGCGTTGCTGCGCCTCCCGTTCACTGTCTTGCCACGCGGTCATCATGGCGGGTGTGTCCTGCATTGCCAATAGCTTTGCGCCATCCATGCCCTGCTTGTCAGCCACGGCTACGCGCACTGCGGCATCCTTGACATCGAGTTCTTCACTCCACAGTGCATGCAGCAGCGCATGGCTAAGCTCCAGCGCATTCCAGCCCAACGTGTCAGCGGCGATCACCATGCGCGCGCAAAATTCATTTTCAGTCGGGTAGTGTTTGGGACGCAGCACCAAAGGCATGTTGAGGCGCTTGCGCCAGCGATCCAGTTCAACCTCGTGGTACGCGCGGCGCGCCAGCGGGCGGCTCAACAGCGGTATGCCGCCATTGGGCGGTACGATGCGCGTAGGACGCACGATTACATTCAAGTCGTGCTTTTGTATCAGAGCTTTGAATTTGGGCCAACCCAAGTACGCCCATGGCGACGACAAGGAGTGAAAGTAGTAAACGGTTTTTTTCATGACTGTCTGACTCCAGGTTGATAATCGTCAGCGGCACCGGGCGGTATCGGCGGATTTTGCTTGAGGCTCTGCTGAAAATCTTGAATCATCACGCGCAGCGGGCGGCGCACCCAGCCGTGGCTGTTGCCGACATCGGTTTCTTCTTTCGGGTCTTGCGTGAGGTTGAACACCCATGGCGTTTCTAAGTGTATCGGCCCGGTGTTGGGCTCGGCTTCCCAGATCATGTGCATTTTCCAGTCGCGCCATTTGGCGGCGCGCAGCTCGTCTTTGATGTAATACACAAAGCCTTCGCGTGCGGATTTCTCCGCTTGGCCGCAGAAGAAATTGCTTTGATCGACGCCGTCGATGGGGCGGTCAGCCGGTAGCGTTGCGCCTGCGATGCGCGCGAGCGTGCTGTAGATGTCGGTGACGTGCACAACCTCGTTCGACACCCGCGCCGGCACACGCCCCGGCCAGCGGACGATGAAGGGCACCCGCAGTGCGCCTTCCATGGCCCTGCCGTGCCGCGCCACGGGCGACGGAATTCGGGGCCGTTGTCGCTGGCGAAGATGAACACGGTATTGTCACCTAAACCAGAATTATCAATAAAATCAATTACTTGGCCTACGCGAGCATCCATCTCGATCATGCAGTCGGCGAAGTCGCCAGCGCCGGTCTTGCCGGCGAAATCGTGATGCGGCAGCGTGGGGTAATGCAGTTGCGTTAGCGGCACATAGGCAAAAAACGGCTTGCCCGCCGTGTGTTGGCGTGCCATGAAATCGATGCTGCGTGCTATCAATTGCGCATCGATTTTGCGGCGCATTTCAAGATCGTAGATCGCGACATCTTTGGCAGCCGAACCGCGCAGCCCTTCCATCACATAGGGCATGGGCACCACGCTCGCGTCAAAGCCCGGCGTGCTGGTGAACAGGCTTTCATTGGTGGTGCGCGGTATGCCGTACCACTCATCAAAGCCGCGCTCGTGCGGGTAACGCCCTGTGCGGTCGCCTAAGTGCCACTTGCCGTGGATGGCTGTGGCGTAGCCCTGCGACTGCAACAATTGCCCCAGCGTGATTTCCCATGGTGTCAGGCCCTGCGGTAAACCAGCGGGCACCGATTGCAGCGCACCGGTGCGTATCGGATGGCGCCCGGTCATCAGCGCTGAACGTGTGGGCACGCAATCAGACTCAACGTTAAAGTTGGTGAGCCGCAGCCCTTCTGCAGCCAGCGCGTCGATACGCGGTGTGGGCGCACCGCGCAGCACGCCGCCACCGTAGCAGCCAAGTTCGCCCCAGCCGAGGTTATCCGCGAGAATGAGAACAATATTGGGTGCGCGTGAGGCTGTCATTTGTCGCTAATTCCATTTCCATTGCCTGAGATCGAGAGTCAAGGCTAGTATAGCAACTTACGGTATAGCAACTTACGCTTGGAGCACGTCGCATGATACTCACCCCGCAGCAACTCGAAACCTTCGACCGCGAAGGTTATTTGTTTTTTCCCAGCTTGTTTTCCAGTGCAGAAACCCAGGCGCTGCTGGATGAAGTGCCGCGTTTGTATGCGCAGCAGCGCCCGGAAAACGTGCGTGAGAAAACCGGTGGCGTGGTGCGCACTAATTTTGCTGCGCACCTGTATAGCAAACCGTTTGCCAAACTCGCGCGCCATCCGCGCATGATCGAGCCGGTGATGCAGATTTACGGCAATGAGCTGTATATGCACCAGTTCAAGATCAACGGCAAAATGGCGTTCGACGGCGACGTTTGGCAATGGCATCAGGATTACGGCACGTGGGTGAACGATGACCACATGCCCGAGCCGCGCGCGATGAACGTGGCGATTTTTCTCGATGAGGTCAATGAGTTCAACGGCCCGCTGATGTTCATACCCGGTAGCCACAAACTCGGCGTGCTGGAAGCCGGGCACGATCTCACCACGACCAGCTATCCGCTGTGGACGATCAATCACAGCACCATTAGCAAACTCGTGGCGCGCGGCGGCATCGTCGCGCCTAAGGGGCCGGCGGGATCGATGATTTTGTTTCACTCGTGTCTGGTGCATTCGTCTACGTCGAATCTGTCGCCGTGGAACCGCGTGGCGGTGTACTTAAGCCTGTGCGCGGTATCCAATCACATACGGCGTTTCACGCGGCCTGAGTACATCGCGCATCGTGATTTCACACCGCTGGCGTGCTTGCCCGATGATTGTTTATTGAAAGACTATGATGTGCCGTTGCCTTGGAAGGATGGCACACCGGCGGCGGCGCTCACATCGGCGCTGGCGGCATAGTGCGGTGGCTATTTTTGGCAGTGGCATGTGTGGTGGGTGGCGCACATGCGCAATCGTGGAAACCCACGCGCCCGGTAGCCTTTGTCACACCGTCGTCGCCGGCGGGCAGCTTGGATCTCACGGCGCGCACGCTGCAAAAAATCTGGGACGATGCACGCACCGTGGGCGTGCCGGTGGTGGTGATCAACAAGCCCGGCGCGGGCAACGGCATTGCTTGGGGGTACATGAACGACCGTGGTGATGGTCACGCGATCTCCATCGGCAATACCAATCTGGTCTCCAACGCGGTGACCGGCATACACCCGTATACGCATCGCGATGTCACGCCATTGGCGTTACTGTTTGACGACTACTTTGTGCTGATGGTGCGTGCGGATTCACCGCTGAAATCCATGGCCGATGTGCGCGAGCGTTTGCGGGCTGACCCCGGCGCAGTCGCAGTGGGTTTTGGCCCCGGTGTGGGCGCGGGCTCACACACGGCAGCGGCAGTGGCGTGGAAGGGGATGGGCGTCGATGTGCGCAAGGCGCGATTTGTGCCGTACAAATCGGCGGGTGATGGCGTGGTGGCCATGCTGGCCGGTGAAATCGATGTGGTGTGCGGCACGGCCGTGAACCTGCCACCGTTTCTGGCGGCGGGCCGCGTGCGCGCCATCGGTGTCATCGGCCCGCAACGTCTGCCCGGCGTGCTGGCCAATATCCCCACGCTGCCGGAGCAGGGCATCAATGCGGTGTTCACCAACTGGCGCGGCGTAGTCGGCGCACGCGGTTTGCCGCGCGAGCAAATTGTATTCTGGGAAAACGCCTTGTCGGCGGCAAACGACGCCAGCGCATGGAAGAAAGAACTCGAACGCAATTTCTGGCGCGCGAATTTCATGACCGGGGCGAAGTTGCGCGAGTTTCTGGATGCAGAAGCGGTGCGCTTTCGGGTGTTGCTGACGGAACTGGGGTTGAATAAATAACCGCAAAACCTTTAACCACGGAACACACAGAACACGCGGAAAAAAGCGGAAAAATATTGTGGTGCGCCTTTCTTCCGTGTGTTCTGTGTGTTCCGTGGTAAAAAAGCCTTTGATTTTGAAGTGGTAGGATGCCGGTGACGAAGGAACCGCATCTGTCGTGGTGCTGACGTCGTGCTGACGTCGTGATATGGCCTCGCGTAAGCACGTCACGCGAACGATGCGGTTCGCTACGCTCACCGGCATCCTACGACGAAGCTGAACAGTGACGGTAAAAAAGCCTTTGATTTTGAAGTGGAGCAGACATGCCTATCAACAAACGCCCCAACATACTTTTAATCACCTCCGACCAGCAGCGTGCTGACTGCAACGGGTTTGAAAACCCCAACATCAAAACGCCGCATATCGACCGCATTGCGCGCGAAGGCACACGCTTCTCCGCTTGCATTACGCCCAATCTGGTGTGCCAGCCCTCACGTGCGGCGATACTCACGGGCATGCTGCCGCTCACCCATGGCGTGTGGGATAACGGCGTGGATCTGAACCCGGCCGTCGGTGCGCAAGGCTTTGCGGGCACGCTCGCGCGCGCGGGTTATCAAACCGCGTTTATCGGCAAGGCGCATTTTTCGACCAAGGCGACGTTCGCGCCCACCGGCTCGCCGGAGTGCAACAAGAGCCAAGCTAAATACGGCCCACAGTGGTTTGGGCCTTACATGGGTTTTCAGCATTGCGAGTTGGTGGCGCTGGGGCATTTGCATCGCGCGCGTCCGCTCGAAGACCCGGCCGTGGGGCATTACGAACGTTGGTTGATTTCGCGTGGCGGCGGGGAGGGCATCAAGCTGTGGGCCGCTGAAACGCGTCCGGGCACGGGGGCGGCGCAGACTTGGAATTCGGCGCTGCCTGCGGCGTGGCACTCCAGCACGTGGGTCGCGGATCGCGCGATCAATTGGATCGGCGACGCCAGCCGCGATGAAAAACCGTTTTGCGCGTGGGTGTCGTTCCCCGACCCGCATCACGCCTTTGATTGCCCGGAGCCTTGGAGTTTGATGTACGACCCGAAGGATATGGTGCTGCCAAAAAACCGCACGCGCGATTTGGAGCGCCGCCCGTGGTGGCACAAGGCACAGTTGGAGGGCAAGCCGCAACTGGCTGACCCGGTGATGTTGAAATTTCGCGCCGAAGGTTCGCGCGTGCCCGACCAAACCGATGCGCAACTCGCCGAAATGACCGCCAACTACTACGGCATGATTTCGCAGGTAGATCATAACGTCGGGCGCATCATGAGCGCGCTGGAGTCGGCGGGCGTGCTGGATAACACGCTGGTGATTTACACCACCGATCACGGCGATTTGCTCGGCAATCACGGCTTGTATCTCAAAGGCCCCACGCCGTATGAAGACTTGCTACGCGTCACCATGGTCGCGCGCGGCCCGGGCGTGGCCAGCCGCCAATTGGTGGTGGAGCCGATGTCCACGCTGGATTTGTCGTCTACGTTTTACGAGGCGGCTGGTGTTGCGCAACCAGAAGACATACAGAGCCGCAGCTTGATGAAACTGTTACGGGGCGGCGCGCAAACGCGCGATGTGGCGTATAGCGAATGGCATGTGCATCCGTCGCGCTGCGGTGTAGCGCTCAAACTACGCACGGTGCGTACGAAAAAATTCAAATGCACGTTTGAACTCGAGTCCGGTGCGGGTGAGATGTATGACTTACTCAATGACCCCGGTGAAATGAACAATCTGTTTGATGATGCGGGTTATGCCCCTGTGCGCAAAGAGCTTCACGATATGATGCGTGCGCGGCCCGGCAAGATTGTGGAGAATTTGGCGGAGCCGATTGGCATGGCTTGAAGTTCGGCAAGGTGTGAGGTGTGAAGCGTTAGGTGTACAACTTTGGAGATGCGGATGAATGGCTACATAAGTTATAAGTACTTGTTTTTATTGAGTATTTTTTCATCCCTCGGATGTGTATTTCCCGTCGCTGCACAGAACTACCCGAGCAAAACCATACGCATCCTCGTGGGTTTTGCGCCGGGTGGTTCGACCGATATCGTGGCGCGTTTGATTGCGCAGGAGATGACGAAGAACGTCGGCCAGCAAGTCGTCGTGGAAAACCGTCCGGGTGCCGGGGGCAACATCGCGGCAGAGTTGGTGTCGAAGGCAGCGCCCGATGGTTACACGCTGCATGCCTGCACCACCGGCGTGTTTGCGATTGCGCCGTTTATTTACAGCAAGTTGCCGTACGACCCGGAGAAGGGTCTGACCCCGGTGACGCAAACGGGCACCTTGCCGTACATCATTGATCTGCATCCGTCGTTACCGGCCAACAACGTGAAAGAGTTTATCGCCATCGCCAAAGCGCGGCCAGGGCAGATCAACTACGCCTCGTCCGGTGTGGGCACGGCCTCGCATTTGGCGGCAGCGTTATTTGCTTCAGCCGCAGGCATCAGCATGACGCACGTGCCCTACAAGGGCACCGGCAACGCGATGAGTGACCTGCTCGCGGGCCAAGTGGTGCTGTTGTTCGATCAACCGGTCAGCTCGTTGCCGCATATACAAGCAGGTAAGTTGCGTGTGCTGGGCATTAGCAGCGCGCAACGATTCTCAACGTTAAAGCACATCCCCACCATCGCAGAACAAGGGTTGCCGGGTTTTGAAGCGATTTCATGGGCAGGCATTTGCGCGCCGGGCGGCACGCCCAAGCCCATTGTGGACCGCGTCTATAACGAAGTGGCGAAAGTGTTGAAAGTGCCTGAACTGCGTGATCGCTTGTTGCGCGATGGTATCGAGCCGGTAGGCAGCACGCCGGAGCAATATGTCGAGCACATCAAGAAAGAAATGGTGAAGTGGGCGAAGGTGGTGAAGGACTCGGGGGCGAAAGTTGATTAAACCATCAGTGAACGGGAGAGACCTGTGAAAAATATTTTTGCTGCAATAGCAGTTGCTGTGCTTGCAAGCTGCGCCAGCGACGCCCCCATCGCACTGAAGTCGATGGGTTCGTTTCACATCGGCGGGCGCGAGATTACGATCTCCGGCAAGCCGGTACGAGAAGTGCAGTTTGCACCGGGCGGCGTGCCTGCGAAGATTGATCCGAACGGCGTCTATCAGGTCGAGCAGATGTATGTGCAGTATTTCATTCCGCAAAATCAGCGTGGCGGGTTGCCGTTGTTGATGTGGCACGGCGGCGGGCTGACGGGGGTGACTTACGAGACCACGCCCGATGGCCGCGAAGGCTGGATGAATTACTTCATCAAAAAGGGCTGGGCGGTTTACAACTCCGACGCGGTGGAGCGCGGGCGCAGCGGTTGGGCGATGTATCCGGATGTGTTCCAGGGTGAGCCGGTGTTCCTCACCAAGCAAGACCCTTTCATGCGCTTTCGCATTGGCGCGGGGCCGGGTTCGTACGACAGTGATCCGGCGAAGATGAAGTTGAAACCCGGCAGCCAGTTTCCTGCCGAGGGTTATCACAACTTCACGCGTCAGGGCGTGCCGCGCTGGACGACGACGGACGATGCCATCATCCGTGCTTACATTGAACTGGTAGATAAGGTTTGCCCGTGCGTTGTATTGATCCATTCGCAGTCCGGCACTTTCGGGCAAAAAGTGGCGCAAGCACGGCCTGACAAAGTGAAGGCGCTGGTGCTGGTGGAACCCGCTGGGCCTGGCGACCCCAAACTCGCGGCAAACCTCAAAAACACGCCGATGCTGGCAGTGTATGGTGACTACATCGACGAAGACCCGCGTTGGCCGACCATCCGTGCGAATCAGTTGAAATTCGGCGAGCAGGTCAAAGCGGCGGGCGGCCGCTTTGACGTGATTAACTTGCCGCAGATGGGCATCAAGGGTAATTCGCACATGATCATGATGGATAAAAACAGTGATCAGGTGGCCGATGTGATTCAGGATTGGCTGGCGAAGCAGGGATTGCATCGTTGAGCAGTATCGAAGATTCGGGATGCAAGATTGCGTGAGCTTGCTGTGACCAAACGCGTAGCACTCTTCGTCACCTGCCTCGTAGACTTGATGCGCCCCAGCATCGGCTTCGCGGCGATCAAGCTGCTTGAAGCTGCCGGCTGTGAAGTCGTCGTGCCCAACACGCAAACCTGTTGCGGGCAACCGGGTTACAACTCGGGTGATCGCGCGTCTGCGTTGGCCTTGGCGCGCAAGGTGCTGGCGGAGTTTGAAGGCTTTGATTACGTGGTGGCACCATCCGGCTCGTGCGCCGGCATGATCCGCACGCACTATCCTGATTTGTTTGCCGGGCAGCCGGAGCAGGCGCGCGCTGAGCAGTTGTGCGCGCGCACCTATGAGCTGACCGATTTTTTGGTGACTGTGGTGCAGTTCAAAGGCGTCAAAAATAGTTCAATAAAATCAATTACTTACCATGATTCCTGCTCAGGGCTGCGCGAGTTAAATGTGAAATTGCAGCCGCGCGCGCTGCTCGCGCAGATGCCGGGTATCACGCTGAACGAAATGGACGAGTGCGAAACCTGCTGCGGTTTTGGCGGCACGTTCGCGGTGAAATATGGCGACATTTCCACTCACATTGCCGATCGCAAATGCAACAACATCGCAGCCAGCAGCGCAGCGCACGGCACTGCGGCGGTGGTGCTGGGTGACTTGGGTTGCATGCTCAACATCGAGGGCCGTTTACGGCGCCGTGGCGACTTGAAGACCGAAGTGTTGCACGTGGCGGAAGTGCTGGCGGGCGCAACGTCGCCCTAATCGCCGTCGTGCGAAAGGTTGTAGTGAATCCATCACTGCGCCGATGAAGCCGATACGCAGCGCTTGACTGAAGCCGAGGCGCGCGCTTGGTGAAACTGCTGTGCAGCGCATCGGTTACAGCGCCGAAGACGCGCGCATTATTGTGCGATCAACGCATCACCCCCGTGCTGGCGGTGGTGCAGCGGTGCGTAGGTGCGTAGGATTTGGTGAACGAATGTGAGCCGCATCGCTCGGGGCGGCATGCCGCTTCTTGTTGAGGACGCTGCGCTAGTTTGCATACGCGATTGATGCGGTTCGCTGCGCTCACCGACATCCTACGGTCGCTTTGTCGGCTAAGAACCTGAACA
>JAYTWR010000144.1:0-15307 GCA_043743335.1 Burkholderiales bacterium
ATCCGGCGGCAAGTTGTATGTGTTCGGCGGCCTCGCGCCAGGCTTTAAGCCCAAGGGTCTGGTCTACGAATACGATCCAGCGAAAGACGCTTGGACTAACGAAAAGGGTCAGGTCTACACATTCCACTTCGAGCGAACGAGCGAAAAGGGTCAGGTCTACACATTCCACTTCAAATAAGATAATCTGCGCAACACAACCCTGAAAGGCCTTCCCTGATGACCCGCCCGCTAAGACTCGAATTCCCCGGTGCCCTTTATCACGTCACCTCACGCGGCGACCGGCGCGAGCCAATCTTTGAAGATGATGATGATCGCAATGAATGGCTGGCCGTGATGGCCGACGCACTAGACCGATTCGATGCCACGGCGTACGCTTACTGCCTGATGTGCGCCCTACGCGGGCTGCAAAGGTTCCCGCAAGCAGCTAGGGCACCATGCCCAACGCCTTGGCATCGCGCGCCCAGCGCGCCAGTTCTCGCCGCAGGAAGGCACGTGTGGCCTCACGCGTGTTGGGAAAGGTTTCTATATCCAGTTCCAGCGCGCGGCTTTTGAAATCCGCCTGCGCCACAACGGCGGACAGGTCGCGATGCAACTTCGCCTCCACCATTTCCGCAATGCGCGCGGGGCCGATGAACATCCACCACTCGACGTGATCGAATCCCGCCACGCCGGATTCGGCAAGTGAGGGCACATCCGGCATGGTTTGAAAGCGCTTGGGGCTGGTGACCGCAATCGCCCGCAACCGCCCTGAACGAATGTGCTGGCCAAATGACGTGGGGGAGGCCATCAGCATGGGCACCTGCCCGGCAAGTAAATCAATCATCGCGGGCGCGCCGCCCTTGTACGGCACGTGCGTCACGTCAAGCCCCGCGGCACGTTTGAGCGCCTCCATGGCGCGATGGCCGTTGGTACTGGCGCCGGGGCTGGCATAGGCGTATTTGCCGGGGCTCGACTTGACCAGGGCAATGAATTCCGCCGGGGTGCGTGCTGGAAATTCAGCGCGCACAGTCAGCACGGACGGCGCCGAGGAAAAATACAAAATGGGGGACAAATCACGCAGCGTGTCGTAACGCAAATCGTTGCGTACCGCCGGGTTGGTTGCCAGCGTGCTGCCCAGCAAGCCCAGTGTGTGGCCGTCGGGTGTCGCCCGCGCTACGGCTTCGGTGGCGATCACCGCGCCGCCGCCAGTGCGGTTTTCGACAATCACGTTTTGCTTCCATAACGGCAGCAGCCGCTCGCCCGCCATGCGCGCCATCACGTCCTGCGCCCCGCCCGGCTGTGACGACAGAATGATGCGCACGGGTTTGGTTGGAAAGTCGCTCTGCGCGCGCACCGCAAGTGCCGTGCAAAGCGCCATGAAAACCGCCAAATGCGTTACGCTCAACACCACCCGTTTTATCAGGCGGGGTTTACAGGTGCATCGATCCATTGCGGGCAGCAGCCCATGTCGTGTCATCGGGTCACTCATCGTGGTTCACATCCTTCGGCCAGCGTTTGTCGTATGCGTTGTCGCAGGATACCAGTCTCATCAGTATGCCGCATTGCGGCCCCCTCCAACAATCTACTCGCGGGTCGGCGGCCTGGGGTGGGCGGGGGCGAACGGGCTTTAGCACCATGGCCCCCAGCAAGGTGTCGGCCCCCAGCAAGGTGTCAGGTCTACACATTCCACCGTCAAGGGGCATTTCCGAGCGCGCACGCGTGATCAACGACGAGATATGCCCGTAGCGCTCACGGTTCGTTACAAGCAATATCAGCCGGGGGCCATCCACTGCGCCGAGGAAAAGGGTTCGTGGTTCGCAGTTTGTGGCTTGCGATGGGACGCGGCCTTGGTAAAACGCCTACGCCTGTGATAAAACCGCGAGGCTGATTGAACAACTCTTTTGGAAGGCTCCTGTCCATGAGTAATACTGCCACTCCTACGCAACCCTTCGCTGGCTTGTTGGATGCCGATGAAGCCGATACGCAGCGCTTGACTGAAGCCGAGGCGCGCGCGCTTGGTGAAACTGCTGTGCAGCGCATCGGGTACAGCGCCGAAGACGCGCGCATTATTGTCGATCAACTCATCGACAACATGCTGTGCGGCTACAAGTTCGCGGGCCTGCCGCGTATTCTCGCCATGGCGGGCGACGAAAAACTCAAGCGGGGCCGTACGCCGATCAAGGTGGTGAAAGAGACGCCGGTGTCCGCGCTGATGGATGGCGGCAATCACGTGGGCTATGTGACGTGTTATCACGCCGCGCAAAAAGCGATTGAGAAAGCCAACAATCACGGTATCGCCTGCGTGGGTGTTTACAACAGTTACTACAGCGGGCGCAATGCGTATTTTGTCGAACAGATCGTGAAGCAGGGCTATGTGGCCATGCACACGGCCGCGGCGCAACCGCACGTGGTGCCGCCCGGCGCGACCGTTCCCGCGCTGGGGACGAATCCGATTTGCTTTGGCTTCCCGTCTGAAGAAGGCCCGGTGACATTCGACATCGGCACTGCGGCGCTGATGTGGGGCGACGTGATGCTGCACGCGCATTTGGGTGAGCCGTTGCCCGAGGGCGTGGGCATCGACGCCAACGGCAATCCCACGCGCGATGCGTCAGAGGCGCTCAAAGGCGGCGTCGCACCGTTTGGCGGCAAGGATTTTGTCTACAAAGGCTACGGTTTGAGTTTTGCGATTCAGGCGCTGGGTTTGCTTGCGGGTTCGTTTATTTCGCGCGACCGGGTGCGCGATTACGGCTTTTTGTTTTGGGCGGTAAACCCGGAAATCATGCTGCCCGGCAACGATTTTAAAGAGCGCATGTCGCAATACGTGCGCGAAATGAAAGCGCTGCCTAAGCGCGCGGGTGTAAGCGAAATTCGCGTGCCGTCCGAGCGCGCATCCAAAGAGCGTGAGCGGCGGCGGGTGGAAGGCATCGTCGTCAAGCGCAAGGTGATTGAGTCGCTGAAGGCGTTGTGATTTTGGCCGAATCCGCAGACCTGCCCGAAATCTACGTCAGCACCGACGTTGAAACAGACGGCCCGATACCGGGGCCTTATTCCATGCTGTCCGTGGGCTGCGCGGCGTATTTGGCCGACAAAACGCTGGTCGGCACGTTCAGCGCCAATCTCGACACGCTGCCCGGTGCCACCGGCCATCCGCACACCATGGCTTGGTGGGAGACGCAACAAGAAGCCTGGGCCGCGCATCGGCGGAACTGCGTGCTGCCGGAAAAAGCCATGGCCGATTTACTGGCTTGGTTAAAGTCATTGCCGGGCCTGCCGGTGTTTGTGGGCTTTCCGGCGACGTTTGATTTCATGTTTGTGCAGTGGTATTTGTTTAAGTTCACGGGTGCCAGCCCACTGCGCCATTCGGGCATTGATTTGCGCACGCTGGGCATGGCGTTGACCAATTCCAATTGGCAGCGCACCACCAAAGCGTTTTTACCGCGCCAGTGGTGGGACCCGCTGCCGCACACGCATGTGGCGCTCGACGATGCGCTGGAACAAGGCGCATTGTTCTGCAATATGCTGGCTGAACTGCAGAAGCTGCATCGCAAGGGGTAGGTCGGCATGTGCTGGGCATGGAGGGAATTCGTAACTATCTGATTTCAAAAGAGTATTTATGAAAATTTTGATGATGGGTGCGGGCGGCGTAGGCGGTCTGTTCGGCGGACGTCTCGCGCACGCGGGTGCGGACGTGACCTTCGTAGCGCGCGGCGCGCATCTTGCGGCCATGCGCGAACATGGGCTGCTGATCGAAAGCGAAGTGCACGGCAACACGCTGATTCATCCGCTGCAGGTGACCGACAACCCGCTCAAGGCGGGCACGCCTGATTTGATTATTTTTGGCGTGAAGTTGTGGGACACCGCAGCGGTAGCCAAGTCGTTAAAGCCCATCGTCGGCCCGAACACGGCGGTGCTGTCGCTACAAAACGGTGTGGTGAAAGACGACATCCTCGGCGGCATCTTTGGCGAAAAAGCGTTGATGGGCGGTGTGGCGTACGTCGGTACGCACATTGCACGGCCCGGCGTGATTCATCAGGTGGGCACGCTGCAGCGACTGGTGTTTGGCGAGTACGACGGCAAAAAATCCGCGCGTGCCGAAGCGTTGCTGGCCGCGTTGCTGAAAGCCGACATACAGGCGGAGTTGTCGAGTGACATTCGCCGCACGCTGTGGGAGAAATACACGTTCTTGGTCGGCCTGTCCGGCACGACGGCGAGCATGCGCACCACCATCGGCCCCGCGCGCGAGCACCCGCAAACGCGCGCCTTCCTGTTTGATCTGATGAAAGAAGCGGTTGCGGTGGGCCGCGCGCTCGGCGTTAATTTGCCGGACGACTACGCCGACGACCGTTTGAAATTCGCCGACAGCGTGCCGGGCACCATGGATTCGTCACTGCATCACGATTTGAAAAACGGCAATCGTCTGGAAGTCGAATGGCTCGCCGGTGGCGTGGTGCAACTCGGCAAAAAAGCCGGTGTACCAACACCGTGCAATCGCGCCGTGTGGGACATGCTGGCGTTGCAGGCGGACGGGTCTCTGAGTAAATAATGCTTTAAAATCAAGTAGTTACTTCTGGGTAACCGGCTTCCTCGCCTGCCGCGCGTTCATTGCCGACCCGCTCACCAGCGCCGAAGCGCACAGCCAGAATATCGGCGCAAGCCCAATGGCTGCACCCAGCGCACCGAACGCGGTGGGAATAAACACATGCGCGCCGTAGCTCACCGCCAGCCGCATGGCGATGCCTTCGCCGGCGCGTCCGGGCGGCGAGGCGTTGTAGGCGAGGGTCATCGACAGCGGTTGGCCGCAACCGACGCCAAGGCCGATCACGAACGACAGCAACATCAACATCGCCGGTGCCACCGTGAACGGCACAAACACAAAGCCGCACGCGGCCAGCGCCAGTGCGCCCGCGATCATGCGCTGCACGCCCCAGCGCGCGGTGATCGGCGGTATCGCCACTCGCGTGATCAGCGCGGCCACGCCGTATGTGCCCATGATGTAGCCGATGGTGGTGGCCGTGAAGCCGATGGTGCGCATGTACACCGGCATGTAGAGGTTAAATAAATCCCAGCCGACCATCACGATGGCGTTGGTGATGAGCGCGGCGCGCATGGCGGGCAGTTTGAGTAAATCGCGCATCTGGCGTTTTTCACGCGTGGCGGGTTGCGCCTTGGGTGTATGCGGCAGCAGGTGTCGCCAAGCGTAGAGCAGCGCAATCGTCAGCGCGGTGATGGCGACGAGCAGCAGGAACGCATTCGGGTGCGACCAATGGTCGATGGCGTACCCCAGCGCTACCGGCCCCAGCACCTGGCCGAACGATTCGCCGATGGCGTAGTAACTAAAATATTGGGTGCGCGTGGCGGGCGTGGACAGCGCGCCCATGTAATTTTGCGTTGCCAGCACAAACAGCATGCTGGTAAAACCGGCGAATGCGGCCGAGAGATACAGCGCAGGCAAACCCGGCCAGAAAAACGGCGGCAGCATGGCCAGCCCCCACGTGGTGAGGCCTGCGAACATGAGCACGCGATTGTCGAAGCGGTCGGCGATGCGGCCTGCCGACACCGCCAGCAGCAGCGGAAAAATACCGTGCAGCGCGAACAGCACACCGGTCTGAAACGGGCCGGCACCCAAATCAACAGCGGATAAGGTGACCAGAATACGGTTACCCTTCATCGCGACGAAGAACACCGAAGACAGTAGCAGTACCAGCGCGATGGGCGACAAGGCAGGCAGGACAGGCAGGACAGGTCGGATAGGCATGAGCCTCACGATTATAGCCGCCGTGGTCGATGCGGACTGCGACAGGGTGCGATGATAAAATTTGTGTCCTTACGATTGATCCGGGTCCGCGTATGAAAGCCATGTTGTTGCAGGGGTGTGCCGTTAAATTGTCGCTCGCGCTGTGCGGTGCGTTGTGTGCCGCAAGCGCGTTCGCCCAGACGGATGCGGCGCAGGATTTTCCGCGTAAACCGGTGCGTATCATCGTCGGCTTCACGCCCGGCGGCGGGCCAGACATCACGGCACGCTACCTTGCGCAAAAGTTGACTGAAGCCTGGAAACAACAGGTCATTGTCGATAACCGCCCCGGTGCCGGCGGCACGGTGGGGGCGAATCTGGTGGCGACCGCGAATCCTGATGGCCACACCTTATTGTCAGTGTCGTCGGCGCATGCGGTGGCGGCGGCGATATACGCCAAGTTGCCCTATGACACATTGCGTGATTTGTCGGGCGTGTCGCAAACAGCGATGTCCAAATACATCTTGGTGGCCGCGCCCGTGCTCAACGTGAAGTCGATCAAAGACTTGATCGCGGCGGCCAAAGCCAAGCCGGGACAGTTGAATTTTTCTTCGGCCGGCATGGGTAGCGGCACGCACTTCGCAGCGGAACAGTTCAAGGCTGCAGCGGCCATCAACATTGTGCATGTGCCGTACAAAGGCATCCCGGAAGCCTTGACCGAAACCATCAGCGGGCGTGTGCATTTGTTTATGGCGCCGATTGCCAATGCGATCAATATGGTGAAAGAAGGGCGCGTGACAGGTTTGGCAGTGTCGTCACCGCGCCGCGATGCGCTGCTGCCGGAATTGCCCACCATCGCAGAAAGCGGGCTGCCGGGGTTTCGCGCTGACCTGTGGTTTGGCGTGCTGACTTCGGCGCAGTCGCCCAAGCCCATAGTCGCCAAACTCAATAGCGAAATCCGCCGCATTCTCAATGAGGCGGAACTCAAACAGCGCTGGTCGCCGATAGGGCTGGAGCCCGCGCCGACCTCGCCCGCCGAATTCGACAAGCTCATCGCCGATGAAATCGCGGCGTTTACTACGGTGGCGCGCGCCGCCAACATTAAGGCTGAATAACATCATGGCCATCCGCACCCTTCAGCAAGTCATCCCCTCGGTGCCCACGTCCGATGGCGCAGGCGTGAAACTGCGCCGTAGCATCGGCAGCCAGCGCGGGTTGTATGTCGATCCGTTTTTGATGCTCGACGAGTTTTCGACCGACAACCCTGACGACTACATCGCCGGCTTTCCCGCGCATCCGCATCGCGGTTTTGAAACCGTGACCTATATGCTCGACGGCCATTTGCTGCATGAAGATCACATGGGCAACAAGGGTGATCTCAAAAGCGGCGGTGCGCAGTGGATGACCGCAGGGCGCGGCATTATTCACTCTGAAATGCCGCAGCAAACCGAAGGCCGCATGCGCGGCTTTCAGTTGTGGGTGAATCTGCCCGCCGCTGAAAAAATGAAACCGGCGTGGTATCGCGACATCGAGCCGCATGAAATCCCGCAAGTCACGTTGGCCGAAGGCGGCACGGCGAAAATCATCGCTGGCTCGATCAACGTGGCCGGTGTCGTCACCGACGGCGTGATTACCGGCATTACCACCGACCCGATGTACCTGGATGTCGAACTGCCCAACGGCTCGCCGTTCAACCACTATTTGCGCGACGACTACAGTGCGTTTATTTATCTCTACGAAGGTCGGCTCAAGGTGGGTGCGCCCGGTGCAGAGCGCGCGCTGCCCACGCGCAGCGGCGGCGTGCTGTCGCCCGGCGACCAGGTGCGCGTGGTGGCCGATGAGGGCTACGCGCGGTTTTTGTTGTTGACGGGCAAGCCGATCAAAGAGCCGGTGGTGCAATACGGCCCGTTCGTGATGAACACGCATGCCGAAGTGGAGCAGGCGGTGCGGGATTATCAGAACGGTACTTTGGCGCAAGCGCCAGTGTGAATGTAAGTATATGATTTTAAACGAAAAAATGAATTATTCTATACCTCAAACGCTGACCGAATTGCTCAACCGCCGCGTCGCTTTAGGCGGCGTCGCCATCATGGATCGCGATCAACCCGTGACCGCCGCCGCACTCGAAGACGAATGCAGGCGTGTCGCACAAGGCCTGCACGATCTGGGTGTGCGCGAGGGTGATCGCGTGGCATTGTGGATGCCCAATGTGCCGGCGTGGCTGGCGTGCTTTTTTGCGGTGGCGCGGCTGGGCGCGATTACGGTGGCGGTGAACACGCGCTTTCGGTCGAGCGAAATCGCCGATATCGTGGGCCGTTCCGGCGCAAAGGTGCTGATTTATTGGCCGGCGTTCAAGCACATTGATTTTGACGGCATCTTGCGCGACGCGGGCGTGCAGAAGCTCGATGGCTTACAAACCATCGTGGCGTACAGCGAAGCAGGCGATCCGGCGTTTGACCATCGCGCGCTCGGCAAGCCCGTTGTGCCGTACAGCCAACTGACGCAGTGCGCGCCGTACGCGCACGATCACGCACGGCCGGATTTGGGCTGCTTGATTTTTACCACGTCGGGCACCACCAAGCTGCCTAAGTTTGTGCTGCATCATCAGGCGTCGATCGCCAGTCACGCCGCGCATGCCGCGCGCGGTTTTGAGATCGATCAGCCCGGTGCAGTAGGGTTACTACCCGTGCCGATGTGTGGCACCTTCGGCATGAGCAACGCGCTGATGCCGCTGGCGGCGGGCAAGCTGCTGGTGATGATGCCGACCTTCGATGCAGAAGTCGCTGCAACAGCGATCAATCGCTACCAGGTCACACACACGCCTGCCACCGGCGATATCGTCGCGCAGTTGCGCGCGGTGCGCAGTGAGGCGATACCCTATCCGACTTTGCGCAGCGTGCTGGGCGTGCGCGCCGGGCAGGCGGCTCCAGCAGCGGCGCGCGGGATCAACATGATCGGGCTGTATGGTTCAAGCGAACTGCAGGCAGTGTTGTCGCGCCAGCCGACAGAGGCCAGCAACGAGCAGCGCGAAATCGGCGGCGGGCGGTTGGTCAACCCGGATTCCAAAGTGCGCGCACGCGATACCGTTAGCGGCAAAATCCTGCCGCACGGCGAGCGTGGCGAGCTGGAGTTCAAGGGATCAAGCTGCATGATGGCCTACTACGGCAACGCGGAGGCGACCCAGGCCGCGTTCACCGATGACGGCTATTTCAAAAGCGGCGATCTGGGGTACACCGTGGATGACCACGGCGACTTTGTGTTTTTGTCGCGTATCGGGGATGTGTTACGGCTAGCAGGCTTTTTGGTCAATCCGCTGGAAATCGAAGCCGTGCTCGACGCGCACCCCACAGTGGCGGTGAGTCAAGTGGTCGGCATCGATGGCCCGCGCGGCCCGTTGCCGGTGGCGTTTGTGCAGGCCAAGCCCGGCGCTGTGGTGCATGAGGCCGAGCTGATAGCGCATTGCAAACAGCAAATCGCCAACTACAAAGTGCCGCAGCATGTACTGCCGATCAACGAGTTTCCATTTACGCCGAGCGCGAACGGCAACAAAATCCAAAAAGCGAAGTTGCGTGAAATGGCGGCAGCGGCGTTGCAGGGCAAGTGACATGGCATGGCTATGTTCCGTTGAGCTTGCAATCACTCCAGCTTGATACCCTGTTCTTTGATGAGTTTGTCCCACACCGCAAAATCTTTTTTCAGAAACGCAGCCAGGCTGTCGGTGGTGCCGGTGCCGGCATCAATGCTGGCGGCGGCGAAGCGTTCTTTCACTTCGCTGGATTCCAGTGCTTTGGTCATGTCGCTCGCGAGCCGATCGACGATGGGGCGCGGCGTGCCAGCCGGCGCGAACAGGGCTACCCAAACGTACACGTCGAAGCCTGCGTAGCCTGACTCGGCCACACTCGGCAGATGGGGCATGGCGGGCCAGCGCTTTTCGCTGGTGACGGCAATCGCGCGCAGCTTGCCGGAATCAATGTGCGGTTTGGAGACGATGGGTGCGGTAAAACTCAACATCACGTGGCCGCCGATCTGATCGACCATCAACGGCCCCGCGCCTTTGTACGCCACGTGCAAAATGTTTGAGCCGGTGCGGGCTTTGAACAATTCCCCGGCAAGATGTGATGACGTGCCGGGGCCGGGCGAGCCGTACGAGAGTTGCCCCGGCTGCGCTTTGGCGAGCGCAATCAAATCTTTGGCAGTGCGCACCGGCAATTGCGGATGCGCCACCACCATATTGGGTGACGTGGCCATCATGCCGATGGGCGCGAAATCACGGAACGGATCGTACGGCAGCTTGCGATACAAACTCGCATTCATGATGAGCGAATTGTTTGCCGCCAGCAGCGTGTAACCGTCGGGCGGTGTTTTCGCCGCGAGCTCCGCGCCGACGTTACCGCCCGCGCCGGCGCGGTTGTCGATAATCAGGTTTTGGCCCAGCAGCGCAGGCAACCGCGTGTTCAGGGTGCGCATCGCGATATCGTTGGCGCCGCCCGGCGGAAACGGCACGATGACGCGTATGGGCTTGGCAGGATAGCCCTGCGCAAGGGCGGCAGTGCCCGCGGCGAGCAGTAGCGTAGATGCCGCTGCGCGCACGCAGGCGGGCATGAGCGTTTTGTGCAGGGTGTTCATAAATTAACTCAATAAAATCAATCAGTTATGATGGATATGCTGGATATGCTGGTTATCGGCATCACGGTTTAAACGCCATTAAGCGCGCTTAAGCACGCTTAACGGCCCTAGGCATACCGTCCAGCCCTTGGGTGTTTTTCACATCTTTCCAAAAGGGCCGCGCCACGTTCACCAGTTCGCCCAACTGCGCGTAGCCGGAACCCGACAGTCGGCACACCGGGTCGAGTAAACGCGGATCAATGCGGCCATCCTTCCACACGCCCGGTGTTACGTGCGTATGCACAATGCGCCCCAGCACGATATTGGTGTTGTGGTCGTTGATGATTTGTTTCACTTCGCACTCGATGTGCGCACGCGCCTCAAGCACACGAAACGGCTTCACTTTGGCCGACGGCGCGGCCGTCAGGCCCGCCCAGCCGAATTCGCTTTCGTCGCGCGGGAAATCCGCTGCGGTGAAATTCATTTGTTCCAGCACGTGCATGGTCACAATGTTGGCGACGAACTGCGGCACCTCGCCCAGATTGCGCAGGCTATCCTTGATGCCAGTCGACGCAAACGCCACATAGGGGGGGTCATTGCCCATCATGTTGAAATACGAATACGGCGCAACATTGCTCACGCCCGCAGCGGAGATGGTGGAAATCCAGCCGATGGGGCGCGGCACAACCAGTGCGGTCATCAGGTGATAAAACTCCTGCGCCTGCCACTCGCCGGGGCTGACTTCGAGATCGCGATCGAGGGTTTGCGGTGGAGCGCTGTGTGATGCGGTCATCATTCATCCTTTTGTTTATTGTTTATTGTTTATTGTCTATTGTCGATTGAACAAAAATGGTAGCACGAACCTTGTGGCGTGCTAAACCAGTAACCCCAAATTCATCAATTCCGCCACCTGACCCGCATCGGGCGTGGCACCGGATTTCACCTGTTGCACTTGTTCTGGCGTCAATTGCACCAAGCCGTGCAGCACATTGGTCACCACATTGCCGCGCCCGGCGTGCCAGCGTGCGTAGGGCGCAACGCGTGCGGATGCAGCAGCGGGACGCGCCATGGGTTCACCGTGCAGCGTGATCACGCCTTGCCCCAGCAGCACCGCCAGTTCCGCGGCCACGTACTGTGCGGCGTCCAGCGCAATGCCGGCCGTGCGCGCGAACGTGGCAACGGCATCCACGATGTGCGTAAACGGCACGGTGTAAGGGCTGGCCGCGACCATGGCGTCGATCATTACCTTGGCGTGCGCCTGATGTGCGTTGATTTGCCGGCCCAGCACGTCGCTATAAACCGCGTGCGCTGTGGGCTGCGGCGTTTGGGTAGTCTGCAGGGCGATCTCGGCGGTAGCCGGTTTCAGTTGCGCGCTGATGTGCAGATCACGATAGCTGTTGGCGGAGAGCGCACGTTGCACAAAAGGGGAGCGGTCTGCGCGGATTAGCAGCGTCTGGCGGAAGGCGCGGTTGGTGAGCAAATCGACGTATTGCTCGCAGGCAATGATGTTGCCGTCTGAAATTTGCCGCGCGGTGTTGGCAAGATCGGGGCCGTGGCGGTCGGGCAGCATGTCCGATAGCGACGATTCGCCCAAATACGACAGCCCGTATTTGGCTGAAGCCGCGACGAATTCGTGAAAGTAACAGGGCCGGTTATTCGGCTCAAGATGCTCGTGATAAATGTAGCTGTCCGAGCAGCGCATCAGCAGATTGGCCTCTTCCGCCAGCAGCCGGCCGAACGCCGCCTGATTGTTCTCGTGCAGCTTGGCGGCGTACTGCAAAATGGCGCGCGCCTGCGCGAGTTTGGTGGTTTTCTCTTTGAGGTGGCCGACGTGAAACAACATCATTTCACGCACCACCTCGCGCATTTTCCAGCCGGGGTAAACGTTGTAGCTGATGTAGCCCACGCCGTTCGGTGAAAGCTGCCTGCCATAGAGTTCGAGCATCGCGCTTTGCACATCAGGCGGTATCCAGCTATAGACGCCATGGGTGATGATGTAGTCGTACTGTGCAGATTCTTTCGCCAATTCGAGAATATTGGCTTGGCGAAAGGTCACATTTTTGACGCCGAGTTCATCGCGAATCTGGTTGGCGTAATTGATGTGCACCTGCGACAAATCGACGCCGGTAAATTGCGCGGACGGATAGTGCAGCGCCATCGGTAGCAAATTGCCGCCGAACGAGCAGCCCAGTTCCAGCACGCGTGCGTGGGCGAGATCCGGCGCGGGCAGGCCGAAGAGTTTTGCCATGCCGCTCATGCGCGCGGGGTGAGATTGCGCGAAGGGGAATGACTCGTAAGGCAGATCGTCGTAACTGTTTGGTTCGCTCATGGTGACACTCGTTGAAAAGGAATGACCGGATTATGAACGATGCGGCGCGTTTGCGCCCCTTGCTGCGTGGGGTGGCGTGGGGTGGCGTGGGGTGGCGTGCGCTGCCGCGTGCTGCCGCGTGCGTTGACCGTCGCGCAGGCCGCCGCTAGACTGCTTGCGTAACGTAACGTAACGCATGTCACGATTCCCACACCGATACCGGAGCATTCCGCATGGCAACGAAGGCCACTAAAGTTACGCAAGTCGCAAAACTGACCCAAGCGCCCAAGACCATCGACACGCGCGACAAAAAGCATCGCAAACTCACGCGTAAGGATGTTCACGCGGCGGCAAAAAAATACCGCAACTGGGGCCGCTGGGGCAAAGACGACGAAATTGGCACGCTGAATTTCACCACTGCCGATCACATTGTTGCCGCTGCCAAGCTGGTACGCAAAGGCAAAGTGATGTCGCTGGCGCTTAAATACGATCAAGCCGGACCGCAGGGCGCGAAGAGTAAGTACCCCGCGCTCGGGCGATTTAACCCGATACACCTGATGACGCGTACCGGCACCGATGCCTACGCGGGCATTCTCGATCATCGCGGCATACGCGGCACCGACGACATCATCATCATGCCCTTGCAGTGCGGCACGCAGTGGGACGGCCTCGGCCACATCCTCTACGAAAACTTCATGTGGAACGGCTACGACTGTCGCAATGTGTCGAGTGCGGGCGCGGCGAAAGCGGGCATTGAAAAGACCGCCGAAAAAATGGTGGGCCGTGGCGTGCTGCTCGATGTGGCGCGTGCGATGGGTAAAAAATATCTGCCCGACGGCTTTGCCATCACCAATGAAATGCTGGATTACACCGAGCAAAAGCAGAAGGTGAAAGTGGGGCAAGGCGATTACCTGTTGGTACACACCGGCCACGTGCAGCGCTGTCTCGATAACAAAAGCTGGGATGGTTACTCCGGCGGCGACGCGCCGGGTTTTGCTTTTGAAACCGTGGCGTGGCTGCACAAAAAAGAAGTCGCAGGCGTGGCCACTGACACCTGGGGCGCGGAAGTGCGGCCCAATCAAACGCCGGATACCAATCAGCCGTGGCACTGGATTTGCATTCCCAACATGGGGCTGACCGTCGGCGAGATTTTTCATCTCAACGAATTGGCGAAAGACTGCGCGGCGGACAAGCGCTATGAGTTCCTGTTCGTGGCACCCGCCTTGCCGATTACCGGCGCGGTGGGTTCACCGGTGAACCCGCTGGCGATTAAATAGGTTTGCCAGATGCACACCGTGCGCACGGCGTTGCTCATGATGGTTGTGCTGCCAGGTGCGCACGCGCAGATTCCACAGGCGGGGTCATCGCCAACGTATCCTGTCAAACACGCTAGGTTGATAAACGTGGCGCGAATAAAAACGCAATAAAATCAATTACTTATGAATGCTTATGCGGTTAATGTCAAATGCAGTAATGGCGCTTGGGCTGCGATTGCGATTGCGCTGCTGGCGGCAGCGCCGCTTCATGCGCAGCCGTATCCGGCGCGCCCCATTCGCATTGTCGTGCCGCAATCGCCCGGCGCTTCCACCGACCTTACCGCGCGGCTGGTGGCGCAGCGCTTGTCGGAGGCGTTCAGGCAACCCGTGGTGGTGGATAACCGTCCGGGCGCAGGCACCATTATCGGCACGGAACTCGTGGTGCGCGCTGCGCCCGACGGGCACACCTTGATGGTAGTGGCTTCGGGCATCACGATTAACCCCAGCGTCCACAAGCGCATGCCGTACGACACCGAACGCGATCTTGCACCCATCACGCAACTGACGCGCTTTTCCAATTTGCTTGCCGCGCATCCGTCGTTTAGCGGTAAAACATTGCAGGACGTGTTAACGATGGCGAAGGCCAAACCCGGTACGATCAACTACGCCTCGGCAGGGCTGGCGAGCGGCACGCATATGTCGATGGAGCTGCTGAAAACCCTGACCGGCGTTGACCTCGTGCACATCCCTTACACGGGCGGCGGGCCAGCGGTCACCGCAGCCATCGGCGGGCAAGTGCTGTTGAACATCGGCACTACCGTCGGCGTGCTGCCGCATGTGCGCAGCGGCAGGCTGCGCGCGATAGCGGTCACCACAGCGGCGCGCTCCAGCGCCGCGCCGGAGATACCCACCTTCGCCGAATCTGGCGTGCCGGGCTATGACCACGGCCCGTGGAATGGGCTCTTCGCGCCGGCCAAAACACCGCCAGCAGTGATTGCGAAAATTCACGCGGAAGTAGCGCGCGCCTTGCAGTTGCCCGACGTGCGCAAGGTGTTTGCGAATGAGGGTGTCGAGCCGGTCGCCAATACGCCTGCGGAATTTGCCGGCGTCGTGCGGGCGGAATTGGTGATGTGGCCGAAGGTGGCTAAGGCGGCGGGAATGAAGGTGGAGTAAAGGTGGCGTGGAGGCAGAGTAAGGGTGGTGTAAAGGTGGACCGACGCGAACGGTCTGCCGGTGATCTCGATAGCTCTGAGCGTCACCCGCATCCTGTTTTTAAGAGACAAAAAAACGAGAGGCAAAGCCTCTCGTTTTTGTCTCTATTCAGTCGCTGTAAAAAGTCAAAAGCTTCCCTCATCCCAACCCTTCTGCTTCGCTCTAAGTGTTCCCTTATCCCGAGGGGAGAAGGGCTTTGAACCCTCTCCCTCCGGG
>JAYTWR010000145.1:0-12542 GCA_043743335.1 Burkholderiales bacterium
TCTTTGGCGCTCGTGCCAAAAAAACAAAAATCAGCACGCGCGGTGCTGAAAATTGAGGCTGCGTGTTTCAAAAATTGGGGGTTTTCTGTCAGGCACTAATTATCCGCGTCGATTGAGCAAGCCCAGATAACAACGCCCGCAGCAGCGGGCGTGAGGTGGAAAGTGTAGACCCTTTCACATTCGATGCGTATTGAAAACTTTGCCGCCGCAGCAAAAAAACAAACCCCGCCGCAGCGGGGTTTGTTTGAACACGGCGAACAGCGATCAAGCCGCTTGCGTTTGCTTTCTGCGCCGCGCGGCAAATCCCAGCAAGCCCAAACCGGCGAGCATCATGGCGTAGGTTTCGGGTTCGGGTACGGCGGAGATTGCTGCACCTATGGTCACCCCCCGTATCAAATTATTACTAAACTCCCAAGAGCCATTGGCCAAGTTATACCCTACGCCCATCGGGTTCACTCCATTAAAAGTCAATGGATTTACGAAGCTAAAATTAAAGTAGCGGTGGCGAGCATTGTCCTCCACAGCAAAACTGTTGTTGGGCCCGAAAAAATTGTTCCCAGCCAAGAAGGAACTGCTGCTGTCGTAATGAAACCCCGTATTGGTGCTACCTGCGGTCGTCGTGATGTCAAAAGACAACAATCCGCCGGTTCCTGAGTCCGTGCTAAAGATACCGCTGGCCGTTCCACCATCGTCAAAAGTTACGCCACTGAGCGCCCAGTTAATCGCCGCCGCTTGCACCGGCGCAGTTAACAAAAAACCGAGCAACAGCGGTAATGCCATAAGATACGTTTTAACACTTTTCATTTTGCTTCTCCTTTAAAGTTACGGTTGGGTGTTTTGGTACGGCGTACGACCGGTCAAGCAGGCTGCGTACTGGTTTATTTGAGAAACACGATACACGCCCCCCCCCCCCGCCCGCAATAGCCCGAAAGAACTAATTTGACGGGTTTTCGTAACAAATTCGCCATATAGTGGAGTATTTGGGAATCTAACGCGCGTAACCCGCCCGCACCACGCCAGCGAGCGAACTTCATCCGTGATCGCCAGCGCCGAATAGCCCAGCGCCTGCGCGCGCGCCACCACGAACATCGTTATACTCTGTGGAAGAAGTATGAAATCCATAAGCATATCTTTTTATCCTAAACCGAAATCTAAGG
Organism: Burkholderiales bacterium; assembly: GCA_043743335.1. GTDB lineage: Bacteria > Pseudomonadota > Gammaproteobacteria > Burkholderiales > SG8-41 > UBA5216. The sequence continues at coordinate 1,158 of JAYTWR010000145.1, forward strand.
GCGAAACACAAAATGCTCAAACGCAATCTGGTCAAGCTCGCCGCTGTAGTTGCCACTGGTATCGCCGCAGTCTCCCATGCGCAGACCTTCCCATCGAAATCGCTGCGCATTATTGTGCCGTTCCCGCCTGGAGGCGCGGCTGACGTCACCGCGCGAATACTGGGGGAGTACATGTCGAAAGGATTAGGGCAGCCTATCATCGTGGAAAATCGTCCGGGCGCAGGGGGTGTTGTGGGATATGAATTGGGCGCTCGCTCACCCGCAGACGGACATACGATGCTGGTTGTATTTCCGAGCGTCGTTATCAACCCAACGTTGCGGCGCGGCTTGCAATATGACCCGATGAAAGATTTCAGAACCGTGGGGCAAACCATGGCATTGCCCATGGGAATCGCCATTCATCCCACTCTGCCTGTCAAATCGTTCAAGGAACTTATTGCGCTTGCCCACGCCAGACCGGGTGAGTTGGCTTATGGTTCGTCCGGCACCGGCACGCTCCAGCATATCTTCACTGAGATGACTAAGGCGGAGTTGAAAGTCAATATTACTCATATACCGTTTACGGGCGGAGCAACCCAGATCACAGCGACTTCCGGCGGCCACGTCCCGATCGCGGTGACGAACGTGGCCGATATTGCACCCTTCGCCAGTATTGGAAAAGTGCGGGTTATTGTGACGACGGCGCCAGATCGTGCCGAAGCTCTGCCGAACGTACCCACGCTGCGCGAGGTGGGGTACCCGCAATTGGAGATGACTAACTGGGCAGGAATTGTCGTCCCCAGTGCAACGCCACCAGCTTCGATCACCCGCCTGAATGCCGAATTGGTGCGTGCGTTACGGGATACACAAGTGCGTGAGAAATTTCGTACTGCGGGGACGAACGCAGTACCTAGCACTCCAGAGCAATTTACCGCGCTACTGCAATCTGAGTCCGTGCGGTTTGCAAAAATCGTGCAACAAACGGGGATAAAACTTGATTGAACGATGTTGATTCAACGCGCTGGTTATGTCCACAGTCGCGGCGGGGGATAGCAAGCGAGGTGTCAGGTCCAAGCCCGCGTAGGGCGCAATCCCTATTGCGCCGCATGTGAAATGGCGTGTCCGATATTCGGCGCAATGCGCTTCGCTTATTGACGCCCTACTCAGTGCGGGTTACGCGCGTTGACACAATACTGTTCGCAATACGGTTCGCGATGGTAAAAAAGCCGGGTTAAAACAAACAGTTAAGCGTGTTCGTTTCATCGGGCAGGCAGGCTGTTTGGGCATCATCGCCTGGCTTTGCGAAATTGACGAAATTGACTGTTCGCGGGCCTGCGGATACATTGGCACTCATGCGAAAAAGTGGTTTAAAATTTCTATCCCCTGCGTTCCTCGGGCTGTTTGCGGGAATGCCTGCGCACGCGCGGGATTATCCCGTCCGCCCGCTGCGCATCGTCGTCCCCTTTGTTGCTGGCGGTACCACGGATCTTTTTGCGCGCATGGTGGCGCAGCATCTGAATGAAGTCTGGAAACAGCCGGTGGTGATCGACAATCGCGCGGGCGCGGCCGGCAACATCGGCACCGAGTTGGTGACGCGCGCCACCGCCGACGGTTATACGCTGCTGATGGCGTCGCCAGGGCATGTGATCAATGCCAGCCTGCACAAGCGCGCAGGGTTTGATCCGCTGAAAGATTTTTCTGAAGTGGCGTTTGTGTCGCTGACGCCGCTGGTGGTGACGGTACATCCGTCGGTGCCGGCTAAAACGCTTGCGGAACTGATCGAACTCGCGCGGCGCCAGCCGGGCAAACTGAATTTTGCATCGGCAGGATCCTCCACGCATTTGGCCGTTGAGTTGCTCAAGTCGCGCGCGCAAATTGATCTGACGCACATACCCTACAAAGGCACGGCGCCGGCGACTGCTGATCTGCTCGGCGGGCAAGTGCAGATGATGTTCGACAACATACAAGCCGTGCTGCCGCACATGCGCGCGGGCCGTCTGCGCGGCTTGGCGGTGACTAGTCCGTCGCGTGCGGCGCAGGCACCGGAGTTGCCGACGGTCGCCGAGTCGGGCTACGCGGGGTTCCAGGCGGCATCGTGGTTTGGGCTGGTGGCGCCTGCGGGCACGCCGCCAGCCATCATCGAACAACTCAATCGCGAAGTGAATGTGCTGCTCACTCGCAGCGATGTGCGTAACCGTATGGCGACTATCGGTGCAGAGGCGGGCAGCGGCAGTGCGCAGGATTTTCGGCGCTTTATCGAGCAGGAAAGCGACAAGTGGAGCAAGCTCATCAACAGTATCGGCCTGCGCGCGCAGTAATATCGTAACTATTTGTTTTTAAAGGCTAATTTAAAATGGCTCAACGTAAATCCATACGCACCGACATCGGCTGGAGCACCGCCACCAGTATCACCGTCAAAGGTTTCGACCTGTGCAAGGATATTCTCGGCAAACTCAGTCTCGGCGACATGGCATTTCTTGAACTGACGGATCGTTTGCCGAATCCGCGCGAGTCAGCGGTATTCAATGCTATTGCGGTGGCGCTGGTGGAGCATGGCATCACGCCGAGCTCCATCGCCGCACGCATGACCTACGCCGGCGCGCCGGAAGCGATGCAAGCCGCCGTGGGCGCGGGCCTGGCGGGCCTTGGCAGTGTGTTCGTCGGCAGCATGGAAACCGCCGCGCGCGTGCTGCAGGAAGCGGTGCCGGATCCGAAGGCTGCAATTGATATCGACGCCGAGGCGAAAAAAATTGTCGATCAGTTTTTGTCGGCCAAAAAAATCATCCCCGGCATCGGTCACCCGTATCATAAGCCCGTCGATCCGCGCGCGCCGCGATTGTTCGAAATAGCCGAACAGAATGGCTACAGTGGCGTCTACGTCAAACTGATGCAGGCGATTTCACGCGAAGCCGAAAAGCGATCCGGCAAGCAACTCCCGGTAAACGCCACCGGCGCTATCGGTGCTATCTCAAGCGAACTGGGACTGGAATGGCGTTTCGTGCGCGGCGTCGGCGTATTCGCGCGTGCGATTGGATTGGTCGGCCATTTGCGCGAAGAAGCCAAAAACCCGATGGCATGGGAAGTGAAAATGCGCACCGATGATGACGCGACCGCACATTTTCGCAAGTGATTGCGCGTACCGAGTTTTAAACACGAACGCAACGAAGGTGTCACGTCTACACGTTCCACAACCTTTGCCGCCAAAGCAGGAGGCCACACGTCAAGCCAGATCAAGGCGCAGGCGCGATTGCTGGCTTGACGGAATTTTTCAAGCTAACGCGCGTAACCCGCACCGAAGATCAACGCGCGTAACCGGCCCTAAGCGAGCGAGCGTGGGCAAAGCGCAGCGTGCCCACACCAAGCCATCTCCACGTTCGCCAAAACCGTTCTCACCATCGTCGGCAGGAGCACTCGCCCAGTCGAGAGGAAACATCCCTCGCGCTACATAAACGTGAAAGTACGAATGTGGCCAATCCGCTTGAGAAAAGCCGCTTGATAACGCGCCATCTCAAAGCAAAATCCGCGTCGCGTTCAGGCATTTGCCAAACGGCATGTAAATGATCTGGCATCACGCAATACGCCAGCGAGCGCAATGCGTGGCGTGCCTGTGCAACCCGAAACGCATTGCGCAGCCGATCAATCTTCGTTACCCGCATGCGGCTTTCGCGATCGGCAAGATTGACCGTGAAAAAGAATGTCCCGCCCGAGGCGAGGCTTCGTCGATAGCGCGACATGAAGCAACGTTATCACGTGCGCTGGTTCGCGTGGGTACGCTGCGCTTTGCTTGCCCTACGCTACGCAGCTCGCTGCCCGTCAGCGATATAGCGCTCCACCAGCGTTTTCAGCAGCAGTTGCGCGCGATTATTCATGGCGGATGGTGTGGACATGGCGGTTATTCTAGAGAGTGAAGCGACACACGTGAAGGTTTTACCCTAAACGGTTTTTCTGGGTTACTGCGGCAGCCGCCTTTCATCCCGCATGCCGATTGTGGTTAAATGCCGCCATGGAAAAAACCTTTAAAACCATAGCGCTAATCGGCAAATACAATAGTCCCGAAATCGCCGAACCATTGCTGAAACTCGCCGATTTTCTCAAGCGCCGTGGCATACGTGTGCTGATCGACCAGTTGACGGGTGCGTATATTCCCAATTCGCCCTATCCGATACACGGGTTGGAAGACCTCGGGCGCGAGGCGCAATTGGCCATCGTGCTGGGCGGCGACGGTACCATGCTTAACATCGCGCGCACGCTGGCACCGTTTGATGTGGCATTGGTGGGGGTCAATCAGGGGCGATTGGGGTTTTTGACCGATATTTCGCTCGACACCATGTATGAAACCATTTCTGCCATTCTCGACGGCCAATGCGTGACCGAAGACCGCATGCTGCTGCAGGGCGAAATTCAAAGCGGAAACGAACGCATCACCGACGTGCTGGCGTTCAACGACGTGGTGGTGAGCAAGGGTATCGAAGGCAACATGGCCGAGATGGAAGTGCGCATCGACGGCGAATTCATCTACAACCAGCGTTCCGACGGATTGATTGTCGCCACACCCACCGGTTCGACTGCTTATGCGTTATCGGCGGGCGGGCCGATTGTGCACCCGAGCCTGCGCGTGATTTCACTGGTGCCGGTGTCACCGCACACCCTGTCGAACCGGCCGGTGGTGATTGGCAGCGACAGCGTGGTGGAAATTATCATGCGCAGCGACAGCGACGCACGCGCGCACTTTGACAGCCATTCGCACTACGTGCTGCACGAAGGCGACCGCATTATTATTAAGCGCTATCCGCACACCGTCAGCCTGCTGCACCCGGTGGGGCATAGCTATTACCGGATGTTGCGGGAGAAGTTGAACTGGAATCGGGAATAGTTTCGCGCCCGCGAATCTTTGTATGCTGCGCAGCCTGTTCATCCGTGATTTTGTAATCGTTGAGCGTATGGAGCTCGCCTTTGGCGAAGGGTTCACGGTACTGACCGGCGAAACCGGCGCGGGCAAATCCATTTTGATCGATGCGCTCGCGCTGGTGCTGGGCGCGCGCGCCGATGCGCTGGTCGTGCGGCAGGGTGCGGAGCGTGCTGAGGTGAGCGCGGAGTTTGATATTGCTGCGCTCAAGCCTGTCAAAAAATACCTTGAAAAACAAGAGCTTACAGAAGAAGGCGACGCCTGCCTGATACGCCGAGTGATTGACGCTGGGGGTCGCTCGCGCGCTTTCATTAACGGCACCGCAGTGACAGCGACGCAGTTGCGCGAGTTGGGCGAGTTTTTGGTGGATATCCACGGCCAGCATCAGCACCAATCGCTGGCGCGCGCACCGGCGCAGCGCGAGTTGGTCGATGCTTACGGCAAGCTCGAAGCGCAGGCAGCGAAAGTGGCCGAGCGGCATCGTGACTGGCGCGACAAGGCCGAGCGTTGCGTCGCGTTTGAAACCAATGCCGCTGCGTACGTGGCCGAGCGCGAGCGCCTAGAGTGGCAGGTGAATGATCTGGCGCAGCTCGATTTCAAGGCGGACGAATGGCCGGCATTGACGGCCGAGCATTCCCGATTGGCGCACGCTGCGAGCCTGATTGAAGCCGCCGAATGTGGCATGGAGGCTTTGTCTGAGGGCGACGGCGCAAGCCTCGCGCAGATCAACGGCGTGATTTCGCAACTGAAAAATTTGCTCGATTACGACCCCAAGCTCAAAGACGTGCTGGATGTGCTGGAGCCCGCGCAATTGCAATTGCAAGAGGCCGTCTACAGCCTGCGTCACTATCAGCAAAAGCTGGATCTCGACCCCAAGCGGCTGCGCGACGCCGAGCAACGCATGGACGCCATCCACAGCGCGGCGCGCAAATACCGCACCGAGCCGGAGCAATTGCCCGCGCTGCTGGCGAAAGCGCGCGCGCGCCTCGACGCGCTGTCACTGGCTGGCGACGCGCAAGCGCTGCGCAAGCAGGCAGACGAAGCCCGTGCCGCCTGTATTGCCGAGGCGCAAACGCTGTCAGCAGGGCGGCGCAAGGCGTCCAAACAACTGGCAGAGAAAGTCACCGCCGCCATGCAAACGCTGGCCATGGGCGGTGGCGTGTTTGATGTCGCACTGAATGCGCTGGAAGACCCCGCCGCGCACGGCCTGGAAAACATCGAGTTTTTGGTGTCCGCGCACAAAGGCATGACACCGCAGCCGCTGGGCAAAGTGGCCTCTGGCGGCGAGCTGTCACGCATCAGCTTGGCGATACAAACCATCACCAGCCAAATCGCCCAAGTGCCGACACTGATTTTCGACGAGGTCGATGCGGGCATCGGCGGGCGCGTGGCGGAAATCGTCGGCAAGCTCATCAAAGACTTGGGCAAAAAACATCAAGTCATGTGCATTACGCACTTGCCGCAAGTGGCCGCGTGCGGCGACCAGCAATGGCAGGTGGCCAAAAGTACAGTGAACGGCAAGGTCGTCAGCAAGGTGACGGTGCTCGACCCCACGCAGCGGGTGGCGGAAATCGCGCGCATGCTGGGCGGCGTAAAAATCACGGAGACTACGCGCAAGCATGCGGCGGAGATGTTGAAGGGGTGAATGGGGTGAGCTCAATAAATCCGTTTAAAATCAATTACTTAAAGAAATAGGGATTAAGCCGGCAGAGTAGCGCTGCCGGTCGCAGGGCTAAAACTTTCCGCCCTTGCGCGGACAATCGCTGCGCAAACAATCCGCGTAGATATGCAGTGAGTGGTCATGAATTTTAAAGCCGCGCGCCGCCGCGACTTCAGACTGGCGTTTTTCGATCTCGGGGTCGTAAAACTCCTCGACGTGGCCGCACTGTACGCACACCAGATGATCGTGGTGACTGCCCTGATTGAGCTCGAACACCGCTTTGTCGGATTCAAAGTGGTGGCGTATCAAGAGGCCAGCTTGCTCGAACTGCAGCAGTACGCGGTAGACAGTTGCCAACCCCGTGTCAGTGCCGTCTTTTTGCAGCAGCTTGTAGACGTCTTCGGCGGAGAGGTGGCGCACGGTGCTCTTCTCGAAAAGTTCGAGGATGCGCAAGCGTGGCAAGGTGGCCTTCAAGCCGCTGGTTTTGAGATTCTCGGTTGAATTCAACGGCTTCTCTATCGGTGGGTGGGTAGTCTGCGCTATGATATTAGTTATTTCTCGCAGTGGAAACCATGGGCTGGCTGTGGTGTCTACATTGCCTGTAGCGTTACCCGGTCCATACCAATATGTCGCTTAAAAACAATCACTTACTCCGCGTAATCGCTTTGTCGTTGCTGATGGTGGGCTGTTCGCAGATGCCGAAGGTGTCTGTGCCGGAACTGCCGGGCTTGGGCCCGCACAAGATCGACATCCAGCAGGGTAACGTGATCACGCAGGAGATGGTCGATAAATTAAAGCCCGGCATGACGCGCAATCAAGTGCGTTTTGTGCTGGGCACGCCGTTGCTGGTGGATTTGTTTCGCACCGATCGCTGGGATTACGTGTACACCATGAAAAAACGCGGCGATCTGCTGGAGCAGCGCCAACTCACGGTGTTTTTTCAGGACGACAAAATGGTGCGCTTCCAGGGCGATGCGGCTACGGATACCAAGCCCGGCGCTGCAACCGTGGCGGCGGGTAAGCCGGCGGCGACACCCGTCGCTAAGCCGGATCCGGCATTGACGGCAAAACCATCCGCAACAGTGACGGCAACCCCTGCAACAGCGACGGCAACCCCCGCGCGCGAAGCGGCTGCTGAAGTCGGTCAGCCGCAACTGCAACTCGCGCCTGGGCCAGGTGAGCCGACCAAGCCAGAAGATGTCAAACCTGCCGCGCCGGTAGCATCCGCCACGCCATCCGCACCGGCTGCGGCTACTGACACCCTCACCGTGCCGCCGCTGGATGCGCCGCCATTGCCGCGTTTGGTGGTGCAGCCGGAGTCGGGCGAGCCTGCCAGTCCATTTGCACCTGCACCTGTGGTTGAGGCTCCTGCGGCGTCCAAGCCGGCCGCAAAACCCACTGAGGCGGCGCCCGCACAGCCGGGATTCTTCGGTCGCTTATTGGGCGGTGCACCGACGAAGCCCGCTGCTGCAGCACCTGTGCCAAAGCCGGACGCGGCGCCGCCCGTCGCTGCCGCTGTGCCGGCCCCTGTAGCTACCCCCGCGCCGGTCGCAGCACCGGTGCCTGTCATTGCTGAAAAGCCGGTGATCGCCAAGCCTGCACCGGTGCAAGCAGCCGCACCGGTGGCGGTGATTCCTGAGGCTAAGCCGGCAGCTAAGCCTGAATCAAAACCGGTGGCCAAACCCGCTTCATCTGAGCGCGGATTCTTCGGGCGTTTGTTGGATGCTGCAGCGAAACCTGCGCCGTCGGTAAGATCTTTTGGCACCGAGCGCACGGCAGAGCCAGGATCGCCACCACCGCCGTTCGTTGATCCTGAGCCGGAAACGAAGAAGCCCTGACCGGTTGCGCGTGAGTTAGAGCGCCTGCCGTTCAAGGCGTATGCTGTTCAGGCGATATTGAAATAATTGAAATAAATCAAGGAGTTAGATATGCCACTCAATGTTGCCATTGCAGGCGCTGGCGGGCGTATGGGGCGCACCCTGATTGAAGCCGTGTTGTGCCGCGCGGATCTCAAGCTGGCGGCGGCACTGGAAATGCGTGGTAGCCCGCATTTGGGCAAAGACGCAGGCGAGTTTGCCGGCGCGTCCTGCGGTGTGAAAGTGACGGATGACATCGAGCGCGCGCTTAAAGGTTGCGATGCGCTGATTGATTTCACCCGGCCCGAAGGCACGCTGCATCACGTGGCCTTGTGTCGCAAGCTGGGCGTGCGGCCGGTCATTGGCACCACGGGCTTTGACGAGGCGGGCAAAAAAGCGTTGGCCGACGCGGCGAAGGCTGTTGCGATGGTGATCGCCCCCAATTTCAGCGTCGGCGTCAATGTGACGTTTAAGCTGCTCGAAACCGCCGCCAAATCCTTGGGCAAAGGCTACGACATCGAAGTCATCGAAGCGCATCACCGTCTTAAAGTGGATGCGCCGTCGGGCACGGCGCTGCGCATGGGTGAAGTGGTGGCGCAGGCGACCGGGCGTGATTTGCAATCGTGCGCCCTCTATGGCCGCGAAGGCGTGACCGGCGAACGTAAAGACGACACCATCGGTTTTTCCACCATTCGCGGCGGTGATTTGGTGGGCGACCATACGGTGATGTTCATCGGTATGGGGGAGCGTGTGGAAATTTCGCATCGCTCGTCGAGCCGCATGAATTACGCCACCGGCGCGCTGCGCGCCGCGCAGTGGGTGATGAGTAAGCCCAATGGTTTGCATGACATGTTTGACGTGCTGGGTTTTCGCTAGCGCAGTGTTACGCCAAAGAAGTTCGGCCACTTTTGAGCGAGTGCAGTCATGACTGACAAGGTAGGGCTACCGGTGATCGTCGCCGAAAATGATCCGTTTCCGCGCCTGCTACAGGCTTTTTTGGCGCAGACCGATGATCCGCAGCGCAGTGCCGCCATCGCCGATTTTGTGGCGCACGATATTCCCGATTACCCTGGCTGGCTGGCTGCGGCGCGCGCGCAAGCACCGGGACTTTACCCCGCCGAGGTGCGACTGGTTTCGACGCAAGACGAGTTGCGCGCAGCGTTGCCCGGCGCGCATGCGGTGGTGACCGAATCGTTGGTGCTGGGCGCAGCAGAGCTGGCCTGCGCAGAGCAACTGCGGGTGGTGCAAAAATACGGCACGGTGCTGCGTAATATCGACACACCGGCCTGCGCCGCGCGCGGCATCACGCTGCTGACCGTGCAGCGCCGCGCGAATACGGGCTGCGCTGAGTATGTGTTCGGCCTGATGATTATGCTAGCAAAGCGCCTGCACGAGACGCCCAATTTGTTGAGTATGGATCAGTTGTCCGGTGCGGGGTTCATGCCCAAACATTTTGACCGGCGCTACACCTCCAACTCAAACTGGCTGCGGATCGGCGGTATGCGCAACTTGAGCGGCTCAACTATGGGCGTTATCGGCATGGGCGAGATTGGCCGTGAGCTCGCGCTGCGCGCGCACGCCTTTGGTATGAAAACACTGTATTTTCAACGCACGCGCTTGTCGGCTGAAGACGAACGCGCGTGGCACGCCGAGTATCAGCCGCTGGAGGCGTTGTTGGCGACCAGCGATTGGGTGTGTCCGACTTTGCCGCTGACGCCGCAGTCGCGTCACCTGCTTGATCGTGCGCGGTTGGCGCAAATGAAGCGCGGCGCGTTTCTCATTAATGTGTCGCGCGCGGATATTGTTGAGCGCGAGGCGCTACGCGATGCGCTGGCCAGCGGGCATCTGGGCGGGCTGGGGCTGGATACGTTTTACGAGGAGCCGGGCCGTGCCGACGATCCTTTGCTCAAGTTCAAAAATGTCATCATTACACAACGCATCGCCGCCCAGCCCCGCATGAATGCTTTTGGTGATTTGGCGGAAGTCATGGCTGGATTGGCGGCTGCACTGGGAAAGCCACTGGGAAAGCATCAGGAGAGCAAGCATGATTGAGCGCACGGTCAATGTCGCGTCACCCGACGGGAATATCGAAACCTTTGTGACGCATCCGGAAGGCGGTGGGGCGTTTCCCGCGATCGTGCTTTACATGGATGTGTGGGGGCTGCGCGAGGAATTGTTTGATGTTGCGCGGCGCATCGCCACCACCGGTTACTACTGCATCGTGCCGGACTTTTATTACCGGTTTGGCCGTGTGCGCCACGAATTTCGCGATGCCCATAACCGCATGATTTCTATGGAGTCGCTGGATCCCGAACGCAAGGAGCGCGTGTGCGCACCGATGCTCAAACTCACCGACAACATGGTGGTGAACGACAGCGGTGCGCTGTTGAAGTTTATAGATGCTGCCGAGCCCGTGCAGCCCGGTGCGCTCGGCGCGATTGGCTACTGCATGGGCGGACGGCACGTGTTTCGCGTGGCGGGCAGTTTTCCGGAGCGCTTCCGTGCCTGCGCGAGCTTGCACGGCACGCGCTTGGTGGCGGAAGGCAGCGATTCTCCGCACCTCACCGCGTTAAAGGCTCAGGGCGAACTCTACTGCGGCTTTGCCGAGAAAGACCCGTTTGCCTCGCCACCCACGATCAAGGCGATTACCGAAACACTGCACGGCGCGCCGGTGAAATTCAGCTACTCGCTGCACAAGGCCGCCGATCACGGCTATGCCTTGCCGGATCGCGATATCCACGACAAGCGCGCTGCCAACCGCGATTGGGAACTGATGTTTGGCCTGTGGCGGCGGCAATTGTCGCCACCGGCGGGTTTATAAAAAAATCGTCTCTATTCAGCCTCTATGAAAGTTCAACATCTTCCCTCACCCCTAACCCCTCTGCCGAAGGGAGAGGGGAACAAACCCTCGCCCTCCGGGAGAGGGTGGCGCGCAGCGCCGGGTGAGGGAAGCTTTTGACTTTCCATAGAGGCTGAATAGAGAC
>JAYTWR010000146.1:0-1629 GCA_043743335.1 Burkholderiales bacterium
TCCGGGTCGGCACGCATGAAGGCGCGCAGCGCGGCTGCGAAATCCCAGCCGATCTTGTGCTGCATTTGTACCTGCCGCAAGCCCGGCTGGGTGATTTCAATCGGGTCTTCGGCGGTCCAGATCTTTCGCTCTGAATTATTCATGTGCGCGAGCAATGAATGCAGCGTGGTGGTTTTGCCGGAGCCAGTCGGCCCGCACACCAGGATCAAGCCAAAGGATTTATCCGATAGCGACTTGAGCGTTTGGCAAACTGCCGGCGCCAGATTGAGCTGGTCCAACGGCACTGCGGCGGACGCTGCCAGGAGGCGCATCACCGCGTCTTCCAGCCCGTTGGCAGTGGGAATCGTGGCCAGGCGCAACTCGAGCTTGCGCCCGGACGGCAGGGAGAAATCGAGTTTGCCGTCCTGCGGCCGGCGGCGCTCGGAAATATCGAGCGAAGCCATGATCTTGATGCGCGAAATCAGTGCCGCGCGGAAGTTGGCCGGGATCTGCAAATAGTCGCGCATCACGCCGTCTTTGCGAAAGCGGATGCGTGAATTTTGCCGGCCAGGATAGGTTTCGACGTGAATGTCCGATGCGCTGGCATCGAAGGCATCGCTGATCATCTTGTTGACGAACTGCACCAGCACCGTATCGCCGTCGCGGATCTGCTCCGCTTCAGCTGCCGTTGGCACGTGCGTTTGCGCCTGGTCTTCGGCAAACATGCGCGACGCCAGCTCGTCCGCATTGCTGCCGGGATCGGACTCTAGTTGCGCCGGCACTGCCCCATTGGCACCGCTTCCCGCTTCTTGCAACGCGCCCGTGGCGTACGCCGGCGGCGCCTCCGCGCCGAACCCTTGACCCGCGATCCTGGCTTGGCTGTAGCAGTCGCTAATACGCCGGCGCAGGTCGTCGCGCGCAGCCATCACCGGCACCGGCCGCAGCGCGGTCAAGAAGCGGATCTGATCCTGAATTTCATGTTCAAGCGGCTGCTCCAACGCGATGATGATGTCGGTCTTGGTGCTGTACAAGGGCAGCACCAGGTTGCGAATCGCAAATGCGGCGCCGAGCAGGCGCACCGCGTTCAGATCCACCGGGTATTGATCCAGCGACACAAACGGAATGCCGAGTTTCTTTGCCAGCACACTTTTCATCTGCGCTTCATTGACCACGCCCATGTCGATCAGAATTTGCCCGAGCGGCACGTCGCGCTGGTTTTTTTGCCGCGCCAGTGCGGACGTGATCTGCTCATCGTCGGCCAGGCCCAGCTGCACGATGGCTTCGCCCAGCCGCATCACTGGCATTGACTCCTGATGCTTGAGTGCGCGCTCGAGCTCTTCGCGCGTCACCACATTTTGCTCCACCAGGAGGTCGCCCAAACGCTGCGCGCGCAGATGGCTTTGCTCGTCCAGCGCGACCTTGACTTCAGCCAGGCTGGCGGCCTGCTCCTGAATCAACAATTCACCGATCAACTCGCCGATGTTGAATCCGGCGATGGCGCCGTCCGGCACGAAGATGCGCTGCACCTGGTGGGGCTCAATGATGGGATACAAAAACAATCCGTGCGCGGTGCGTTCGTGTCCGGTGGTTTCACCGCTGAGCACTTTGCCATCACTGTATTCAAGGGCAAAGGTTTGTCCGTCGCCGGTG
>JAYTWR010000147.1:0-7483 GCA_043743335.1 Burkholderiales bacterium
GCGCTGCGCGCCACCCTCTCCCGGAGGGCGAGGGTTTGTTCCCCTCTCCCTTCGGGAGAGGGGTTAGGGGTGAGGGAAGATGTTGAACTTTCATAGAGGCTGAATAGAGACATTTTTTTTAGTTTTTGCATATCTGGTTAAAAAACTGTATTTGCATATTATTGCGTTGCGGATGCTACCACGATAACTATCGATAAAGGTCTTGGCTGCGTATCGTGTGAAACCCGGATAGCTTTTCCGGTCATGGCGGGTGCGGCGTTTATAATCCCACGCATGAAAAACGCGGTTCATTTGACGGTCTGGTCGTTGTGCCTAGCTGTGGTGACAGCGGGCGTGCATGCGCAGCCATGGCCCGCGAAGGCGATTCGTTTTGTCTCGCCTTATGCGCCCGGCGGCGGCAGCGACATCCTCGCGCGCAGCATCGGTAACAAGCTGGCAGAGAACCTTGGCGTTGCCGTCGTGATTGATAACCGGCCGGGTGCAGGTGGGGTCGTCGGCACTGAGGTGGTGACCAAGGCACCGCCCGATGGCTACACCTTGATGCTGGGTACGCCTGCGCCAATCACGGTTGCGCCTTGGTTGCTGAAGAAAATGCCGTACGAGCCGCTGCGTGATTTGACGCCGATTACGCTGGTGTCCATTGTGCCGGCGGTAATCGCGGTGCATCCTTCGGTGCCCGCGCACAACATGAATGCGTTGGTGGCGCTGGCGAAGGCGCGGCCCGGTCAGGTGGCGTATTCATCGTCGGGCAATGGTGGCACGGCGCATCTTGCCGGGCTGATGCTGCAAACGCTGGCGGGTGTGGATATTGTGCATGTGCCGTATCGCGGTACGGGGCCGGCGTTGACTGCAGTGATGAGCGGCGAGGTGACGTTCTCAGCCGGTAACCTGATTTCTTCGCTGCCGATGGTGAAGGGCGGGCGCTTGCGTGCGCTGGCGGTGACCAGCGCCAAACGTTCGCCGGTGTTGCCCGATGTCCCAGCAGTGGCAGAAAGCATCGCGGGCTATGCGGCCGGGCCTTTTTATGGCGTGCTGGGGCCGGGCCATATGGCGGCGGACTTGGTGGGTCGCATACGCGGTGAGATCGTGAAAATATTGCATGCGCCGGAGATGCGTGCGCGGTTGAGTGCCGAAGGCGGCGAGCCTATCGGCAGCTCGCCGGAAGAGTACGCGGCGATGATCAAGGCCGAAACGGCGCGGTGGGGGCAAGTAATACGCAAGGCGGGGATCAAGCCGGAGTGAGGGGGGAGCCTGCGGCGGTGTCCCAGCGCTGCAGTGACGCAAGTGCAAGGTTAACCGTAGAAGCGCCCGCCAGCGGCTGGCCCGCGCTCATGCGTGCCAGTTGCTAAGGCAGTGCAGCTCGGCGTAGTGGGGCACAGACGAGGGCAGGGTGGCTTGGGTGGGCGGCACAAAAACTCAATAAAAACAGATGCTTATAAAAACAATAAACTATATATAAAAACAGTATACTACGGCGTCCCCCTCATTTGTGCCGTGACCGTTGCTCACCGGTCCATTCCACCCGCCCACCTACCAGCGCCACTGCCCCGAACGCACGCCGCTGTATCGCGCGGTGGCCGCGCACGCGCGCACCTTCATCGGCCTTGCCGAAGCGCGAGGCGCGCCGCTGCCACGCTTTGTGAAGGAAGAATTCGACGCCTACCTACGATGCGGCATCCTCGCGCACGGTTTCATCCGGCTCACCTGCGAGGCCTGTAACCACGAAACGCTGATCGCCTTTAGTTGCAAGCGCCGGGGCATCTGTCCCTCGTGCGGCACGCGGCGCATGAACGAAGCGGCCGCGGCACTCGTGGACGAGGTCATCCCGCGCGTGCCCGTGCGCCAGTGGGTGCTGTCATTCCCCATTCCGCTAAGGAGCTTGTTCGCGGTGCGCCCCGAACTCATCACCCCGGTGCTGGCGGTTACGCAACGCGCTATTCACACCCACCTCATCCAACAAACGGGTGTGGCACGTGACACAGCGGCCAGCGGCGCGGTCACGTTGATCCAGCGCTTTGGCTCGGCGGCCAACCTCAACATCCACCTGCACGGGCTGTGGCTCGATGGCGTCTACGACAACACCGCCGACGATGAACTGGCGTTCCGCGAAGCACCCGTGCCCACAAAAGAACAACTCACTGCGCTGCTCAACAAAATCATCCACCGCATCGTGAAGCTGCTCACCAAGACCGGCCACCTCATCGAAGAGCAAGGCGAGGTGTACGTCGCCAACACCGACCCAGACAACCCGCTTGCCCCGCTGCAAGCCGCCTCGGCGACGTGGCGCATCGCACACGGCCCGCGCGCGGGGCAAAAGGTGGTCAAGCTCTACGAAGGCCAGCCGGTGACACAGAACAACAACGGCAAAGCGCTATGCGCCAACGCGCACAGCTTTAGCCTGCACGCAGGGGTAGCCATCGCCGCCAACGACCGGCAGGGCCTTGAACAGCTTTGCCGCTACATCACCCGGCCAGCCATCAGCAACGAGCGGCTTGCCATCAACGGCAAAGGGCAGATTGTTCTGAAACTCAAAACGCCGTGGAAAGATGGTGCCACGCACATCATCATGGAACCGCTGGAATTCATGCAGCGGCTGGCGGCACTGGTGCCAAGGCCAAGGCTGCACCTCACGCGTTTTCACGGCGTGCTCGCACCCAATGCAAAATTGAGATCGAAAGTCGTGCCGGGGGCGCAGGAGAACAAAACACCAGAGGCGCCAGAAGAAGGCCACGCCTGTGCACACGCGCGCATGCGCTGGGCGCAAATGCTAAAGCGCGTATTCGATATCGACATGGAGCGCTGCGTGTGTGGCGGCAAGCTCAAATTCATCGCCGTCATTGAACAGCCGGACGTGATTGAGAAAATACTCAAACACTTGGGTCTTGACCCGCAGCCGCCGCCGATAGCACCGGCGCGGCGGGCGGAGATGGGGGAACTGTTTGAGGCGGCGTGACAGTCAAATGAGCGCCAAAGCAGGCCAAGCGCGAGCGGGTTTTACCGGGGGCGAGGGCGGCGCTTGAGCTGTGCGAGCGTGGTGGTGGAAAAGTCGAGTTAAAACAGATACTTAATTGCGGTCGCTTGATCGGGGTTGGTGGGCTGTTCTGGGCTGTTCCGGCGAATCTGCGCACAAAGGGGTCAGGTCTATAGTAGTAGCATTCATTCGCTGATAAGGTAATGAATAAATGCTACTAATCTAGACCCTTTCGTACATGCGCTGGAGATGCGTGCACGGTTAAGTGCCGAAGGCGGCGAGCCTATCGGCAGCACCCCGGAAGCCTACGCGGCGATGATCAAGGCCGAGACGGCGCGGTGGGGACAAGTCATACGCAACGCGGGGATCAAGCCGGAGTGAGGGTGGAGTCTGCGGCGGCGGTGCTCCGGCGCCCCGGCGTTTTAGTGACGCACGAGCAGGGTTAACCGAAGCCGCGCCCACCAGCGGCTGGCCCACGCTCATGCCTGCCGCGGTTGTTACTGCGCGCCAAACCCGCCGCCCCCCGGCGTTTCGATCACAAACACATCGCCCGCTTGCATATCGGCTTGACCGCAGCCGCTGAGGTCCAGCGTTGCGCCGTCGGTGCGTTCAACGTAATTGCGCCCCACCTGACCCGGCTGGCCGCCCGCCATGCCGTAGGGCGGAACACGGCGGTGGCCGGAGAGGATGGCCGCCGTCATCGGCTCCAGAAACTTGACGCGGCGTGTTGCACCGTTGCCGCCGCTATGCTGGCCCGCGCCCCCGCTGCCGGCACGTATGGCAAAGCTTTCTAACAGTACGGGGAACCGCCATTCCAGCACTTCGGGGTCGGTGAGGCGCGAGTTGGTCATGTGGGTTTGCACCACGCTCGCACCATCGAAACCCGGCCCCGCGCCGGCACCGCCGGAGATGGTTTCGTAGTACTGATGGCGTGCGTTGCCGAAGGTGAAATTATTCATCGTGCCTTGTGAGGCACCCATCGCGCCCAGCGCGCCGTAGAGCGCATCGGTGACGCACTGTGAGGTTTCGACGTTGCCAGCGACCACCGCTGCCGGATGGCGCGGGTTGAGCATGCAGCCTTCGGGGATGATCACTTTGAGCGGCTTCAGGCAGCCCGCGTTGAGCGGGATGTCTTCATTCACCAAGGTGCGAAACACATACAGCACTGCCGCCATCGCCACGGCGGACGGTGCGTTGAAATTGGTCTCGCGCTGGGGTGAGGTGCCGGTGAAATCGATGGTTCCACTGCGTGTGGTTTGATCCAGCGTGATGTTGACTTTGATAACTGCGCCGTCGTCCATGTCGTAGCTAAATTCGCCGTCTTTGAGTGCACCGATCACGCGACGCACGGATTCCTCAGCGTTGTCCTGCACGTGGCGCATGTAGCTGTGCACGGCGTCTAGGCCGAATTCACTCACCATGCGCGCGAGTTCGCTGACGCCTTTTTGATTGGCGGCGATCATGGCGCGCAGGTCAGCAAGATTTTGCTCAATGTTGCGCGACGGGTAACGTGCGCCGCCCAGCAGGGCACGCGTTTCGGCTTCGCGCAGGCTGCCGTTTTCGACCAGCAAAAAGTTGGTGATGAGCACACCTTCTTCGTCGATGTGTCGGCTGTCTGGTGGCATAGAGCCGGGCGTGATGCCGCCGATATCGGCATGGTGCCCGCGTGAACCCACGTAGAACAACAGCTTGTCACCGTCGGCATTGAACACCGGCGTGATGACCGTAATGTCGGGCAAGTGCGTGCCGCCGCGATACGGGTCGTTGAGCATGTAGACATCGCCCGCGCGCATGCGGCTTTGGTTGTCGCGGATGATCGAGCGCACGCTCTCGCCCATGGAACCCAAATGCACGGGCATGTGCGGCGCATTGGCAATGAGGCTGCCGTCGGCATCGAACAGCGCGCACGAGAAATCCAGCCGCTCTTTGATGTTGACGGAGTACGCCGTGTTGGCGAGCGTAACGCCCATTTGCTCGGCAATTGCCATGAAGAGGTTGTTAAAAATTTCCAGCAGCACCGGATCGACCGTGGTGCCGATGGCGGTGCGCGCCGCGCGCGCTGCATGGCGTGTGAGCAGCAGATGGCCCTGCGCGGTGACATCCGCCTGCCAGCCGGGTTCGACCACGGTGGTGGCGTTGGCATCGGTGATGATGGCGGGGCCGGTGATGCGGTTGCTGGGTTGGAGCGCTGCCACGCGATAGAGCGGGGTGTCGTGCCAGGCACCTTC
Organism: Burkholderiales bacterium; assembly: GCA_043743335.1. Taxonomy (GTDB): domain Bacteria; phylum Pseudomonadota; class Gammaproteobacteria; order Burkholderiales; family SG8-41; genus UBA5216. The sequence goes on from JAYTWR010000147.1 coordinate 5,200, forward strand.
GCTATACACCGGCACGCGGATTGTGACGCCGACATCCGTTGGCGTCAGGGGCGCACAACCTTCCTCAGCGGCTGGCGGGGGAGGGGAAACCTGCCCGGTTTCTCCGATCGCTTCCACTGCCACCGCCTCAACCACCAAAGCCCGTCCGGGCATCAGAAAGCTGTAGCGTCCCAGATACTCGGCCTCAAAGCGGCGTGTCATGGGATCGACCGCATCAAACGGCACGGTCAACGTGGTGTCAGTGCCGTCATACTTGATGTGCGCGCGGCGCGTGACACGGATGTGCTCCGGCGCAATGGCTTGCGCCAGTACTTCTGCACGTGCGGCGTCGGCGAGTGCATCCAATGTGCTGGTCAGTCGGGGTAGTAAGGCATCGGTTAGCGCGGCTTCCACTGCCTGCTCGCGCATGGCCGTGATGTCGGCCAGCCCCATGCCATAAGCCGACAACACGCCCGCATAGGGGTGGATGTAAACGCGCGGCATGGCGAGCGCATCTGCCACGCGGCACGCATGTTGCCCCGCCGCACCGCCAAAACACGCCAGCGTATAACGCGTCACATCGTAGCCGCGCGCGACGGAAATCTTCTTGATCGCGTTCGCCATATTGTCTACGGCGATGCGCAGGAACCCTTCAGCAAGGGCTTCAGGATATTGTAACTTGTTGTTTTTATTGATGTTTTTTGAAAGCAGATTGAATGAGCGCAAAGCTGCCACGCGATCCAGCGGCGCTTTCCCTGACGCCCCAAACACCGCCGGAAAGTGCGTCGGCTGAATGCGCCCCAGCAGCACATGGCAATCCGTCACCGTCAGCGGCCCGCCACGCCCGTAGCACGCCGGGCCGGGCTGCGCACCGGCGGAATCCGGCCCCACCCGCATGCGCGCCCCATCGAAATGCAGAATCGAACCGCCGCCCGCCGCCACCGTGTGAATGCTCATCATCGGTGCCCGCATGCGCACGCCCGCCACCAGCGTATCGGACGCGCGTTCATAGTCGCCGGCGAAATGCGATACATCGGTAGACGTGCCGCCCATGTCAAAGCCGATAATCCGCTCAAACCCCGCGCCCTGCGCTGTGCGCACCATGCCCACCACGCCGCCTGCCGGGCCCGAGAGCACACTGTCCTTCCCGTGAAAGCGACGCGCGTCGGTCAGCCCACCGCTGGATTGCATGAACATCACCTGCACGCCCGCCAGCTCGCGTGTGACGCGATCCACATACCGCCGCAGCACCGGCGACAAATAAGCATCCGCCACCGTCGTATCGCCGCGCGACACCAGCTTCATTAAGGGGCTCACTTCATGCGACACCGACACCTGCGTAAAGCCGCACTCACGCGCCAGCGCCACCAATTGCTGCTCGTGCTGCGGATAACGATAGCCGTGCATCAGCACAATCGCGCAGGCGCGCAACCCCTCAGCAAAAGCGGCGGCGAATTCACGCCGAGCCTGCGCCATATCCAGCGGCGTCAACACATCGCCTTGCGCGCTCATACGCTCGTCGATCTCATGCACCGCGGTATAGAGCATCTCCGGCAGCACAATATGCCGGTCAAAAATGCGCGGACGGTTCTGATAACCAATGCGCAGCGCATCACGAAACCCGCGCGTAATGAACAGCGCTGTAGGTTCGCCCTTGCGCTCCAGCAGCGCATTCGTGGCAATTGTCGTGCCCATCTTCACCGCCGAAATGCGCTCAGCAGGAATCGGCGCATCGCGCGCCACCCCCAGCAAATCACGAATGCCTGCCAGCGCCGCATCCGCATACTGCCCGGCGTTCTCTGACAACAGCTTGTGCGTGAGCAGCGCGCCATCCGGGCGGCGCGCGACGATGTCGGTAAACGTGCCGCCGCGGTCGATCCAGAATTGCCAGCGTGCGGTGGCGAAGGCGTGAGGTTGGGTGGACATGGGCGAGGAATGCTATCACGCAGGGGAGGCAGGGCGGAAAATGACAATGCACGCAAGCGTGCACTGTCAGGTTGTGTGTAGCAGCCCCGTCAATTCATGCATCACGGCAAACCTGATAATCTTCGTTGGACGCAAATCTGAGTTGCCTGTTATTGCCGCGCTGAATGCGGTGCCGCAGTTGTCCGGGATAACGTAACGGGGAAGGCGAGCCATTGATGTTTTTTGTGTTGTGCGAGATTGTGTTTTGATTGTGCATTCTGGCATATAATATCGTGTCTGCCCGTTCGCAGTAACAGCAGTGAATCTAGCGGGTTGAAGTCCCGTCCAAGGAATTGTCCGTACACCTTGGTAGCGCGAGAAAGCGGCGTCGAAGCGATTC
>JAYTWR010000148.1:0-24020 GCA_043743335.1 Burkholderiales bacterium
ACGCGCCGCCAGCGCTCGACCGTGGGCTTGAGGATGTTGTAATAGTTATCGGGTGGACCGCCCACGGGTTCCAGCGCTTCGGCGCGCATTTGCTTGCTCATCTCTTCGGTTTGCAAGATGCGCGACACTTCGCGATTCCATAACGCGACAATGTCTTTGGGCATGCCTTTCGGCCCCCATATCGCATACCAATGTGGTACGTCGAAACCCGGCACGCTTTCGCCGATGCTGGGCACATCGGGCAACGCGGCAGATCGTTTGGCGGTGGTAATGCCCAGCACGCGCAAACGTCCAGCCTTCATGTGCGGGATCACCGGCACTGCGCTTAACATGCCGATGTGCGCTTCGTTGCCGATGATGCCGACGATGGCCGGCCCTGCACCCTTGAACGGAATGTGCACGGTGTTGACCTTGGCTTCGAGATTCAACAACTCATGCGCAAAGTGCGTGACGCTGCCGACACCCACCGTACCATAACTCAGTTTGCCCGGGTTGGTGCGTGCGTAGGCGATGAGTTCCTTAACGCTTTTCACCGGTAGCGTGGGGTTGGCCGTGAGCAACATGCCGGTGGTGCCCAACAAGATCACTGGCGTGATGCCATTGACCGGGTCGTAAGACAGCTTGTGATATGCCGAGGTGGCCGCGTAACTGCTCGATACCGTGATCAGCGTGTAGCCGTCAGGCTCGCTTCTGGCTGCGATCTCCGCGCCCATGGCGCCACCTGCACCAGGGCGGTTATCCACCACCACCGCCTGTCCCAGTGCCGCTGTGAGATGCGGCCCTATGGTGCGCGACAAAATATCGGTGCCGCCGCCGGGCGCGAAGGGGGATATCAGGCGTATGGGTTTGGTGGGGTATTTTTGGGCGCCGGCAATCATCGTGATACAAGAAGCCATCACACACATTGCCAAAAATTTCAATTTAGTCATGTCGAACCCATAACGGGGTTTGCAGGGTGCAATAAGCGCAGCGCATTGCACCAACGGTTTGCATAACGAAAATTCGGCGCATTGCGCTACGCTTAATGCGCCCTACGTTACTGAAAATCGCTGTGATAGTATAACTCTCGAATTTCATCCACACCTGCGTTGTGCGGTGCTGCTCAATCGCAACGCAATCCAATATCAAAAGACACCCCATGGCCATCCAATACGACAAACTGATGCAGTCCGACATTCCGCTGGTTGAGCAAACGCTGACGCCGCGCGACACCCTGCTGTACGCGCTGGGCGTGGGCTTGGGTGCCGATCCGATGGACGAGCAGCAGTTGCAGTACGTGTATGAAAAAAATCTCAAGGCGCTGCCGACGATGGCGATTGTGTTGGGCTACCCCGGCCCGTGGCACGCCACCATGGACACCGGCATCACGCGCAGCCACGTGGTGCATGGCGAACAAGGGTTCGTCATTCACAAACCGCTGCCAGTGGAAGGCGTCATCACCGGCAAAACGCGCCTCAAGGCGGTGCTCGACAAGGGCGCTGACAAAGGCGCGCTGCTACTGACCGAATGCGAGGTGCGCAACACAGTCAACAACGACCTGATTTGCACACTGACTTCTACTACCTTCTGCCGCAAAGATGGCGGCTTTGGTGGCCCCGCCGGTCCACAAAAGCCGTTGCACGCCATCCCCGAACGTGCGCCGGACACCGTATGTGATCTCGTTACACTGCCGCAAGCCGCGCTGATTTATCGTTTGTCCGGCGACTACAACCCGCTGCACGCCGAGCCCGCCTATGCCGCACGCGCCGGCTACAAACAACCGATATTGCATGGGCGCGCCACCTTTAGTGTCGCCGGTCACGCGCTGCTCAAAACCTGCTGCGGCTACGATTCCGCCAAATTCAAAAGCATGGAAGGCCGCTTTTCGTCACCCGTGTATCCGGGCGAAACCATCCGCACGGAAATGTGGATCGACGGCACGGTGGTGACGTTCCGCTCCACCGTACCAGCGCGCGGCGTTACCGTGTTGAACAATGGCCGCGCAGAAATAATTCAATAAAATCAATTAGTTATATAAATTCACGCTAGCTGCCCAGCGCCGATACACCCTGCTGTGCGGCCACACGGATCAGTTGGGCCTGCGTTTCAACGCCGAGTTTTTGGCGTATCAGTGACTGATGGTTCGCCACCGTTTTCGCGCTAAGTTGCAGCTTGTCGGCGATGGTGGTGACGGTATCGCCTGCCACCAGCAAGCGCATGACTTCAAACTCGCGGTTTGATAGCGCCTCAAGTCCCGCCGCGCCCCGCGCACCGACTGACTGCAACGCCAGTGCTTGCGCCATGTCGGGGCTGATGTAACGCACACCCCGCGCCACCGTGCGCACCGCGTCCACCAGCACCTCCGGCGCGCTGGCCTTGGTGACGTAACCCAGCGCGCCGGCCTGAAACGCGCGTGTGGCGAAGATCGGCTCTTCGTGCATGCTAAACATCAGCACCTTCGCCGCCGACTCGCGCGCCAGCATGCGGCGCATAGCCTCGATGCCGCTCGCGCCGGGCAGCGAAATATCCATCACCACCACATCGGGATTCAGGCGCTGAAATTCGCGGTAGGCGTCGGCGGCATTGGCCGCCTCACCCGTCACTCGAATGCCAACGCTGCGCTCTAGCAAACGACGATAACCTTCGCGCACCACCGAATGATCGTCCACCAAAAATACGGCAATTCCTGCAGATTGATTCATTTTAGAAAAACCATTTAGCCGCTGCGGGCGCAGAGAGCACCGAGTAAAAACAGTCGTTTAGACTGAAGCGCCCACTCGCCAACCGGTTAAGAAAGTGAATCACTGTAACACCCTGATAGCGCTCAGTGCGCTCAGTGCCCTCTGTGGCAAATGCCGTTTTCAGCATCATGCCGTCACCGGTATCACCGCGCGGATGCGAAAGCCCTGCCCCGATTCTGACGTCAGCGTAATCTCGCCGCCCAACGCTTCGATGCGCTCGCGCATGCCCACCAGCCCCAGTCCCGGCCCCGGCCCCGGCCCCGGCCCCAGCTCTGTCGCCCGTGCGGGCATTTGCGCCGATGTCCCCGCACCGTCATCCGCCACGGTCATCACCAGACGCTCGCGCTCGCGTAGCAGGCTGATGCGCACGTGACGCGCCTGCGCATGGCGCACCACGTTGTTCAGCGCCTCTTGCACCAGACGATAGCAGGTAATATTGACGTTTTCATTCAGCGTATCCACGCTGGCATCGACCTCCAGCGTGGCGCGCGTGTGCGGATGGCGCGTCTGCCATTGCTGCACCAGATGCTCCAAAGCCGCGCTCAAGCCCAGCTCGTCGAGCCCTGCGGGGCGCAAGCGGCGCAGCATGTCGCGTATGGTACCTTGCACGTGATCGGCGACGCCGATGATCGCCACCGCCGCCGCGTGGGTGTGCACCGCGTTGCCGTCGCTCCAGCCGCGGATGGCTACCGCATCGATTTTGATGGCGTTCAGGTGCTGGCCCAGTTCGTCGTGCAACTCGCGCGCAAGCTGCTTGCGCTCCTCTTCCTGCACCTGCACATGCGACAGCGACAAGCGCCGGTTCTCCGCGAGCGTGTCTGCCAATTGCTTTTCCAGCGCCATGCGCCGCACGAGTTCTACGCGCGCCTCGCACACGCGCCGCCAGCCAAACCACGACAGCGCCGCCGCCAAAAACAACAACACGCCCGGCAACTCATCCAGTTGGTAGCGCTCCCACGGACGCGTGAGCGCCAGCACGATTTCGTTCAACTCAAAAAACGCACTTAGCGCAAAAAAAATAACCGTGCCCGCCAATACCAGCGCCAGATCGCGGCGCGACGCGCCGCCTGTGTTTTCATTCGCCACACGCACTGCCATAACATCTCCGGGAAAAACTCACGGACTTCTTCGGGAAAAGGTCACCGCTTGCCACGCCACCGACAATGCAATACTACAAGGCAACCCGCATCAACACCGGTCGCATGGTGCTGACCACCAACGGCGGGCAATAAAAAACTGTAACTGTTCAGTTTAACCGTAGGATGCCGGTGACGAAGGAACCGCATCAGTCGTGGTGCTGACATCGTGATATGGCCTTACGTACGCACGTCACGCGAACGATGCGGTTCGCTACGCTCACCGGCATCCTACGACGAAGCTGAACAGTTACAAAAAACTTTTTAAAAACAACTATTTAACTCATGACTTCGCTAACCGTTACGCGCGCATTCTACTCACGCGCAGCACTGTCTGCCACGCTAATCATCGGCGCTAATTCAGCCACGCAAGCTGCCGAAGCCAAACCCGCCACGCTAGCGCCCGTTGAAGTCATCGGCACCACGCCGTTGCCCGGCCTCGGCGTATCGCGTGACCAAATTCCCGCGCCCGTGCAATCCGCCACTGGTGCTGACATCCAGCGCAGCAATGCCATCAGCATCGCTGACTACCTCAATCGCAATCTCGGCAGCGTGCATATTAACGAGATGCAGAACAATCCCTTCCAGCCCGACGTGGTGTACCGGGGCTATACCGCCTCGCCGTTGCTGGGCACGCCACAGGGCTTATCCGTTTACATGGACGGTGTGCGACTTAATCAACCCTTCGGCGACGTGGTGAGCTGGGATTTGATTCCCAAATCCGCCATTGCCTCCATTCACCTGATGCCCGGCTCCAATCCGTTGTTTGGACTCAACACGCTCGGCGGCGCGTTGTCGATACAAACCAAAGACGGCCGCAGCCATCCCGGCGCGTTTGTGCAAACGTACATCGGACTAAACACGCGGCGTGCAGCCGAGTTCGAATACGGCGGCAGCAATCAAAAATTCGACTGGTTCGTCACCGGCAATCTCTTTCGCGAGCGCGGCTGGCGCGACGCGTCACCGTCGCGCATCGGGCAACTCTTCGGCAAGCTGGGCTGGCGCAACGCCGTGACGGATATCAAGCTTACGTTGTCGCACGCCGACAACACCTTGCTAGGCAGCGCATTGCAGGAGTTTCGCCTGCTGGCGCAGGACTACGCTAGGGTCTATACCAAGCCTGATATTACCGACAACAAATCCACGCTCCTGAATCTGGGGCTCAATCACAGCTTCAGCGACAACGCCTTGTTTTCCGGCAATGCGTACTATCGCAAGATGCAGACCGGCACGCTCAACGCCGACATCAGCGAAACCTCGCTGGATCAAGCGGTGTATCAACCGAATGCCGCTGAGCGCGCTGCGCTGACCGCCGCCGGCTTTAGCGGCTTTCCGGTCGCAGGGGCCACCGCTGCCAACACGCCGTTTCCGTTTTGGCGTTGCATTGCCAACGTGTTGCTGCGCGATGAACCCGGCGAGAAATGCAACGCGCTCATCAACCGTTCGCACACCACGCAAGACAACTACGGATGGTCCGGGCAAGGTACATGGCTCGGCACGCTCGCGGGCCTCAAGCACCAGTTCACTGGCGGCGCGGCGTACGACGCCAGTACGGCCAAGTTTTCACAAACCACGCAGATCGGCTATCTCAACCCGGACCGCAGCATCACCGGCCTCAACGCGTTTGCCGACGGCGTCACTGGCGGTAACATTAATACCGTACCGTTCGACAATCGCGTGGAATTACATGGCCGCACGCATACTTGGAGCGCCTACGCCACTGACACCATCGCCATCAACGACCGCATCCACCTCACGCTGTCGGGGCGCTACAACCGCACGCAAGTCGTCAACACCGATCAACTGCTGCCGGGCGGCGGCCCTGGTTCGCTCAATGGCAACCACACGTTCAGCCGCTTTAATCCAGCGTCGGGTTTAAACATCACCCTCAGCAACGCACTCAAGGCCTATGCCGGTTACAGCGAAGGCAGCCGCGCGCCCAGCGCCATAGAATTGGGCTGCGCCGACCCCTTGAACCCGTGCCGGCTACCCGGTTCGCTGGCAGGCGACCCGCCACTGAAACAAGTCGTGACCAAAACCCTCGAACTCGGTTTTCATGGCACATTCAGCGGCGGCGCGCGCTGGAACGCAGGTGTGTTCCGCGCGGAAAACAACGACGATATTCAATTTGTGGCCGCGCCCGCCAACAACCAGTTCGGCTATTTCACCAACGTCGGCAAGACGCGCCGCGACGGCTTTGAAGCGGGCCTTAACCACAAGGTCGGCGCGTGGAGCACGGGTGCCAACTACACCTGGCTCGACGCCACCTACCAATCCGCCGAAACGTTAAACGGCGTAGGCAACAGCAGCAATGACAGCGCGCGTGCCGGCAATGGCGGCGTGCCGGGCAACATCCGTGTCACACCCGGAAATCACATCCCGCTGATACCGCAGCATCTCTTTAAAGCGCATGCTGACTACCAATTCACCGGCGCGCTGAATGCCGGCGTGAGCATGAATGCCGTCGGCAGCGCTTACGCCCGTGGCAACGAGAACAATTTGCACACGCCAAATGGCATCACCTATTTGGGCGCAGGCAAATCCGCCGGTTACGCGGTGCTTAACTTGAATGCGCGCTATCAGGCCGACAAACAGTTGGGCTTTTTTATGCAACTCAACAACGTGCTCAATCGCGACTATTCCACTGCCGCGCAACTGGGGCCGACCGGCCTCACCGCCAACGGGCAATACATTGCACGTCCGCTGCCGGCTAACGCCAACGGCGACTTCCCTGTGGTGCAATCCACCTTCTACTCGCCGGGTGCGCCGCGTACCGCGTGGATCGGGTTACGCTATCAGTTTGACGCGCCCGCCGCCAAGCACTGACACCCGCAAATACCGCAACTGCGCCCGAGCGACACGGTAGTGCGTCTAGTGCTCGACACCAATGTCTGGCTCGACTGGCTGGTGTTCGCGGATGCTGGCGTGACACCGCTACAAAAAGCGGTCGCCGCCGGTCACGCTGACATTGTGATTTCTTCAGCCTGCGAAGCTGAGCTGGTACGCGTGCTGGGATATCCCCTGTCAGGCCGCGCGCTCAACGCTGCGGCACAAGCCGCAGCGCTCGCACAATGCCGCGCCATTGCCCTGCTCATCAACACTGCTGCCTGCGCACCTGCCGCGCAGGAACTGCCGCGCTGCGCAGACCCAGACGATCAGATGTTCCTCGAACTCGCGCGCGACGCTCACGCCGACCTGCTGATTACCAAAGACCGCGACTTGCTCGCGCTCGCCACGCGCAAAGTCAAGCCACTGCCCTTTCGCATACTCACGCCACGCGAGTTCTCGCGCCACTTCGCCAGCGGTTAAACTGCATCCATGGCTCACCGAAAAATATAAAAATAGTTCTTTAAAAACAATTAGTTACATAAATTCTCATGCGCACTCCCACCACCCTGCAAGTCATGGCCACCGCCGCGTTCAAAGAAGCCTATACATTGCCTATTCCAAGGGGCCGAGCGGGGTCTATCTCGTTAGCCTGTTTGAACGCTGGGGCATCACCGCGCAACTGGCCGTGAAGGTCAAGCAGGTGACGGGCGAACCGATAGGCGCACTCGTCGCACGCGGCGAAGCGGAAATCGGCTTTCAGCAAATGAGCGAACTGATGCCGGTGCCGGGTATTGATATCCTCGGTGGCCTGTCGAAAGACATTGCGCAAATCACCGCGTTTTCCACCGGCAGGCATGGGGACAGCAAAGTGGCCGATACGGCAGACGCGCTCACGGCATTTTTCAAAGCCCCTGCCGCGCATGAATTGATCCACGCCAAAGGCATGGAAGCGGCTGCCTGAGTGACTGAAGAGCCTAAGATGGCGCGCCATGGTGGGTAACGCGCTTCGTCTCACGCTGACGCTGTGCATCGCAGCACACGGATGCGCTGCGGTGGCGCAGGTGGCGTTCCCTGCCAAGCCCATACGCTTTGTCGCCATGAGCACCGGTTTTCCGGAAAACACCGCGCGCGCCATCGGCAATGAAATTTCAGCCGTGATCAAACAATCCGTGGTGGTCGATCCGCGACCCGGCGCGAACGGCATTCTTGCCGCAGAGCACGTAGCCCGCTCCGCGCCCGATGGCTACACGCTATTGATCGGCACCAATTCCACCCACGCCGCCAATCCGAGTCTCTACAAAAAGCTGCCCTATCATTATGTGAAAGATTTTGCGCCGGTGAGCGGCATTTCCAACGGCATGTCGGCGCTCGTGGTGAATCCGCATGTGCCCGCGAAAACGGTCGCCGAATTAACCCGTCTGGCGCGTTCGATGCCGGGTAAATTGACGTTCGGATCGGGCAGCTCCGTTTCGCTCATGGCGATCGAATACTACAAACTGCTCACCGGCACCGACATCACCAATGTGCCCTACAAAACCGTGCCGCAAGGCGTCACCGATTTGATTGCAGGACGTATCGACATCATGGTGGCCAACCTCGGTGCAGCGGTGCCGCAGGTGCAGGCCAAGCGGCTGCGCGCGCTAGCCGTCACCGGAGCCGCACGCTGGCCGCTGCTGCCCGACATACCCACCCTGCACGAGGCCGGCGTCGCCAATTACGATTGGACGTTCTGGAACGCGGCCTGGTACCCGGCGGGCACGCCGCCGGAGGTCATCGCGCGCATGAATGAATGGATCGTCGCGGCGCTGGAGCGCCCGCGCGTCAAAGATTATTTGTTCAATGCCGGTAGCACCGCGCTACCCACCACGCCTGACGGCCTGATGAAATTTCAGATCGCCGAACACGACAAATGGCGCAAGGTGATCCTCGCGGCCCACATTCAGCCGGAGTGAGCGCGTCGAGCTTGAGTCGCATAGGCTCGCGGTCACCTAGGCACCTAGGCACGCAGACACTCACGCAAGGCGCGCTGCGCTAACGGCAAACGCAATCGTGGCGGGCAACCCGACGTGCCCCCTCCCGGCCCCGAACGCCTACCGAGCCGTGCGCTTCCAACCCAACCAGTTCACCACCGCCGCACCCATGACCTGTTCCAGATCGCGCCCCTTCAACCAGGGCATTTCCTCGGTATACATGGTGACGCACTGCCGGTACGAGCACGGCATACGCGTGATGTCGGTGCCCCAGAAACAGCGCGTCGGGCCGAAGGCTTCGATAATCTGACGCAAATAACCGTGTATGTTTTTGTACGGATAAACGTCGCTCGAATAGCTGGGCGCACCGGACAGCTTGACCGCAACGTTGGGCAGTTTTGCCAGCGCCAACATATTGCCCAAATCGGCAAATACCGCATCGTCTACGATGCCTTTGCCGCCACCGCCACGCCCGATGTGATCAATGTGAAATTTCAGTTGCGGATGCCGCGCCGCAATCTTGCCCAGTGCAGCCATGTTGTCGCCTGACGCGAGCAGCCCTACGCGCAGATCGGCCTTTTCACACGCGGCCCAAAACCAGTCGAGTGAATCGTCCGTCCACCAAGTCTTTTGCTCGGGCTGATTGAACGTAAAACGAAACCCCAACATGCCGGTGCGTTCGCGCCAGCGCGCCACAATACCCTCGCGCTCCGGGCTCGTGAGATCCATGTGCCCGAGGATGCAAAATTGATCTGGAAAGCGGCGCACCGCCTCTTCGGCGTAGACATTCACTGCCTCGCCGAGCGAGCTGGGCGGATGAATCACCGCAGCATCGACGCCGGCGGTTTTCATTTCCGCCAAAACGTCTTCGACAGAGTAAGTATCTACTTGGCGGTGATGCGAACTCATCCGACCGTTTTGCCAGATATGGATTTGCGAATCGACGATCAACATGATATTCCCTATGGGTTTGTGTCTACTCAGTCCAACCACACAAAAACTCAAAAGCTTCCCTCACCCCCGCCCTCTCCCGGAGGGAGAGGGGGCACAACCCATCCTGCGCCACTTCAGGTACTCCCTGATCGCCAACAAAGCGTCGCACCCCTCTCCCGCTGCGAGATGGGTTAGTGGTGAGGGGTGAGGGAAGTGTTTGACGTTGCGCTGGTCGTGAGTAAACACGTGGGTTTTAAACACTACGCCTTCAGCACTTCCGCCCCGGCCCCCGCTTCCAATTCACAGGCGTTCGCCGTGAATGTCAGCATGGCGTAGTAGCCGATAGTGCCGGTCAGCTCCACCAGTTGCTCGTCGCCGAAGCGCTGCTGCAGCGCGGCCATGGTGGCGGCGTCTACTCGATGCTTGTGAATGAGATCGCGCGTGACCTGAATGATCTGCGCATCCTCCGGCGGCACATCACGCAGATGCTTTTCGCGAATGGCGGTGATGGTGGTTTCCGGCACATTTTGCTTGCGCGCGGAACCCGTTTGCGCGCCCCACACGTACACCGCGTCGAATTCACGCGCTACCGTCATCGCGGCCAGCACGCGCACGCGCTTGTCGAGCTTGCCTTCAAACCGCACATAGCCGCCCAACGGCACCATGTGTGCGGCCAGCGGCGGGCAGTGCATCAACATCGTAAACGGCCCGTGCACTGAACCACGGCTTTTGACAACGCTGTCGAAAACGGCGTGATGCGCTGCGGGCACTTGGTTTCTATCGGTAATGGATGTCAGTCTGGCCATGCTGTTCACCTCAAGGTAAATTAAAACCGAAATGACCCGCTGCCGGGCCGTGCGAACCTTCTCTCTACTTTCTACTTTCTACTTTTTACCTTCTACCTTCTACCTTCTACCCACTCCCACGTTACATACCGACAGCCGCCTTAGCCATCAACAAACCCGCTTTTTCCAACCCCTGCCGCACTGAAGCCTTGCGCGCCGGGGTCACGCACAGCGCGGGGGGTCTGACCCACGAAGAGGGGATTTCACCCAGTTGCACCAAGGCCTCCTTGTTGGCACTACAGGTGCTAACCGGCGTTTTTTGCAATTGATATTCGTAGATGCCTTCCATCAGCGGCACGGCAAAGTTATTGTGAATTTCCTTGGCACGGCGTGCGTCGCCGGTCGTCGCCTCGCGCACCAGCTCTACCCATTGCGGCGTGCCGACAACGCTGATGCCGAGCAGCGCACCCGGCGCATTGTGCAACAGCATGCCCAGTAATGAAGGCGCATCGCACGCCGCCAACACCGCCAATTGCTCGCCCAGTGCGTCGTTGATTTCTGCATATTTGGTCGCGGTCACCGTGGCCGCTTTGATGGCAACCACATGCTTCAAGCCAGCAATGCGTTGCAACGACGCCAGCGAATACGCGCAACCGGTGGCCTCGGGATACTGAAACACGATCATCGGCAAATCGACTTCGCGATCCATACGCTCGAACACACCATACACCGCTTCGGGTTGATGGCACAGGTGGCGATACGGCCGTACGTCAAACAGCGGCAGCACTAGCAGCATATCGGCACCGGCGTTTTTGGCGACTTGCCCCTCGTGCACCAGCCCCGCCATGGAGCCGCCAGCGATGCCCGCCACCAGCTTCACGCCTTTGGGCATCACCTGCTTAGCCACGGCAACGATTTCAATGCGCTCTTCCGATGTCAGCGTCAGCACTTCGCCTGCATGGCCGCTGACTGCGATGCCATAAATGCCTTTGGTCGAAGCCACGCGCGACACATGATCTGCAAAGCGCTTGTAATCAATGGCACCGTCGGCCTTGAACGGCGTGACAACTGCGGAAATCAAGCCGCGAATTTCTTTGTGATCTAATTTTCGATCCATCCTGCGCTCCGCTAAAAATGAGTTACGCATCCTCGCCGTACAGCATGCGCCGGTACGTGATGTTAACCACGTTCCGCGAGATGCGCACATCCAGCACCATCGGCCCGGTGCCGGCCAAAAATTCCGCAATACCAGATGACAACTCATCCAGCGTACGCACTACGCGCCCACGGCAACCGAAGCCGCGTGCCACCGCACCAAAGTCCGGCGAGCGCACGCCTGCCAATTGCGGGTCAAAGCCTGACGCTTTTAACTTGTGATACTCAGCGCCCAACCCTTCGTCGTTCAATACAATGAACAGCAGCTTCAAATCGAGCCGCGACGCAGTATCCAGTTCCTGAATATTCTGCATCGCGCCGCCGTCGCCCTCGATCAAGGCGAACGGCTTGCCGCAATCCCGTTGTGCCACCGCCATACCAATGGCCGTGGGCAGCGTTTGGCCAATGCTGCCGAAGCCGTTCACAAACGCCTGCATGACACGCGGCCGCTGCATAATCATCACCGGAAACGCAAACGAATGTCCAACGCCGATAGCCATACCCACGTCCGCAGGCAGTTGCTCGTCGATCACGCGCGACGCTTCTCGCGGATCCACGGTGCCCGGCTCGATTTCATATTCGGCCGGATCGCGGTCGGCTTGAAGCAGAATTTTCCGCACGGCCTGCGTTCTAAAATTCTCTTTTAAATCAAATAGTTGCGATACGGCATCGTCGATGGCTTGCAGCGTCACGCGCGCGTCACCCTGCACATAGCAATCAGCGGCGCGGTCATTGCCCATCAACACCGCAGGCTCCGTGTTGATGTGAACAATGCGCGCATGGGGATACAGCAGCCCGCCTTCCAGCGTGTGCTGATTGAGACTCGCCCCAACGCCGATGACGCAATCTGCTTCTTCAAACAAGCCCATCACGGCGCGCGTCGAAAACATGCCGGAAATGCCTGCATGAAAATCGCCGCTCACCGCGCCCTTGGCAACGAGCGACGTGGCGGTGAGCGCGCCGATGCGTTGGGCCAACCGCTGGCATATCTCGACCGCGCCCGAGCGCACCGCGCCATCGCCGATGATCAGCACCGGCTTTTTACTGGCCGCGATGATTTTCACCGCAGCGGCCAAACGCTCATCCGCCGGGCGGATGCGCTGCTGGCCCTCGAACAGCGCAGACGATGGCGCGTAATCGTCGCCATCGCTGTCAATCTTCATGTCCTGCACATTCATCGGATACGCCAACACCACCGGGCGCCGTTGCGTGCGCGCCTGATAAAACGCTTGCCGCACTGCGTCCTCGGCAAAGCCGGGCGACAACACTTCGATATAGCCCGCGCCGGTAGCCGTCACCAATTGCTCTTGATTCAGCGACTGGTTGGCCCACGCGTTGTTAAAGTGCGTGCGGCTGGTGTAGATCACCACCGGCACGCGCGCCTTGCTGGTAGCCACCAGCGACGTGGTCATGCGCGTTATGCCGGGGCCGTGTGTCACGTTGCACACGCCCACGTGACCCGTCGCGCGCGCCCAGCCCTCAGCCATCGACAGGGCCGCACCTTCGTCGCGCACATCGATCATGCGCACGCCAGGCTTGGCCGTCATCGCAGCGGCCCACGACATATTGCCGTCGCCCATCAGACCAAACACGGTGGTCACGCCTTCCTTAACGAAGGCGTTGGCGACGGCTTGATAGACTTTCACAACGCTCAAAAGTCGGGAGAAATTCCCAGCAGTTTGCCCGCGGTCTCGCCCAAGATCATGCGCTTCTGCGCGTCGTTGAAATGCGGGCAATTCAGCACGTGGTTGATGGAATCGGCCTGCCACGGTATCGGGTGATCGGTACCAATGACCAGTTTATCCACACCCACTTCGTGCGCGAGGTGGCGCAGCGCTTCATCGGTAAAAATCAAGGTGTCGTAATACATGTCGCGCATGTAATCGGTGGGCTTTTTCTTGAGCTTCACGCCGGTGTCCATTTCGGGGGCCACGCGCAGGCCGTTGTCCGAACGCGGTGCGTATTGCGGCAGGAAGCCGCCGCCGTGCGCCGAGCACACTTTGAGGCCGGGGAATTTATCCAGCGTGCCTTCAAAAATCAGATGCGACAGCGCAATGGTGGTGTCCAGCGGGTTGCCAATCACATTGGCGAGCCAGCCGTTGCCCTTCAAGCGACCGGCCAGCTCCGGCGTGCCTTGCGGGTGGATGAACAGCAGCACGCCAAGTTCTTCGGCCTTGCGCCACACCGGATCGAGCCTCGCATCGCCAAACTCCATGGCCCCGCCCACGCTGCCCCCTATCGCCGCACCGCGCATGCCGAGCTTTTTGACGGCGTATTCCAGTTGCTGCACTGCGAGTGCCGGGTCCTGCAACGCCAGCGCGGCAAAGCCCACAAAACGGTCAGGGTGCGCCGCGCACAATTCCGCTAGCGTATCGTTGTTGATTTTGCAAATGGCCTCGGCCTTGTCGCGTCCCTCGCGGTACCAATGCGGGTTGATGCTGATGGCTTCGACATCGATGCCCTGCTCGTCCATTTCAGCGATGCGACGCAGGCCTACGTCACCCAAGCCGGGCCCGCGCTCTTTATTGTGATCTTTGCCTTGCAGCTCCAGCGCCTTGGGAATCACGCAGTGCGCATGCACGTCGATGGTTTTGACGCGCTTGCCGGAAACGATCACCTGACGGCGGCGCCCGCCCGCCGCAGGCTTGGCCGCTTCATTGGTCGCACTGAGAACGGTATTGTCGCAACCGACAAACTGCAGGCGGCTGTCGCTACAGCAGTCGCCGTCGCTGTCGTGAGGGTGATTTTGATCGTGCATGTTTTTCTCCCGTTGAAAAAGTGTGTGATGCCGTAATTATCGCATGACGCCCCACAAAATTTCGCAACGCCTGCGCACACGCATCCGGATCAGTCGCCGCCGCGTGAAACGAATCGCCCGGCAGCACCACCAGTTCCGAGTGTGGCACTTGCCATAGTTCAGGCTTACGCCAGGTTCGAGCGGCAAGGTGGGCATGGCACATTCCTTAACGTGGGCGGCCAATGCAGAGGCGCGGATGTTACCGCAAGCCGGTAGACAATCCTGCTATGCTGTTGCCAAATTTAACAGCGTTATCAGGGAGAGCTCACATGGCAAAAATGACCGGACACCGTTACTTCGCCGAAGCAATGAAAGGCTACGGCGTTTCACATCTGTTTTACGTCAACACCGTTATTCCGCCTGCCATGAACGAGATTGATAAAATCGGCGGCGTTAAACGCGTGGTCACGCACGGCGAAAAATCCGCCGCTTATATGGCCGACGGTTACGCGCGCGCATCGAACCGGGTGGGCGTATGCCTGTGTCAGGACATCGGCAGCACCAACCTGGCTGCGGGCCTGCGTGATGCGCACATGGCGGGCTCACCCGTCATTGCCATTAGCGGCGGGCAAAATGACATGCCGCGATATCGCCACGCGTATCAAAACGCAGAGGACTTTAGCGCGTGGGATGGCGTGACCAAGGCCAACTATTCCGTGGATGCCGCGTCGCGGTTTCCCGATCTGCTGCGGCAAGCGTTTCGCGATGCCACCACGGGGTCACCGGGCCCGGTGCATCTGGAATTGAAAGGCAACGCTGGGCAAATACTCGATAAAGAAGGCGATTACGATCTCACCTTTGAGCAGCGTTACACGCGTTACCCGCCGTATCGCCCCTGCGCCGAAGAGGCGGATATCAAGGCCGCATTGAAGGCACTGAAAGAAGCCGCCAAGCCCATTATCGTGGTCGGTGGCGGTGCGGTGAAATCACTGGCGGGCGCTGAAGTTGTAGCGCTCGCCGACACACTGCAAATCCCCATTGCTACCAGCTTGCACGCGCGCGCATTGGTGCCCGACGATCACGCGCTGGGCGTGGGCGTGCCGGGCAGTTACTCGCGCTGGTGCGCAAACAAGGCGGTGGCGGCGGCAGACTTGGTGTTTTTCATCGGCAGCCACACCGGCGGGCAAGTCACCAACGGTTGGTCGATTCCCAAGATCGGCACACGTACCATACAGCTCGATATCAACCCCAACGAACTGGGACGCAACTACCCCAATGTGGTGTCGATGTGCGGCGACGTGAAAGCCACACTCACTAGCCTGCTGGCCTCATTTGCGCAATCCGCCGGCGCACCCACGCCACGCGCGGAGTGGCTGGAACAGTGCCGTGGTTACGTCGCCGATTACTGGGCCGAGAGCGACCCGCTGCGCAACGCCGACGATGTACCTATACGCCCGGAGCGTATGGCCAAAGACATCGGCGAATGGATGCCGTCGAACGGCGTACTGGTCGTAGACACCTTCCATGCAGCGTTGTGGACAGCGCAGATGTCGAAAATGAAAGCAGGCCAGCGTTACATCCGTTGCGGCGGCTCACTGGGATGGGGCTTCCCCGGCACCTTGGGCGTGAAAGCCGCGCTGCCGGACACACCGGTGATCGGCTTTGCGGGTGACGCGGGCTTTTACTATCACATGGCTGAAATGGAAACCGCCGCACGCTGCGGCATCAATGCCGTGATGGTGGTGAACAACAACCACTCCGGCGGCGTAGCAGAATCAGCCGCGTTTGAGAAAGAGGTGAACTTCGCCAAGGTCGCCGATTCAATGGGGTGCAAAGGCTTTCGCGTGGAAAAACCTGCCGACATCCGCAACGCCCTCGATAAGGCACTGGCCTGCGGCAAGCCCGCGATTGTCGAAATCATCGGCAGCGCCAGCATACGCGCCAAGCGGGCTTGGGCACCGGCGGGGATACTGCCTGAATAACCGTAACTAATTGATTTTAAACAATTTTTAACACATTCAATTCAGCTTGATAGCGCCCGCCTGCACCACCTTGCCCCATGTAGCGACATCCCGCGCAATGACACGCGCGAACGCTTCCGGCGTCGAGGCCACAGGCTCTGCGCCGCCCGCGCGCAAGCGCTCCTGCACATCCGGCAACTTCAGTATGCGTGCGACCGACTGATTGAGGCGCGACACAATGGCCGGCGGCGTACCGGACGGTGCCCACATGCCGGCCCAGCCATCCACGGCGTAGCCGGGCACCAGCTCGCCAATCACCGGCAAATCCGGCAACGTGGGCGGACGCCGCGCCGTGGTGGTCGCGAGCGCGCGCACTTTGCCCGCCTTGATTTGCGCGCCGAGCACCAATTCGGTTGCGATGACGGTTTGAATTTGTCCGCCGAGCAAATCGGTCAGCGCGGGGCCGTCGCCCTTGTACGCCACGTGTGTGAATCGGGTTTTGCTCAGTTGCTGAAACAACTCGCCCGCCAAGTGCGGCGTGCTGCCGTTGCCCGGCGAGCCGAAGTTAATAGTGCCCGGCTGCGCGCGCGCCAGCTCGATAAATTCTTTCAACGTGCCCGCTTTCACCGTAGGGTGTACCGCCAGGATGAAGGGCAACACGCTGATCATGCTCACCGGCGCGATGCCTTTCACCGGATCGTACGGCAACTTGTAGAGCACTGCGTTAGCGGCGTAGCTGGATGTCACCACCACAATGGTGTAGCCGTCGGGGTTGGCGCGCGCCGCGATCTCGGCACCGATGGCACCGCCCGCACCGCCGCGATTGTCCACCACGAACTGCTGGCCGTATTCTTCCGACAGCTTAGGCGCGAAGGTGCGCGCCACCACATCCGTGGTACCGCCCGGCGGGAACGGCACAATGACGCGCACGGCCTTGTTAGGCCATTTTTCCGTTGGCGCGGGTTGCGCCAGCGCCACAGGCGCGGCTGCCAGCATAGACCAAATCAAGAGCGGTGCGATTTTCATGAGCGCGATCTTCCGTGACGATGAGCGGGAATCGTGCGATAGCGTCTGAGGGATGTCAATAGCGATTGACTCGAACGGGCTGCTACAATGCCTTGACCCATCAGGAAACGCGTAGCAAAAATGTCACGCCACAGCAGAACCTTCGGGAGGTTTGTATGATCCTGCGTTCCATCACCCAGCGTGCGGGCTTCTGTGCCGTGGCTTTGGTCTTCACTCTGTTGGCGGCGTCTCCCGCGATGGCGCAGCCTGCGGGCGCTTACCCCAACAAACCGATCCGTATCATCGTGCCGTATCCGCCGGGTGCTGGCACCGATTTCACCGCGCGTGAAATGGGCAAAGCCATCAACGAAGCCTTCGGACAGCCGGTGGTGATGGATAACCGCCCCGGCGCTGCTGCCACACTCGGCCACGGGCTCATGTCCAAGGCCACGCCGGATGGCTACACACTGGGCTTGGGCACCACCGGCGGGCTGGTGTCCGGCCCGGCGCTGCTCGGCAACAAAATCCCCTACGATCCGCTAAAGGATTTCACCCACATCGGGCTGGCAACGTACGTGTATTACTGTGTGTTCGTGAATAGCGGCCTAGCGGCTAACAACATGAAGGAATTCATCGCGCTGGCCAAATCACAACCGGGCAAATTCAATTATTCCTCGCCCGGCGTTGGCACGCCCAATCACATCGGCGGCGCGCAACTGGTCACGCTCACCGGCATCAACCTGTTGCATGTACCCTACAAAGGCAGTGCGCTGTCGTTGGCGGATCTCATCGCCGGCACCATTCAAATGACCATTACCGGTTTCACCGGCGTGCTGCCGCACGTCAAGTCGGGCCGGCTTCGGGTGCTGGCAGTAGGCCATACCGAGCGCATCAAAATGATGCCCGAATTGCCAACCGTGGCTGAAACCGTGCCCGGCTACTACAACACCGGCTGGTGGGGTTTGGTCGCACCGCCCGGGCTACCCAAGCCCATCGTCGACAAGTTGAACACCGTGATCGTCAAATCGCTCAACTCGCCGGAGTCATTACAGCGGTTTTTCGTCACCGGCCTCGAAGTCGCCACCTCCACCCCACAGGGCTACACCGACATTATTCGCAACGATCTTGCGTCATGGCGCAAGCTTATCAAGGAGGCGAAGATTAGTGTGGAGTCGTTGCCTTAGATGATCGGACGAACGCTACGGATTCAACAACGGAATCGTCTTGTAATCCGCAGCCTTCGGTATCGTCAGCAAATACGCGTGTAAATCCGCGAGATCCTCGTCAGGCAAAATCGTTTTCTGATACGGCGGCATGGGGCCGTTGGTGTTGCGAACGAATGCTTGGTACACCGCCAGCGGCTTCGGGTTGGGCGCGAGCGCCGGGCCTGCGATGCCACCCTGCCCTTCGAAGCCGTGGCATTGCCAGCAACCGTGTTTAACGTAACTCGCCTTGCCTTTCGCGGCGGCAGGCGTCAGCGTTTGGGTTTGGGCCTGCGCTTGCAGGGCAAAGCCCGCAAATATCGTTGCTGCTGCACCTATTTTTACCCAACGCATCGCCTACCCTCCCGTATCCTGTAGCAATTAACGCGGCTGCGTCCAGACATTGAGCAAAGCGGGCTGGCCGGACTTCACCACCGCGATGGCTTCTTTCAACGCTGGCCCCAATTGCGCGGGGTCTTTGATCGGCCCTTTGGCCCACCAGCCCATCGATTCTGCGAGCTTGTGATATTCGATGTCGGGGTTTTGTATGCTGGTGCCGACCGGCCCCATGTCGCCACCCAGGTTAGCCGGGCGATTGCGGAAATTCGACAGGCGCTGCAAGTGCATCACTTCTTGGTGATAGCCGCGATTGTTGTGCATCACCGACAGCAGCGGAATTTTGTGTTTCGCCGCCGTCCACAACACACCAGGGGCGTACATCAAATCGCCGTCGGATTGTATGCTCACCGAGAAGCGCCCCAAATCGCGATTGGCCAGCGCTGCACCCACCGACGCCGGCGCGCCGTAACCCACGCCATAACCGCCGGAGCGGCCCAGCCAGTGATAGTGCTTTTCCATCGGCCACAGGCGATTGGGCCAGTTGCTGACGTTGCCCTCCGAGGCCACCAGCGACCAATCTAAATCCTTGATCTGGCCGAACAGCTCCATACACAGTCGCGCCGTGCTGATCGGGCTGGCATTCCACGCCAGTGCGGCGGCTTGGCGGGTGCGCGCCCGATTGTCGGCGTACGACTTTTTTGCGGCTTCACCACGCTTCTCAATCGCCGCCTTGCGATCATTCTGAATCGCCGATTTTACGGCTTCAATCAGCGCGGGCAGTGTCGCCTCCGCGTCCGCGGCCATCGGCACATCCACCACCTGAAAACGCTGAAAATCCTGATAGTTGGCTTTGGTGTTGAGCTCCACTGCGCTAATGCTGATGAGCTTGGTACTCTCCTTGATGCGCGTCGCGTTTTTACCGATGCCGCCATTCTCGCCGCTATCGGTAAATGCGTTTACCGTCGCCCAGAAATCCGACACCTCCAAACCAATAATCACGTCCGCATTGGCCACCGCCGTGGGCGGCGCGCTGAGGTAATGCGTGCGCGGAAAATTCATCCGCCCGCCCTGATCAATCACCTGCGCTTGCAGCGCTTCAGCCAATTGCACCAGCAGCGGTATGCCGTTGGGCGTACGCGCCGCGCGATCCACCACAATCACCGGGTTCTGCGCGTTGGCCAGCAACCGCGCCGCTTCTTTCACCGCGCCGGTGTCGCCTTGCGGCGGCGCGGTCGGCACATAGCGCGGGATATAGAGCTTTTGCCCGTGCTCTTTCACCGGCTCTTGTTGCAAACCGGCATCGAGCGAAATCGCCACAGGGCCGTACGGCGGCGTCATTGAAATTTTGTAAGCGCGCACAAACGATTGCGCAAAATGCTGCAACGACACCGGCGTGTCATCCCACTTGGTGTAGTCGCGCACCATCGCGTTGATGTCCTGCGCGGAGTGAAACGTCGGCACCCCAGGTGGCCGATACGCGGCATCCAGATCATTACCACCAACGATAATCACCGGCACGCGATCACACCACGCGTTGTAAAGGCCCATCGACGCATGCTGCAAACCCACCGTGCCGTGGCACAGCGTCAGCAGCGGCTTACCGGCAATTTTAAAGTAGCCATGCGCCATGCCAACGGCGGATTCTTCGTGCATGCACGTCAGATACTCCGGCATCTTGTTTGCGCCGTAATTGATCAGTGACTCGTGTATGGCGCGAAAGCTCGATGCACAGTTTGACGGTAAGTATTTGATTCCTAACGACTTTATAACATCGACCATAAAGTCAGAACCCGGCACGCCGGGCACACGGGCGATTTCTTTCGGCGTAGTGGTTTCAGTTGCAGTCACATGCGCGTTGGGCGGTACCACAGAGGGCGCGCGTGGCGCGTCTGCCGCGTGCGCAACGGGCATCGGCCCAGCCACGCTCCCGGCTGCGCTGGCGGCTACCACGCTGGCCAAAAATTTACGTCGATCGGGGTTGGTACCCGAAGTTGGGTCAGTCACGTCAGTTCCCTCGCGTCGATTCAAATGGCTACGATAACAATGCAATGGCAACGGGCTCACGCGCGGCGGCGCTGCGGCTCATCCGCACCCAAGGTGTGCGCCACCGCCTTCGCGCCCTTACCCGGCGTCAGCGTAATGAGCGCCACACAACCGTGGCTGATGGTGCCCATGTGTGCCGCGCACACGCCGGGATAACACGCCAGCGTGTTGCCGTGACGCATTTGCCGGTGCGCGTGCACGTGGCCCAGCGCGAGATAATCAAAGCCAGTGGCTTCAATCTCGCCCGGCAAAATCAGTGAAGAACGGTCGGTGTCCGGGTCAGTGTCATACAGGCCGTGCGCCATGCCGATGTGCCAGTAGTCGCCCACACGCTGCGGCGCACCCGCCATGGGCTTGTTCGAGCGATCGTGATCGAGCATACAGCGGCCCCACACGGTAGCGTGCAGCGCCGGAAACGTCACCTGCGTGCCGTCGGCGTCATTAAGCAAGGTGACATGCTCGCCGGCCTTGCGAAAATCCATGCGCTTGACGATGGAGCGATCATCCCACACGTCGTGATTGCCGACGATAACAACGGTTTCGCAGGCCACACGCGCGAGTTGCTCGTAGACAAAATCCACCGTCTTGCGCTGGATTTCGTTGTGATCGAACAAGTCACCGGCAATCAGAAAAAGATCGGATTGCGTTTCGATGACCGTATCAACAACTTGGGCGAAGGCCTCGCGTACTTTGTCGCCGTCCGGCTCGTCATTTAAATGTACGTCGGAGGTGTGGGTGATTTTTAAAGGGCGAATCATAAAGGGCGTTCGGGCGAACCCGGAAGTAGATCAGAGGAAAGGCTAGCCGAGTATGCCAGCACTCGGTCTGCGGAGATACGGCTGTCAGGCACTGTGTGGACGCACGGGCGTCGGAAACCCATATTTCAATAAAATCAATTCGCCTTGATATTTGTCGCCTTGATCACTTTGATCCAATTGTTGTAGTCGCCGTTAATGCGTTGGGCAAATTTATCCGGCGTGCCACCGGTGGGCACCATGCCGTCTTTTTCGAGACCCTTTTTCATTTCTGCCGTTTCCAGTGCCTTGTTGATGACGCTGTTCAACTGATTGATGATCGCGGGCGGCGTGCCTGCCGGCACCATCGTGCCGAACCACAATTCAACGTTATAGCCGGGCACGGTATCCGCCAACACCGGAATATCCGGTAGCGAATACCAGCGCTTGGCCGTTGTCACAGCGAGTCCGCGCAGCTTGCCGGCTTGCATATGCGGCACCACCGGCAGCATGCTCGCCATCATGATCGGAGCCTGCCCGCCAAGCACATCAATCATCGCGGCACCGGTGCTCTTGTACGGCACATGCACCATTTGCGTTTTGGTCATGTTCATCAGCAGTTCGGTCGCCAGATGCGTAATGCCGCCAAGACCTGTTGAGGCATAGGTTTGGCTGTTGGGCTTGGCTGACGCCAGCGCAATCAGCTCTTTGGCGTTAGCGGCCTTAACCGAGGGATGCACCACCAGCACAAACGGCGTGGAGCCAAACTCCACCACCGGCACGATATTTTTGATCGGTGCCCACGACGGCTGATGCAGCGCGGAGGTGGCGGCGAAACTCGCCGACATCATCATAATGGTGTAGCCGTCCGGCTGCGCCTTGGCCACCATTTCCATGCCGATCAGCCCGCCGGCACCGCCGCGGTTATCCACCACAAACTGCTGCTTCAAACCTTCGGACAGCTTTTGCGAAAACTGCCGCGCAGTAATGTCGCTGCCACCGCCCGGCGCAAACGGCACCACCACGCGCACCGGCTTGGTCGGGTAGTTTTGCGCGGCGGCAGGCATTGCGGCGCACAGCACTGCCATAGTAACCATAGCAGCCATAGATAAACCTACTGTAACCAATTGTTTTTTAATCATTTTTTACCTTCGTTTTTAAACATTCCGTTATTCGCCCAACAGCACACGCGCCGTCAGACTACATACCTGCTCACGCTCGCTGGCGGTAAGGCCGGGTATTTTATCGATTTCCTCTATCGGCCGATCCGGCCCCATATCAAACGGGTGATCGGTACCAATAACAACGCGGTCGGCCCCCACCCGGTTGATTAGATGCCGCGCCGCCTGAGGGTCATGCGTCAGTGCATCAAAATAAAACCGCCGCAGCAAATCACGCGGCGAGCTGGCGTTGTTGACCTTGGGCTCCTGCCGCACATTGTGCCCATGCACAAAGCGGCCAATTTGATACGGCACAAAGCCGCCGCCGTGCGCGAGCAAAATTTTGAGATTTTTGCATTCATCGAGCGCGCCACTGAACATCAGGTGCGCGACCATCATGGTGGTATCGAGCGGAAAGCCAATGAAGTTGCTGAGGTAATACTGATCCATCCAGCCTTTGGCCAAACACTGATACGGATGCGTGAAAATAAAACAACCCAACTGCTCGGCGGTTTTCAGGACCTTGCGAAATTTCGGGTCGGCGAGCGGCAAGCCCTCAATCGATGTGCCCATCTCAACGCCCTTGAACTTGTGCTCTTTCACCACCCGCTCAAGTTCAACGATGGCGGCGTCTGGGTCTTGCATCGGCAAGTGCGCAAGCCCGCGCAGACGCTGCGGATGCGCGGCCACCATTTGCGCAATACCATCGTTGGCGAGCTTGGCCGATTCCAGCCCCACGTCCGGCGACAGGTTGTAAAAATAAATCGGTGGCCCGACTGAAATGCCAGCGATATCCATGCCCACGCTGTCCATCCATGCCACTTTGGCATCGGCGTTGAAGAACTCGGGCTTGAGCTCCGCCGGATTGCCGTGCACATCGAAATAGGTTTTGCCGTCTTTTTCATACACGCTGGTGTGAAAGCGCTCTGGGCTTTTACGTATGGCGTCGAGCACGGTGGGCGGAACGACGTGGTTGTGCAGATCTATGGTGGTCATAAATGTAGGTAGTAAGTATGGTATGTAAGCAATTGATTTTATTGTCTTATTTTACCATTAGAACGCAGGCCGCTTCAACAATCGTTGCCCGATGGCAATCGAATACGAGGTCGGCACATGGCAGCTCCAGTCTAGTGTGTGCTGGCGCTCGCAAATTTTCCAACCGTCCGCCGTGCGACGCAGGCGGTCAAGGTAACGCAGGCTGCGCATCGTCATCTGCTCTTGCGGATCATTCGGCAACACGAGAAAAGCGATGGCGTTGGTTTCCGTCTCGGCCACGTCGCCCTCCACCAAGTTGTAGTTCAAATTGCCCAT
>JAYTWR010000149.1:0-87185 GCA_043743335.1 Burkholderiales bacterium
CTTTGGCACTCGTGCCAAAAAAACAAAAATCAGCACGTGCGGTGCTGAAAATTGAGGCTGCGTGTTTCAAAAATTGGGGGTTTTCTGTCAGGCACTAACTTGTTGATTGTGCTGCCGCAGATCAAAGCGGGCCGCGTGCGCCCGATAGCCGCCACAGGCACGCAGCGCTCAAAGTTGCTGCCTGAGCTGCCCACGGTGGCCGAAAGCGGCTTACCGGGATTCAGCGCCAGTGGCTGGTACGGTGTGATGGCACCGGTGGCAACACCCAAAGACATTGTGACTAAACTGAATACGGAGTTCACGCGCGCCTTGCGCTCGCCGGATATCAGTGATCGATTGAACAGCATGGCCGCCGAACCCGCGCCAGGCACGCCGGATCAGTTCGGCGCGTTCATTCGCAGTGAAACCGATAAGTGGGCAAAGGTGGTGCGCGCTACGAACATGAAGGCGGAGTGACCGCGCCGGGTACCCAGACTACTTCAACGATGTTGGAGACCACAAATATCTCCGGGTGTTGCACATGCGCCTGACTGGCCAGTTTTAGTTGACGCAGCTCGCCGAAGCGCGCGCTGAAGCGGATTTGATCTTCATCACTCAGGGACTGACCGCGAAAACAGATCACTTCGTGCCGGTAAAACGCTGCGCGGATCTGCGCAAACGCGGCGTCATCCAGCGCTTGCGACAAATCAGCACCGGTGATTTCAGCGCCCAGTGCCGAACCGCTGGGTTTGACTTCGATGGCCATGGAGATTTCCTTCTGTGCGGTGCCAGAGTGCCAGTGCGTCACGATTTTTGCCCAGTATACTGCGCCTCGCAGCACACTATATAATTTGTATCCACTTCAATTTGCGCAGCAACCACCATGCTCTCCTATACCCGACGCCGCCTTGCCAAAGGTGTGCTGATCGCTTCTGTTTTGGCGGGACTCCTGTCTCCTTTGCTCGCGCCGTTGCCACACGCGCAAGACATATCGCCGCAAGCGTTTATTCTGTCGCTGGCCGCAGGCATCGACGAGACCCGCCTAACGCCGCGCGAGCGGCTGGGCCTGCGCCTTTTTTTCGACACCAATTTGTCCGAACCGGCAGGCACCGCGTGCGCCTCGTGCCATGATCCGCGGCGCGGGTTTACCGGCAACAACAGCACCATGATCGGCGTTGCCCAAGGCAGTCGTTCCGATCAATTTGGTACGCGTGATGCGCCGACCCTGATGTACTTGGCCACGGCACCGCACTTCGGTGCCATCCACCAAGAAGGCAAACGTTTGCCTGCGGGCGGCCTGTTTTGGGATGGCCGCGCGGACACCCTGGAAGAGCAGGCGAAGCAGCCGTTTTTTAACCCGCTTGAAATGAATAACCCCGATGCGCCGGCGTTGATCGCCAAGGTGGCCAAAGCGACTTACGCGGGTGAATTTCGCAAGGCGTGGGGCGAGCGGATTTTCGACAATCCCGAAGCCGCGCTCGACGCCATAGCCGATTCAATCGCCGCCTTCGAACGCACGCACGTGTTCCAGCCGTTTACGTCGAAATTCGATCATGTGATGCGCGGGCAGGCAAAATTCACCGAGCAGGAGCAGCGCGGTTTGAGCCTTTTTTCCATACGGCAAAAAGGCAATTGCGTGCAATGCCACACAGTGAATACTGATACACGCGACCCGCAAAAATCACTGTTCACCGATTTCAGCTATCGCGCGCTGGGCTTGCCGCGCAGCATGCGCATACCGAAAAATGCAGACCCGGCGTTTATCGATTTGGGCTTATGCGAACGTGTGTCAGTGGCAGGCCTCAAGCCCGGGGCAGTCGCACCCAAGCCCGTGGTGACAGATCCTGCAAGCTGCGGGTTGTTCAAAACGCCGACGTTGCGCAATATCACTATCACCGCGCCGTACATGCACAACGGATTTTTCGATCATCTGCGCGACGCGGTGGCGTTTTACGCCACGCGCGATACCGATCCTGCGCGGTGGTTTCCGGCGGGCAAAAAATTTAACGACTTGCCGGGCCACTACCACGCCAACGTCGATGTGGACACGCCACCGTACCAGCGCCGCCCCGATCAGCGCCCGCAGTTAACGGACGAAGAGATCGACGACATTGTGGCATTTCTGTACACCCTGACGGACGGCTACAGCCCGGGGCTCAAGTAGAAAAAATATCGGTAAGTAATTGATTTTATGGGTAATTGTATATACCAAGGCAACTGAATTTATCGCCACAGTATGCGCAGCCGGAAAAAGTGACTAAACTGCGCCCACGCTGCATTTTGTGAATTGGGCAAAAGGCAGCGATCTGGTCACTGCATTCTGTTCAAATTCCCAAGGGGGGTGTATGAAGAAATTCGCAATCAGTGCATTGCTCGGCGTAGCGTTAAGCGCCGGTGCCTATGCACAAACGCAAGAAGATCTGTCGCGTGACGGTAACGGCGGCAGCACCGATAACGTGCTGACCTACGGCATGGGCTATCACCAGCAGCGTTACAGCAAGCTCACGCAAATCAACAAGGACAACGTCAAGCGTCTGGTGCCGGTTTGGACCGCGTCGCTCGGCAACGAATACGGCGAGCAAGGTCAGCCGTTTGTGCACAACGGCGTGATGTATGCGGCCAACGTCAAGCGCGTGATCGCGCTGGATATTGCCACTGGCAAGCAACTGTGGAACTTTGATCTGGAGTGGGACCCGGCGGTGCCGCGCGTGGTCTGCTGCGGCCTGAACAACCGTGGCGTGGCGTTGTTTGATGGCAAGGTGTATGTGGCCGCCATCGACGCGCACCTCTACGCACTCGACGCCAAAACCGGCAAGCAAGTGTGGAAATCCAAAATCGCCGAATGGAAAGAAGGCTATTCCATCACCAGCGCGCCCAGCGTGGTTGGCGGCATTGTGATGAGCGGCATGACCGGCGGTGAATTCGGCGTGCGCGGCTTTGTGGTGGGTTTGGATGCGCAAACGGGTAAAGAAATGTGGCGTCGCCACACCACGCCAGACCCGACGGAAAAGGCGTATTCCACTTGGCCGCAGGATGATTCGTACAAACGCGGCGGCGCGTCGACTTGGATCACCGGTTCGTATGACCCTGAGCTTGACCTGTCGTATTGGGGCACCAGCAACGGCGGCCCGTGGAGCTGGAAAGCGCGCCCGGGTGACAACCTGTGGGTGGCCTCGGTCATCGCCATCAAACCTAAAACGGGCGAGATCGCGTGGCACTACCAATGGACGCCTTCAGAAACCTACGATTACGACGGCAACAACGAAAACGTATTGGGCGAACTCAGCATCAACGGCAAAAAGCGCAAGGTGCTGATGCACGCCGACCGCAACGGCCTGATGTATGTGCTGGATCGCGCCACGGGTGAAGTGCTCGCGGGCAACCCCTATGTGAAAACCAACTGGACTACCGGCGTTGATCTCAAGACAGGCCGTGTGGTGGAAACCGAAGTCGCGCAGAGACTGCGCGCGGGTGAAAAAGTTGAACTGGAACCGCGTTGGACCGGCGGCAAAAACTGGATGCCCATGGCGTTCAACCCCAACACCGGTCGACTCTACTTCTCGATGCTCGAAGAAACCGCGATTTATCAGTTGGACAAGAATATCCCTGCCTACAAGCCGGGCGAGCGTTACGTGGGTGTAACGACTGCTACCAAAGACCGTGATCCCAGCAAACCGTGGGGTTATTGGGGCTCAGTGAGCCCCATGACCGGCAAGGCGGTTTGGCGTACGCCTTTGGTTGACTTGCCGAGCTGGTCCGGTGCCATGGTCACAGCGGGTGGCTTGGTGTTTACCGGCAATACGGCGGGCGATTTCGCGGCGCTCGACGAAGCCAGCGGTCAAGTGTTGTGGAAGTTCAAAACGCCGTCCGGCGTGAACTCGCAGCCTATTACCTACACCTACAAAGGCAAGCAGTACGTGTCGGTGTTCTCGGGCTTGGGCGGCGGTGTTTCTGCGCGCCGCGAAACGGCGGGTAAGGTGCTGCCGGCGGGCACAGTTTGGACCTTTGCGGTGCAGTAAGCCAAACCGCGCAGTCAGGCGTTATCTATCCCACCGGCGCTGCCGGTGGGATTTTCATTTATACTGTAACTAATTGATTTTAATGAAAAAAATTAAACTACTCGGATGTATTGCCGGGATTCTGCTCAGCGCCGTGGCGGGTGCCCAACCGTTCGCACCAGAGCAGTTCAAGAGCGGCTCGGACACCTATGCACGGCATTGCTCAGCCTGCCACGGCGCGCGCATGAAAAACCCCGAAGGCGCGTTTGATCTGCCCACCTTCCCCAAAGATCAAAAAGAGCGCTTCATGCGCTCGGTGAGCAAGGGCAAAAACAGCATGCCGCCGTGGGATGGCTTACTAAAGCCCGACGAAATCGAAGCCTTATGGGCCTACGTACACACGGGCGACAATTAACCGACAGTCAGTTCCTGCCTGAGCCACCGGCGGGCAGGTTACTCCGCCTTGATGTTCGCCGTGCGTACCACCTTGCTCCACTTAGCGGTTTCCGCCGCGACAAAAGCGCCGAATTCCGCCGGGGTGTTGGCGCGCGATTGCACACTCAGCGACGCCAGCCGTTCAACGATGGCAGGCGCGCGGATCACGGCATTTAACCCCGCGTTGAGCCGGTCGATGACCGCGGCCGGCGTGCCGGCTGGCACAAATACGCCATTCCATTCATGGGCTTCGAAGCCGGGCAGGGTGTCTGCCACCGGCGCCAGTGCGGGCAACGCCGCCAGCCGTCCACGCCCGGTGTGCGCAATGGCGCGCAGTGTGCCGGCCTTGACCAAGTTGGTCGATGCCGCCGCGTTGCTGAAATAGAACTTGAGATGCCCACCCATCACGTCAGCCAGCGCCGGTGCACCGCTTTTGTAGGGAATGTGATTCAGGCGGATACCGGCATTGATACGAAACAGCTCCAGCGCCATATGCTGCACGCTGCCATTGCCGGATGAGCCCCAGTTAAGTCCCTCGCGGGTGGATTTCGCCAGTTCGATCACCTCGGTAACGCTCGCCAGATTGACCGATGGATGCGTGACCAGCAAATTCGGCACCACGCCAGCCAGAAACACCGGCAGAAAATCCTTGGCCGTGTTGTAGGGCAGGCTTGCGAACATCGCGGGATTTATCGAATGCCCGGTGGCATCGTGCAAAATGGCATAGCCGTCGGGCGTTGCACGCGCAATTACGCCGGTGCCGATGGTGCCCGATCCGCCACCGCGATTGTCAATAATAAACTGCTGGCCGAAGTCTTCGGTTAGTTTGCCGAACAGAATGCGCGCCAGCGTGTCCGCACCGCCGCCGGGTGCAAAGGGCACCACCACTCTGACAGACTTTGTCGGGTAGCCCGGTTGGGACAGCGAAGCGGTCGAGAGCACGGCTGCAAGCGAGCCGCAAAGCCAAACTGAAAGCCGAAATTGTTTCAATGCAAACCTCGCTGGTGAGTCTCAGGGAACTGTAGCGCCGAGCTGTTGGCCCGTCAATCAAGCTGCAACTTGGTTTACCATGGGCGCATGACCGAAATGGGCCCCACGGGATCGGCTTGTCGCCTCACACCGGAAACGAAATAGCTTACCGGCGATGTAACGCAACTAATTGATTTTATTGAATTTTATTAAAATGGACCTTTGATGACCCCTTCAACCACAGGCAGCAAAGAACTCACCGGCAAGGTAGCGCTCGTCACCGGAGCCGGAGTCAATATTGGGCGAGCAACGGCACTGGAACTGGCCGCTGCGGGCGCCAAAGTAGCGGTCAACACACGCTCGTCACGCGCGCAAGCGGAACAAGTCGTGCGCGAGATTCAAGCCGCTGGAGGGGAAGCGGCGCTGTTCATGGCCGACATTGCCGACGCGGCGCAGGTGCAGCGCATGGCGGACGACGTGTTGGCCTGCTACGGGCGCATCGACCTGCTGGTGCTAAACGCATCGGTGCGGCGGGAAACGCGCTTTGTCGATATGAGTTTTGAACAGTGGCGCGTGCCCTTATCCATATCGCTCGACGGCGCATTTCACTGCATCAAGGCGTGCCTGCCGTCGATGATCGCGGCGGGCGGTGGCAGCATCGTCGCATTGACCGGCAGCAATGTGCTCGAAGGCGCGGTGGGCAAAGTACACAGCTCCGCCGCCAAAAGTGGGCTGACGGGCATGATCCGCGCCATTGCGCGCGAGCTCGGCGGCAGCGGCATCCGCGCCAATTGCGTGTCGCCGGGCATTATCAACACCTCGCGCCCAGCGCATCGCACCGCGCGTCGCGACGCCAAAGGGCTGGTGCCGCTGGAGCGCTATGGCGAATCTGCGGAAATCGCCACCACCGTGCGTTTCTTGTGCGGCCCCGGCGGGAGCTACATCACCGGGCAGACGGTGCATGTCAACGGTGGGCAAACGACGACGTAGCGTGTTGCGCCGCCGGTTGTTCCGATCATTGCCACGCTTGTTCCGAGCGCCTATAATTCACGGCTCATTGTGGCGTTTGCCAAAACAGTTCAACTAATTGATTTATAAGGATTTTTTATGACGTTGGATGTCAATCGGCCTGATCTGATTGTGGGTGTTATTGGTACCGGCGCGATGGGACGCGGCATTGTGCAGGTGACTGCTGCGGGCGGCATGACGGTGTTGATGACGGACGCGCGTCCGGGCGCTGCGGCTGAGGCCAAAGATTTCATCGCAAAAATGCTCGATCGTGCGGCTGACAAGGGCACGATGACGAAGGATGAGGCCGCTGCGGCGACCGCGCGCATCAAGATCGTTGACAGTCATAAAGACATGAAGCCGTGCCACGTGGTGATCGAGGCCATTGTCGAAAACTTGGATGCCAAGCGCGCGCTGTTTGCCGAACTGGAAGCGGTTGTGACACCGGAGTGCATTATGGTGTCCAACACCTCGTCGATGTCGGTGACGACCATCGGCGCTAAGCTCAAAACGCCGCATCGGTTTGCTGGCTTTCACTTCTTTAACCCGGTGCCGCTGATGAAGCTGGTGGAGGTGATCTCCGGCCTCTTGACCGAACCGTGGGTGTGCGATGCGCTGATGGTGCTGGGCCGCCGCATGACACGCGAACCGGTTCGGCTGACCGATGCGCCGGGCTTTTTGGTCAATCAAGTGGGGCGTGGTTTTTCGCTGGAAGCCTCGCATCTGGTGTATGAGGGTGTTTCCAACTTTGCGGATGTGGACCGTGTGATGCGTGATGTCGGTGGCTTTCGCATGGGGCCTTTTGAGTTAATGGAATTGACCGGTTTGGATGTCACGCAACCGGCTTCATCGTTGATTTATAACCAGTTTTTCCAAGAGCCGCGTTATCGTCCGAGCCTGATTATGCAGTCCCGCTATGAAGCGGGCGTGCTGGGCCGCAAGAGCAAAAAGGGCTTTTACGAGTACGATGCCGACATGAAAGCCATCGTCGCCCCGGAAAAGCCTGCGCCTGCCGCGCGGCCCGATTCGGTGTGGGTGAGCGGGGTTGAGGCGGCAGGTTCGGCCAAGCTAACCGAGCTGCTCAGCAAGCTGGGCGCACCTGTGGAGCAGGGTGCCAAGCCATCGGCCAAAGCGCTGATACTAGTCACGCCGATAGGCGAAGACGCCACCACGGCCGCCACGTCGCAGGGGCTGGACCCCAAACGCACGGTGGCAGTGGACACACTGTTTCCGATGGTCAAGCGCCGCACGATCATGACCACGCCGTTGACCGACCCGGCGTACCGCGATGCCGCGCACGGCTTGATGGCGTCCGATGGCGTGCCGGTGACGGTGTGCCGCGACAGCCCGGGCTTTATTGCGCAGCGCATTATTGCGATGGTGGTGAACATTGGCTGTTCGATTGCGCAAAGCCGCACCGCGTCGCCAGCGGACATCGACAAGGCCGTGACTTTGGGCCTGAATTACCCCAACGGCCCGTTCAAATTTGCCGATGTGTTGGGCGTGCAAAACATTCATCGTATTCTTGAAAACATGAACAAGATTTACGCTGATCCGCGGTACCGGCCGAACATTTGGCTCACGCGGCGGGCCAAGCTGGGCGTTTCGGCATTGACAGAAGAAACTTAATTTTTTACTTTAAATTATATTTTTAATTAATTGATTTTAAAAGGAAATTTAAAATGTTAGACGCGTACATTTATGAAGGCAAGCGCACTCCCTTTGGCCGTCATGCCGGCGTTCTGGCGAAGGTTCGCCCGGACGATATGCTGGGTGCCGTGATCAAGGCAGTCGTCGCCAAATCGGCGTTCAAGCCGGAGCAAATCGAAGACGTGATCGTCGGTTGCGCCAATCAGGGCGGCGAAGACAGCCGTTGTGTCGCGCGTCACGCGCTGCTGATGGCCGACCTGCCCATCGAAACCCCCGGCACGGTGATTCAACGCAATTGCGCCAGCGGTTTGGGCGCGTTGGTGCATGCCGCGCACTCGCTGACGGCAGGGGAGGGCGATGTGTTTGTGGTGGGCGGGGTGGAAAGCATGAGCCGCTCGCCTATCGTCATGAGCCGTGCAGAAAGCCCGTTTGACCGCGGCATCAAGTTTTACGACAGCACCATCGGCCCGCGCTTTTCGAACCCGGCGCTGGTCAAGCGTTTCGGCGACGACCAAATGCCGCAAACCTCGGATAATCTGGCGCGCGAATACGGCATTACGCGGGAGCAGGCTGATACCTTCGCCGCTTGGTCGCAGCAAAAATACCAGGTTGCCAAAGGCGAGGGCTTTTTCAACGGCGAAATCGAGCCGGTTGAACTGCCGCCCAGCCGCAAAGGCCCGGTGCCGGCGGTGGCCGAAGACGAGCATCCGCGTCCCGGCACGGATTTCGCCACGCTGGCCAAAATGAAGGTGCTCTACAAAGACGGCGTGACGACGGCGGGCAATGCCTCGGGCGTGAACGACGGTGCGGTGTGCCTGATGGTCGGCAACAAAAAGGTGGGTGAAAAAGCCGGTGCTAAGCCACTGGTGCGCATTATCGCCAGCGCCTCCGCCGGTGCGCCGCCGCATATCATGGGCATCGGCCCAGTGGCGGCATCCAAGAAAGCCCTAGCCCGAGTTGGACTGTCCATAAACGATATGGACATTATCGAAATCAATGAAGCATTTGCCGCTCAAGTGCTGTCTTGCCTGAAAGGCTTGGGCGTGGCTGCGGACGATAAACGCGTCAACCCGAACGGCGGCGCGATTGCGCTGGGGCATCCGCTGGGCGCGTCAGGTGCGCGTATCGCTTTGACGGCAGCTAGACAGTTGCAACGCACCGGTGGACGCTACGCCTTGGTCAGCCTGTGCATCGGCGGCGGGCAGGGCACGGCCGTGATCTTGGAACGTGTATAACTATTTGATTTAATAGAGTTATTTAAAGGCCGGTCGCATCGCTGCACCGGCCTTTTTGTTTGTCTAAATCACGCCAAATTCGAGAATAATCATGACCGACTTTACCAAAGTAACGCTCATAGGTGGACAGTTTAAATGGGACGATCCCTTTCTGATTGATGACCTGCTGACCGACGAAGAGCGCGCCATTCGTGACACCGCGCGTGCGTATGCCCAAGAGAAACTGCTGCCGCGCATTCGCGATTGGAACCGCACGGAGTCGTTTGACAAAATCGTCATGCGTGAAATGGGGGAACTGGGCTTTCTGGGCGCGCCGCTGGAAGGCTACGGCTGTGCGGGTATCGGCTATGTCGCGTATGGCTTGGTGATGCGCGAATTGGAGCGCGTAGACACTGCCTTCCGTTCGGCGTGTAGTGTCCAAACGGGCTTGGCGATGACGCCGATTTACGCCTATGGCAGCGAGGAACACCGACAGAAATACCTACCCAAAATGGCCACCGGCGAGCTACTGGGGTGCTTCGGGCTGACCGAGCCGGATCATGGCTCCGACGCTGGCGGCATGAAATCCCGCGCCAAAAAGGTGCCCGGTGGATGGTCACTGAGCGGCACCAAGCTGTGGATCACGCACGCGCCCATCGCCGATATTCTGGTGGTGTGGGCCAAAGACGAGGAGGGCGCTGTCAGGGGCTTTATTCTGGAGCGCGGTATGAAGGGACTGTCTACCCGCAAGATTGAGGGCAAATTCTCGGTGCGCGCTTCACAAACCGGCGAAGTCGTTATGGATCAGGTGTTTGTGCCGGACGAGAACCTGTTGCCCGGTGTCAGCGGCTTGAAAGGGCCATTTGGTTGCCTCAATAATGCCCGGTTTTCGATTTGCTGGGGGGCGATAGGGGCAGCAGAAACCTGCTGGCACACCGCCCGTCAATACACTATGGATCGTAAGCAGTTCGGCAAGCCGCTTGCAGCTAACCAATTGATTCAAAAGAAATTAGCGGATATGCAGACCGAAATCAGCATCGGGCTCTTGTCGGTGCTGCACCTGTCGCGGCTGCGGGAGCAGGGCAAGGCCACCCCTGAAATGGTGTCGCTGGTCAAGCGCAATGCCACCGGCAAGGCGCTGGACATTGCCCGCATGGCGCGCGACATGCTGGGCGGCAATGGCATTTCCGACGAGTATCCGGTCATCCGTCACATGATGAACATGGAAACCCTCAATACGCTGGAAGGCACGCACGATGTGCATGCGCTGGTGTTGGGGCGTGCCCAGACGGGGATTTCCGCTTTTTAAATACAACGGCATTGACATTTACACCGTTGGAGGGCTACGCTTATACTGTATAAGTACTTATGACTTCCCCTGATTGTTTTTTTTACGCTTCTGGATTAGACTGATTACACAGTATAAGAGGCAATGGACTTAAACACAGACGTAGGCGATGCCTATTTAACCAGCAAGGATATTCTCGACAAGACGGGGATATCACGCGCGACGTTAAATAATTACATTGCTCGTGGACTGCTGCCTAAGCCCATAGTTGCCCGCCCGAAGATCAGTGGCAAAGGACCGCGCCAAATCGGTTACTTCGCTCCTGCAACGTTGGACTGCGTAGAGCAAATTCTGGCTTGGAAACAAGGGGGCGTCAGTATGGAAGAAATCGGCTTACGGTTAGCAGCAAACAATCCCGCCCCGGCAAGAGGGCAACGCGACGCGAGGCCGCAAACGGCGGACGCGATGGGTCCCGCAGCAACAACGGACGGTCCGCCAGTAAAAGATAAAGCCGCAGGGCTGACGCTCACCATCGACAAGCTGCCGCACATGGCTTACATGGTGAATCACAAGTTCGAAGTGCTGTGGCTGAACGACGAAGCCCGCAACGGCTTGCCGGGTCTGTCCAACTCGCTACCGGCCAGCACCGAAGGCCGCAGCATATTCCGCCTACTCATGGCGCAAAGCAGCGATTTGACACCCAGCGAAACGGCAATGCTGCGCGTGAATCTTGCGCTGGCCAAAGAGCGTATGCGGCTGGAAGGCATCGCCACGCCTCTGCGCGGCATGTCGGTTTCCCGGCTGAAAACACTGGAGCAGATGTACAGCGAGGTCGAGGCTCTGCCCACCAACGTGGTGAACGAGCTCCCGCTGCGCCTGACTACGGGTGAGGGCAGGTCGCTGGACCATACCGCCTACGCGACCTACTTCCGGGAAGGCATTTTGATTGTCATTGCACGTTGCGACAGCAACCCGGATGAGTTGATGCGGCTATTGGGCCGCCGCGATATGGTGATCCGTAGCCTGTTGAAGCATCGCTTGCCGGTGTTGACCGAGTTAGCCGTGCTGATGTGCGATCTGCAGGATTCTTCAAAAATCTGCTCCGAACTGCCGCCGGACGAGTATTTTGAACTGGTGAACAAAATCTGGTCCACGGCCGGTGACATTTTCCGCAAATATTACGGCACCTACGGCAAGCATGTGGGCGACGGTTTGGTGTATTACTTTTTCCCGCAGCCCGATTCCAACTATGTCATGAATTCAGCCGTCTGCGCGCAGGAGATAAAAACGGCTATCGCGCGCCTGTCCAAAGAGTGGCAGTTGCGCAAAAATTGGGGCAACGAGATTTGCCTCAATATCGGACTGGACGAAGGGCAGGAATGGTTGGGCACTTTCCATACAGCGACCAGCGTGGAGTTCGTGGTGCTGGGCGAAACCATCACCCGCACCACGCATTTGTCTGATATGGCACGCATGGGGCAAATCTGGGTCACCAAAAAATTCATGAGTAAGCTCTCAATCGCCGAGCGTGACCGAATTGAATTTGGTGTCGATCGCATTGCCTCCAATGGCCAGCGCGGGTTCGTGCAGTCCAGTTATTCGCGAGTCGACAATGTGGTTTATGTGGGCACCGGGCGCTATGCCAAGCTACAGGACATCGCGGGGCTTGCAGTGACTGAAATTCGTCATGTAAAGTCGGCACAGCCGTGATCTACCTAGGGTGCCATCCCCCTCAGGCCCCAAGCTGAGGGCTGTGAGGGCTGTATAGCCGCCCGCTTTCGTCGCCCCCCACCCTTGACCCCGGCCTTTGCGCCGTGGTTTGTGTTGCCGGAGTCTGATTCTGTCATTTACTGTGCCCCAAGCCGAAGTCACGCTGCCCATCAAGCCTTCCCGCAGGCTCGCGCACTACCTGACGCTAATGGCCGTCGTGCCGGTAGTGCCGGCGCTGAGCTACTTGCCGGTGGAATGGAGCTTGGCGTTGGCGTTGGTGGTGGCTGGATGCCTCGTACACGTGCTGCGATTGCACGCTTGGCGAACGCATCCGCGTGCCATCGTTGCACTGTGGTGTGGGCACGGCAGCCTTGCTTGCGATACTCGCGCGGGCGCGTGGCGAGACGTGAGTGCAGCACCGGGCGGATTTGTCGCAGCGTGGCTGACGGTGATAAAGCTTCAGTCCCCAGACGGCAGCGTTCGGGCGAGCTATCTGGTGCTGGTGCCAGGCTGTATGGCGGCTGACCATTATCGGCGACTGCGGGTGCATTTGCGGTGGGCGCGGGCGAGTGTGGCACGTGGCCACTTATAAGTATTTGATTTGGCAGTGAAATAATCTATATAACGATGAATTAAATACTTTACATAATATACATTATACGAAGTATTGGAGTTACTTATAAAGAGGGATGCTGCCGAATTCTGTTACGCGCTAACCTACACGCTAACGACTGCCCGCGACTCCCGCCACGCCAACAACGCTGGCACCGGCATGGCTTTGGCAAACAAATAGCCTTGCGCCAGATCGCATTTGAGGCGGCGCAGTCGCTGGAATTGCGCCTCCGTCTCCACACCTTCCGCCACCACTTTCATGTGCAGCTCATGGCCGATTTCAATGGTCTTGCGGACGATCACTTCAGCGATGTGATCGTGCTCCATCGCGCTGGTGAATTCTTTGTCGATTTTGATTTCGTTGGCTGGGATGCGCTTCAACTGATGCATCATCGAAAACCCGGTGCCAAAGTCATCAATTGACAAATTGACGCCGCGCAGTCTGAGTCGCGCCAAGATATCCAGCGCTTGAGCCACTTTTTGAATCATGCCGGATTCGGTCACTTCCACCACAATCCGGTCCGGCGCAACGCTGGCTGCCCGCGCGCTCATCAGCAGCCGGTCCGGCAGCTTCAGGTCGCATAAAGAAAATGCCGAAACGTTAATCGACAGTGTCGGCGTCCATTCGTGCGCACGAAAAACCTTCGCGTCTTCGAGCACTTGCTCTACCACCACCCATGTCAACTCATCAATCAGCCCGCAGGATTCTGCCAGTGGAATAAACGCGTCCGGAAAAATCAAGCCGTGTTGCGGATGCGCCCACCGCAGCAGGGCTTCAACCCCCACTGGCTCGCCGGACGCCACGTCGATTTGCGGCTGGTAATAGGCGATCAGTTGCTTTGCGGCCAGTGCTTGACGCAAGGCTTCTGCGGTCAATGTTGGCACCGCATTCGACACGCTTGCACCTGCGGGTGCCAGCGCGACAATCTCATCCGCCTGTCGCAAAAACGCTTCAAGATCGCTGCGCACCAGCGGCTTGCTCAGCCGGCCCAGCACGCGCAAGCGCAACTCACGCGCCATTTCCTCGGCCACTTGCAGCGTGCGGCGCTCTGCCCCACTAAACAGCAGTATCCCCGCGCGGCACTGCTGCTCAGATAGAAAGCGCAGCACTTCGATGCCGTCGACACCCGACATCATCAAGTCAACCATAATGACCGCCACATCGTCCGCCAGTAATGCTTTAAATGCGGTAAAGGTGCGCGCATGCTCGCAGGCAAAGCCCATCGGGGTCGCGATAGCCGAGATAATCAGCCCAAAAAAATGACTGTCATCATCGATGGTCAGCAGACGTCTCATGACTTGCTGGGGATCCACTCTGGGCTGCTAACCGTCATTTTGGCTAGCGAAAATATAGCAATGGCTTACAAAATTTTCAAACACCAGTATACAGAGTCCCACTTCCGATTTTGATATCCTACTGTAACAGATTTGTATCTTTCAGTAGCACTGAATTTCCGCTGAGACGCGCAAGCGCCGTGATTTATGCCGAAGCGTGTGATGTGCTCACGCAAGGCAATATCGCGATGTCAGCGCCACGACCGATGCGGTCGCTTCGTCACCGGCATCTTATGACGAATCTGAATAGTCAATAAAAACAATAAGTTAGTGAAAGTACCGTCAAGCATCAGTCAATTTTCGCGCCGGCGATTTCGACAATCTCTGCGAACTTTTTAATTTCCACACCCAAAAATTCGCGCAACTGCTCTGCCGTGGACCACTCCGGCGGCGCGCCCATTTTCAGCAGCGTGTCTGCGACCTGTGGGCTTGATAGTCCGCGGCTAGCGCGTGTAACGGCAGCACGACCAAGGCCACACGCATGACGCTGCGCATCATGGGCTCTTGATCGTTGCAATCGAGCCACGTTTGGTAGAATTCGCCGAACGTCGCTTCATCCAGCGCTTTCACATCGACGCCGCTGATTTCCGCGCCTATCGGCCCCATGCGACGAATTTCCATGATCCGAACTCCTGCGTGATTGGTGTGCTGGCGGCAGTTTAGCCGCTTCGTGTACGGATGTAATCCGCCATCGGGAGCAGCGCAAATTTGATACGCTACAGGCTCTTTGCCCATTCTCGTTCCAAACGCCGGAAGGATGTCATGCACTGCTTGAGCGTACTTAGCATACTCAGCCTGATTTGCGTTGCAACCACCGTCGCCATCTCGTCAGCAAGCGCA
The DNA here is from genome assembly GCA_043743335.1 of Burkholderiales bacterium. Taxonomy (GTDB): domain Bacteria; phylum Pseudomonadota; class Gammaproteobacteria; order Burkholderiales; family SG8-41; genus UBA5216. The sequence continues at coordinate 15,039 of JAYTWR010000149.1, forward strand.
CAGCCCTACCCCGCCAAACCCTTGCGCTTCATCCTGCCGTTCCCACCCGGCGGCGCTACTGATGCCGTAGGCCGCACCATCGCTGAACGCTTCTCATCCGCGATGTCGGCATACGCGGCGACTGACCCACGCGCATGGACGCTCTGACCGCGTTCGGTCTCGTTGCGCTAAGTGCAATGATGTTCTGCTACGCACTCGAAGACAAAAGCCGCTGGTATACGCTGGGATTCGCCCTCGCCTGCGGTTTGGCATCGGTCTACGGATTCCTGCAAGGGGCGTGGCCGTTCGGTGTGGTCGAGGCGATTTGGCTGCTGGTCGCCTTGCGCAAGTGGGCGCGGCGGTGATGCAATGGCTATCCGTGAATCGGCCTTACCGTGCTGAGGCTACAATACTGCGGGTGCTGGCGCTCGCGGTAATGAATTAAAAATATGTTTAAAATCAATTACTTATGATAAACCCACACTTCACCAGGCGACCATGGATTTCACCCTAACCCCAGACCACCAGCGCTGGATCAAACTCGCGCGCGAATTCACCGAAAAAATCATCCAGCCTGACGTACTGCGTCGCGATCGGCTGCCGACTGCCGAAGCGCGCATTCCGTGGGACTGGATACGCGAAGCCGACAAGCAAGGCATACGCACCATGGGCGTGCCCAAACAATTCGGTGGCGCGGGCTGCGATATTTTCACCATGTGCCTAGTCGGTGAAGAGCTGGCCGTGGGCGACTTGGGCTTTGCGGTCATCATGGATCAATGCTGGAAAATGGCACACCTGTTTAGCGAAGCCATGAACGCGGAACAGCAGCAGCGTTTCATTCCCCAATTTGTCGCCGACCCCGAAGCCACCACCGCCATCGGCATCACCGAGGCGGGCGCGGGTTCGGATCATCAAGGCTATTACGACTCGCCGGATATTGATTTCAAAACCACGGCGGTGCGCGACGGCGATCACTACGTGCTCAATGGCACCAAGCGCTACGTCTCCAACGGCAGCATGGCGAAACTGTATTTCATCGTCGCGCGCACCGATACCAGCAAGACGCTGCGCGAAGGCGGCAGCATCTTCATCGTGCCCTCTGACACACCTGGCTATCGCCCCGGGTTTTTTCACGAAAAAAGCAGCCAGCGCCTCGCCACCAATGGCACGTTCCATTTTGAAAACTGCCGCGTACCCATCGGCAACATGTTGCAAGGCGAAGGCCTGCTGGGACGGCTGCGTGCCGACTATATGTGGGGCAGCAAAGCCGAAGCCGCCGCCACCGCGCTGGGCGTGGGCCGCGCGGCCTACGAATACGCGCTGGCCTACGCCAAAAAACGCGTCCAAGGCGGCAAGCCCATCGTGCAATTGGAGTCGGTCGCCATGATGCTAGGCACAATGGCCATGAAGCTCGACGCCGCGCGCCTGCAAATCTGGAAAGCCGCATGGCTCGCCGACCGCAAACAGCCCGAAGCCCGCGCGTTGGGCCTGCTGGCCAAGGTGAACGCCTCTGAAACCGCGTTCGAGTGCTGCCGCCTCGCCGGCGAAATCCTCGGCGGCGCGTCGATCATGTACGACCACCCGGTCGAAAAATACCTGCGCGATGCGTCGAGCTTTTTACACTCGGACGGGACCAATCAAGTGTGTTTGCTGCGGGCTACGCAGGCGATTGCGGGTAATGCGCACGCCAACGTGTTCGGGTTTTAGTGAGTAACCGGGATCACGTGGCACCGTACTGAGCGTCGTTCAGCGCAGGCGTGAGGTGCTTAAACGCCACCGGCACAAAATCATAGCCGTTGTGCGGCGCGTGTACGATGAGGAAAAACGCCTCGTCGGTTGTGCTGGGGTTGAACACCTCGTGGCGCACGCCCGGCGGCATGGCGCAAAACGCGCCGGGTTTTAACTCGAAAATGCCGTGGCCGTGCTGACCTTCGTGGCGAATTTCCAGCACGCCTTTCACGCCCACAAATAAGTCATACACGCGCGAATGCAAATGGCGCGGCACGCCCGACCCCGGCGCCACGCGAAACACGGCAGATTGCACGGGGCCGTCTTCGTGAATCACGCCTTTTTCGCAGCCGGGACGGCGTGAGGCGAAGTCAATTTTTGTGATGTCATCGACGGTAATAACCGGTTGCTGGCCCATGGGCAATCCTTGTTGATAGCGAACGAGAAGCGCCATCATCGCATATCGATGCCCGACACGGCGCATTGAGTCCGCCGCCAAAAGCCCGGATAATGCACGCCACTTACGGTGCCGACGACCGCGTAGGCCCGCCCAAAACCATCAGGAGCGAACATGAAAGCAGTGGTATTGAACGAACACGGCGGTCTGGAAAAATTGCAGATCGTGAACGATTTTCCCGACCCGGTGGTGGTGGAGGGGCACGTCGTTATCAAAGTCGGCGCGACGTCGTTTAATTATCACGATGTGTTCACGGTGCGTGGCATGCCCGGCATCAAGGTGCCGATGCCGATGATTATTGGCTTGGATATCGCGGGCGAAATTCTTGAAGTCGGTAGCGGCGTTAGCGGCGTTAGCGGCTGGAAAAAAGGCGACCGCGTGCTGGTGAATCCGCTCAACAAGAAAAAGGGCTTGATGGGCGAAATGATGCACGGCGGTCTAGCGGAAAAATGTCTGGTAGCTGCCGATCAATTGATTGCCATGCCGAACGAGGTGAGCTACGAACAAGCCGCCTCGCTGCCGGTGGCTTACGGCACGGCGCACCGCATGATCATCACTCACAACACCATCAAAAAAGGTGACAAGGTACTGGTGCTGGGCGCGAGCGGCGGCGTGGGTACGGGGTGCGTACTGCTGGCGAAAATGCTGGGCGCGGAAGTCATTGCCTGCGCTTCGAGTGCAGACAAAATCCAGCGCTTGAAAGACCTCGGTGCGGATCACGTCATCAATTACAAAGACACTGATTTCTCCAAGTGGGCCATCGAAAAATTCGGCAAGCCGCAACGCCGCAACAACGAAGGCGGCGTGGATGTGGTGATCAACTTCACGGGCGGCGATACGTGGGGGCCGACGCTGCGTTGCGTGAAACGCGGCGGCAAAATTCTGGTGTGCGGTGCAACGGCGGGCTACGACCCGAAAGAAGACCTGCGCTATGTGTGGAGCTTTGAGTTGCAGATCATCGGCTCCAACAGCTTTTACGACGAGAACCTCAAAGCGCTGATGGACATGATTCAGCAAGGCACGATGAAGCCGGTGATCGACGAAGTACTGCCGCTGGAACGCGCTGCCGAGGGCCTGCGTTTAATTGAAAACCGCGAAGTGTTTGGCAAGGTCATCATAAAACCGTAACTAATTGATTTTATTGAGTTATTTTAACGGCACATGACCACCGCCCTGCCCTTCATCCCCTGCCCCGAGCCTCGCGGCTACGCTGGCAATCTCGGTGCGCTGTTCACCGCACACGCGAGGCTGACGCGCACCGCGCTGGTCGATATGAGCAACGCCACGCAGTCGCGCGAGGTGAGTTTTCGCGCGCTGGATGACGCCTGCAATGCCGTGGCGCGCGGGCTCCTGCGCGCCGGTCTTCAAGCCGGTGACCGCATCGGCGTACTCTCGCTCAACCGCGTGGAATTTGTCGCGACGGTGCTGGGTGCCATGCGTGCGGGCGTGGTGCCGGTGCCCGTCAACATTAAGCTCGCCCCTGACAGCGCGCACTACATCCTCAACGATGCGGGTGCCAAGCTGGTGTTCGTCGAAAGCGCGTACTGTAAGCTGTGCCCGGACGGCGTGCGTGTGGTGACGTTCGGCGAAGACTTCGACACGTTTCTCGATGCTGGCCCGTTTGATGCCATCGAACCCACGCCCGATACCGTTGCGATTCAGCCGTATACGTCTGGCTCAACAGGCCAGCCCAAGGGCGTGCTGTTAACGCACTACGGGCAAAACTGGAGCCGCTTGATCCTGGCTCACACGCGTCGCACCACAGCGGCGGACGTGATTTTGGTGGCTGCGCCGCTGTATCACAAGAACGCGCTCAACGCGATCAAGCAGGGTCTCACCGCTGGTGCGCAACTGGTGCTGATGCCGCAATTCAACATCGAGCGCTACATCGAAGCCATGGGCCGCTATCGCGCCACGGTGATTTCCGGCGTGCCGACCATGATGTCCATGCTGCTCACGCGTCGCGAGTTGCTGGCGAAGATTGACACGAGCGGCGTGCGTACGGTCATGATGGGGTCTGCGCCCTCCTCTGCGCAGTTGTTGCGTGAACTGAAAACCGTGTTCCCCAACGCCGAAGCCTTGGTGGTGTATGGCGTGACGGAAGGCGGCCCGGTGCCGCTGGGGCCGCACCCGGCAGGCATGGCGCGTCCGGCAGGTTCGATCGGCTTTCCGTATGCGGGCACCGAAGCCAAACTGGTGGGCGGTGCCACGCCTAACGACGAGGCGAACGAAGCGGCGAACGAAGCGGCGAACGAAGGTGAGCTGGTGCTCAAAAACCCCGGGGTCCTGCTGGGCTATCACAACCTGCCTGCCGAGACCGCTAAACGCATCCGCGATGGCTGGTATTACAGCGGCGACATTTGCCGGCGCGACGCTGAAGGTTTTTACTACTTCGTCGGACGTAACGACGACATGTTTGTGTGCGGGGGCGAAAATATTTTCCCGATTGAAGTCGAGTCACTGCTGGAAAAACACCCCGCCGTGCACCAAGCCCATGTCATGCCCTTCGAGCACGCGCTGAAAGACAAAGTGCCCTACGCTTTTGTGGTGCTGCGCAATAACCAAAGTGCCAGCGAAGACGATCTCAAGCAATTCGCGCTGGCCAACGGCCCGGCGTATCAGCATCCACGCCGCGTGTTTTTTCTCGATCAGTTGCCACTGGCCGGCACCAACAAAATCGATCAACAGCAGTTGCGGCGCGTCGCGACTGGGAATAAACAGTAGCTGACGGCAACGCCAGTTCAAGTGTGCTACCGTTCAACAGCTTGTATTCGGTACCGGGTCATGAATAGACGTAGCTTCCCTCCCCCTCCCCTCCAAACCACACCACTCCACTTCATCAACCAAAAGGAATCACCGCATGGCACTCATCGAACAAAACATCATGGTCACCACCAAGCACGGTAAATGCCCGGCATTCGCGGCGTGCCCCGATGCACCCGGGCAGTTCCCCGGCATCATTCTCTACATGGATGCGCCGGGTTATCGCGAAGAACTTTGCAATATGGCGCGACGTATCGCCAAGCAAGGTTACTTTTGTTTGCTGCCGGATATGTATTACCGGCTCGGCACTTGCCGCTTTGATATACCGCGCCGCAATGACGCAATGTCTGCCGTCATCAAGGCCTCGATGAACAGCCTTACCAATGCCGACGTGACCGACGACACCGGCGCTTTTATCGCGTGGCTGGACGCGCAGGACAAAGTGAAACCCGGCCCGGTCGGCTGCGTCGGCCACTGTATGAGCGGTTGCTACATCACCACGGTGTCAGCGAAATTCCCCACGCGCATGATGGCGGCGGCTTCGCTGTATGGCGTGAATGTCGTCACCGACAAGCCTGATTCGCCGCACCTGCTGCTCGACAAAATCAAGGGCGAACTCTATTACGGCTTTGCCGAGACCGACGGTTCCGTGCCGGCCAATGTCATCCCCACATTGACCGAAGCGCTGAAAAAGGCGGGCACCAAACACACGCTGGAAGTGTTGCCGGGCACGCTACACGGCTACTGCTTCTCGGAGCGCGCCTCGTATAACCCGGTGGCCTCCGAGCATTCGTGGCAGAAAATATTTGATCTGTGGGAGCGTAATCTTAAGAAGGCGTAATCGAATAAAAGCATTTTAGCCACAGAGGTCACCGAGAACACAGAGAAAAACAACAGGGCTAACAGATCACCCGAGGCCCTTTATTGCGAAGCACTGCGGTTCGGCACGTCGTTGTTTTTCCTCGTTGTTCTCGTTGTTCTCGTTGTTCTCGTTGTGCTCGTTGTTCTCGTTGTGCTCGTTGTTCTCTGCACCCGCTGTGGCAAAAGCGGTTTTTGATTAAGTCGTTTACGCCGTGCCAAATCCCCGCTGGCGTCGGGCCTCGTACAGGCAAATACCCGCAGACACCGACACGTTCAAGCTCTCCACCGCCCCCAGCATGGGAATCCGCACCAGTTCATCGCAGCTCTCGCGCGTGAGGCGGCGCATGCCCTCGCCTTCCGCGCCCAGCACCAGCGCGCGCGCGCCGTCGAGCTTGGCAGCATGCAGCTCCACCGTGGCATGTTCATCCGTGCCGGTGATCCACACGTTCCGTTCCTTGAGCTCGCGCATGGTGCGCGCGAGGTTGGTCACCGCGATGTAGGGCACGGTTTCCGCTGCGCCGCTGGCGACTTTGGACACCGTGGCGTTAAGACCCACCGCGCGGTCTTTGGGCGCGATCACCGCATGCACGCCCATCGCGTCGGCCACGCGCAGGCACGCACCGAGGTTGTGCGGATCGGTGACGCCATCGAGTATCAGCAACAACGGTGGCTCGCTGAGCGTTTCCAGCACATCATCAATATGGGTGGCGAGTTTGCGTGGCGCGACGCTGGCCGCTACACCCTGGTGGCGCGCGTTGCCGGTCATGCCATCGAGTCGTTTGCCGTCAACGCTCATCACTCGCACACCACGCGTTTGCGCCAGTTTGACGACATCCGCGCTGCGGCGGTCACCACGCGCGGCATCGACGAAAATTTCGCGCACTTGGTCTGGCGCACTGCGCAGGCGGCTGGTGACGGCGTGAAAGCCGTGAATGACGTGAGATTCACTCATAAAATACTCAATAAAATCAATTAGTTATGTAATATCACCCATCACACTCACCCTTCATCCAGCACAAAGTCAATGCGCGCTGAATCCAAATTCGCCCGTGCCACTTTCACGCGCACGCGGTCGCCCAAACGAAAGCGTCGCTTGGTGCGCTCGCCCAATATTTGATGGCGGGCGGCGTCAAAGTGAAAGTAATCCTTGCCCAAATCCGACACGTGCACCAGCCCTTCGGCGTAAATGTCATCCAGCGCGACAAAAATGCCGAAGCCGGTGACGCCGCTGATGCTGCCGTTATAGCTCTCGCCCACTTTGTCCTGCATGTAATAGCACTTAAGCCAGTTGGTCACATCGCGCGTGGCCTCGTCGGCGCGGCGTTCGGTCATGGAGCATTGCTCGCCGAGCGTAATCCAGTCGCCGGGTTCGTAGCGTTTTTTCTCCAGCACCGCTTTGATGGCGCGATGTACCAGCAAGTCGGGGTAACGGCGAATGGGTGATGTGAAGTGGGTGTAGGACTCGTATGCTAAGCCAAAATGTCCAGCGTTTTTCGGGGTATACACCGCCTGCTTTAGCGAGCGCAGCATGACCGTTTGCAGCAATTGCGCATCAGGCCGGTCGCGCACTTTGGTGAGCAGCGCGGCGTAATCCTTGGCATGCGGTTTGTCGCCGCCACTCAAGTCAAAGCCAAAGCCGCCGAGAAATTCACGCAGCGCAGCCAGTTTTTCCGGCGTGGGGCCTTCGTGCACACGATAGAGCATAGGCTGACCGTGCTCCGCGAGAAAATCCGACGCGCACACGTTGGCCGCCAGCATGCACTCCTCGATCACGCGATGCGCGTCGTTACGCTTGACCGGCACAATGCGCTCGATCTTGCGCTGATCGTTGAAAATGATTTCGGTCTCGGTGGTTTCGAAATCAATGGCACCGCGCTTTGCGCGCGCCTTCACCAGTTTGCCGAACAAGGTGTAGAGATTCTTCAATTGCGGCAACAGCTTTTGCTGCTCTGGCGTGCCGGCTTTGCTGTCGGCCAGCATCGCGGCAACCACGGTGTAAGTGAGCCGCGCATGCGAGCGCATCACCGCTTGATGAAAACTGTAATCGGTGATTTTGCCTTGCGCGCTGACGGTCATGTCGCAGGCCATGCACAAGCGATCCACGTGGGGATTGATGGAGCACAAGCCGTTCGACAAATGTTCCGGCAGCATGGGAATCACCTGCCGCGGGAAATACACCGAGTTGCCGCGCTGCTGCGCTTCCACATCCAGCGCATCGCCGGGCTTCACATAAAAACTGACATCGGCAATCGCCACAATCAGCCGGAAGCCGCCTCTGCCGTGCGGCCCGCAATACACCGCGTCGTCAAAATCACGTGCGGTTTCGCCATCGATGGTGACCAGCGGCAATTCGCGCAGATCCAGCCGACCTTTGCAGTCGCGCGCGCTGACTTCAGGTGAATACTTCGCAGCGAGCTTTTCCACGTCGGGCGGAAACTCGTGCGGTAACGAATGCTTGCGCAGCGCGATTTGGATTTCCATGCCGGGGTCGCCGTAGCTGCCGAGCACTTCAACCACGCGCGCCACCGGCTGGCTGTGGCGCTGTGGTTGTTCAATCAAATCAACCGTCACCACCTGCCCCGGTTTGGCATTGCCGGTCTGGCCCGGCGGCACCATGAATTCCTGACTGATGCGCTTGTCTTCGGCCACCACAAAATACACTCCGTGGCGGTTTTGCAGCCGGCCCACGTGGCGCGTTTTTGCGCGTTCTAGGATTTCCGCGATTTTGCCTTCGGGGCGTCCGCGCCTATCCATGCCGCTGATGCGCGCCATTACCCGATCGCCGTGCAGCACTTTGCGCATTTCGTCGGGGCCCAGAAACATGTCCGGCCCTTTGTCATCGCGCACCAAAAAGCCGAAGCCATCGGGGTGCCCTTGTACGCGACCGGCCACGAGATTTAGTTTTTCGACGATGCAAATCGCGTCTCGCCGGTTGCGCATGATCTGGCCTTCGCGCTCCATTGCGCCCAGACGCCGCGTGAACTGTCGGATTTCGTCGGCTTGAATGCTGAGCAGTGCGCACAGTTCGTGCTCTGCCACCGGTACGCCCTGCTCTTTCAGCGTGGCGAGGATGAATTCGCGGCTGGGTAGCGGGTTTTCGTAGCGCAATACTTCCCGGTTATAGAACGGGTCGCGTTGATTGCGATCGGTGAGCGCGGAGTGCTCCGGCGGGCTGGTCACAAGGCGCGCCGTGCGGGCTGGGCGTGGTTCACGCGGATCACGCGGATCACGTGCCGCGCGTGAAATGCGCGCGGTGCGCGGCTTTTTGCCGGCGGCGACCGGCGCTTTGGTTTTAGCCGTGCGCGAGGTGCGCGCCGGATTGGTGCTGAGGGCGGATTTCTTTTTAGGTGTTTTCATTTGATCAATTCAGTGCATTCGGATAAAATCGCCGCCTGCTTTTGCTAGAGCAATCTATGCCCAGGTGGCGGAATTGGTAGACGCACCAGCTTCAGGTGCTGGCGGGTAATACCGTGGAGGTTCGAGTCCTCTTCTGGGCACCAGTAGAACTCAGGTAGTTGCAGTGCAGGGCTGACGAATGCGAAACGATGCGAATCGTCTCGCATTTTTCATTTACGGCGTTCATCGGTAGCGCAGATTTGCAGCAGCACAGTAACGCGTTGATGCCGGAAAATGGAAATGCCTTACCCGGCAAACGGATGCCGCCGCACAATGGTTTGCTCGCGATCCGGGCCGGTGGAAACAATGTCGATTGGCACGCCGCACACTTGCTGCATGCGGTTGAGATAGTTTTGCGCTGCCTGGGGCAGTTTTTCAAATTGCGTGACGCCGACCGTGCTTTCAGACCAGCCGGGCATGTCTTCATACACCGGCTCGCATTGCGCCAGCAGCTCGGCACCGAAGGGTAGGATATCTGTGGCAACGCCGTTCATGGTGTAGCCCACGCCCAATTGCACGCGTTCCATGCCGTCCATCACGTCGAGCTTCATCATGCACAGGCCCGATACGCCGTTGATCTGAATGGCCCGTTTGAGCGCCGCGCCGTCAAACCAGCCGCAGCGCCGTGGCCGACCGGTGGTGGCACCGAACTCATTGCCGCGCTTGGCCAGATACGCGCCGCGCTCGTCGTGCAATTCGGTGGGAAACGGCCCGGAGCCCACGCGCGTGGTGTAGGCCTTGGTGATGCCCAGCACGTAGTGCAGGTTTTGCGGCCCAATACCGGCCCCTGCGGCGGCCCCGCCCGCGACACAATTGCTGGAAGTCACAAACGGATACGTGCCGTGATCGATGTCGAGCAGCGTGCCTTGTGCGCCTTCAAACAACAGGGGTTTGCCGGCTTGGCTCGCCTCAAACAGCAGGCGTGGCACATCGGCCACCAGCGGCTTGATACGCGCGGCGTAGGCCAAGGTTTCGTCGAGTGACTTTTGGTAATCGACGGTATCGGCTTTAAGGTAATTTTTCAGAACAAAGTTATGATAATCAAGCACTTCGAGCAGTTTGGCGGCGAAGCGTTCGGGATGCAGCAGGTCTTGTACGCGGATGCCGCGCCGCGCGACTTTGTCCTCGTATGCTGGGCCGATGCCACGGCCTGTGGTGCCGATTTTGCCGTCACCTTTGGCTGCTTCGCGTGCGCGATCCAGCGCCACATGGTGCGGCATGATGACCGGACAGGCTTCGCTGATGGCCAAGCGCGAAGTGACGTTGACGCCCATTTTTTCTAGCGTATCAATTTCTTCAAACAAGGCTGGGGGCGACAACACCACGCCGTTGCCGATGTACACCGCCACCTTGTCGCGCAGAATGCCCGACGGAATCAGGTGCAGCACGGTCTTTTTGCCGCCAATGACCAGCGTATGACCGGCATTGTGCCCGCCTTGAAAACGCACCACGCCCTGCGCGTGATCGGTCAGCCAATCGACGATTTTGCCCTTGCCTTCATCGCCCCATTGCGCACCCACCACGACCACGTTTTTCGCCATGCTTGACGCCTTATGCGTTTCTTTAATTTCTGTTTAAAAACAAATACTTAGGAAATATTCTTGGCCACGTTCCACACGCCATCCTGGAGTGCCAGCCGACGGTCGCAGCCGAGCTCGCTGCGCGTGTCCGCATGCCCAGGCAAGTCAACAATAACAATCTCGCCGCGCGCGCGCAATGCAGCAATGCGCTTTTGCAAGGCCGTGTCGCCCGGCTTGTAGGGTGCCAGCACGCCGGGCTTGGCACCGCCATTGGGGCGCGCCGAAGCCAGCTCGCGCAAATCCATACTAAAGCCGGTGGCTGCGCGGGCACGCCCAAAGGCTTTGCCGACTTCATCATAACGACCGCCGCGTGCCAGCGCGTTGCTCCAACCTTGGGCGTAGGCGGCGAACACCACGCCGCTGTGATAGTGATAGCCGCGCAGCTCCGCCAAATCAAAGCGGATTTTGGCAAGATCGCCCACAGCATCCGACAGGCGCGTTAAATCGCGTAAGGCGTTGCGGATTTCAGGATAACCGGGCAAGCGCTTGGTGGCGGCAACCAGAGCCTCACGGCCCCCATACAAATCCGGCAGCGCGGTCAGCGCATCGCGTGTGGTGCGATCCAATTTTTGCGTTAAGGCGCGCAAAGAAGGCACATCCTTCAGTTGCATGGCGTGAAACAAATCGGATTCCAGCGCCGCGCCGATTTTCGCCCGGCGCACTACTGCACGGAATATTGCCACATGCCCCAAGTCGAGATGCGCTTCGGTGATGCCCGACGCGGCCATCGCCTGCATCATCAGGCGCTCTACCTCAATGTCACTTTCGACGCCACTGTGGCCGTAAATTTCTGCGCCGATTTGCAGCGGCTCGCGCGTGCGATTGAGTTCCGACGGCAGCGTGTGCAGCACGCTACCGGCGTAACACAGGCGCGTGACGCCCTTGCGGTTGAGCAAATGTGCGTCGATGCGCGCCACCTGCGGCGTGATGTCGGCGCGCACGCCCAGCATACGCCCTGACAGTTGATCCACCAGCTTAAAGGTGCGTAAATCGAGATCATGGCCTGTGCCGGTGAGCAAGGAATCGACGTATTCCAGCAGCGGTGGCATCACCAGTTGATAGCCATGTACCGCGAACAGATCGAGTATCGTGCGGCGCAAGCGCTCAATGCGCGCCGCCTCTGCGGGCAAAATGTCTTCAACGTATTCGGGTAACAGCCAGGTACGCATGGCGGCAATCAGACCTTCACTAAAAATAGCAGCAGCAGCCCGATAATCATCGAGGTCAACCCAAAGAAGCGAATTTGTCCGTCGGTCAATTCGGTCAATCGGCGAAACGCATCACGCCAGATGCCGGGCGCCAAAAACGGCAGCATGCCCTCGATCACCAGCATCAAAGCCACTGCGGTGAGGAGCAGTTGTGTGTTCATGAAAAAATTGACGGGCGATGGCGGCGTGCCAAGCGACGGGCTTGACGCCCGTTATTTGCCGGCCCGTCCGCCGGACTTGAAATACTTGAAGAAGTCAGAGTTCGGGTCTAACACCAGCACGTCCGATTTGCCCTTAAAGCTGGCCTTGTAAGCATCCAGGCTGCGATAGAAGGCGTAAAACTCCGGGCTTTGCTCGTAGGCCTTGGCGTAAATAGCCGCGGCCTTGGCGTCGCCCTCACCCTTAATTTTTTGTGCCTCGCGGTAGGCATCAGCCACGATAAACGCACGCGCTTTGTCGGCTTCGGCGCGAATTTTTTCGGATTCCGCCGCACCGGTGGAACGCAGCTCGTTGGCCACGCGGGTACGCTCGGCCACCATACGCTGGTAGACCGAATCGGTAACGCTTTCGGGCAAGTCAACCCGCTTCAGACGCACGTCAAGCACTTCGATGCCGATTTTGCTGGCGTCTTCGCTGGCTTTTTTGCGCATCAAATCCATGATCTTGTCGCGCTCGCCGGACACCACGTCGTGTACCGTGCGGCGGCCAAATTCGGCGCGCAATCCTTCGTTAATGGTTTGCAGCAGGCGCGTTGCCGCCTGCGACTCACCGCCGCCGCCGCCGACGATACTGACATAGTACTGGCGCACATCGGAAATACGCCACTTGATAAACAAATCAACTTGGACGTTTTTCTTCTCAGAGGTCAGAAAAAGCTGCGGCTCTGGTGTATCAATGGTCAGAATGCGCACGTCAAAATAGCGCACATTGTCGAGCAGCGGAATCTTGAAAAACAACCCCGGTTCTTTTTTGACGCTGATGACTTCGCCCAAGCGGAACACAATCGCGTTCTGGCGCTGATCGACAATAAACATCGAGGTAAAGGCGGCGATGGCCACGCCGATTACCCCGTACAACAAGACAGTAATGGGTTTGTTCATGGGCGCTGCTCCCGTTCACGCGAGCGGAAAGCATCACGGCTGCGCGTCGCGGTGCTGTCGGCGGCAGGCGCTTGTTGCGCGGCCGGCGCGGCGGCGGTACCTGCTGCAGGGGCCGAAGTGGCTGCGCCCATTTGCATAAGCCGGTCGAGCGGTAAGCTCAATAAATTGTTACCCCCCTTTTCCACCACGATTTTGGTGGTATTGCTCATGATCTGCTCCATGGCGTCGAGATACAGACGGTCACGCGTGACCTGCGGCGCGCGTTTGTATTCAGCGACAATCAGGTTAAAGCGCTCCGCGTCACCGGTGGCTTCCTGCACCACGCGTTGGCGATGGCCCTCTGCCTCTTGCTGCATGCGCGACACCAAGCCTTTGGCCTTGGGCAGAATATCATTGGCGTAGGCTTGGCCTTCGTTTTTTTGCCGCTCGCGATCCTGCCCCGCTTTGACCGCATCATCAAACGCCGCTTGCACTTTCTCTGGCGGTTGAGCGTTTTGCATGTTGAGTTTCTGGATTTGGATGCCGGTTTTGTAACGATCCAGAATGATCTGCATCAGCTTGTGTACTTTGTCCTGCACGTCGGCGCGGCCCTGCTGCACCACGTAGTCCATGGTGCTTTTACCCACCACTTCGCGAATGGCGGTTTCTGCTGCTTGCAACACCGAGTCATCCGGCGAGCGGTTTTCAAACAAGTAATCTTTGGGGCTTTTCAGCACATATTGCACGGCAAACTGCACATCGACGATGTTCTCGTCGTCGGTCAGCATCAACGATTCTTTCAGCACTTTGCTTTTGACGTTGTTGCGGTAACCCACTTCGACGCTGCGCACTTGAGAAACATTCACCACTTGCCGCGATTCCACCGGATACGGCATATGCCAGCGCAAGCCCGGCCCGGTAATCTCAGAATATTTGCCCAAACGCAGTACCACGCCATTCTGACCTTCGTTGACGATGTAAAAGCCGCTGGCGATCCAGATGCCCAAGACCAACGCCGCCAGCACAATCGCACCGCCGCCCAGTTGCCGCGGCCCGATGGGCGTGGGTGCTTCGCCGCCGGAACGACCGTTGCCGCCGCCCTTACCAAACAGGCCGCCGAATTTCTTCTGGAAATTGCGCCAAACTTCTTCGAGGTCAGGGGGGCCCTGATTGCCGCCACTGGGCTTTTTGCCCCATTGCGGATCGTTGAGCGACATCACCGCATGGAGCACGCGGGCCACGCCGTGGCGCATCGTTACATTAAGGGATTGCACGAAACCTGCCATGGAAAGTGGTTACTGGATTGACGCGGTGGGGGATGACTTAACGGGATTCAACAAGACTCAACGGGACTCAAAGCACTAGATGGCTACGACGGCGATGGTTTTCAAGGTCAGGCTGCGGCCACGCGGTGGCTATCCACCGTATCGGCCGCCGTAGCCGAAAATGCGGCCTCGGCGATCTGCCCCAGCGCATTCCTCAATAAATCAAGGCCTTGGCCCTTTTCTGCGCTGATCCAAACGCGCGCAATCTTACCATATTCGTCCGTTTCAACCCGTGCCAGCAGCGCCGTCAAATCGATTTTGTTGTAGACCAGCACCTGCGGAATGGCATCAGCGCCGATTTCCTTTAAAACGAGGTTCACCGCCTCGATTTGAGCGTCGCGATCAGCGCTGCTGGCATCCACCACGTGTAGCAGCACGTCCGCATGCACCGTTTCTTCCAGCGTCGCGCGGAATGCCGCCACCAGCATGTGCGGCAACCGCCGAATAAAGCCTACGGTGTCAGACAGCACCACGCCCGCAGATGCACCGGTGTGTACCTTACGCGTGGTGGTATCCAGCGTGGCAAATAGCTGATTGGCGGCGTAGACGTCGGCGCGTGTCAGGGTATTAAACAAGGTGGATTTACCCGCGTTGGTGTAGCCCACCAGCGACACTGACAAGACATGCGCCCGATTACGCGAGCGCCGCTGTACCGCGCGCTGCGCTTCCACTTTGGCCAGTTTTTCTTTGAGTACTTTGACCCGTTTGGCCAGCAGCCGCCGGTCGGTTTCAAGCTGGGTTTCGCCGGGGCCGCGCATGCCAATGCCGCCCTTTTGCCGCTCCAGGTGAGTCCAGCCACGCACCAAGCGGGTGGCCAGATGGTCAAGCTGGGCGAGCTCTACTTGCAGCTTGCCTTCAAAGCTGCGCGCGCGCTGGGCAAAAATATCGAGTATCAAGCTGGTGCGGTCGATGACCCGGCAGTTCAGGCGCTTTTCCAGATTTCTCTCTTGCACCGGGGATAACTCATGATTAAAAACAACGAGTTGCGAGTTTGTTGCCGCCACGGCCTCGGCGATTTGATCAACCTTGCCTTTGCCGGCATAAAGCGCCGGATCGGGGCGGTCACGCTTGCCGTGGATGATGTCTTTGGTTTTGACCCCCGCGCTCGACACCAGAAGCTGAATTTCGGCAAGGCTTTCGGCGAAATCGTCGTCGCCGAAATCGAGCGCTACCACCACCGCGTCCGTGCTGCTGCTAGGACGATCAAACATCCGCAGCCCTACGTGGTTTCAGGTTCTGCAGGGGGAAAACCTGCGCCAAACGGTGCTTCAAATGGCTATTCGCCGGTGTCGTCAGAGGGAATAGACACCGCACGCGCAGGCACCACTGTGGAAATGGCGTGTTTGTAGACCATTTGGGTGACGGTGTTTTTGAGCAGCACCACATACTGGTCGAACGATTCAACTTGGCCTTGCAGCTTGATGCCGTTTACCAAGTAAATCGACACGGGGATATGTTCCTTGCGCAGCACATTGAGGAACGGGTCTTGTAACAACTGCCCTTTATTGCTCATGATGACCTCGCATTTTCTAATTATTCCTCGCTACTCTACCGTAGAAAACCATTTTGCGCCATAGGGTTACGAATGACATGCCCAGTACGGAAAACCACGGGGTGAGCCGCGAACGGAGCAAGAAAGTCGTCACGGATGCAGTATCATTGAACGTGTTCACATTGTTAATGCCGTAGGTCAGTACGGCCCAGCCTAACTTGATACACACCTCAATCAGCAGGAAGGTAGCCTTTGGCGCTGGCGTCATTGTTTTGCTCGCCGTATTCGCCATGGGCACCACCTATTTCATGGCGGCGGCGGCGATCAAGGCACTGCAAGAGTCGAACGAGCTTTATCAGGCGATGCAGACATCGACCGCCGCCATGCAAGTGGACACCATGGCGGTAGGTTTTGATGTGCTGCAATATTTCGAAGCGGGCGCGCCGGCGCATCGCCAGTCTTATCAAGAACGCAGCCTACGGCTCGCCCAATTTGCCGAGCGCTTGCTCTCGCTGGCGCGGTTTCGTGCGTGGCAGGAAATCGGGCCGCTGGTGGCCGAAAAATTGCGGGCATTAGACAAACTCTGTTTAGACCTTATGGCTCAGCGCGATCAGGGCCAATCCGCTTCGGCGCAGCATGAAAACGTTGCCAAGCTGTTGAAATTACAGCAAGAAACGGTCGAGCTGGTCGGCACTCGTATCAAACCCAAATTGAAGGTACTGAGCAACGAGGCTGAAAACAAAGCCGGCAACGTAATGATGTGGGTGTTTTTTCTGGCGGGCGGCACGTCGCTACTGCTGTCGCTGTTGGCAGTCTTCGCGGGCCATTACGTCAGGCGCGCCATTGTCAAACCGGTGCAGCAGCTCGCGGCAAGCGCCAACACCGTGGCCAGCGGTGATTTGAGCCATCGCGTCAAGCTCACGGCGGACGCCGAGTATATGGCGCTGGCGCGAGACTTCAACAACATGGTCACGCAGTTGCAAATCACCACCGTGTCCAAAACCATGCATGAAGATCAGGCGACTCAACTACGCGCCTTGCTCGATGGCGTGCGCGATTACGCCATATTTTCCGTTGACGATGAAGGCTATGTCACGAGCTGGAACAGCGCCAGCACGCGCATTCTGGGCTATCAGGCCAAAGAAATGGAAGGCGTTTCCTTTGCCCGCATCTTCAAAAATACCACCGAGGCGCGTGAAATCCGCGACGAAGGTTTTGCAGCCATTAAGGCGACTGGCCGTTTTGAAACCGATACCCATTTGATTAATGCCAGCGGCACGGAATTTGAAGCCAACCTCGTTGTCACGCCCCTCAGCGCCGTCACCGGTGACGCCAAGGGTTATTCGGTCGTAGTGCGTGACATCACCGAGCGCATGAAAACCGAGCGCCATATCGAGCAATTGGCGACGCGCGATCCCCTGACAGGCTTGTCCAACCGCAGCATGCTGATGGCGCAAATGTCAGCGGCGATTGCCCGTGCATCGCGCGCGCAATCACAACTGGTGGTGATGTTTATCGATTTGGATCGCTTCAAGATCATCAACGATACGCTGGGCCACACCGCCGGTGACGAGCTGCTGATCGAGTGCGCCAAGCGCCTGACCGACTGCGTGCGCGAGGATGATGTGGTGGCGCGGCTCGGTGGCGATGAGTTTGTGGTGCTGCTGTCCGGCGCAACCGGCGCTGCGAGCATTACGCCGATTGTGGATCGCATGCTCAAGTTGCTGACGACACCCTATCACTTGCGCGGCAATGACGCACAGACTTCCGCCAGCATCGGCATTTGCGTCTATCCCGCCGATGGCAGCGATGTCGCCACGCTGATGAAAAATGCCGACATTGCGATGTACCACGCCAAGGCATTGGGTCGCAACAACTACCAGTTCTACGAAGAAGAAATGAACCAGCGCATGTTAAAGCGCACACAACTCGAACGTGAGCTGCGCGCGGCGCTGGAGAACGGCGAATTCGCCCTGTTTTATCAGCCGCAGGTTGTCGTGGAGACCGGCGCTATCCAGGGCGCTGAGTCGTTGATCCGCTGGCACCACCCGACGCGAGGATTGGTGTCGCCAGCCGAATTCATTCCCGTGGCCGAAGAAACTGGCCTAATCATCCCCTTGGGCGAGTGGATACTCGATCATGCCTGCCGCACGATTAAAACGTGGCACGAAAATGGCGTGAATATCCCCTACATTGTCGTCAACGTTTCAGCGGCGCAACTGAGCAATGATCTGGTGAGCTCTGTGCGCCAAGCCTTGGTCACGCACGGTATTGCGGCCAGTTGGCTGATGCTCGAAATCACTGAAACCATGCTCATGGAGCGTGTCGAAGAAGCCATTTTGATCTTGCGCCGCATACGCGAGCTTGGCATACGCATCGCCATGGACGACTTCGGCACCGGGTACTCATCGCTCAGCGTGCTGCAACGCCTGCCGCTGGATACGCTCAAAATCGACCGCAGCTTTGTCAGCGCCATTGACGACGAGACCGACAACGCGCGCGCCGTGGCCATCATCGGTGCGATCATCGCCATCGCCAAAGAGCTCAATCTCAGCGTCGTGGCGGAAGGCGTCGAAACGCCCACGCAATTGGCGTTTCTGCGCACCCTCAATTGCGATACCTATCAGGGCTACCTCTACAGCAAGCCCATCGATACCATTGCCATGGAAGCCCAGTATTCAGCACCGGCAAAATCTGTGCTGGAAGACGCCCAAGGTCGCGCCATTACCATGACGGTCAAGGTTAACCTCGAACTCTCTACTGAGGAAATTCAGTTAAGTGTTTGATTTTATTGATAATTTTAAACGAACTAACGCCCCCGCGTCGGCGGCGAGCACGCGCGCAGTCGGCCCGCCACACCGGCGTACGATGTCGGCGTGTCGATAGACTGCTGCGCCTCGGTGGCGGCTGCCATTACACGTTCGATCCAGGGTGTCACCAGCGCCTTGGTGCGCTCACGCACATCGGCTTCGGCGTCCTCGCGCGTGGCGTAAATGCGCGCGTCGCCGATTTCCCGTCGCAGCACGCCCGGCAGCATTTGGGCGCTCGCCCGCAAATGCGACTTCCAGGTGTTGACGTGTTCCTGCTCGTGCGCCCGGATGACTTCACGACGGCAAAAGTCAGTCAAGTCGCGCGCGAGATAAACCACGAATGCCGAAAATCCTAGCGTCAGCGTGATTTCAGGCACTGCGCATAGCTGCCCCGGCCCGTCGGCCACCGCGCGCACGGCCACGCGCAATTGATAAGTGGGTTTGGCATGGGTCAACCCTAAGGTGTTGACGAAGCCACCCGCCGGCTTGTTCGACATTTCGGTTAGCTTTTGGATGCTAAGGGAATCATCGGATGCCACCACGCGATCCTCAAACTCAACCGTAATCGGTGCCTCGCGCCCGAGGCGCTCACAGCGCTGTGCAAAGTCCGCTGCAGGCACGTTTGCCGCATGCACGCACATCGATGCGAGCATGGTGCCGACGATTCTCCACATAATTGCGCGAATTAACACAACATTCTTTCTCGGATGCGTTCGCATGGGCTACCGGGGTGAATCGGTGAACCTTTGGCCGCTACTCGATGTCCGTTGCAAGCGGCGGTCACAGGCTGCCGCATGCGCGCATGCGGCGTTACGGTAAGTGCTTGTGAAGAGTAAGAAATTTTGTCTCAAGTGTGAATTACTGCCGTAAATTAGTCCGAACGGACTATTGTGTATCTTGTGAGCGTTGTTATCATTCACGAGTCGATTCGGAACACGAATCGCAATAGTGGCACAAGGCGCTGCGGCACCTCGGAGAGCAAAATTGAATTTTAATAAAATAGCACTCACCGCCCTCGTAACCTCGGTAACGGCGTTCGCTGGCGCACCCGCGCAGGCCAATACCTACCAATCATTCCTCGAATATACCAACGTCAGTCAGTTCGGCAGCACCAGCGGTTCGGCCCTCGGCATTCCCAAGCTCACCACGCCTGTCGGCACGGTCACCGTGACTGAAGGTGGTCTCAATGGCAACGGACACTATACCTATCTGGATGTCGCTGTTCAGATCAATAGCGGCTTTCGGCTGATCGATGTCGGTAGCCATGAGTTGTTTTCGTATAACTTGACCCAGCCGTCAGCGGTAACCATTTCATTTGTCGATCCGAGCAAGTTCGCGACATTTTCTGGCACGCCCTCAACCAATCCGCCTTTTGGCCCGTCGTTTTCCAATGCCGTCACCTGTAATACGGCTAACTACAGTTGCCAAGCCAATACCGGCGGCTCACCGGGCAACCAACTGCTGTTTAGAATCACCGACAAAGCCGGCGGTCCCGACGGGATAGAGGTTGGCCCGCCAGCGCATGCCGCAACCGCTTTGGTTAATCAATTGATATCCACCGCCGACGGCTGGTGGTTCGCCACCGACCTCGCAAACGCCAATGGCAACACGGGTGCCGTCGGTGCACGCGATTTCGTAGTCTTCACCGCCGTACCGGAACCCCAAACCTACGCCATGATGCTGGCGGGCTTGGGTCTGATGGGTTTTGTGGCCCATCGCCGCAGAAAGCAGCAGGCGGCGTAGCGTTCTGTAGGCTTGCTTCTAAACCCAAACCCCGCTCCGGCGGGGTTTTCTTTTGCGGCGGGTCGTATAATGCACGCCCGGCACTCGACTAACGTTTTTCGAGTTGAGAGTTGCGAGAATAACGCTAACTAATTGTTTTATATGACAAAAATAAACGAGGCTCTCGCGCAGGTCAGTCACATCATTTTGGGTAAAGAGCGCCAAATCCGCTTGGCCCTAGCGTGCCTGATCGCGCGCGGCCATTTGTTGATTGAGGACGTGCCCGGCGTCGGCAAAACCACCCTCGCCCACGCGTTAGCCGGCACCTTGGGGCTGGCGTTTCACCGCATCCAGTTCACCAGCGATTTACTGCCGGCGGATGTGCTGGGCGTGGCGGTATACAACAGCGACGCCGCCCAATTTGAGTTCCACCCCGGGCCAATTTTTTCGCAGGTGGTGCTGGCCGACGAAGTCAACCGCGCTACACCCAAAGCGCAAAGCGCGTTGCTCGAAGCCATGGAAGAACAGCAGGTCACTATCGAAGGCGAAACGCGCAAACTGCCGGAGCCCTTTTTTGTCATCGCCACGCAAAATCCCTCACGCCAGATCGGCACGTTTCCGCTGCCGGAGTCGCAACTGGATCGCTTCTTAATGCGTATCGAACTCGGCTACCCAGACGCCGCTGCCGAACGCGCGCTGCTGCGCGGTGAAAACCGCCGCGATTTGCTGAGTCAACTTAAGCCTGCCTTGCAGCCCGCCGATTTGCTGGCGCTGCAGCGCGAGGCGCGGCAGGTGCATGTCTCCGACGCGCTGCTCGATTACATCCAAGCGCTGGTCAACCACACGCGCCACAGCGCCGGTTACGCGGGCGGCCTATCGCCGCGCGCGGCACTGGCGCTGGTGCAGGCCGCGCGCGCTTGGGCGCTGCTGGATGCGCGTACACACGCCGTGCCGGAAGACGTGCAAGCCATTCTGCCGGGCGTGGTGAGTCACCGGCTGCAAGCCGCCAACGATGGCAGCGGCGGCAGTGGCAATGACGTGGCGGTGCGTCTCTTGGCTGCGGTGGCGATTCCGTAGCACAGGCACCTGACAGCGCACCCTGAATTCATGTTCGCTGCTTTACGCTCAAGGGCCGCTGCGTGGATGGCACGTCCGCGCACGCCGGAATCCGGCCCTATCGTGCTGGTGCAGCGGCGCGTGTACATCCTGCCGACGCGTCACGGCATGATCTTCGCCGTGGTGCTGCTGATGATGTTGCTGGGATCAATCAACTATGGCTTGAGCTTGGGCTTCGTGCTGACGTTTCTGCTGGTGGCGCTGGCCGTTAACGGCATGCTGCATACCTTTCGCAATCTGGCGCATTTGAGCGTGTCGGCGGTGCGTACCCCGGCGGTATTTGTGGGCGAGTCGGCGCAATTCACGCTGCATTTAACCAACCCCGGCATCTTGACGCGCCACGCTGTTGGCATCGCACGCGACCGCTACGCCCATGCCGTCGAAGACTGCACCGACATTCCTGCGGGCGGCTCCGCGCACCTTAGCGTCCGTGTCGTCGCCGACCGGCGCGGACGCCTGCCCGCCGGACGGCTCACGCTCTCTACGCAATTTCCGCTGGGGCTGTACTTTGCGTGGGGCTACGTCCACCTAGATGCCTCGTGCATCGTCTATCCGCGCCCCGCACCGCCGGGCTTACCGTTGCCGCCAAGCGAGGCCACCGGTGGCGAAGGGGCGCCGCAGGGCGTCGGGCACGACGATTTTTCCGGCTTACGTACCTATCACGCGGGCGATCCGCCGCGCCACATTGCGTGGAAAGCCGCCGCGCGTGGCCAAGGCTTGCTGACCAAGCAGTTCAGCGGACAGGCTGCTGGCGAAGTCTGGCTGGCCTGGAACCTGCTCCCGCCGCGCATGGGCATCGAAGAAAAAATAGCCTGCCTCACGCGCTGGGTGCTGGACGCACACGCCTTGCGCATGGCGTATGGCTTGCGCCTGCCGCGGCTGGCCGTACCGATGGCCAGCGGCGACGCGCAGCGCGAGCGCTGCCTGGAAGCGCTGGCGCTGTACGACACGCCCGAAACATCCGCAGCCCCGCCATCATGAACGCAGTCCAGCCTGCCGCCATCAGCCTGCGCAATACCGTGTGGATTACGCTGACGTTGGCGTTGATTGCCGCACCGCACGCCGAGCGCCTGCCTTGGTGGTTGAGCCTGCTGGCAGCAGCGTTTTGCGCTTGGCGGCTGTATATCGCGCGCATGCGACTGGCGCTGCCCGCGCGTTGGCTCATGGTTTTGATCGTGGCCGCCGGATCCGTGGCCATTTTTGTGCAGTACCGCACTTTGCTCGGGCGCGATGCGGGCGTCGCGCTGCTGGTGCTGATGATCTCGTTAAAGCTGATGGAAACGCGCACCCAGCGCGATGGCATGGTACTCGCCTTCATCGGCTACTTTTTGGTCATTACCAATTTTTTCTACTCGCAGTCGATCCCTATGGCGCTGTATTTGCTGGCCTGTGTGTGGCTGATCACCGCCACCATGATGGGGCTGCAATACACCTACACGCGCGAACCCGCCGCTTATCGTACGCAAGTGCGCGCTCAATTGCGCGCCACGGGCATCATGCTGGCGCAGTCGGCGCCGCTGATGATTGTTTTCTTTTTGCTGTTTCCGCGTGTGCAGGGGCCGCTGTGGGGCATGCCGTCAGATGCCTTCGCCGGCGTCACGGGCCTCTCAGAAAGCATGAGTCCGGGCACGCTGAACAAACTGGTGTTTTCCGAAGAAGTCGCCCTGCGCGCCACGTTTGCGGGCCGTGTGCCGCCGCAGAACCGGCTGTATTGGCGCGGGCCGGTACTGATTGATTTTGATGGCCGCACGTGGACTGCCGCGCCGCGTGGGCTACGCAATCAAATCGAAGTGAATCGCCGCGAAAACCCTGTGCGATACACCGTGACCGTAGAGCCGCACAACCGGCGTTGGCTGTTTGCGCTGGATATCCCCGGCACACTGCCGCCGCGCGCGATGATCACGGTAGATCATCTGTTACTGTCGCAAATGCCCATCACCAGTCGTCTGCGCTACGACATGGAGTCGTTTCTCGACTACACCATCGGCGCGGATTTCAACCCAATTTCTGCGCGCATGCTGGCGTTGCCGCGCAACTTCAATCCGCAAACCCGCGAGCTGGGACAACAACTGCGCGCGCAACACAACGACAATCAGGCCATCGTGACCGCCGCGCTCACGCTGCTGCGCGAGCAGAAGTTTGTCTATACGCTAGAGCCGCCGCTGCTTGGCACGCATGCGGTGGATGAGTTTTTATTCAAAACACGCGCGGGCTTTTGCGAACACTTTGCTTCGGCCTTTGTCGTGCTGATGCGCGCGGCGGGCGTGCCGTCGCGGGTAGTCACCGGCTATCTGGGGGGCGAATACAACTCGCTCGGTGAGTACTTAATTGTGCGTCAATCCGATGCGCACGCGTGGGCCGAAGTGTGGATCGAAAATCGCGGCTGGGTGCGCGTCGATCCGACCAACTCGGTGTCGCCCGCGCGCGCCGAGGGCGGTCTCGCGGCGGCGCTGCCGGACGGCATTTCGCTGCCGCGTAGCCTGCGTGAAAGCTATCCGCTACTGCATCAGTTGTCCTTGACGCTGGATTCGCTGGCCAATGCCTGGAACCAAACCATCCTCGGCTACAACCTCGAAACCCAGCGCGCGCTGATGTTGCGTGCAGGGCTGGAAGACGCCGATTGGCAAACGTTGGTGATACTGCTGATCGCGGCCACCGGCGTCACCACGTTGCTGCTGGCGCTGTTCATGCTGCGCAACCGTGCGCGGCAGCGCGACCCCGTGCTTGATGCCTGGCTGTTGTTCTGCGCCAAAGCCGCGCATGCGGGCGTGGCACGGCACGCCGCCGAAGGCCCGCAGGATTTCGCCAACCGCTTAGCCAAAGCGCGGCCTGACATCGCGGCTGACGCGCAGGTGATTACGCGACTCTATGTTGGGTTACGCTACGCCAGCACTGAAGCCCCCGGCGAGCGCCATGAGCTACAGCGGCGCGCGCAGCAGTTCACCATAAAATCCATTTAAAATCAATTAGTTACCGTTAATCTAAAAGCTGAATCCCCATGAATCTCGAACTGACCGGACTCACCGCACTCGTCACGGGTGCCTCGCGTGGCATCGGCTTTGCCGTGGCGCAAGCTTTCGCGCGTGAAGGCTGCCATCTGCACATGGTGGCCCGTACGAGTGCCGATCTTAAGGTGGCGCGCGACAAAATACGCGCTGAAAGCAACGTCAACATTATCACCCACGCGCTGGATCTCAGCGTGAGCGCCAATATCAACGCCATGGGCAAGCATTGCGACGGCGTGGATATACTCGTCAACAACGCGGGCGGGATTCCATCGGGTCATTTGCTCGACATTGACGAAGCCCGCTGGCGTGCCGCGTGGGAACTCAAGGTGTTCGGCTATATCAACCTCACCCGTGAAATCTATCGCGGCATGTGTGCGCGCAAGCGTGGGGTGATTGTCAATGTGATCGGCGTTGCCGGCGAACGCCTGCGGCAGGATTACATCGCCGGTGGCACCGGCAACGCAGCGCTGATGGCGTTCACCCGCAACCTTGGCGGCGAGAGCGTCGATTACGGCGTGCGCGTGATCGGCATCAATCCCGGTCAAATTGAAACCGACCGGCTGCGCGAGCGCCTCGAAAAGCGCGCGCAAAACGAACTCGGCGACAAAAAGCGCTGGCTGGAACTGGTCGAAGACCCGCCCTTCGGGCGCCTCGCACAGCCGGACGAAGTGGCCGATGCGGTGTTGTATTTGGCTTCCGCGCGAGCGTCGTACATCAGTGGCACCATTCTCACCGTGGATGGCGGGCGCGCGGTGCGGCATGCGACTTGAGCGTTAGTCTGAAAACTGCTTTTTATTTTTCAAGCCCATGAATAAAATTCATTTAAAATCAATTAGTTACAAAATATTTCCCCACGCGGTGTGGGCGCTGCTGCTGGCTGCAGGCGCGTCATTCGCCCAGCCCTACCCCACCAAACCCGTGCGCATTGTCGTGCCCTACCCGCCCGGCGGCGGCGTGGATGTGGTGGCGCGCGTGGTGGGCCGTAAGCTGACGGACACGTTGGGCCAGCCGGTGATTGTCGAAAATCGCGGTGGTGCCTCGGGCGCTTTGGGCGCTGACATCGTGGCTAAAGCCCCGCCCGACGGCTACACCATGGGCCTCATGACCAGCACCGTGCTGATGGTGCCCGCGCTGCAAAAAGTGCCTTACGACGCGGCCAAAGACTTTGCGCCGATTATTCTGTTTGCCTCGATATCGAACATCTTGGTGGTGCATCCATCGCTGCCGGTGAAATCATTGCAGGACGTGATGCGTCTTGCGCGCGAGCGTCCCGGCGAGCTCACCCACGCCACCTCCGGCCCCGGCAGCGTACCGCATCTGATGATGGAGCTGCTGCGCACCATGACGCCGCGCTTTGACATTGTGCACGTGCCGTACAAAGGCAACGCGCAAGCCATTACCGATTTGCTTGGCGGGCACATCACCATGCACATTTCGTCCATGCTGTCGGCTGTGCCCTACATCAAAACCGGTCGCTTACGCCCGATAGGCGTCACCAGCGCCAAGCGCTCACGCGCGGTGCCAGACGTGCCAACGTTCGCCGAGTCCGGCGCGCCCGGCTATGACGTGAGTTCGCTGTGGGGATTTCTCGCGCCCGCGCAAACGCCGCCGGACATCATTAACCGGCTGTATGGCGATATCGGCAAAGTGCTACGTTACCAAGATGTCAACGACCAGCTCGTCGGGCAAGGCGCGGATATTTCCGGCGCAGGCCCGCAGGAATATGGCGCGCTGTGGCGGGCCGAACTCGCCAAATGGCCCAAGGTAGTAGCTGCGGCAAAAATCAAGGCGGAATAAAGCGCCTACCCGCATAAGCTGTTTCGACCTACAATTCGTCAACGTGCAGGCGGTAGCAGCGTTTGAGACTTTGAGCCGCACGCGTGATGGCTGTACTGACCGTAACGACCAACAACATAAGGGGGAATTCACATGCTGCATTTTCTTTGGATCGCATTGATCGGTTTTGCTGCGGGCTTCATTGCGCGCGCATTGCATCCCGGCAAGGATAATCTGGGCTTCATCATGACGGCGGTGCTCGGTGTGGCCGGCTCGTTTGGCGCGACGTACCTCGGCCAGATTCTCGGCCTCTACAAGCAAGGCGAAAACGCTGGCTTTATTATGTCGGTCATCGGCGCAGTCGTGCTGCTGGTTATTTACGGTTTTGTCGCGAAGAAAAAAGACGGCGGTGACGGCAGCAGCGGAGGTGGCACATCGAACTAATTCGCTGGCCAGCGCTACGGCTCCCCACGCTTTATCCCATGCGCAGCGGACAGCTAAATAGCGCTGCGCCGACGGCCTCCACCGCGCTGGCCCTGCCCGGCAACGCGGCGGCGCTGGACGCTGCGGTCAAGCGCGCCAACGCCGTGGTTACCCGCCGTGCGGCGCTGGCCTCGGCTGCGTCGCTGGTGCCCTTGCCAGGGCTCGATCTCGCCGTGGATATCGCTGCGGTAATGAGGCTCATCCCCGCGATCAATCAAGAGTTTGGCCTAACGCCCGCGCAAATTGCCAAACTCAGCCCCGCCCGACAGTTGATGGTTTACAAATCCATAGTGGCGGTGGGCAGTGTGATGATCGGAAAACTCGTCACCAAAGAAATCGCCATCGGGGTGCTGAAAACCGTGGGCGTGCGTCTCACCGCCAAGCAAGCGGGCAAATACGTGCCGGTGGCCGGCCAAGCGTTGTCCGTGGTGCTGGGATTCGCGGCGATGAAATACGTGGGGCAGCAGCACATCAACGACTGTCGCAGCGTCGTCGAAGCCACACTACCGCGTGAGGCTTGAGCACACCGAGCGTGCGGTGAACTCAGCGCGATACGGCGTCAGGCCTGCTATCATTGGGGCCGCCGCAATGTGGCTGGAATTAAATGCCTGCTACAGTATAATAATCAATAAAATCAATTAGTTACGCATAATATTTCGCCGCCCTCAGCATGGCTCCCTCCTTATTGAAACGGCTGGTGCGCACCGTGGTGCCGCCGCCCAACGAAGCCGCCCGCGCCAGCCGTCACGCAGCCAAGGTCATTGATGCCTGGCGCGAGCTTCTGTCTGACCGTGGTGAAGTCTCCGGTGCGGCCATCGCGCGCGAAGCGCTGGGCGCTTGGCGCGATTTCGATACGGCCTATTTGCCGGCATTTTTTGACCGCCTTGCGGCAGAATTTTCACCGGAAGAAGCCGCATTGCGCGCCGCTGCCCAGCGCTACATCGCCGAACCTTCCGCACCGCACTTGATGCACCTGCAGCGCATCGCTGCATCGCCGCGCCAGGAATTGTTTCGCCGCCTGAATCAAGCGCCCGAAGGCACCGTCACGCTGGTGCACCTGCGAAAAAATTTGCTGTCCCAGATGGCCGACCACCCTGAATGGCAGGTCATCGACGCCGATCTGGTGCACTTGTTCAATTCGTGGTTCAACCGCGGATTTTTGACGCTGCAGCGCATCGACTGGCACACGCCGGCCATCGTGCTGGAAAAGCTCATCGAATATGAAGCGGTGCATGAAATCTCCGGCTGGCCCGACTTGCGCCGCCGTCTGCAAAGTGACCGGCGTTGCTTCGCTTTTTTCCACCCGGCCTTACCCAACGAGCCGCTAATTTTCATCGAAGTGGCCTTGGTCAAAGGCATTAGCAGCGCCGTACAGCCGTTGCTGGACATCAACGCACCAGTCGCCGATCCCGAAAAAGCAGATACGGCGGTGTTTTACTCCATCACCAACTGTCAGCCGGGTTTACGTGGCGTATCGTTCGGCAACCTGTTGATTAAACAAGTGGCGCAGCGCTTGGGCGAAGAATTCCCGCGCATCAAGACCTTTTCCACGCTGTCGCCGATACCGGGCTTCACTGCGTGGCTGGCGGCTAACGCCAGCAGCGTGTCCGAACCCGCCAAAGCCGTGCTGCAAAACCTGCTGGTGCCGGACTGGCACCGTCAATCGACACTGGTGGCATCGCTGCAAAAGGTGCTGCCGCCCCTGTGCTCACATTATCTGTTGCATGCAACCCATGACGGTGCGCCGGCCGATCCGGTAGCCCGTTTTCACTTGGGCAACGGCGCCCGCGCTGAACGGCTTAACTGGCTGGCTGACACCTCGGCACGCGGCGTGAAAAATTGCGCGGGCATGATGGTCAATTACGTCTACCATCTCGACCAAATCGAAGACAATCACGAACACTATGTGCGCGAACATCGCGTCGCCGCCACGCACGACATGCGGCGACTGGCGCGCGAAAGCACGCTGGCAGACCCCGCTATAACGCACAAGCACTAACGCACAAGCAGTAACGGAACACCCCTATGGAAATGACCGGCGAACAACTCATCCCGCAACCGCAGGATGTCACCTGGAAAGCGCTCAACGACACGGCGGTGCTGAAAGCCTGCATTCCCGGCTGTGAATCCATTGAACAAACCGGCGACAACGAATATCAGTTGGTGATGGTGGCCAGAGTCGGCCCGGTCAGTGCCAAGTTCAAGGGCAAAATGACGCTGTCGAATATCGTCGCACCGCAATCCTACCGCTTGGCGTTTGAAGGTTCTGGCGGTGTGGCCGGATTCGCCAAGGGCGAGGCCAGCGTGCACCTCTCACCCGGCGACGGTGGTACCAAGCTCGCGTATGCCTGCAACGCCATGATCGGCGGCAAGCTGGCGCAGGTGGGCTCACGTCTCATTGACGGCGTGGCAAAAAAAATTGCGGGGGAGTTTTTTACCGCGTTTAATACGCAGGTCAGCGCGCTAGGGAAGTAACGGCGACCGCTGAATTGGACACAGAGGCCGCAGAGGACACATAGGACGAAAGCGCCTATTCCTTAGCCCCGGCTTTCGTCAAAATCCGCACGATTTCATCGTTATTGCGCTGTTTAGCAGCGGCCAGCGCGGTGTAGCCATTGGGCGCTTTGTTGCTGATGTTGGCCCCGTATTCCATCAACAGCAGCACGGCCTGCGTTTGCCCTTCGCGTGCGGCGAGCATGAGCGCGGTCAGCCCGGCGGCATTTGACGCATCTATTTTGGCACCGCGCACCAGCAAAAATCGCATCACATCGATACGGTTCATCGACGCCGCATACATCAGCGGCGTCCAGCCGCCGTGATCGATTTGCGCGCCCTCCGCCAGCAGCGCCTTTACCACCTCTAGGTGGCCTTTAATGGCAGCCAGCATCAGCGCACTTTCGCCGAAGCTGTTCAGCGCAGCAACCTTGGGCTTGGCCGACAGCAACGTTTTGATGACAGTCATATTGCCTTCTTTGGCCGCCATCATCAAAAAGGAGTCGCCTTCCTTGTTGACTGAATTCACGTCCAAGCCCTTTTGCAGCAGGTTCGAAACCGTGCTTTGATCGCCCAAGCCGATGGCGCGGATCATGTCTTCATAGACCGCTGCAGCGCAAAAACCTGCTGAAAACATCAGGCAGCAGGCTAAAAAATATCGAATAAACAACTTCATGTTTAGTTCCTAACTATTTGAATAATTTAATAAAATTATTTGTAGTATTTTCGGCAATCCATTCAAACGTGCAGCCTCGCAAGCGTGCGATTTCTTCCGCTACATGCTTGACCAGCCCCGGCTCATTGGTCTTGCCGCGAAACGGCACAGGCGCCAAATACGGCGAATCGGTCTCGATCAGCATGCGATCCAGTGGCACTTTTTGCGCCACTTCCTTTAGCGCTTTGGCGTTTTTGAAGGTGACGATGCCGGAAAACGAAATGTAAAAACCCATGTCCAGCGCGGCTTGTGCCACTTCCCAAGTCTCGGTAAAACAATGCATCACGCCGCCCGCTTCTTGCGCACCCTCGGCCTGCATAATACGTAAGGTGTCATCGGCAGCCGATCTTGTGTGAATAATCAAAGGCTTAGCAGATTTTTTGGCGGCCTGGATGTGGTTGCGAAAACGCTGCCGTTGCCATTCCAAATCGCCGGTTAGTCGGTAATAATCCAGTCCTGTTTCGCCGATGGCGACGATTTTCGGGTGCTGCGCCAATCTGACCAACTCATCGACAGAGGGTTCAGTCACATCCGGATAATCCGGATGCACGCCCACCGAGGCATATAGCTGCTCATGCGCCTCCGCCAGCGCTAAAACCTGTGGGAAATCTTCCATATTGACGCTGACACACAACGCATGCGTCACTTGATTCTCGCGCATGCGCGCCAAAACTTCGTCGAGACGGGCTGCAAGCTCAGGAAAATCCAAGTGGCAGTGGGAATCTATGAGCATTTAGGCTCGCAGCAGTTGGGCGTAACGCAGCATCAAATCTTCCAGTAGCAGACGCGGGTTTAGAGGGTGATTCACAATCCGCTGAAAACGCACCAATTCGCGGTGATAGCGCATAATTTCCAATGTATTCATGCGTTTTGTGGCAGAAATTAGCGCATCTTTTCGGTCAGGATTGTAACGTAATGGCTGCCCCAAACTCAGTCGCACCAAATCATAACTCCAGCGCTGTAACCAATTGATTATTTGAGGAATTGGCTGAGCAGCGCAACGCTCTGCCACGGCCAGCGGGTCGAATTCCCGGCTGGAAAGCCCCTCCAGCAGTTGCTGCCGCCCTGCCCAATAGTCCGGCGTATCGAGTTCTACGGCCAGCAAAGGGGCTCCGCCAGCTTGGGCCAAGGCCAAATCGGGCTGCGAAATGCCGCTTTTTGCCAACCAGGCGGCGGCTTCCGGCGCAGAGGGCGGTGGCAGTGCGATTTGTTGACAGCGGCTGCGTAGGGTCGCAGGCAGCATGTGAGACCGGTCGCTGACCAGTAAGAAATGGGTGTGGGGCGGCGGCTCTTCTAGGCTTTTCAACAACGCATTGGCCGCGTTGACGTTCATCGCTTCAGCGGGCTGCACCACCACCACTTTGACGCCACTGCGATGCGCGCTGATATTGATAAACTCTGCTAAGGAACGCACCTGCGCTATCGATATATCGCGCTTTTTCTTTTTATCGGACGGTTCGTCGTCAGCGGCGGCTTCAGCGATTTCCGGCTGTAACAGGCGGTAATCGGGGTGGTTCCCGGTGTCGAACCAATGGCAGGCTTGACACGCGCCGCAGGCCTGCAGCGGCGCAGTCGGTGCCTCGCACAGCAGGCCTTTGGCCAGCGCTGCGGCAAACTCACGCTTGCCGATGCCGGCTGGACCTTTGAATAAAAGGGCATGCGGCAACTGCGCCGCGCGCTGGGCGAGTTGCTGGTACTGCCTTTCATGCCATTTATAAATAGTCATTTAAAACAATTACTTACAATTACTTCTTCTACTGATTGTTTAACTTCAGGTAACGTTAAAGTGGCGTCCACCACCCGTATGCGCTGCGGATGTTCACGCGCGCGCCGCAGATAGCCGTCACGCACCCGGTCGAAAAACGAGCGGCCCTCCTGCTCGAAACGATCCGGCTCGCGCGCGGCCTGCGTACGCGCCTTGCCGACTTCGCTGGGCACGTCAAAATACAGCGTCAAGTCAGGTTGCAAGCTGCCCTGCACCCAAGTCTCCAACGCCGCAATGCGCTCCCAAGCCAGCCCGCTGCCCCCAGACTGATAGGCGAAGGTGGCGTCGGTGAAACGGTCGCAAACCACCCAAATGCCAGCATCGAGGGCGGGGCGTATGACTTTATCTAAGTGCTCGCGCCGCGCCGCAAACATCAGCAAAGCCTCGGTTTCGGGGTGCAGCTTCTGCGCCTTGGCCAGCAGCAACTCGCGCAGCCGCTCGCCCAGCGGCGTGCCGCCGGGTTCGCGCGTGAGCTGCACCTTGACGCCGCGCGCCTCGAGAAAGCCAGGTAGCCACGTCAGATGCGTGCTTTTGCCAGCGCCGTCCATGCCTTCCAGCGTAATGAATTTGCCACGTGTCATTTGCGCCCTCAGCGTCTTGAGCGTTGGTATTTGTTGACGGCGTTATTATGCTCGTCCAACGTACGCGAAAACTGCGAACTGCCGTCGCCCCGTGCCACAAAATACAGCATTTTGCTGTCAGCGGGGTTTAAAGCGGCTTGTATCGACGCCAGCCCCGGCATGGCAATGGGCGTGGGCGGCAACCCGCCACGGGTGTAGGTGTTCCACGGCGTATCGGTTTGTAGGTCGCGCCGCCGCAGATTGCCGTCGAAACGCTCGCCCATGCCGTAAATCACCGTGGGGTCGGTTTGCAGCCGCATGTTCAGAAGCAGCCGGTTGACGAATACCGCCGCCACCAGCGGCCGGTCGGCGGCTTTGCCGGTTTCTTTTTCGACGATGGATGCCAGAATCAGCACCTCATACGGCGTGGCCAGCGGTGAATTCGGCACCCGCGCCGCCCATTGTGCAGCGAGGTGACTTTGCATCAGTCGATGGGCGCGCTTTAACACGGCCAAATCGCTGGTGCCGCGTGAGAAATGATAGGTCTCGGGGAAGATCCAGCCCTCGGCCTGCCCGTCCGCAAGGCCCAGCACACGGGCTAGCGCGTCGTCGCTCATGCCGGCAGTATCGTGCTTCAAAGCATCGTGCGTATCGAGCACTTGCCGCACCTGACGGAAATTCCAGCCGTCGACAAAGCGCACCGCCGATTGTGTAGCGTCACCGCGCGTCATTTTTCGCAGCAGCGCCACGGGCGAGATGGGTGAGGCGAATTCGTAGTTACCCGCCTTAAGGTGAGGTGCGTCACCGCGCACACGGCCCAGCGCCTCAAACAGCAACGCCCCCCCCGCACCCGGCAGCACGCCCAAGGCTACCAGCTCGCGCGCGACGGAACGCAGGTTACCGCCAGATTTCAGATCGTAGGTGATGCTGGACGGTGTGAACGTAAGCTCTTGTTTTGCATGGAAATATAGCCCCACGAACGCTGCGGTGATAAGCACAAAACCCAGCGCCACCAAGCGTTTAATCAGCCGCCACATCGTCGCCGTCGTTTTCCAAGGCCGCACGAATGCGTTTGCTTAAAGTCCCCGCAGGCCAACGGCGCTCTTGCAGCGTGGCTACTGACCACAAACCGATCAGGCTATTGGTGAAAAACACTTCGTCGGCGTCGAGCAGCCGTTGCAGTGAGATGGGCGTCACTTGGCAGCGCACGCCCGCCGCTGTCGCCCACGCCATCACGCGATCTCGCGTCACGCCCGCTACGCCGCAGCGCGACAAATCGGGGGTAAAAAGCTGCCCGTGCGCGACCACAAACACGTTGCTCATGGTGCCGCCGATGGCGTTGCCGTCTTGATCGAGTAGCAGGCCTTCGCGAATAGCGGCGTCATGCCATTCCGCGCGCGCCAGAACATTTTCCAATCGATTCAAGTGCTTAGCACCAGCCAAGGCAGGCTGGTGTGACAGTCGCAGTTGGCACAGATGAGCGTGTATACCCGGCTCTACAACCGGCGCAGCCGCAGACAGCGAACTGGCGCTCACCACGCGCAAGGGCATTGACGGCACAGGCGGTGCATAGCCACGCGGGCCGCTGCCACGGGTGACGATGATTTTGACTGCGGCATCGGGCCAAGCAGCGGTAGCCCGGCAGATTTCGTCCAGCAGCACGGTTTCAGGCGGGCACTGTAGCGACAAGCGCGCGCAGTCGGCGCTCAATTTGGCGTAGTGCAGCGCCCAATGTCGCGGCTGGCCGTCAACCGCGCGCAGCGTGCGAAACACGCCGTCGCCATAGGCAAGGCCGCGGTCATCGGCGGGGAGGGTTTGCGCCAGCGTGCCGTTAACGAACATCATGGCAACGGCCAGCGGCGCGCGTTCAGATTTTGCGGAAAACCAGACTGCCGTTGGTGCCGCCAAAGCCGAAGGAATTCGATAGCGCAACGTCAATTTTCATCGGGCGCGCGGTATTGGGCACGTAATCCAGATCGCACTGCAGATCCGGATTGTGCAGATTGATGGTAGGCGGCGCGAGCTGATCGCGTATCGCCAACACGGAAAACACGGCTTCAACACCACCCGCAGCACCCAGCAAATGTCCGGTCATCGACTTGGTGGAACTCACCGCGAGTTTTTTGGCATGCTCGCCGAACGCACGTTTGACGGCCACGGTTTCGGCCAGGTCACCCAGTGGTGTGGAGGTGCCGTGCGCATTGACGTAATCGACCTGATCAGCGTTCAGCCCGCCGTTGCGCAACGTGTTGGTCATGCAGCGCAGCGCCCCTGCCCCGTCTGCGCTGGGCGCGGTGATGTGGTTGGCATCAGCGCTCATGCCATAACCGGCGAGTTCGCAATAAATGCGCGCGCCGCGCGCTTTGGCGTGTTCGTATTCTTCAAGCACCAGCACACCGGCACCTTCGCCGATGACAAAGCCGTCGCGGTCTTTGTCCCACGGACGGCTGGCTGCGGTGGCGTCGTCGTTACGGGTGGACAGTGCGCGGGCAGCGCAAAAACCACCGACGCCGAGCTTGGAAATCGCGTCTTCCGCACCGCCGGCGATCATCACATCAGCGTCGCCGTATTCAATGAGTCGCCCGGCTTCGCCGATGCTGTGGTTGGCCGTGGTGCACGCCGTGACTACCGCGAGATTGGGGCCGCGCAATCCATACATGATCGAGAATTGCCCGGAGATCATGTTGATAATCGAACCGGGTATGAAAAACGGGCCAATTTTGCGCGCACCGCCCGCCAGCATGGCGTCGTGGGTATCTTCGATCAGCGGCAGGCCACCGATGCCCGAGCCG
The DNA here is from genome assembly GCA_043743335.1 of Burkholderiales bacterium. Lineage (GTDB taxonomy): Bacteria > Pseudomonadota > Gammaproteobacteria > Burkholderiales > SG8-41 > UBA5216. Next base: position 50,147 of record JAYTWR010000149.1, read on the forward strand.
ATGCACACGCCGGCCATATCGCGATCAATGCGTTCGAGGTCGAGGCCGGAATCCTTGAGCGCCTCAATCCCTGCTACCAAACCATAATGAATAAAGGTGTCAAAACGCCGCGCCTCCTTGGCATTGAGCCACTGAGTGACATCGAAGTTTTTGACCTCGCCCGCGATACGCGACGTAAACGTTGAGGCGTCAAAACGAGTGATCGGGCCGATGCCGGATTTGCCCGCAGTGATGTTGCCCCAAGCCTCGGCAATGCCGGTGCCTACGGGGGAAACAATGCCTAATCCGGTAACGACGACTCTGCGGGACGATGAACGCGGCATGGTATCTTGGGGTTAAGTGCGACGGGTTAAATACGGCCCTCAAAAACTACACCGGCGGATCAGCGCCAAGCGCGGAACATGGGACATGGGATATCGAACATGGGACATACCCCTGCTTGAAGCCGCGCCGCCGGTATGCGTGCTGCTGCGCCGGTTACGCCTTTTTGGCGTGCGCCGTCACGTAGTCGATAGCTTGTTGGACGGTGGTGATTTTCTCGGCGAATTCATCAGGAATTTCGGTCTCGAATTCCTCTTCCAGCGCCATCACCAACTCCACCGTATCGAGCGAATCTGCGCCCAGATCATTGACGAACGATGACTCATTCTTGACGTCGCCTTCGGCTACGCCCAGTTGCTCGGCAACAATCTTCTTGACGCGTTGCTCGACATTATCCATATGACTTCCCCTTTTCTGGTTTGACCCGTGCTGCTGGACCCCCTCGGTCGCGGCATTCAGGTTTAGCGTGCTATTTTACCACAAATTAAAATGCCCTACATACAAAAAATCATTTAAAAACAGATACTTAGGGTTTTCGATTACGTCATATCCATGCCACCGTTGACGTGCAGCGTCGCGCCAGTGATATAGGCCGCGCCTGGCGAGGCCAAAAACACGACCGCCGCCGCCACATCGGCAGCCTCTCCCAAACGCCCTAGCGGAATCTGCGTCATCAGGGCTTTACGTTGATCGTCGGACAGGCTGCGTGTCATATCGGTATCGATAAAGCCCGGTGCGACGCAGTTCACGGTGATATTGCGGCTGCCGATTTCACGCGCCAGCGATTTGGAAAATCCGATCATGCCAGCCTTGGCCGCCGCGTAATTGGCCTGTCCTGCATTGCCCATCTCGCCCACCACCGAGCCGATGTTAATAATGCGCCCGCTGCGCGCTTTCATCATGCCGCGCAACACGGCCTTGGACAGCTTGAACACCGCCTTGAGATTGGTGGCCAGCGTGTCGTCCCACTCATCGTCTTTCATGCGAATCAGAAGATTGTCGCGCGTGATGCCGGCGTTATTCACCAAAATGGCGATGTCGCCGAAGCGCTGCGTCACATCCGCCAGCACGGCGTCGATTTGCGCGGCGTCGGTGACGTTGAGCGTCACCCCCGCGCCCTGTATGCCGGCCTCAGACAGCGCTTGGGAAATGGTTTCCGCACCGGCCGCTGAAGTCGCCGTGCCAATGACTGTAGCGCCAGCCTTGCCGAGCGCCAGCGCTATCGCCCGACCGATGCCGCGTGTCGCGCCGGTCACCAACGCCACCTTGCCGGCCAACGCGGTCATTTCATCGCCTCCAGCGCCGCTGCCAAAGACGCCGGATCGATGATGGCAAAACTTTGCAGACGCTTGTCGATACGCCCCGTCATACCCGACAACACCTTGCCCGGCCCGCACTCCGCCACGTGGGTCACGCCGGTGCCGGCCATGTGCTTGATGACTTCTACCCAGCGCACGGGGTTGCAGGCTTGGCGCGCGAGCGCCGTCTTGATTGCGGCAGGATCACTCACTACAGACACATCGACGTTATTCACCACCGGAATCTGCGGCGCGTTGAAGGTGACGTTTTTCAGGTAATCCGCCAGTCGGTCGGCGGCGGGTTTCAGCAGCGACGAATGAAACGGCGCACTCACCGGCAACGGCAACGCGCGCCTCGCGCCACGTGCTTTGCACGCGGCCATACCACGTTCCACTGCCGCTTTGCTGCCCGCGATCACCACTTGGCTAGGCGCGTTGAAATTGACGGCTTCGACGACCTCGCCTTGACAAGCCTCGGCACACGCGGCGCGCACGCCGTCGTCATCCAGTCCCAAAATCGCCGCCATCGCGCCGGTGCCCATGGGCACGGCTTCCTGCATGGCTTGTGCGCGAAATCGCACCAGCGGCACCGCGTCTTTAAACGCAATCACACCTGCAGCGACCAGCGCGGTGTATTCCCCCAAGCTGTGCCCCGCCACCATCGCCGGCACTGCACCACCCGCCGCCTGCCACGCACGATACGTTGCATACGCCGCCGTCAGCATCACCGGCTGCGTATTCACCGTTGCGTTTAAGTGCTCGGCAGGGCCTTCCGCAACCAACTGCCACAAATCCTGCCCCAGCGCCTCGGAAGCCTCGGCGAAAGTATCTTTCACCACCGGCACTTCAGCAAACGGCTGCATCATGGCAACGGCCTGTGAGCCTTGACCGGGAAAAATCAGTGCCAATTTCATGATAAATTATTCAATAAAATCAAATAGTTAAATAGTTAAATCGTTAAATACGAACCATGACTGCGCCCCAGGTAAACCCGCCGCCCACCCCTTCGAGCAGCACGTGCTGCCCCGGCTTGATGCGGCCATCACGCACCGCCGTGTCGAGCGCCAGCGGCACCGATGCGGCTGAAGTGTTGGCATGACGATCCACCGTGGTCACCACTTTGTCCATCGGCAACGCGAGCTTTTTCGCCGTAGCCTGAATGATACGGATATTGGCTTGGTGCGGTATCAGCCAGTCGATTTGCGATTTGTCCATGTGGTTGGCGACGAGCGCCTCGTCGGCCACCTCGCCCAGCACGCGCACCGCGAATTTGAACACCGCATTGCCTTCCATTTGCAACAGCGGCCGTCCGCTCACTTGCCCGCGATTCACGCTGCCCGGCACGGAAAGAATATGCGCGTGGCTGCCATCCGCATGCAAATGCGTGGATAAAATACCCGGCGTGTCGCTACGCCGCAAAACCACCGCGCCCGCGCCGTCGCCGAACAACACACAAGTGGTGCGATCCTGCCAATCGAGGATGCGCGAATACACCTCCGCGCCCACCACCAGAATATTTTGATACTGCCCCGAGCGCATGAAATGATCGGCCGTGGTCAGCGCGTAAACAAAGCCGCTGCACACTGCCTGCACATCAAACGCCGGACAATTTTTAGCGCCGAGCTTGGCCTGTAAAATGCACGCCGTGCTGGGGAACACCATATCCGGCGTGGTGGTGGCGACAATAATCAGACTCAAATCCGCCGCATTGGTGCCCGCCGCTTCCAGCGCGCGCTGGCTGGCTTTGAGTGCGAGATCACTGGCGAATTCGTGGTCCGCAGCGATGTGACGCTGGCGTATGCCGGTGCGGCTGAATATCCATTCGTCCGAAGTCTCGACGCTACCTTCGAGGTCTTTATTGGAAAGCACCTTGGCTGGCAGGTAGCTGCCCGTGCCGACGATGCGCGAAAAGTGAGTCAAGTGAGGCGTCAGGTGAGGCGTCAATGGAGGCGTCAAGCGGCAATTCCGTTATTCTGCGGCAGCGGTGCCTGCGCCTGCGACTGCACATGGATATGCGTCAGGCGCTCCGAGATATGCGCCAGCATGCCGGTGCGCACTTCTTCGACCGCGCGCCGCAACGCGCATTCAAAACTGTAGGCGTCCGCCGAGCCGTGGCTCTTCAACACAATGCCGCGCAAGCCCAGCAAACTCGCGCCATTGTAGCCCCGATAATCCACGCGCTTTTTGAATGAATTTAGCACCGGCATCGCCACTATCGCCGCGAGTCGCGTAAAAATATTGCGGGCAAATTCTTCGCGCAAAAACGTGCGAATCAAATGCGCCAGTCCCTCGGCCGATTTCAGCGCGACATTGCCGACAAACCCATCGCACACCACCACGTCGGTGGTGCCTTTAAAAATATCGTTGCCTTCGACGTTGCCGTAAAAATTGAGATCGCTGGCGCGCAGCAACTCGGCAGCGCGTTTCACCACCTCGTTACCCTTGATGTCTTCTTCGCCGATGTTGAGCAAGCCCACCGTCGGCGCGGTTTTGTGCTCCACGCAGGCCACTAACTCTGAACCCATGATGCCGAATTGCAGCAAATGCTCGGCAGTGCAATCGACGTTCGCCCCGAGATCCAGCACATACACTTTGCCGGTGAGCGTGGGCATGATCGAGGCAATCGCTGGCCGGTCGATGCCCGGCAGCGTCTTCAACACATAGCGCGAAATCGCCATCAGCGCGCCCGTATTGCCCGCGCTCACAGCGGCCTGCGCCTCGTTGGATTTCACCAGATCGGCCATCACGCGCATGGACGAATCTTTCTTGGAGCGCATGGCCACTGCGGGCGGCTCATCCATGCCCACCACTTCGGAGGCGTGACGTACCACCAGCCGGTCGCCAAACGCGGCGGGGCTGGATTTATTGAGTTTGAGTTGCGCCTCGATTTCGGCAGCAAGGCCCACGAGGACCACCCCGGCGTCGGCGTCATCGCGCAGCAAGCCGAGCGCCGCAGGCACTGTGACCGAGGGGCCGTGATCGCCCCCCATGCAGTCAACCGCTACCGTTACCCGCATCTGAAACTGGCTTGGGTGGTTCGCCGGGATTTCACTGAGGCATCGCCTGAACGTCGCGCAGACGTCGCGCGGACGTCGCTGCAACCGCGAGCCTGCTCAAGCGCGGCTTACTCGCCTTTGGCTTTGAGAACCTTCTTGCCACGATAAAAACCGTTCGGGCTAATGTGATGACGCAGGTGCACCTCACCCGTGGTCGGCTCCAGCGCCAGCGGCGCTACGTCCAGTGCTTGATGCGCACGATGCATGCCGCGCTTAGACGGCGATTTTTTGTTTTGCTGAACAGCCATTTCACTACTCCTTCGATTAACGGGATATTAACGGGATACTAACTGGGGTTACGTTATAACTAATTGATTTTAATAAATATTATTATCTGAACGATACAGGCGCAAGTTCACAACCTGCCCTCACTTTCGCCAATCCGTTACCAAAACTTTACTTGCTACTTAATCTTCAGCGCGGACAACACGCTAAAAGCCGTCACATTTTGACTACCGCCATCCGCTGCCACGCGGGTGGCCTTTGCCACACACGTGCCTTCTTCATGCCGCGGATACGGCGGCAACGCCAACAACACCTCATCCTCGATCAACGCAGTGACATCCAGCTCACCGCTTGCGACGATGCAATCCGGCTCGTCCGGATTATCACCCACAGCTTCATACTCGGCATCCAGCGCCTCAGCCGCTACCAAACGCAGCGCCGTGTCGATGGCGACGCGATGCGTCAAGCCCTCCAGACAGCGCTGGCACTGCACCTGCACCACCCCGGTCACCCGCAAACGCAGCACCGGCCGCTCGCGACTGTCTGCGTCACCTGCCAAGGCATAGTCAAGATCACCGCCGTCGCCGAGCACACTTTCCACCAGCCGCGGCAAATCGGCCACGGCTATGGCGCCGGCCAAACGTCGCCGGTCCCGCACGAGTTTAAGGCTGTCTACGATGATGGGTTTTGACATAATTCACTTCGCCCGGCCCCACTTGCGCACCCGTTTTCGGGCGCGCGCAATCACGTGCGCAATCCCACACGCAATCCACACAATGCCCGCAGCGCACGTAAACCATCAATGATAGTATTTCCACGCGCCTTTGTCAAAGCTGAAAATCAGAAACTCGTTAAAAAGCAACTACTTAGCTCAATCCCATGCCGTCAAAATCGCGCTACTCATGCCCGCCCGCCGGTTAATTCTGGCTTCCTCGTCGATTTACCGGCGCAGCCTGCTTGACCGCCTAGGCCAGACTGTCGTGTGCGTCGCGCCCGATATCGACGAATCGCCACTGGCCCATGAGCGCCCGGCAGACACCGCGCTGCGCCTTGCGCTGGCCAAGGCGCAAGCCGTCGCCAGCACGCACCCAAGCGCATTGATCATAGGCTCCGATCAAGTGGCCGAACGCAACGGTGCCCCCATCGGCAAGCCCGGCACCCACGCCAATGCCGTGCAGCAACTGCAAGCCATGCGCGGCAAACGCGTGGCCTTTCACACCGCGCTGTGCCTGCTCGACGCCGCCAGTGGCCGACATCAACGCGAAAACGTCATCACCACCGTGCATTTTCGCGATCTCAGCGACGCACAAATCGAAAGCTACCTGCAACGTGAAAAGCCCTACGACTGCGCCGGCAGCGCCAAAATCGAAAGCCTCGGCATTGCACTGGTTCACGGCATCCACTGTGACGACCCCACGGCCTTGATCGGCCTGCCGCTGATCGCGCTGGTCAGCATGCTCAAGCGCGAAGGGGTAGAAGTTGTTTAGCCTTAAGCCAACGCGGCGAATACCTTGTAACTATTTGATTTTATACGGATTTTTAACATCAACCAGCCAAGCCGCTGACACCTACCCCGCAAAAAGCATACGCCTCATACACGGCTACGCCTCCGGCAGTTCTATGGACCTCAACGCCCGAGCCGTCGCGCAAAAACTCGCCGAAGCGCTGGGTCAGCAAATCATCGAATGCTGCACGTGCCGTATCGCGGCGGCGGCACCACCGCCATCACCGATCTCGTCAGCGGCCGCGTCGATATGATGTGGAACAACCTCGCCTTCCTGCTGCCGCAGGTGCAAATCGGCAAACTCAAAGCGCTCGGCGTCACCGGCGTGCGCCGCATCTCCAGCATCAAGCACGTGCCGACCATCGCCGAAAGCGGCCTGCCCGGCTATGAAATCGCTGGTTGGCAAGGCCTACTCGGCCCCGCTGCGCTGCCGAAAGACATCGTTGCGCGACCGCAAAGCGCGCTGGTGAAAATCTTTGCGCAACCTTGCTAGCAGAGCGCGCAAATGCCGCCGTCAATCCGCTTGAAAAAGCCGCTTGATAACGCGCCATCTCAAACCAAAATCCGCGTCGCTTTCAGGGAGTTGCCAAACGTCATGCAAATGATCCGGCATCACGCAATACGTAATACGTAATACGTAATACGCCAGCGAGCGGAATGCGTGGCCTGCCTGTGCAACCCAAAACGCATTGCGCAGGCGATCAATCTCCGTTACCCGCATGCGGCTTTCGCAATCGGCAAGATTGACCGTGAAAAAGAATGTCCCACCCGAGGCGAGACTTCGTCGATAGCGCGACATGAAGCACCGTTATCACGCACGCTTGTTCGCGTGGGCACGCTGCGCTTTGCCTGCCCTTGCTTGCTTCACCGCCTCAATGATCGCGATCTCGTGCTTTAAAAGATCATTGGCCAGCGCCGACACCGGCACCCCCTTGCGCCCCCTTGCGTTGTGCTAGGTGCGCAAGATACGCCTGCACCTCGGCATCCAGATACACCGGCAGATTAAGCTTTGCATTCGGTCGATAAAACTGCCCGCGCACCCCTCCTCTGAAATCGATCTCGGCAGGCATATCCCCATCATTGCTGGGGGGCTGGTTCGCTGCGCTCATCGCATCACTGGGTTGGTTCAATCGGCGCGGATCACCGCCAGCGCCTGCGCCGCCGGCACAATGCGCATGCCTCGACACTGCTTCAGATTCAGCAAATCCGAGTCGCCCGACACGATGGCGTCGGCTTGCGCCGAGAGCGCGCAGGCGATCACATGATCGTCATCGGCATCGGCGGTGACGATACCCTCGATGATTGCCGTTGCCGCAAAATTCACGATGGCGATATAGCGGGCCACGCACCGATCCGCCGTTTCACCGCTGACGGTTAAGCGCTTGACCAACTTCGGATAAGCCAGCACCTCGCGCAACTCCGCCACCAGCACCGCGCTGGTGTAAAGCTCAGCGGCGCCATCAAGCGCCGCATCCAACAAGCGGCGTGGCGGGCCATTCCACAACAGCCCCGAAATAACCGTATTCGTATCCAGCACCAGCCGCAGCGTGGGCATCAGCCCGTGCCGCGTTGGCGCCGCTCGGCACGATAAGCGCGCACCTCGGCCACGATCTCCTGCTCGATCTCGTCCGTGAGGGGTTCCGGCATGCGCGCCCACATCTCGCGTAACGACTCGCCAGCCCTGCGGCGCTCCTCCTGAGTGGCCAGAAAGCTCACAAAATCAGCCACCTGTCCCAAGCGTTCAGGCGACAGAATCTTTAACTTCTCAATCAGCGCTTCGGCAGTAATCGGGGCATTCATGGGCAACCTCCTGAGCAGCGCTGTACGCCGCAAAAACCAAACCCGAATCATCATACCACTCGCACCACCCCCCACGATCAGTCAGCGCGTAACCCGCCCTACGGGTTGCTCGGACGGCGAGCTACTTCAGCCGCATCACCGCATCAACAGCTACCGCTCCGTGCCCGTCAACCCCCACAATCACCGGATTGATCTCCACCTCCGCCAGCCTATCCGCGTGATCGGCAATCAGCCACGACACGCGGCTGACCGTATCGGCTAGCGCGTCAATATCGCACGCGGGTTTGCCGCGATAACCTTGCAGGATTTTCGCGCCCTTGAGGCGCAGCACGAGTTCTCGTGCGCTGGCCGCATCGAACGGCGCATAGGCACGCACCACGTCCTGAAACAGCTCGGCATACACGCCGCCCATGCCCAGCATGACCAACGGGCCGAATGAGGGGTTGTTGAGCGCGCCGATGATGAACTCGACGCCAGTGGCCATTTCTTCCACCAGCCAGCCACGGATGCGCGCCGTGGGTTGATGCGCAGGCACGGCCTGCTGCATCATCATAAGTGATTGTTTTAATTGAGTAATATTGGATATGCTAATACGCACGCCGCCGGCTTCGGTTTTGTGCGGCAAGTCGGGACTGACGACTTTGAGTGCCACCGGAAAATTCAGCTCACAGCGTGCGAGCGCGGCCTCGTCGCCCGCCGCGATGAACATCCGCCGGGGCGTGGCGATGCCGTAAGCGGCTAGGCAAGCTTTGCCCTGCAATTCATCCACGCCGTCGGTGCCGTTCATCGGCAGCGGCTGTTTTGCGCAAGCGCGCACCGGCGCGCGCCGCACGGCGGCCCGCTCGCACTGGCGTGTGAAATGATTCAATGCCGCAGCGGCAAACACCAAGCGGCTCGGCGCTTCAAAACACGGCACGCCGCCGGCTTCTACCGTCGGCAACCACGATGCTGAGTCGTTGACGGCACCGGAGAGGCTGACGAGTATGGGCTTATCACTGGCGTTGGCATCGGTGACAAAATGCTCGGCCCACACGGGCGCGTCGCGCCCTGGATACGAGCGCAAAAACAGCATGTCCACGTTGGCGTCATCGAGCACAGCTTGTGTGGCTGCGCGAAACGCGGGTTCGTTTTGTGCGATGGCGGCGGTGATGTCGATGGGGTTCGCCATCGACGCAAAATCCGGCAGCACGGGTTTTAACGCTGCCAGTGTCGACGCGCTCATAGCCGGCAGCGCCAACTGCGCGCGCTCGCAGGCATCAGCCAGCAACACCCCTGCTCCGCCGCTGGCGGTGACGATCGCGGCTCGGTTGCCGCGCGGGCGTTTGCGCGAACGAAACACGCGCGCGGCGTCAATCAAATCGTAAATTTCATGAATCTCAATAAAGCCGCCTTCACGAAACGCGTCACGATAATAATCGTAATCTTCAGTGAGATTGGCCGTGTGCGACACCGCTGCGCGACTACCGGCGTGCGTGTTGCCGACTTTCCACACCGCGATGGGCTTACCGATTTCGAGCGCGCGGCGGCCCAGCGCGCGCAGGCGTTTGCCGTCGCTGATGCCTTCCATGTACACCGCGATCAACTTGGTGGCTTCGTCGGCGAGAAAATACTCGATGAAATCCAGCGCACCCAAGCTGCTTTCATTGCCGGTAGAAACCATGTGGTCAAAGCCGATGCCAGCTTCTTGGCAGAACGTCATGATCGAATAGGCAAAGCCGCCGCTCTGCGAAATCATCGCCACCGGCCCGCCGCGCCAATCGGTCTTGCGAAACGTCGCGCCGAATCCGGCAAACACGCGCGTGCGCAAATTCATCATACCGATGCAATTGGGCCCCACCGCGCGTACGCCGGAGGTTTTAAGCGCCGCCTGTAATTGCGCTTCGAGCGCTGCACCCCGTTCGCCGATTTCGCGAAAGCCCGCGCTCAAAATCACCGCGTGGGTCATGCCGTTGCGCCCGCAGGCTTCGATGGCGCCGGGCACATCCACCGCCGGCACCGCGATGACCGCCAAATCACAGCGCTGCGGCAGCGCGTCGGGGCTGGCGTAACACGGCAAGCCGTTGATTTCGGTGTAGCGCGGATTCACCGCAAATACCTTACCGGCGTAGCCCTGATGCGTCAGCAAGTGCAGCGGCGCGCCACCCGGCCGACGCCTATCCTGCGTGGCGCCGACAATGGCCACGGATGACGGGTTGAACAGCGGCTCTAGTGACATAACTAGTTGATTTTATTGAATATTTTTTAAGGAAAATTCTGTCGCTGCATCGCCCAGCCGCATGAACACTGCGCCGTTGTCCTTGAGCGTGCGAATCAGCTTTTCCAACACAATCATGCGATGCCCGCGCCCGATCACGAAGGGGTGAAACGTGTAGGTGATGACGCCCCAATCGAGGTGATCGTGCAGATAGGTGTAATCGTCCGTCCAGTTTTGCAGCACGTGATGCGCGTTCATATTGCCCTGCAAAATGGTGGTGTTGGTGCGCACGAATTCAAAATGCGGATAGTCGTCGAGTGACCAACTGATCGGCATTTCAATCAACTTCGTTTCTGCGCCAAAAATCGCCGGCTGTTCGAGCGTGATGACGTCACCCTGCCGCACGTAATACGGCGTGTAGTCGTCGCCCATCATACTGCTGTCGTACGCAAAGCCGTGCTTGAGCAACAACGCTACTGAGTGCGGGGACAAATCCCACGACGGCGAGCGGTAGCCACGCGCATACGCGCCGGTGAGTTTTTTGATTTGCGCGTTGGCGCGGACGAGCCCGGCTTCTTCTTCATCGCCTGTCATCGCGGCGGGCGGCACGTGTGTCCAGCCGTGGTGGCCGATTTCGTGGCCGGCGTCAAACACGCGCTGGCATTGATCGGGGTAGGTTTCCAGTGTGTGGCCGGGAATGTACCAGCTAGACTGAATGCCGTATTTTTTCAGCAAATTCAGTATGCGCTGCGCCCCCACGTTTGCGCCAAACTCGCCGCGCGAGATCGGTGACGGCGACGTCATGCCGCGCGAAATAAAACCCGATAGGGCGTCGAAATCAAAAGTCAGGCAAGCAATGTGTTTTTTCATGACGTTTCCGATGCGCTGTCGATGGGCATTACGATGGGCATTACGATGGACATTAGCGTGATGCATTTTAGCCGGTTTCGCCACGACGGCTGTGCAGTACAGGCGTGTGGACTTGACCGGCTACGCGTGGTTCGAGATACTCGCTCGCGCTTCGGACGAGCCACACAATCGCGCCGTGGCGTACACCCTTGAAAAGCGCCATTCGACATCCGCCATCCGACATTCGCCATCCGCGCCACCAAGGACCACCAATGAAGCTCGCTACATTCATGATGCCGCTCCACCCGCCGGGTAAGAGCTATCCGCAATCGCTGCGCGAAGATCGCGAGGCCATTATTCTCGCCGACGAGCTCGGCTATGAAGAAGCCTATGTCGGCGAACACGTCACCGACGCCGCAGAAACCGTCACGCACTGCATGACCTTTCTCGCCACGCTGATTCACGCCACCAAGCGCATTAAGCTCGGCACCGGCACTATCAATATTCCGACGTCGCATCCGGCGGCCATTGCCGCCCAGGTGGCGATGATGGATAACCTGCTCGAAGGGCGCTTCATCATGGGCATTAGCCCCGGCGGGCTGGCGTCTGACGCTGAGGTGTTCGGCAATCTGGACAAAGACCGCAACGCCATGTTTGTCGAGGGCATCAACATGGTGCTCAAGATCTGGGAATCCGAGCCGCCGTATAACCTTGAAGGCAAATACTGGAAAGTCACCACCGAAAAAACCAGCATTCCTGAAATCGGTCAGGGCCGTATCCTGCGCCCGTTCCAGAAGCCGCATCCGCCTATCGTCGGCACGGTCGTGGCACCGTACTCGAAAGGCGTCATTGCGATGGCAGAGCGCGGCTGGCTGCCGATTTCAGCCAATTTTTTGATGCCCGCATGGGTGAAAACCCATTGGCCGAATTACGCCGAAGGCAAAAAAAATATCGGCCAGGTTGCCGATACCGCAGACTGGCGCATCGCCAAAAGTATTTTTGTCGCCGACGACGAAGCCACAGCGCAGCGCTACGGTAAATCGGCAGAAGGCCCGTATCACTTTTATTTCAAGCAACTGGTGCGCAAGCTGGTGGGCTTTAGCGGGCGCAGTAATTTATTCAAGGTCGATCAAAGCATGCCGGATTCGGCGATTACGCCAGAGTACGTCACCGACAAGCTGGTGCTCGCCGGCACGGTCAACAGCGTGGTCGATCAGATACTCGCGTTTCGTGAAGCCGTCGGCGACTTCGGCACGCTGGTTTACGCCTGCCACGACTGGATCGATCCGGCGCTGGGCAAGCGCAGCATGCAGTTGATGGCGGAGCAGGTGATGCCGAAGGTCAATGCGGCTCTGGGAAAATAGAACAATCCATATAAATCAAGGAGTTACATTTGTTAAACGTCGCAGTCGTCGGCATGGGTTGGTGGGGCAAAATCATTGTTCCGCTAATCAAGACCAGTGCAAAACTCAGTGTCACTACCGTCGTGGAAGTGAATGCACCGGCGATCGCGGATTTTGCGCAGGCGCAAGGCGTCAAAGTGGTTACCGATTTCAATGCCGTGCTGCGCGATCCGACAATACAGGCCGTGGTGCTGGCGACGCCGCACACGCTGCATACCGATCAAATCGTCGCTGCGGCCAACGCTGGCAAGCACATCTACTGCGAAAAGCCGCTGTCGATGACGCGCGCCGACGTGTTGCGCGCGATCCAATCGGTCAACGACAACAAGGTGGCGCTGGCGGTGGGCCACGAGCGGCGCTTTGAGCCGCCGATTATCGAGGCCATGCGCGTGATTCGTTCCGGCGAGCTGGGCGTGCCACTGCAAATCGAAGCCAATTTCAGCCAGGATAAATTTCTCACGCTGCCGGCCGATAACTGGCGGCTGTCTGGCAAAGAAGCGCCGGCCGGCCCGATGACGGCGACCGGCATTCATCTGCTGGATCTGTCGGTGGGCGTGTTTGGCGAGGCCGAGCGCGTGTTCGCCAGTTGCAAACAACTCGGCAGTCAGCTCGTCAACGGCGATACGCTGGCCATTCTGGTGTCGTTCAAAAACGGCGGGCATGCGCTGTTGAGCGCCATCCTCGCCACGCCGTTTGAAGGCCGCTTCGCGGTCTATTGCACCAAGGGCTGGATCGAGGTGCGCGACAAAACCCATCCCGAAGCACCGGAAGGCTGGACGCTCACCACCACGCATCAGGGCGGCAAGCGCGAAGTGCGGGAATACGCCCCGGCGTCCACCGTGCTCGCCAATCTGGAAGCGTTTGCTGATGCCGCAGCGGGCCGCGCGCCCTACCCCGTGCCGCAGTCGCAGATGATTGCTAATATTTCCGCGCTGGAAGCCATTTTCAAATCTGCATCCAGTGGCGAAATCGTCGCGGTGGAATCGTGAGCCATGCCACGCCGGTTTATAATACGCGTTAGTAACTATCTGATACCGTTGGAGGTTGTATGAAGCTGTGCCGCTATGGAAAAGAAGGTAACGAAAAACCCGGCATCATTGATGCGCAAGGCAAGCTGCGTGATTTGTCTAAAGTGGTCGGCGCGCTGGACGCTGAAACGCTGTCGCCACGCAATCTGGCGCGCATCACCAAGATCAAGCCAGAAACACTGGCTGTCGTCACGGGCACGCCGCGTTTTGGCGTGCCGTTCACCGGCATTTCGAAATACGTTGCTATTGGCTTGAATTATTCCGATCACGCCGCTGAAGCCGGCATGGCGGTGCCCACCGAGCCGATTATTTTCATGAAGGCCACCACCAGCATTTGCGGCCCGAACGACGACACTATCATCCCGCGTCATTCCACCAAGTTGGATTGGGAATGCGAGCTGGCGATTGTTATCGGTACCAAGGCCCAGTACGTGAGCGAAGAAGATTCGCTCAACTACGTGGCCGGTTATTGCGTGGCCAACGATGTTTCCGAACGCGCGTGGCAGTTGCAATCGTCGCAGTGGGACAAGGGCAAGGGCTGCGATACCTTCGGCCCCATCGGCCCGTGGCTGGTGACCACCGAGGAAATGACCGACGCGCAAAATCTGGATATGTGGCTGAACGTCAACGGCCAGCGCATGCAGGCCGGCAACACCCGCACCATGATTTTCGGTGTGCGCAAAATCATTTCGTACTGCAGCCACTACATGACGTTGCTGCCCGGCGATGTCATCTGCACCGGCACTCCGCCTGGCGTGGGTATGGGCAAAAAGCCCAACCCCATCTGGCTTAAAGCCGGTGACGTGGTGACACTGGGCATCGAAGGCTTGGGGCAGCAACAGCAAAAGATCGTTGCCGCGTCGTAATTAAATAACCCATTGATTTTTAACAGTTTTAGTATTTTATTATGATTAACGCAGCCATCGTCGGCCTCGGCTGGTGGGGAAAAACCATCGTCAATGCGGTGCAGGGTAAAAGCGAAAAAATTCGCTTCGTGCACGGCGTCAGCCACGAACCCGACGCGGTGCGTGAATACGCTAGGGAACAAGGCTTCACCCTCAGCACCACGCTCGACGCTGCGCTCGCTGACCCGCAAGTGCAGGTAGTCTGGCTGGCGACGCCGCACTCCACCCACCGCACGCTGCTGGAACAAGTGGCCGCCGCTGGCAAGCCGGTGTTTTGTGAAAAGCCTTTTGCGCTCAAATTTGCCGACGCGTTGGCGATGGTGGATGCCTGCAAAAAGGCGCAGGTGCCGGTGGGCGTGGGGCAGAACAAACGCTTTTGGCCGTCTATGGCCGAACTGCGACGTGTGGTGGCCAGTGGTGCGCTGGGTCGCGTGCTGCACATTGAGGGGCATTACAGTAACGAGAATTCGAGCAATTTCTTCGCGCCGTGGCGCGATTTACCCAGCGAGACGCCCGGCGCAGGTATGACCGGCACCGGCATTCATATTCTTGATGCGTTCACCAACCTTGCCGGCCCCACGGCAGAAGTTAACGCGCAGTTTGTCTCCACGCAAGCGGGCCACAATCCGCTGGATACCATCAGCGTGCTGTTTAAATTTGCTAATGGCGTGAGTGGCTTTTTGGGCGCGGTGCGCCCGTCACCATTTTATTGGCGGGTACAGGTGTTCGGCGACAAAGGTTCAGCCGAAGCGCTGGGCGAAACCGAATGTATTACGCGCCTGTCGGGCGGCAAAACCGAGCGCAAAGAATTCCCCAAAATTGATTCACTGCTGGCAGAAATCGAGTATTTCGCCGACGCGGTCGCCGGCAAAGCGCCCTACCCTATTACGCCGGATGAAATCATCAATACCATCGGCGCGTTTGAGGCGATCACCACGTCGATTGAGACGGGCAAGCCGGTGAAATTGACCGGCTAGACGAATCGGCGTCACAAAAAAGCCCGGCGCAGTTTTACACTGCGCCGGGCTTTTTGTTGAAATGCGCAGGATCAGTTGGGCTTTTGCAGCAACACCTGATGCGGTGCTGGCACCGGCCACACGTGAGTGGCGCCTACTTCGGCAATGGCCTTGTTGGCGTCAAAAAACACCTGCCAGTAATCTTTGTTATTGCAGTACGGGCGCACACCCAGCAAGGTGCCCGCTGCGTTGAATTCCAGAATTTCCACGTCCGGCGCGGGGCTTTTCACCACATTGGGCAGTAGCGCCAGGCGCGTCTTGAGCTTGGCTATGGCGTCGCGGGGATCAACGCTGTGCGCGAGCTGGCATTTCAAATCGACACGACGATACGGATTGGCCGTGTAGTTGACGACATTATCGGCAAGTATTTTGCCGTTGCCGACATACACGCGCAGATTGTCCACCGTATGCAGCGTGGTGACGAACATGCCCATTTCCACCACGTCGCCCGTGACGCCGCCTGCTGTGATCATGTCGCCCACTTTGAACGGGCGCAGCAGTACCAAAAACGCACCGGCAGCAAAATTCGCCAACAGGCCTGACCATGCCGCGCCAATGGCGATACCCGCCGCTGCAAGCAGTGCAGCAAAGCTGGTGGTCTCGATGCCGAACACCGACAGTACCGCGAGCACCAACACGATACGCAGCAACACGCGGATACACGAATCTGCGTATTTGATTAACGTGGGGTCAACCTTGCGCGACGTCATGCCGTCGGTCGCCAATTTCAACAAAAAGTTGATGACAAATCCACCGATAATCCAAAGCGCAATCGCCCCCAATATTTTGGTGCCGGCATTCAGCGCGTAGGTGGTGAGTAATTGCGTGTTAATCCAATCGGGCATGGTGGCTCCTTTTTGTGCTTATAAATCGGGATGGGGATGGGGATGAAAGTTGCGAGGCGCCGCAAGCGCTCAGCGCGCGACAGGGGCATGCTACGCCCGCGCACGGGGCCACGCCAGTGGCTTAGCCGGGGTTTACAAATAAATTACGAGCGCTGACGACCCAGGAAGAAGAATTTTAAATAACCCAATAAAATCAATTACTTAAATAGATATCGCCATTAACGTTTGGTCGCCAGCGCCACGCGTATTTGTTCCAGTGCCGCAGGGTCTTCGATGGTAGTGAGATCGCCAGCATCGCGTCCTTCAGCCAGCGCTTGTATCGAACGCCGCAGCAATTTACCGGAGCGTGTTTTGGGCAGCAGCGCAATGAAATGCACGCGCGCCGGTCGCCCCAGCGCGCCGATTTGTTTGTCGACGACATCCATGACCGCTTTTTCCTGCGCCGCCATCAATGCGGGCGTCGCAATCTGTGCGACATCTTTCACCACCGCAAACGCCACAGGGATCTGTCCTTTGATGGGATCGGCCACACCCACCACGGCAACTTCGGCAATATTGGCATGCGACTGCACGGCCTCTTCGATTTCGCGTGTGCCCAAGCGGTGCCCGGCGACGTTGATCACATCATCGGTGCGGCCCAGAATGTAGTGATAGCCGTCTTTGTCGCGTATGCCCCAGTCGAACGTGGCGTACACCTGCTTCGAGCGAAAGCTGGTGAAATAGGTCTGCACAAAACGATCATCATCGCCCCACACCGTGCTCATGCAGCCCGGCGGCAAGGGCGGCACAATGGCGACCACGCCTTTTTCGTCTGCGGCCGCAGGCTGCGCATCGGATTCACGCAGAATTTGCACATCGTAACCATATACGGGGAAACTCGGCGTGCCCATTTTCAGCGGCGTTTTTTCTACGCCATGCACCGCAGACAAAATCGGCCAGCCGGTTTCGGTTTGCCAATAGTTGTCGATCACCGGCTTTTGAATGGCATCAGAGAGCCAGCGATGCGTGGGCTCATCCAGCGGCTCGCCAGCGAGGAACAAATGCCGCAGCGAGGACAGATCGTATTTACTGAGATACGCCGGATCCTGTTTTTTGAGCACGCGCGCAGCGGTCGGCGACGAGAACATCACCGACACTTTGTGCGCTTCGACGATTTTCCACCAGATGCCCGCATCGGGGCGTATCGGCAAACCTTCATACAAAATCGTCGTCATACCCGCGATCAGTGGGGCGTAGACAATATAGGAATGCCCCACCACCCAGCCGATGTCGGACGTGGTGAGCATGGTCTCGCCAGCGTTGCCGCAGTAGATGTGCTTCATCGACGCCGCCAGCGCCACCGCGTAACCGCCGGTATCACGCTGGATGCCTTTCGGCTGGCCCGTGGTGCCGGACGTGTACAAAATATACGACGGGTCGCTCGACTCCAGCCAGGTCACCGGCGTATTCACACTGGCGTGTGCTTTGCGCAGCGTGGCGTAATCGAGATCGCGCCCGGCCACCGCTGTGAAATCTTTGTCGATGCCGCGATTCACCACGATCACATTGCGCGGCGGATGCTGTGCCAGGCGCAGCGCAGCGTCCACCAGTGGTTTATACAAAATGGCGCGTCCGCCGCGCATGCCAGCATCCGACGTAATCATCAGTGCGGGCTTCGCATCGTCAATACGTGTGGCGAGACTCGCTGCCGCAAAGCCACCGAACACCACCGAGTGAATCGCGCCGACGCGTGCGCAAGCCAGCATGGCGAACACTGCCTCGGCAATCATCGGCATGTAAATCAACACGCGGTCGCCCTTGCCCACGCCCAGCGTTGTGAGCATGGCGGCGGCGCGATTCACCTCTTTGTACAGTTCGCGATAGGAGTAGGTTTTTTCCTGACCGGTTTCGGTCGAGATGTAAATCAGCGCCTTCTGATCGCCGCGCGTGGCAAGGTGGCGGTCAATCGCGTTGTAACAAAGATTCGTTTCACCGCCCACAAACCATTTGGCAAACGGCGGTCGGCTGAAATCACACACTTGCGTGAACGGCGTATGCCAGTCAATCAGTGCGGCCTGTTCGGTCCAAAACGCATCGCGCTCATTCAGCGAACGCCGGTGAAAATCCTGATAGGCGCTCATGTGTTTTCTCCGCTGGTTGTTTGCCTACATTCTGCGTCTGGCGCACTTACGACATCCTGACCACTGCCCTGCCGCGTATGCCGCCTTGGAGCATCTGGCCAAAGTATGCGCCCAGATCCGCCAGCGTGATGAGGTTCGCGATATCCGCCAAATGACGTGGCTTCAAATCCGTGGCGAGCCGCTGCCACACTTTGCGCCGCAACGGCATGGGCGTTGCCGCTGAATCCACGCCAATCAGTCGCACCCCACGCAAAATAAACGGTAGCACATTGGTTTTGAGTTCGATGCCGCCCGCGTTACCGAAGCTCGCAATCAGACCGCTTGGGTTCATGGTGCGCGTAAGCCAACCGAGTGGTTCGCCGCCCACCGAATCCAACGCCGCTGCCCACAGGGGTTTTTCCAGCGCACGCGTGCCGAAGTCGATGGCACCGCGCGCGAGAATGTCACGCGCCCCTAGCCTGCGCAGAAAATCGTGCTCACTGTCTTTGCCGGTCACAGCGGTAATGTCGTAGCCCTTGCCCGCCAGCATGTCGATAGCCAAACTCGCTACGCCGCCGGTGGCACCATTGACCAACACGGTGCCGTTGCCAGGCGCAAGGCCGTTGAGTTCCAGCAACTCTACCGCAAGGCCGGCGGTGTAGCCCGCAGTGCCGATAACCATCGCCTCTTGCAAGGACAAGCCTTGCGGCAACGGCACCACCCAAGCGGCCGGCACGCGGCATACCTGCGCAAAGCCGCCATCGTGCGCCACGCCGAAATCATAGCTGGTGCAAATGACTTCATCGCCCGCCTTGAAACGCGCATCGCTGGATGACAGCACCACGCCCGCCGCATCGATGCCGCCGACCAGGGGATATTGACGGATAACTTTGCCGCCCACGCCGGTAGCCGCCAGCGCGTCTTTGTAATTCACGCTGGAATACGCGTTCTTAAAAACGACTTCGCCGGGCATTAGGTCATCCAGGGACAGATCGCTGATACGCCCCTCTATCTTGTTGTTTTCATTGAAGATTCTGTAAGCGCTGAATTTATCCATAGTGACCTCAAGGCAGGTGCGGTTGGGCAAGATAGTCGTGCGATTGCATTTCGGTCAAGCGACTCACCAGACGGTCTTTGAGCGAGGCATTGAGATTCGCCTGAAAGGCATCGGATTGATCGGCTGCGGCAATCAAATCATCGACTGCCACGGGCGCCGACAGAATGAGCTTGACGCGCCGGTCGTAAAACTCGTCGATCATCCATACAAAGCGCCGCAGCTTGTCAGCCATGCCGGTGCTGAATTGCGGCACCTGGGACACCATCACCGTGTGATAGCGCTTGGACAGCTCAATGTAATCGGGCTTGCCACGCGGGCCGTCGCACAGTGCGTTGAAATCAAACCAGGCCACGTCGCGCGCGTGGCGACGCACCGGCACACTGCGGTTTTCGATCTCCAGTTCAGCATCTTCCGAGATATCGTGCCGCGCGATGGCCATGAACTCGTCGTGCATGCGCGTCTCAGCATCCGCACCGGTGTGATACACGCCAGCTTTTTCCAATTCGCGCAGCCGGTAGTCCGTGCCGTCATCCACATTCACGATATCAAAGCGCTGTTTGATGAGATCAATGGCCGGCATGAATTGCGTGCGCTGCAAGCCGTGCAGATAAAGCGAGTCCGGCTCAAAATTCGAAGTCGTCACCACCACCACGCCCTGCTCCATCAGGCCTTCGAGGAGCTTGCGCATCAGCATGGCATCGGTGATGTCAGTGATGTGAAATTCATCCAGACACAATAGCCGTGTGTCCTTCGCCATGTCACGCGCGACGCCAGCGAGCGGCTCTGCCTGACCCGTGAGCGCGTTCATGCGCTGATGTACTTCCTGCATGAAGCGGTGAAAGTGAATGCGGCGTTTTTTCGCCACCGGCGCGCAGTTGAAAAAGCTGTCCATCAAAAAACTCTTGCCGCGCCCTACCCCGCCCCATAGGTACATGCCCTTCACCACGCGCTTGCGCGCCAGCAGGCGGATAAATGAGGATTCGAGTTTTTCCAGACCGATCAAGTCTTCGGACAAACGCTGCAGGCGCTGCACCGCGCGCATCTGCGAGGCATCAAGCGTAAAGCCGTGTTCTGATGCGTGCTGTGCGATCCAGTGCGCTACGTCGGCGCTGTCGTGCGGCAGTCGGGCATGGCTATGGCTGGCACCCGCCCCCGATGATACGGCGTTGCTCACTCGATCAAAGATTCAGCGTACGCCCATCCACCGCCAGCGCCGCCTCTTTCATAGCCTCGGACAGCGACGGATGCGCATGGCAAATCATCGCGATGTCTTCAGATGAAGCGCCGAATTCCATCGCGGTGACGGCCTCGCTAATCAGCTCGGATGCCATGGGCCCGATGATGTGTACACCCAGGATACGATCCGATTTTTTGTCGGCGATAATTTTTACAAAGCCGGTGGTATCACCCAAGGCGCGCGCACGGCCATTGGCCATGAATGGAAACGACCCCGTACGGTATTCGAACCCTTCAGCTTTGACCTGCTGCTCGGTCTTGCCCACCCAAGCGATTTCCGGCGCGGTGTAAATTACCCATGGCACGGTGTTGAAATCCACGTGGCCATATTTGCCAGCGATGCGTTGCGCCACCGCTACGCCCTCTTCTTCGGCTTTGTGCGCGAGCATGGGGCCGCGTACCACGTCGCCCACCGCCCACACATTCGGCAGATTGGTTTTGCAATGATCGTCCACGGCGACAAAGCCGCGCTCGTCGAGCGTGAGGCCTACTGCGGCAGCATTCAGCCCGGCGGTATGGGGCACGCGGCCGATGGAGACGATGAGCTTGTCCACGATCAGCGTCTGCGCTTTGCCGGCGCTGTCGGTGTAGTCAACACTGACCGCTTTAGCGGATTGGATAGCGCCGACTTTAACGCCGGTATGTATGGCAAGCCCTTGTTTTATAAAGACTTTATTCGCTTCTTTCGCGACCGCTTCGTCTGCGGCACCGAGAAACACCGGTAACGCTTCGAGTATCGTGACCGTCGCGCCCAAGCGCCGCCACACGCTACCCATCTCCAGGCCGATGACACCCGCGCCAATGACGCCCAGCGTTTTGGGCGCTTCGGTAATCGCCAGCGCGCCGGCGTTGTCGAGGATCAGCTTGTTGTCGAACGGCGCGCCGGGCAATGCGCGCGGGCTGGAGCCAGTGGCGACGATCACATGCTTGGCCACCAAATCTTCTTCAGTTTTGCCGCTGACTTTGATTTGCCACGCCCCCACCGCACCACCGGCAAATGCGCCGGTGCCGTGAAAAAACGTGACTTTGTTTTTCTTCAGCAAATACAGAATGCCGTCGTTGTTTTGTTTAACGACCTTGTCTTTGCGTTTGAGCATTTGCGCCACATCCATGCTCAAGCCGCTGACCTTGATGCCATGATCAGCAAAGGTATGCGCGGCATGGTCGTAGTTCTCGGACGATTGCAGCAGCGCCTTAGACGGAATACAACCCACGTTGGTGCAAGTACCACCGGGTGCAGGCTTGCCGTCAGCGGTTTTCCATTCGTCTATGCACGCCACCTGCATGCCAAGTTGCGCCGCGCGGATAGCGGCAATGTAGCCGCCGGGACCGGCGCCGATGACCACCACGTCGAAATTTTTAGCCATGTTAAACGTCCAGCAACATGCGCGCGGGGTCTTCCAGCGCGTCTTTCATCGCCACCAATGACAACACGGCTTCGCGGCCATCAATAATTCGGTGATCGTACGACAGGGCCAGATAATTCATCGGGCGAATCACGATTTGACCATTCTCAACCACGGGCCGGTCTTTGGTGGCGTGCACGCCGAGTATGGCGCTTTGCGGCGGATTGATAATCGGCGTGGAGAGCATGGAGCCGAACACCCCGCCATTGGAAATCGAAAACGTGCCGCCGGTGAGTTCTTCCAGCGTGAGCTTGCCTTCTTGCGCGCGCTTGCCGTAGTCGGCGATGGTTTTTTCGATGGCGGCCAGCGTCAGTTGATCGGCGTTGCGCACGATCGGCACCACCAGCCCGCGCGGGCTGCCCACGGCGACGCCGATGTCGTAGTAGCCGTGATAAATAATATCGTTGCCGTCGATTGACGCATTCACTAGCGGATATTTCTTCAGCGCATACACCGCCGCCTTGACGAAGAACGACATAAAGCCCAGCTTCACGCCATGCTCTTTTTCAAAGCGGTCTTTGTAACGATTGCGCAGATCAATCACCGGCTGCATGTTGACTTCGTTGAATGTGGTCAAAATCGCAGCGGTGGATTGCGACTGAATCAAGCGCTCGGCTATGCGCGCACGCAAGCGTGACATGGGCACGCGCTGTTCTGGACGCTCGCCCAAGGCGCTGAGATCGACGCTGGGTGCGGCAGCGCGTGCCACGGCGCGCACCACTGCAGGTGCAGCCGCTTTCGAGGTTGGTACCATAGGTGCCGAAACAGCTGCCGCCGGTTTGAGCGCGTCAATGACATCGCCTTTCGTCACGCGGCCACCGCGACCGCTGCCGCTGATGGTGCCGGTATCGAGATTATTTTCGGCGGCTAATTTTTGCGCAGCGGGCATGGCGGCGGCTTTTGCAGATGCAGATGCGGGTGTTGCAGTCGCGGCAGGTGCGCCGCCTGCGGGCGCACTTTCAGACGCCACGGCTTCGGTATCAATCTGCGCGATAATTTCTTTGCTGGCGACGGTGCTGCCATCGCCTTTGACAATTTTGATGAGCACACCCGAAGCGGGTGCGGGGGTCTCCAGCACCACCTTGTCGGTTTCGATATCGACCAGATTTTCGTCGCGGGTCACCTTTTGGCCGGCTTTCTTGTGCCAACTAACCAAGGTGGCTTCTGCTACCGATTCCGACAACTGCGGCACTTTGACTTCGACTATCATGGAATCACCGTAAGTATTTGTTTTTATTATGTTTTATTTTAATTCTCTTCGCCTGCTGACAACGGACGTGGCTGGTTTTTCACGCTCAGCGGCTCGCTGCCACCCGACAGGGTCAAAGCCTGATTGACCAACTCTTTTTGCTGCGCGTCATGCAGCGATTTGTAACCGGCCGCCGGTGTCGCGGAAGACTCTCGGCCCGCGTAAAACAGCTTTTGATGCGGCAGTAAATTGCGCATCAGATAGTGCTGAATGTGTCGCCATGCCCCCTGATTGCGCGGCTCTTCCTGACACCACACAATTTCGGCGGCGTTCTTGTAGCGCACAATCAGCGAGCGGAAATCGTCGTGTGAAAATGGATATAACTGCGCGATGCGCACGATAGGCAAATGCTTGATGCCGCGCGCCCGACGCTCGGCGCGGATGTCGTAAAACACCTTGCCGCTGCACAGAATCACGCGCTTCACTTGATCAGGCTGGATATCGTTTTCTTCCCAATCCTCGTTCACTGGCTTGAATTTGTCGTTGGCGAATTCTTCCAGCGGCGACACCGATTCTTTGTGCCGCAGCAAACTCTTCGGCGAAAAAATTACCAACGGCTTGCGATACGGGCGAATCATCTGTCGGCGCAGCAGGTAGTACATTTGCACCGGCGTGGCCGGCACGCAAATCTGCATGTTGTAGTCGGAGCACAGTTGCAAGAAACGCTCGATGCGCGCCGACGAATGCTCCGGCCCTGCGCCCTCGTAGCCGTGCGGCAGCATCATGGTCAGGCCGCACAAGCGTCCCCATTTGACTTCACCGGAAGCGATAAATTGATCGATCACGACTTGCGCGCCATTGGCGAAATCGCCGTATTGCGCTTCCCAAATGACCAAATCATTCGGGCCTGCCGTGGCATAGCCGTATTCGAAACCGAGCACAGCCGCTTCTGACAACACGGAATCAATGACGGCAAAGTCACCCTGCTTCGACGACAAGTGTTGCAACGGAATGTGTATGCCTTGATCCCACCGTTCGCGATTCTGGTCATGCAGCACCGCATGGCGATGGAAGAACGTGCCACGTCCGGCATCCTGCCCGGAGAGACGTATTGCGTAACCTTCGTGCAGCAGCGTGGCATACGCCAACGACTCAGCCATGCCCCAATCCAGCGCCAGCTTGCCTTCGGCCATCAAACGCCGATCTTGCATGATCTTGTCTACGCGCGGGTGCAACTGGAAATTCGCGGGCACTTCACACAATTTGCGCGCGAGCATTTGCAGTGTTTCAAGCGGCAGGCGCGTATCGTCTTGCTCGTTCCACTTGATGCCTTTATACGGTGCCCAGTTGGCCTCGAACGGCGGCTTGTAATTCGACAAAATGGTTTGGTTGGTGTGATAGCCGCGATCGAGTGCATCGCGGCAAGTGGCAACCGCGGCCTCGCCATCGGCCTCGTGGGTCACACCCTCACGCACCAAGCGATCCGCGTACACTTTGCGCGGCGTCGGATGCGAATGGATGCGCTTGTACATCAGCGGCTGGGTAACCATCGGCTCATCCTGCTCGTTGTGGCCGAGGCGGCGATAACACACGAGATCGATTACCACATCCTTGTGAAACTTCATGCGGTAATCGAGCGCGATTTCGGTGACAAAACAAACCGCTTCCGGATCGTCGCCATTGACATGGAAAATCGGCACTTCCAGCATCTTGGCCACATCGGAGCAATACAGGGTCGAGCGCGAATCACGCGGATCAGAGGTCGTGAAGCCAATCTGATTGTTGATAATGATGTGTACTGTGCCGCCCGTGCCGTAGCCGCGCGTCTCAGCCAGATTCAAGCCTTCCTGAATCACGCCTTGTCCAGCGAAGGCCGCATCGCCGTGAATAAGCACCGGCAACACCTGCCCGCCCGAGTGATCTTTGCGCCGATGCTGACGCGCGCGCACAGAGCCTTCAACTACCGGATTGACGATTTCCAGATGCGACGGGTTGAACGCCAGCATGGCGTGCATCGGCCCGCCGGGGGTCATGATGTTAGAGGATTGGCCATCGTGATACTTCACGTCACCGGCCAGCACTTCAGGATTTTGCTTGCCTTCAAACGACGAGAACAAATCTTTGGGCATTTTGCCCAGCGTATTCACCAACACGTTCAAACGCCCGCGATGCGCCATGCCGATCACCAGCTCTTGCACGCCCGCGGCCCCTGCACGTTGCAGCAGATTGTCCAGCAGCGGAATCAGCGCGTCGCCGCCTTCGAGCGAGAAGCGCGTCTGACCGACGTACTTGGCGTTGAGGTATTTTTCCAGCGTCTCGGCGGCAGTGAGCCGTTCGAGGATGTGTTTTTTGTACGCGGCATCGTACTTGGGCAGGCCCCGCGACGGCTCCATGCGTTCCATCAGCCAGCGCTTTTGCGGAATATCCGAGATATACATGATCTCGGCACCGATGCTACCGCAGTAGGTGTCTTTCAGCCGTTGGAGAATATTGCGCAGCGTGTCCTGCGATGGTCCGTGCAGCGTACCCGCGTTAAATTCCGTATCAAAATCGGCTTCGCTCAAGCCGTAAAAAGCGGGATCGAGTTCCGGGATGAGCGGTTTTTCGATGCGCTGGAGAGGATCGACCTCCGCCACGCGGCAACCCTGAAAACGGTAAGCGGCGATAAGCTGCAACACGGAAAACTGCTTTTGGAAATTGCCGCCGGGTACGGATGCTGCCGTAGGCCGGCTTTCTTTGGCCATTGCGGCAAACCGTTCCTGCACGTCGGCATGCGAGACATCACGCGGGCCATCGTCGAGTTTTTGCAACTCGTCAAAATAGCCCCGCCAGCGCGGCTCAACGGACTGGGGATCGGTCAAGTACGCTTCGTACAAACCTTCGATAAACGGCGCGTTGGCACCGTAGAGATAGGAGTTGCCCTGGAATTCTTTCATCATTTCAACACCTGCTGTAACAGCATGAGGGGTAAGGCGCTAGGCGCTAGGTGTAAGGCGATGAATTCCGGTTGCACGCGGCGAGGTTACGCCTCACGCCTAACCCCGCACGCTACACTGAAAAATTACTTGCGATTGCCCAGCGGCACAAAATCACGGCGTGCTGCGCCGGTGAACAACTGGCGCGGACGACCGATCTTGGCGTCTTTGTCACCCAGCATTTCGTTCCACTGTGCAATCCAGCCCACGGTGCGGGCCAGCGCAAAAATGGCCGTGAACATCGGCACCGGAATATTCAGCGCTTTGTAGACGATGCCGGAGTAGAAATCGACGTTCGGATACAGTTTGCGCTTGATAAAGTATTCGTCTTCGAGCGCCACTTTTTCCAGCGTCATCGCCAGCTTAAACAGTTTGTCGTCTTTGAGGTCCAGCGATTCCAGCACTTCGTGGCAAGTTTTCTGGATCAGCTTGGCGCGCGGATCGTAATTTTTGTAAACGCGGTGACCAAAGCCCATCAACATGGTGTGATCTTCCTGCTCTTTCACCTTGCGGATGAATTCAGGAATATTTTTCACGTCGCCGATGCTGGCCAGCATTTTCAGCACCGCCTCGTTCGCGCCGCCGTGCGCCGGGCCCCACAGCGCGGCGATGCCGGCCGAGATGCAAGCGAACGGGTTGGCGCCGGTCGAGCCAGCCAAACGTACTGTCGAGGTTGAAGCATTTTGCTCGTGATCCGCGTGCAGAATCAAAATGCGTTCCATCGCGCGCGTCAGCACCGGATTCGGTACCCACTCTTCGCACGGCGTGCCAAAGGTCATGTACAAGAAGTTTTCGACGTACGACAGGTTATTGCGCGGATACATGAACGGCTGGCCGGTCGTGTATTTGTAGGTCATCGCGGTAATCGTCGGCAGCTTGGCGATCAGGCGGAAGGCCGAGATTTCACGGCTGCGCGCATCGTTGATGTCGATAGAGTCGTGATAGAACGCCGACAGCGCGCCCACCACGCCGCACATGACAGCCATCGGGTGCGCATCGCGACGGAACCCGCTGTAGAAACGTGCCAGTTGCTCATGCACCATGGTGTGCTTGGTAATCGTGCCGGTAAACGTGTCGAGTTGCGCCTTGTTCGGCAGCTCGCCATTCAAAATGAGGTAGGCAGTCTCTAAAAAGGAGCAGGTGTCGGCCAACTGCTCAATCGGGTAACCACGATATTGCAGAATGCCCACGTCGCCGTCGATGTAGGTAATGCTCGAACGGCAGCTCGCGGTGGACATAAAGCCCGGATCGTAAGTGAAGAGACCGGTCTTGTTGTAAAGCGCGCGCACGTCGATGACGTCCGGGCCTTCGTTGCCGCCGTAAATCGGAAAGTCCACTGAGGGCTTGCCGTCGCTAAATGAAAGCGTTGCCAGTTTCTCGGTCATACCAGTCTCCAGTTAAATGCAGTTAATGCCGGTTGATTACAAGTAATTGATTTTAAACAGTTTTTAAGATGATCGCATCAGGTCCAACACCGCGTTCAACTGCGTGTTTACCGGATCCGCGCGGCCCATCACCATGTCCAGCAAATCGTTGTCTTCGTACGCGAGCAATTCTTTGAATACTTCTGTCTGTCCAGCATCGAGGCTATCGAGATGCCGTTGGACAAAGCGTTCCAGCACCAGATCCAACTCCAGCAGCCCGCGGCGGCAATGCCATTTGATGCGGTCTTGCTCGCGGGCGTCCATTGCCACCTTTTAAACCGTGCGCTTGACCAGCAAATCTTTGATCTTGCCGATAGCTTTGGTGGGATTCAGATTTTTCGGGCACACGTCTACGCAATTCATAATCGAATGGCAGCGGAACAAACGGTATGGGTCCTCAAGATTATCCAGACGCTCATTCACCGCTTGATCGCGCGTGTCAGCGATAAAGCGATACGCCTGCAACAAGCCCGCCGGACCCACGAATTTGTCCGGATTCCACCAGAAGGACGGGCCTGACGTCGAGAAGCACGCGCACAAAATGCACTCGTAGAGGCCGTTCAGTTCTTCGCGATCTTCAGGCGACTGAAGGCGCTCGCGTTCCGGCGGCGGCGTATCGTTGACCACGTAAGGCTTGATCGAGTGATACTGCTTGAAAAACTGCGACATATCGACAATCAAATCGCGGATCACCGGCAGACCGGGCAGCGGGCGTATTACTACCGGCTCCTGCAAGTCCGCCAGCTTGGTAATGCACGCCAGACCGTTTTTGCCATTGATATTCATCGCGTCCGAGCCGCACACCCCTTCGCGGCACGAGCGGCGAAACGAAAACGTATCATCCTCAATTTTGAGGCGCACCAGCGCATCCAGCAGCATACGGTCGGTGGGCTCCATTGCCACATCGTAGTACTGCATACGCGGCTTGGCATCCACGTCGGGGTTGTAACGGTAGATTTGAAAACGCATTGTCAGTCCTTGATTCTTTACGCTTATGGTTGACGCTTGTTGTCGGTGCTTAGTACACGCGCGCCTTCGGCTCAAACGATTCCACGGTCAGCGGTTTCAGTTGCACCGGCTTGTAGTCAAGACGGTTGCCTTCTTTAAACCACAGCGTGTGCTTCATCCAGTTTTTGTCGTCGCGATTAGGGAAATCGCTGCGGTCGTGTGCGCCGCGCGATTCCTGCCGTGCGTGGGCAGAGAGCATGGTTGACGTCGCCACTTCGATCAGGTTGTCTAGCTCCAGCGCTTCCACGCGCGCGGTGTTGAATACCTTGCTCTTGTCTCGGATGAAGGTGCTTTTTGCACGTTCGCCGACTTCGAGGATCTGCTTCACGCCCTCGGCCATACTGTCGGGGAAGCGGAACACACCGCAGTGCGCCTGCATGGTGCGACGCATATCCCCGCCGACATCGCTCACGCGCTCGCCAGAGGTAGCCGAATCCAGCCGCGCCAGCCGCGCCATGGTTTTGTCGGCTGCGTCCGCCGGCAAGTCCTGCATGGATTTCACTTCACCGGCGATATCCTTGACCACTTGCTCGCCCGCTGATTTGCCGAACACCAGCAAATCGAGCAGCGAATTGGTGCCCAGCCGATTGGCACCGTGCACGGATACGCAAGCGCATTCGCCTGCCGCGTAAAGGCCTTTGACAATTTTCTCCCCGCCGTTGCCGTCCGGCATGACGGCCTGGCCTTGCACGTTGGTCGGCACACCGCCCATTTGATAATGGCAGGTCGGCACCACGGGAATCGGATCGGTTGCTGGATCAACGTTGGCAAATTTCTTGGCGATCTCACGAATGCCGGGCAAACGCTTGTCGATAACATCGGCACCCAGATGATCGAGCTTTAACAGGATGTATTCGCCATCTTTACCTGCGCCACGGCCTTCTTTGATTTCGGTAGCCATCGCGCGCGCCACCACGTCACGGCTGGCAAGGTCTTTCACGGTGGGCGCGTAGCGCTCCATGAAACGCTCGCCGTTTTTGTTGAGCAAAAAGCCGCCTTCGCCGCGCACGCCTTCGGTAATCAGCACGCCGGCACCCGCCACACCGGTGGGGTGGAACTGCCAAAACTCCATATCTTCCAGCGGTATGCCCGCGCGCGCCGCCATGCCGAGGCCGTCGCCGGTGTTAATGAACGCATTCGTGCTGGCAGAATAGATGCGCCCTGCGCCGCCGGTCGCCAGCAGTGTGGCTTTGGCTTGCAAGATCATGACTTCGCCGGTTTCCATTTCGAGCGCCACCACACCCAGCACGTCGCCGGCCTGATTGCGGATCAAATCCAGCGCCATCCACTCGACGAAAAACTGCGTATGCGCGCGCACGTTGCGCTGATACAGCGTGTGCAACATGGCATGGCCGGTACGATCCGCCGCAGCGCACGCCCGCTTGATCGCGCGCTCACCGTAATTGCTGGTGTGGCCGCCGAACGGGCGCTGATAAATTTTGCCGTTGTCCAGCCGGTCGAACGGCATGCCGTAATGTTCCAGCTCGACTACTGCATCGCACGCCTTGCGGCACATGAATTCAATGGCGTCTTGGTCGCCGAGGTAATCCGAGCCTTTAACGGTGTCGTACATATGCCAGTGCCAATTGTCCGGCTCTTCATTGCCCAGCGAAGCGGACACACCCCCTTGCGCCGCCACGGTATGCGAGCGTGTCGGAAACACTTTCGACAGCACGGCCACTCTGAGATTGGATTCCGCCAGTTGCAGCGCGGCGCGCAAGCCCGAGCCGCCCGCACCCACCACTACTGCATCAAATTGTCTAGTCGCGATACCCATTAACGGCCCCACAAAATTTGCACGGCCCAAGCCGCATACGCCACTAGGGCCAATATCACCGCTGCGTACAAGGTCAGACGCAAACCGGTGCATTTAATGTAATCCATGAATATATTGCGCATGCCTATCCACGCGTGCACGAATAAACTCAATAAAAACAACAAGGTAGCGTAGCGCATCAGCGGTGCCATCCACATCGTCCGCCAGTTGGCATAGTCAAATTGCGGCAGTTGCAGCAGCAAAACCAAGAACAGCACGGTGTAAAGAATCATCACCACAGCGGTAATGCGCTGCGCCATCCAGTCGCGCAGACCGTAGTGCGCTCCGCTGACTTCGCGATTTACCATAGTTTCACCCCAATGGCAGCGGTGAGAACGAGGCTGACGACCAACACCGCGTAGCTGGTGGCGCGCGCAGTGGCGAGATCCAGACCGATGTGCTTATCCATCGCCAAGTGCCGAATGCCGGCGCAGAAATGGTGCAAATAAGCCCACAACACGCCCAGTAGCACCACTTTCACCATGGGGCCGCTGACATAGCTTTTGAACACGGAAAACGACTGCTGCGACTCTAGGCTGGCGCCCAATAAACACAGCAGCACCGGCAGCATAATGAACAAAATCGCACCACTCACCCGGTGCAGGATGGAAACAAACGCCGGTAACGGCATCCGAATTTCCATTAAATTCAGGTATTTAGGACGGCTGGTGGGCATCACAAGATTTCTTTCGACGTGCGGATAGTTGACAGTAGCGACCCGGAAGATACGACGGCAGACACAACAGCGGCACCAACAACAACGCAATAAACTGGGTCTGACGGGGAGCGTGCAAGGTTGAAAAATTCTACCAGCTTTCAGCATGTTGCGGAACAGCAGAACCGCTTGATTTGCATCGCATGTTCCACACATTGGCCGTCGCAGCCCATCGCCCCGGATGTGCCCAAGCATGGTGCATCGACGGCACTTCAAGTTGACCCGGTTGTGTGCGTTAGCTATTATCCGCGCTCTCGCGCGTCGTGCCGGCTTTGCGGTTTTTGACCTCCATCAAAGTGCAGCCCACGCGATTTTTTTCGACCCGAAATCCAGGAGTCCCACCATGAAAAAACCCATGCGCGTCGCGGTGACCGGTGCCGCCGGCCAAATCGGCTACAGCCTGTTGTTCAGAATCGCCAGCGGCGAAATGCTCGGCAAAGATCAACCCGTAATCTTGCAAATGCTCGAGATCCCCGACGAAAAAGCACAGAAGGCTTTGAGCGGTGTGATGATGGAGCTGGACGACTGTGCCTTTCCTTTGCTGCACAGCATGATTCCGGCCTCCGATCCCAACGTCGCGTTCAAAGATGTCGATGTCGCCCTGCTCGTAGGTGCCCGTCCGCGCGGCCCCGGCATGGAGCGCAAAGACCTGCTCGAAGCCAACGGCAAAATCTTCGGCCCGCAAGGCAAAGCCCTGTCAGACAACGCCAGCCGCGCCGTCAAAGTGCTGGTTGTGGGCAACCCCGCCAATACTAACTGCTTGATTGCAATGAAGAATGCGCCGTCGCTTAAGCCGTCCAACTTTACCGCGATGATGCGTTTGGACCACAATCGCTCGCTGAGCCAAGTGGCACAAAAAATCGGCAAACCGGTTTCCAGCGTGAAAAAACTCTCGGTTTGGGGCAACCATTCCTCCACACAATACCCCGACATCACCGTGTGCGAAGCTGACGGCCAAAAAGTCTGGCCGATGATTAACGATCAGGAATGGCTGGAAAAGAATTTCATCCCCACCATTCAGCAACGCGGTGCCGCCATTATCACCGCGCGTGGCCTGTCATCCGCCGCCAGTGCCGCCAACGCCGCCATTGAGCACGTGCGCGACTGGGTGTCCGGCACGCGTGAAGGCGATTGGGTCAGCATGGGCATTGCCTCTGACGGCAGCTATGGCATCCCTGAAGGCGTGATGTACGGCTACCCCGCTGTATGCAAAGACGGCAAGTTTGAAATCGTCAAAGGCATTGACGTCAGCGATTTCAGCCGTGGCCGCATGAACGCCACCTTGAAAGAACTCACCGAAGAACGCGATGCGATCAAGCATCTTCTGGGCTAGAACAGTTATATAACTAATTGATTTTAAACAAAAAAATGGATGCCGATTTGGCATCCCTTTTTTTATGCGTCGCCGCCAGCGGCGTAGCGTGCGAGTGCGCTTTTGTCTAGCACAGCACCCACCGCAACAGCGCTGATGCCGGACAGCTCCAGTATCCAATTCCAGCGCAAGCCCAACACCGTCTCGCGGATAAAATAATCGATATGGTGAAACGATGCCGCGCGAATTAGCACGAACGAGGCCAGCAGCACAGCGCCGGTGAGCGCCATGAGTCGCCCCGTACTCAGAGGCCGCGTCATGCGCACCAGCAGCACCAGCGCAATGCAGGTCAGCACAGCAATTGTCGCAATAAACGCGATCTGAACAATGTGCCGCTGCGTAAACCAGCCTTGGGCGTGGGCTAAGCTTCGCCCGATATCGGTCAGCGCCGTTTGCAGGTCAAGCTGCTTATTGATACCCAGCGCCACCAAGGTCAGCACCAGCGCAAGCCAGAAACGCCCGGTGGGCGTGCCGCCATCCGGCCCGCGCTGCGCACTGAAATTCCTGAAACACAACCAAGCCGCGACAAAATAAGCGACCACAGTCAGCCAACCCACAGGCGTGGGGTCGCCTATGCCTAACTGCCAATATCCATTGGGTGCGGTCAAGCTTGCGCCGCAATCGGCAATACGAAAACGCGTCTGTGGGGAAACATCATTTTTGACCTCAATTCAGCATGACTACGTTGCGCGCAATGTATCCGCTGCTAGGCGCATGGTCAATTTTATGCGCCGCTATGTGCCGCTGCGGCCATCACCCCCTCGGCGCGACCGTGGTAGCATTTAAGTCTCCTCGTCATTTTTGCCGCGTCGAGTTTTGGTCGGCGATTACGTCAGGATTTTGCCAGCGATCTCGCAGTAACTTCGTTCATCTAACCTATCTAACCTATCTAATCTATCGCACCTCGCATTTTTCTTACCCTAAGGAGTCTATTTCATGAGCAGCAACGACACCCCCATCGTGCGCGCAAAAAAAGGCGTGGCGCTGTCCGGCATTGCAGCAGGCAGCACCGCTTTATGCACGGTCGGTCGCAGCGGTAACGATTTGCACTATCGCGGCTACGATATTTTCGATATTGCGGAGACCTGCGAATTCGAAGAAATCGCCTATCTGCTGATTTATGGCGACATGCCCACGCCGGCACAACTGCGCAGCTACAAGGCTAAGTTAAAACCGTTGCGTGGTTTGCCGGCTTCGGTCAAAACCGTACTCGAGGCCCTACCCGCTGCCGCGCACCCGATGGATGTCATGCGCACGGGTTGCTCAGCGCTGGGCTGCGCGCTGCCGGAAAAAGACGATCACAACGTGCCCGGCGCGCGCGATATTGCCGACCGGCTGATTGCGTCTTTCGGCTCTATGCTGCTTTACTGGTATCACTACAGCACCAATGGTCGCCGCATTGAGGTTGAGACGGACGATGACTCCATCGGCGGTCACTTCCTCCATCTGCTGCACGGCAAGAAGCCCAGCGCCGCGCACGAGCGCGCCATGCACTCGTCGCTTAACCTGTACGCCGAGCATGAATTCAATGCATCCACCTTTGCCTGCCGTGTGGTCGCGGGCACCGGTGCTGACATGCACTCGGCGATCGTTGGCGGCATCGGCGCACTGCGCGGCCCGAAGCACGGCGGTGCCAATGAAGTCGGCTTCGAAGTGATGAACCGCTACGAAACGCCCGACGACGCCGAAGCCGATATCGTCAATCGTGTGCGCAACAAAGAAACGGTTATTGGCTTTGGCCACGCGGTGTATACCATTGCTGATCCGCGCAACAAAATCATCAAGGAAATCGCGCGCAAACTTAGCAAAGAAGTCAACGACATGAAAATGTTCGACATCGCCGAGCGTATTGAAGCCGTGATGATGCGCGAGAAAACCATGTTCGCGAATCTGGATTGGTATTCCGCTGTGTCGTATCACCGCCTGGGTGTTCCCACGCTGATGTTCACGCCGATTTTTGTAATTTCTCGCACCACAGGCTGGGCGGCGCACGTGATGGAACAGCGCGTGGATAACAAACTGATACGCCCGACCGCCATCTACACCGGCCCGGAAAACCGCAAGTTTGAACCGATTAACCAGCGCTAAACGCGTGCGCGGGTAACCCCGCGCGGTACCTACTCAATCACCCGCTCACGCCGTAACCCTTTTTCGAGAACATCATGTCAGCCCCCATCTCCAACACCCGCACCAAACCCGACAAAGTCCTCACCGACATCGCCACGTACGCATCCCAGTACTCCATCAAAAGCACAGAAGCCTACAACACGGCTCGGCTGTGCCTAATGGATACCCTCGGTTGCGGGCTAGAAGCACTGTCCTACCCTGCCTGCACCAAGTTGATGGGGCCGATAGTCCCCGGTACCGTGGTGCCCAACGGTGCCAAAGTGCCCGGCACTGCGTATCAACTCGATCCCGTCAGCGCGGCATTCAACATCGGCTGCATGATTCGCTGGCTGGATTTCAACGACACTTGGCTGGCCGCCGAGTGGGGCCATCCGTCCGATAACTTGGGCGGCATTTTGGCCACCGCTGACTGGCTGTCACGCAACGCCGTCGCCGCTGGCAAAAAACCGCTAACCATGCGTGACGTGCTGACAGGCATGATAAAAGCCCATGAAATTCAAGGGGTTATCGCGCTCGACAACAGCTTTAATCGCGTCGGGCTAGATCACGTGGTATTGGTCAAAGTCGCTTCCACGGCCGTGGTCGCGCACATGTTGGGCTGCTCTTTCGACGAAGTCGTGAACGCCGTATCGAACGCGTGGATTGACGGTCAGTCGCTGCGCGCTTATCGCCACACGCCGCAGGCAGGCTCACGTAAATCTTGGGCCGCCGGTGACGCCACCAGCCGCGCCGTGCGCCTCGCGTTGATGGCGCACAAGGGTGAAATGGGTTATCCCGCCGCCCTCACCGCCAAGACATGGGGCTTTTACGACGTGTTGTTCAAAGGCCAGCCCTTTGTGTTGAAGCAAGCCTACAGCGCCTACGTGATGGAGAACGTGCTGTTCAAGATTTCGTTCCCCGCCGAGTTTCATGCGCAAACCGCGGTCGAATGCGCAGTCACGCTGCACAACGATGTGGCGCACCGCTTGAACGACATTAAAAAGGTCGTGATTACCACGCACGAATCGGCCATCCGTATCATTGACAAAAAAGGCCCGCTCAACAACCCGGCCGACCGCGACCATTGCATTCAATACATGTGCGCCATCGGCCTGATTAAAGGCAACCTCACCGCCGCCGATTACGAAGACGATGTCGCTCGCGACCCACGTGTGGATGCCCTGCGCGACAAAATGGAATGCGTCGAGCACAAGCCCTGGACGACGGATTATCTCGATCCGAAAAAGCGCTCGATTGCCAACGCGATTCAGGTGTTCTTCAAAGACGGCAGCAAAACCGCCAACGTCGTGGTCGAATACCCCATCGGCCACCGTCGGCGTCGCAAAGATGGCATCCCGCTGCTCGAAGCAAAGTTCAGAACCAATCTCGCGCGACGTTTTGCCGAGAAACAGCGCACCGCCATCTACAATCTGTGCAAGGATCAGAAAAAACTCGAAGCCACACCCGTGCATGAATTTGTGGATTTAATGGCGCTCTGATCAGACGGCTCGAACGCAGCGCAAACCGCGCGTCATGTACAAACCCCGCCTCATCGCGGCAATGGTGCTGCTAGCCACGCAAGCCAGCGCGCAGGAAATGCCGTCCATGAAGCCGGGGTTGTGGGAAAGCACCACATCGACGCGCATGGGCGGCTCGGTAAAAAGCGGGCCCAAAACCATGATGTGCATCAATGAGGCCATGCAGCGGCTCATGCTGGCCAATAGCCAGCGCGCGGGTGCCTTTTGCGGCAAAAATATCACTCGGCGCGAAGGCAATCAGTTCATCGCCGAAGCGGAATGTCGTGTCAGTGGTGCAACACTCAAATCACAGTCCATCGCCATCTTCACGGGCGACACTGCATTTCGCGTGGAATCCAGCAGCACGGTCTCACCACCGATTAGCGGCATCAACGATAGCAGCGCCACGCAGGAAGCGCGTTACGTCGGCCCCTGCCCCGCTGGCATGAAACCCGGCGACATCACCAGCGGCGGGCGCACCATGAACATGCTGGACTTCGCGAAGGGTGCGGAGGGTTCGGAGGGTTCGCAGCCATAGCGATCTCGGCAAGCCGACGAACGCTTGCGTAAAAACAAGGTCTCTATTCAGCCTCTATGAAAGTTCAACATCTTCCCTCACCCCTAACCCCTCTCCCGAAGGGAGAGGGGAACAAACCCTCGCCCTCCGGGACAAGG
>JAYTWR010000150.1:0-46945 GCA_043743335.1 Burkholderiales bacterium
TCCGATGGTGGGGTGTCGGAACCGGGCGGAGGTGGTGGTGGGGGCGTAGCCGGAGTGTATCAAACGTTC
The DNA here is from genome assembly GCA_043743335.1 of Burkholderiales bacterium. Lineage (GTDB taxonomy): Bacteria > Pseudomonadota > Gammaproteobacteria > Burkholderiales > SG8-41 > UBA5216. The sequence goes on from JAYTWR010000150.1 coordinate 70, forward strand.
CGATGGTGGGGTGTCGGAACTCCGGCGTGACATCATCGAATGAACGAAAAGAGTGTATCAAACGTTCCGATGGTGGGGTGTCGGAACGTGAGCTCGGAGTCGCCGGTCTCCGGCGACGAGTGTATCAAACGTTCCGATGGTGGGGTGTCGGAACTGGAAAGTTGTGGTGGCGGTGGCGCGGCGAGAGTGTATCAAACGTTCCGATGGTGGGGTGTCGGAACACAACGATTCTGATTTGGCGGGGTACCGCTAACCCGCCAAATCAGAATCGGCGCGCACAGCGCGCGTTTAGCAAAGCGGCGTTTTTTATCGATTGCTACCACTACCGGCAGATCGGAAACCCGCGTATCCGCACAAGATGTTTTTCCCACACCTGCGGATTCACAAAATTCACCGGTTTCTCATCACGCAGCAGGCGCACCACTTCCTGTGCCGAGCCGATGCTCAAGCGCCGCATACTCTCCTGAGTTAGGCCACCCATGTGCGCGGTCAGCACCATGTTGTCCAATGTCAGAAACGGATGATCGCGTCTTAGCGGCTGCTCCTCGTACACGTCGCACACTGCGCCACCCAGACGCCCTGCGCGCAGCGCCGCGGCGACTGCCATTTCATCCCACACCGGCCCGCGTGCAACGTTGACGATGCCGGCACCCGGCTGCATCAGGGCAAGGCGCTCCTTGCTGATTAAATTGCGTGTGGCATCGGTCAGCGGGCAACACAGTGCAATGAAATCGCTGTCGCGGCACAGTGTGTCGATGGCCATACCTTGCACAAACGAAGGCAGCACGTCGAGCCGTCGCTGGTGCCCCAGCACTTTCATGCGAAAACCGGCGTGGCAAATCTCTGCCAGCCGCGCGCCGATGTTGCCTACGCCCACAATGCCGATGGTGCGCCCAGTGAGTTCGCGCGATTGCTCGCCGAGGGTGCGCGCCGTGGTCCAGTCTTGCGTACGCAGGGCGTGGTTGACCAGGTGCATGCGGCGCGTCAGCAACAACAGCGCGCTCACGACATACTCCGCCACTGAATCGGAATTCACGCCCGGCATGTTGGCCACCGGTATCGATTTGGCGGTGGCAGCCGCAACGGGAATCATGTCCAGCCCCACCGCATAACGCACTACGCCACGCAGGCGCTGCGCGCTTTCAAAGATATCCGGCGGCAGGTTAGCGCGCACCAAAATAACATCTGCATCGCGGGCGCAATCGCGCAGCGTTTGCGGCTGAACATCAGGCGCAATCACCACGTCAGCCACGGCGTTCAAAATATCCATGCCTTCTTCACCGATGGGGTTGGTGAGCAACACTTTAGAACGCATTCAAATTCTCCCAATTTTGGGTCGTGGATTGGTCGTGGACTGGTCGTGGACTGGTCGTGGATTAGTCGCAAATTTTGTCAAAGCGCTTGCGTTTGATTATTATCCCTGTTTCCGCCATTCACGCTTCGCGCATGCTGGACTTGCGCGCCCCAACCCATAAAAATATCGCTCGGGAGCACGTTGCGACCATGATGATTCTTGAACACGAGGCCAAGGCGTTGCTACGCTCAGTCGGCATAGCCGTGCCCGATGGTACGTTAATTAAGCCAAGCACGCGGGCACTCCGCGTCAAGGCCTACCCCGTCGCCGTCAAAGCACAAGTGCGCAGCGGTGGCCGCGGCAAGCAAGGCGGCGTGATACGCGCCAACAATGCCGCGCAACTCAAGGCCGCCGCGAAAAAACTCTTTGCCACCGAATTCGGCGGTGAAAGACCCGAAGCGTTGCTGGCCGACCCATGGCTGCCCATCGACCGTGAGTTGTATTTGTCAGTCACCATTGATGGCGCAGCCGAAGGTTATGTGGTGCTGTACTCGCCCAACGGTGGTGTGGATATTGAAAGCGGCAAACCACCTACGCGTTATGCCATCGGCCCGGCGTGGAAGTTTCGTGCGCATGAATTGCGTGCCGTGCTGGAACCGGTGGAAAAGGATTTTCAGTTGCGCGAGCGCGTGATTTTTCTCGCGCAACGGCTGGTGGAAACCGCTGCTGCGCGCGATTGCCACACGATTGAAATCAATCCGCTGGTGCGATTGAAAGAAAGTGAAGGAGAAGGTAAAGGAGAAAGTAAGCTGGTGGCGCTCGATGCCAAGGTGGTTTACGACGACTGGGCGCACTATCGCAACAGCGACATCCTCGCGCAACGCGAAGGAGAATGGCGGCGCGCTGATAAGCTGCTGCGCGCGAGCCTGAAAATGGGCCATATGTACGTGAAACTCGATGGTGACATCGGCCTTATATCCGGCGGTGCGGGCCTCACCATGGGCGCCATGGATTTGATTCAGCAGTTGGGCGGCAAGCCCGCGTGCTTTCTGGATGCCAGCCCGGGCCCCACCTCCACGCGCGGTTACAAACCGGCGTTTGAATTGCTGGATGGCGACCCTGCGGTGAAAGTCATACTCGTCAGCGTGTTCGGCGGCGGCACGCACATGAACCGTGTGGCGCGCTCGATGAAAGACAATATGGCCATGCGCAAGAGCAAAAAGCCGGTGGTGTTCAAACTCGACGGCACGTATGTAGATGAAGTGCCCGGCATTTTTGCAACGTTTGGCGCGCACAATCACGAGAGCCTCGAATCCGCCGTCAAAGCAGCGATCAAACTGGCGAGGGCGGCATGAGCATCCTTCTCGACCGCAGCAATCGCGTGCTGGTGATGGGCATCACCGGCAACTACGGCAAATTTTTCGTCACTGACTCCGGTGGCTACGGCACGCAAGTGGTTGCGGGCGTTTCACCCGGACGTGGTGGTGGAAATGTAGATGGCGTCCCCGTGTTTGGCAACGCCGCTGCTGCGTGCAAGGCCACACGCGCCGATACGGCCATGGTGTTTGTGCCGCCGCCCCTGGTGCGCGCCGCCGCTATCGAAGCCATTGAGGCCGGTTGCAAGCTGGTAGTCGCAACGGCCGACGAAATGCCAGTGCGTGACACGATTGAAATCCGCGCAGCGGCCAAGGCCAACGGCGCACGGTTGGTGGGCCCCAATTCGCCGGGCATCATTTCGCCGGGCAAAGCCAAGATGGGCTTTATGCCGTCCTTTTGTTTTATGCGCGGGCCGATGGGCGTGATCTCACGCAGCGGTTCGCTATCGTATGAAGGCAGCACGCGATTGACCAAGGCGGGCATCGGGCAAACCACGGTTATAGGTATTGGCGGCGACCCCATCAAAGGTACCATGGCGGCGGAAGCGCTAGAGCTGTTTCACGCCGATCGCGAGACCAAGGCCATCCTGTATCTGGGCGAAATCGGTGGCATCGAAGAAGCCGCTGTTGCTGCCTACGCCGCGCGCAAAGGCGCGAAGCCAGTGGCGGCATTGATCGTTGGCAGAACCGCGCCACCGGGCAAAAAAATGGGCCACGCGGCAGCGCTGGTCGGCAGCAAAGCGGATAGTCACGCGGCTAAAACCAAAATGCTGGCTAAGGCTGGCGTTTACGTTTGCCAGGGACTTCCCGATTTGGCGGCACAGGCCCGCGCTGCACTAGATAACTCTAAGTAATTGATTTTATTTCATTTTTTACTGATTTACTCTCGAAGGAATTGCCGTGAACAAACCCACTGACCTTAGAATTACTGAAGACGCGCCGGAAGGCCTGATCAACGAAGCGTCGATGTCCGCTGCGCGTGAATTGATCGGCAGCAAGCTTCGCCCTGAGCAATATCTGCGTGATGCCAGTGTTGACGCCATCACCATTTTCTCCAATGGCATCGGCGATCTGAATCCGCTGTATCGCGATCAAGAATACGCGCGCTGGACGCGCTTTGGCGGCTTGATTGCGCACCCGTGCTTTCCGTGGACGCATCATTGGCCCGGCCGCTCGTACTGGGGCCTGCCCGGCGTGCATGGTTTTGGCGTGGCTATCGACTGCGAATACTTTCGCCATGTGCGCCCCAACGACCGCATCTCGATCTGGAACCGCGTGATCGATGTGCAGGAAAAGCAATCCAAGTTCTCCGGCAAGATGGCCATGCAGTATCTGGAATCCACCTACATCAACCAGCGCGATGAAGTGTTGTGCAAGGCGCTGGGCCTCACCGCGCGCCACGAACGCAAAGCCTCACGCGACAAGGGCAAATACAAAGAAATCAAAACCCACGTCTACACGCCGCAAGAGCGCGACCGCATCGATGAAATGGTGATGACGGAAATCGAGCGCATCCAGGGCCAGAAAACCCGTCATTGGGAGGATGTGAAAGTCGGCGACAGCATCGACGAAATTGCACGTGGCCCGTTGTCCGCCTCTGACACCATGGCATTTGTGATTGCCTCCGGTCGCGGCTCCGCCCACGGCGTGCTGCTGCGCCACGCCGCCAAGCACCCCAACCACTACATCCGCAACAAGAAGACTGGTGGTGGCGTGGAATACACCGGCATCGGCCATCACCGCGAAGATTTCGCCAAGGATGTGGGCGTGCCCGGCATGTACGACTACCTGCCGCAACGCGCCTGCTGGTTTGCCACGGCCATCACCAACTGGATGGGCGACGACGGGGTGCTCAAGCGCTTGCGCATGGAAGCGCGCCTGTTCAACTGCCAGGGCGACACCACATTCATCAGCGGCACAGTGGTGAAAAAATATTTTAAAGACCAATGCGCACTGGTCGATATCGAAATGAAAGGCATCAACCAGCGCGGCGATTTGTCGACCCCCGGTTTCGCCACCGTGATGCTGGCCTCGAAAGACCCCACCAGCAAGATACCGCTGAATGGTGCGGTGTGTGATTTGGAATTGCCAGTGGTTCGGTAAGTTAAAGTCAAAAGCTTCCCTCATCCCAACCCTTCTGCTGCGCTTCAAGTGTGCCCTTGTCCCCCCGGGGGGGGGGGAGAAGGACTTTGAACCCTCTCCCCCCAGGACAAGGGTACACTTGAAGCGCAGCAGAGGGCAGGGTGAGGGAAGGTGTTGATGTTTCATATCGCTTGAACAGATACAAACGTTTTTGAATTTCTCTGAGTTTGCTCTCAGCACTTTTGCGGTGAAGCCCTTGATCTTGGAGTTTTCAATATGCCCAACACCATGCTGCTGGTCCTCGATATGATCAACGACCTTGTTCACGAGGACGGTCCCAATGGCGTCATTAAGGGCGGGGCCAACGGTTATGGCCCCATGCTTGCGCGGCGCAAGGTGGTTGATAACGCGGCGCTCGCCATCAGCAAGGCGCGCGCGGCGGGGGTGAAGATCGGCTATGTGCGTGTCGGCTTCTCGCCTGACTATCGTGAAGTGGCCGCCAACAGCGGCTTGTTCATGGGCGTTAAAAAGACGGGGTTGTTTAAACTCGGCACTTGGGGCACCGACGTGCATCCCAAACTCGCGCCCAAGCCTGACGACTACGACATCATCAAACATCGCGTCAGCCCGTTCTACGCCACCACGCTGGAAGCCATACTGGGCGCTGAGAAAATCACCAAATTGGTACTGTGCGGCGTGTCCACTACCGGCGCAGTGTTGTCCGCAGCCAAGGATGGCCATGACCGCAATTACGATATTGTGATTCTCGATGATTGCAGCGCGGCGTTGACGGACGAGCATCACAAAGTCACGCTGGAGATGGTGCAGCGCTTCGCCGCCATCACCACGGCGGCTGACATCGTATTCTGATGCGGCGCGTTTTTGTTGCCATGCTGCTGGGTGTTGCCCAGCCAGCGGCCTACGCACAATCGGACCACTACCCCTCGCGCCCCATACGCTTGATTTGCCCGCTGCCGCCCGGAGGCGGTGCTGATTTGGTCGCCCGTGTCGTTGCAGAGCGGCTGTCGAAAAATCTTAATCAACCAGTGCTGGTGGATAACCGGGCGGGGGGCGGCACAGTGATAGGCGCAGACCTCGTGGCCAAATCCGCGCCCGATGGCTACACCTTGCTGCTGGGCACCGCGACTACGCATGCTATCAATGTGAGCTTGGTGAAAAAGCTGCCGTACGATCCGATCAAAGATTTCGCGCCCGTATCGCTGGTGGCTGTGTTGCCGCAAATCATCGTCGCGCATCCCTCGTTGCCCGCCAACACCTTGCCTGAGCTGATTGCGTTGGCGAAAAAGCGCCCCAGTGAAATTCTTTTCGCATCCACCGGTAACGGCAGCGCTAATCACCTCGGCGCAGAGATGCTGCAAAGTGCGGCCAAAATAAAAATAGTGCATGTGCCTTACAAAGGCGCAGGGCCGTCAATCACCGACTTGCTGGCAGGCCAAACGCAATTCATGTTCACCACCATCCCACCTGCCTTGCCCCATGTGCGCGCCTCAAGGCTGAAGGCGCTGGCCGTTGCGCACGCCAAACGCTCAGCCTTATTACCGCAACTGCCCACCACCGCAGAAGGCGGCGCAGCGGGTGTAGAAGCCAGTTCATGGAACGGCATACTCGCGCGCGCAGGCACAGTACCCAGCATCATCACGCGCCTACACAGCGAACTCAGCACGATCATGACGCAAGCGGAACTGCGCGAGCGGCTTGCAGCGGCTGGTGTCGAGCCTATGCTCAATACGCCTGATGCGTTTTCGAAATACATTGATGCCGAGACTGCGCGCTACGCCAAAGTGATTGCGTCGTCGGGCGCACGCATTGAGTAGAAAAACCGTAACTAGTTGTTTTTAAAGGATTTTAACGCTATGCCCTACCAAACCCTGCAAGTCGAAAAATCCACGAATGGCTTATTGCAAGTCACCCTGCACCGGCCCGACGTGCGCAACGCCCTCAACACACAAATGGGTATTGAACTGCGCGAAATATTTTCACCGCTGGCCTTTCACCCGCAGGATGTGCGCTGCGTGTTAGTCACCGGCTCCGGTGACAAAGCCTTTTGCGCCGGCGGCGATTTAAAAGAGCGCAACGGCATGACTGACGAACAATGGCGCGTGCAGCACGCCATTTTTGAAGAAGCCTATTACGCCGTGATGAACTGCACCGCGCCCGTGTTGGCGGCAGTGAACGGTTCGGCATTTGGTGGTGGCTGCGAACTCGCGCTCGCTTGTGATTTCATTTACGCCGCCAACACCGCACGCTTTGCCTTACCCGAAACCACACTCGGCATATTGCCCGGCTGCGGTGGCACGCAAAACCTGCCGCGCGCGGTGGGCGAACGCCGCGCCAAAGAGTTGATCCTCATGGGTAAAGCCTTTAGCGCGCAAGAAGCCTATGAGTGGGGTATGGTCAATCAGGTATTCGAACCAGCCGCATTGATGCCCGCTGCGCTGGCTGCGGCCAACACGATGTGCGCCAGCGCACCGGTATCACTGCGCCAAGCCAAAACGGCAATACGCCGTGGGCTGGATGTCGATCTGCGCACCGGACTCGCCATCGAAATTGAAGCCTACAACCGCACCGTCGTTACCGAAGACCGGCTCGAAGGTGTGCGTGCGTTTGGTGAGAAGCGCAAGCCGGTGTTTACCGGAAAGTAAGCGTTTTCTGCGAGCGTTGCCGCGCGGCAGCGGCAATGCGCCGGATGAGTTCGACATACGGCACGCCGGCAAAGCAGCGCTCGTGCCCAAACGTATGCCGGCCTAAATCGGGATTGGGATTGGCTTCAATAAACACCAATCGGCCTTCGGGCGTCAGGCGAAAGTCGAAACGCGCGTAATCGCGCAAATGCAGCGCGTGAAACAGGCGTTTGCATTCCCTGCGTAGCTGGGTGATCACGCTGCGTGGCAGTTCAGCCTCGCGGTAACGCACCTGCCAATGCTTTTGGTACGCCACATCGTGTTTTAACCGAGCCGTGGCAAAACGCGGTGCCCGCGGACTTTGCCGGCCCAACGCCAACTGCAGCGGCTGTAGCACCTGCGGCGTATTGCCGAGCAGGGCCACGAACACATCACTGCCTGGCACGTAGGCTTCACACAGCAGTGCGCCCGCTTTTTTTTGACGCAATACGCGCACGCGTTCGCGCAGCTCAGCCGAATTGCGCACGCACGACTGCAAATTGATGTGGTCAGAGCCATCGCCCCGCGCCGGTTTAATAAACACGGGATAACCCAAGGGCGAAGCCATCACGCGCTGCCCCGGATAGATGACAAAGTTGCGCGGCACGGTCATACCCAAACGCGCCGCGATGCGGTTGACCTGCGCTTTGTCACGGCACAGCTTGAGGCCCACGCCGCCTGTGCCGGTGTAGCGCATCTGCAATCGGTCGAGCAGCGCAGTGATTTCGTGATCACGCGTGCGCTCGCCATCTATCCATTCGGTGAGGTTGAACACGAGCGAGGGCTGCAATGCCCTTAACGCGGCGGCTGTAGCCTTGGCATTCGGGTCAAAGGGCAACACCACCACCGTGCCAAGTTGCTGCCGCAGCACGGGCAACACTTGCCCTTCCACGCTACCACGATCCACCGTAAACGCACCGCTGCGCGAATATCCACCGGTCTCCTGATCCACCAGCAACACCACCGGACGGTGTGCAGCATCGCGTTTTGGGTTTTCCTGAATGGGCATGCAGCGATTGTAGCGTGGATGCTCCCGGCGACTTCCATCGTGCAAGCAGTCTGCGACGGGCCGGTAAAATAGTCCCATGAACCCATCTCCCGTACAAGCCCTGCTGTTCGATCTAGGCGGCGTGCTGATTCACATTGATTTCGATCGCGTGTTGCGTGCATGGGCACCGCTGTCTGCACTTTCGCTGGTGGAATTACGCAGCGTATTCAAGCAAGACGCCGCCTATCAACAGCACGAAACAGGCCATCTCTCCACCGCGCACTACTTCAATCACCTGCGCGTCACGCTCCGGCTTGATGGCAGCGACCAAGATATCGCCGACGGCTGGAATGCCGTACTGGTCGACGAGATTGCCGTGACGGTGGAGGCGGTGCGCAAAGCACGAACTTTGTACCCCTGCTATGTATTTTCAAACACTAACCCAACGCATCAGGCGGCATGGACCACGAGATTCCCCGAACTCGTGGCGCTATTCGAGCGTGTATTTGTCTCGTCGGAAATCGGTCTACGCAAGCCCGCTCCCGCCGCATTCGGTCAGGTGACGCGCGATATCGGCGTGCCCGCAGGCTCAATCCTGTTCTTTGACGATCTGCTGGAAAACATCCGCGGCGCGCAGGATGCGGGGCTGATGACCGTGCACGTGCGCAGTCCTGCAAACGTAATACAGGCGCTGCGCAACATGGGCTGCGCACTCTGATACGGACATCTGCAAAAAAAAACGGGGCTTGCGCCCCGTTTTACTTTGGCCATGCGGTGGCTACTTGAAGTTTGCCACCTCGCGCGCACTGCCCGTCAACTCTAGGATGTGCATGCCGGTATCCGCACGATCAACAATGTAGATGTAACCACGGTCGTCCACGTCAACATTGTTAGTTTGAATCGCCACTTTGCACTGTGCGCCTTGCGGTGTGGTGACGCAGCGCTTGTCGGTGTTGTCGGTAATGGCGGGAATGAAATAGCCGATCTCTTTCGGATTAAACGGATCGCGCATATCCACCGCACGCAAGCCCGCGTTAAACCACGCGTAGAACATTACCCGCTTGGCGTACATCGGCGGCTGATTCTCGTGTGACGCATGCGCGCCGAAACGTCCGCCGCGTTTGCAAAACCCACCCGGGCCTTCCGGCACCTGATAATTTGACAGATTAAACGGTACTTTGTCGTTGGTGACATCCACAAAATAAGCCATTTGCCGCGCTTCCGCGCACTCATGCTGAATCGCCTCGTTAGTCAACGCCACCAGATCGCGCGTCGAAACTTTGTTGGCCGCGAAATCCTTGATCTCCACGCCCATGATCGGCAACGTCGTGTGCGCGCCCATATACGGCGGCGTATACATGATCGACACTTGCGGATACAACAGATTCTCCGGCGTCGGCTCCTTGGAGCCTTTCAGCAATTTTTCGCGATCCAGAATCTGCAATACACCGTTGCTGTTGGTGCCCGATCCCAGATAAATACGATTGCCTTTTACCCCGGTAGAGATGGCACCGTGCATCTGATACTGATTATCGGGCAGCGGGTTCTTCGCGCCCGGCTCCTGACCCGGCAAACCGAAGTCGCGAATGTGTACCGGTTTTGCCGGATCAGACAAATCAAATACCTGCATCACGCGCCGCGAGCGCCAGCCTTTAGGGCCGGAGATCAGATACGCGATGCCGGTATCACACTCCCAATAATTCTTGTGTGTGTCGCGCAGCCCGCGCACGGGCGTGCTGACAATCACCGGCTTCTCCGGCGACGTCACATCCCAAATCTCATGGGCAGAATTCCCAAACGAACGCAGCAGGTAAAACTTGCTCTTGTCGGCCTTGGGCAACTCGGTGCCGCCGCAAATGCGCACCATCTGCGCGCCGCCCGACTCGGTGCCGCCTTCCTGTCCCGCAATATGCGACAACGTTTTTGGCGCTCGCGGATCAGTTACGTCAATAATCGACGTGCCGTTGAACTCCATGCGCCCGGTCAGCGGGTTGATCTTGGCCGGCCCACCGTGGTGCCCGACATACGCAATCCAGCGATTGCCCTGCTGTTTGATTTCAGGATGGTAGGCGCTGCGCGCATGCAAATCGACGTGGCCCAGCAACGCCACATTGCTGGATTCCGCCACGCGCGGATTGTATTGTTCAAGCGTCCGTGGCGCGTTGGCGCATCCGCTCAACAATCCGCCGGTCGCCAGCGCCGCAACCGCTAATCCACGCCATCCTAGTTTGCGCATCCTCATCCTCATGCTATTTCCCCTGAAAAATTATTGCTGTTGACTTACCGCATTCAGCCGTTGGCACCTGCCCCATGCGCCAACGCCTGCTTAACCCGCTCCGGTAACATCGGCAGCTCGCGCAGCCGCGCACCGGTTAAGCGAAACACGGCATTTGCTATCGCCGGTGCCATGGGGGCCACGCCGATTTGCCCCGCGCCCGACGATTGCCCCACCGCCCCCTGCAAAAGATCAATGTGTATCGGCGGAATTTCATCCATGCGCAGCACCGGGTAATCGTAAAAATTCGATTGCTGCACCACGCCTGCCTTGATTGTCACCTGCTCACGCAGCGCCGCCGACAAGCCCCAGATAATACCCGTTTCAAGCTGCTGCCGTAGATGGCGCGGCTGTATCGCCGTGCCTGGATCAGCCACCGCCCACACGTTGTGAATCTTGATTGCACCTCGGCTCGCACCACTGCCGCGGTCCACCGACACTTCCACCACCTGCGCCATCTGGCAATGCCAGCGACCACCGTGGTTATAAGCTACGCCGAGCGCCGTGCCTTCGCGCTTTTTGTCCCACGCCGACATTTTGCGCACAAGTTCCAGCACAGCCTTGCCTCGTGCGTCAGTCAATAAATCAATACGCAATTGCAGCGGATCTTTGCTGATTTTCGCTGCCACTTCATCCATAAACGATTCCACCGCGAATAGGGTGAAACCGTTGCCCACCGCATTCCAGTAACCCACCGGTATGCCACCCGACTGATGCACATACTCGTGGTGTTTGTGGGGAATACCATACGGCTGCGTCATGCCCACCGCCACCGAACCATCAACGCCGGGATTTTGATCCCACACCACTTTGCGCGCGCGCGTGAGCACCGAATCTGCTACCAGCCGGTGGCTCCAGCCGAGAACTTTGCCATCCGCGCCTATCGCCGCATCCATGTGCTGCGCCGTGAGCGGACGATAGGCGCCGTGCTTCACGTCATCTTCGCGGCTCCAGATCACCTTTACCGCTTTATCCATGATTTTGCTGAGCATGGCGGCTTCCGCATTTGCCAACTGCTCGGTTTTCGCGCCGAAGCCGCCGCCCAAGAACGTGGTGTGTACGCGCACCTTGTCTTCGGCAAGCCCCGTCACTTTGGCCACGGACTGCTGCGCCCACGTCTGCCCCTGCGTCGGCGCCCACAATTCCATGTCGTTGTGCATCATCGACGCGGTGGCGTTGAACGGCTCCATGCACGCATGATGCACGTGGTCTGTTACGTAGTCGGCCGCGACGGTTTGTGCAGCCGATTTGAAGGCTTCATCAAAACTACCGTTGTTGTCGATCGTGCGGCCTTTTTTCGAGCGGTCTGCGGCTATAGCGGCCCACTCCCGTTTCTTGGCCTCACTGTCGTACTGCGACGCCAGCGAGCCCTGCTTCCATTCCACTTTCAGCGCGCGCTTGCCCAGCACGGTCGCCCAATAATCTGTGCCGACTACGGCTACGGCGTGTGGCAATTCAACCACTTTCACCACGCCTTCGATTTTCATAGCACCGGCGCTGTCGACTTTAAGCGGGCCGTTCTCAGCGCCATCGCCATACAGCGGATGCGGCAAAGTCGCCACGGGTGGACGCAATAGCGACGCGTACAACATGCCGGGTATCAGCACATCGATACCGAATTTGGCCGCGCCAGTCACTTTAAGCGGCACATCCAGGCGCTGCACGTCTTTACCCAACAGCCGCCACTGCGATGCGGGCTTTAACGCCTTTTCAGTGAGCAGAGGCACGTTCAAATCAACGTTGTCGAGCTTCGCCACCTGCATGTAACTCATTTTACGGCCCGACGCCGCGTGCACCACGCTGTTGGGCTCGGTCGTGCATTCGCTCGCGGCCACGCCCCACTCGTGCGCCGCATTGGCGATCAATATCGCCCGCGCCTGCGCCCCTGCCAGCCGCACAATGCGCCAGTAACCTTGCGTCGAGCGGCTGCCACCCACGCCTTGCACATTGAAATATTCCGGGTTGGCAAACACTTTGTCCGAAAGCGCCTGCTCGACGCGAATGGTGCGCCAATCCGCATCCAGTTCCTCGGCCACCAATAGCGGAATCAAAGTGTAAATGCCCTGCCCCATTTCGGCCGTTGGGCATTTGACGGTAATGGTGTTTTCGCTGTTGGAAATGTGTACCCAGGCGTTGAGATCGATATCGCCTTCTTCGCCACAGGCGTGGGCGTCGCGCACACGCAGCACGCCGTCAAACGTAACGGCAAAAACCAGTGACAGGCCTGTTTGCTTTAAGAAATTGCGACGACTCGTCAAAGGGCTTCCCTCACCCCTAGCCCCTTTCTCAAGGGGCGAGGGGGATGTCACACGCAGCGATGATTTACACGCCTCTCCCACCGGGCGAGGGGCGAGGGCTGAGGGAGGGCTCTTCGGCAAACTCACATCGGCTCTCCACCCTTGGCCGCGCGCTCAATCGCCGCAATAATCCGACTATAAGAGCCACACCGGCACAGATTCGTCTTCATGTAATCGACAATCTGCTCGCGCGTAGGTCGTGGCGTTTCCTTCAACAAACCCGCCGCACGCATGATCTGCCCGGACTGACAATACCCGCACTGCGGGGTTTGTTCTGCAACCCACGCTTTTTGCAGCGGATGTGAACCGTTCGCAGACAAGCCTTCGATGGTGACCACGCTTTTTCCGGCCACATCCTTGATCGCGTGCAAACACGAGAACGTGGGCTTACCCTCAAGATGTACGGTACACGCGCCGCATTGCCCCACGCCACAGCCGTATTTAGTGCCGGTGAATTTCAGTTGCTCACGCAGCACCCACAAGAGCGGCGTATCCGGATGCGCGCTAACCTCATGGCGAACGCCATTGACAGTGAGTGCAGTCCGGATCATTTGCGACATAGCGCCAATCAATCCTAACTAATTGATTTTATTGAATTTTCAGCAAAAACAAAATGGGATTCTGCCAGCGCCAGTTTCACCCGCGTCGGCAACATCGGCTGCTGGCGCAAACGCACACCGGTCAACGCGAACACGGCATTCGATATCGCCGACGGCACCAACGGCACCGCCATTTGCCCCGCACCGGTCGGATGATTTTTGGTTTGCACCAGCTTGATGTGCATCTGCGGCACATCGCGCATGCGCGGCACTTGGTAGTCAAAAAAGTTCGACTGCTGCACCGCGCCGTTTTCGATGCTGATGCGCTCAGTGAGCGCGAGGCCCACGCCATACACAATCGAGCTTTCGGTTTGCGCAATCACATTGTCGGGATGCACCGCCACGCCGCAGTCAATCGTGCACCAGAAATTGTGCACCTTGATCGCGCCGCTGGCTTTGTCGATGGATATATCCGCGATGCCCGCAATGTGCGTACCGGAATAATCCACATACGCCATGCCCAAACCGTGACCTGGGCGCTTGCGACTCCACTCAGCCATTTTCGCGGTCTCTTCAATCACATGCCGTCCGCGCGGCTGCTGCTTGAGCATGCGCAGACGAAACGCCACGGGGTCTGCGCCAGCTTTCGCCGCCAGTTCGTCAACAAACACTTCAGTGGCAAAACTGTTGGCCGTGAAGCCTATGCCACGCAGCGGATTGGTGCGCATGCCCGTATGCTCTAACACGCCCTCCGCAATACGATCGGGAATGTCGTAAGCCCCCACGCCGATGCCATTGAGCGCAATGCCGTCACGCCCTTTGACTTGCTGGTAGCGCACCGGGTCCATGAACGCCATGACGTGATCACACACCGCGCGATGATGCCAGCCGGTCACGTTGCCCGCCGCATCCAGCCCCGCCTTGAGCCGGTTCACATACAGCGGCCGGAAACGCCCGGACTGAATATCGTCTTCGCGCGTCCACATCACTTTCACCGGCTTGCCCGACGCTTTCGACAGCAGCACCGAATCCAGCACAAAATCTGCATCACGATTGCCACGCCGGCCAAAACCACCGCCGAGCAAGTGGTGATTAAACGTCACTTTCGATTCAGCAATGCCCAGCGCCTGCGCCGCTACCGTCACGGCGATGGTTTGGCTTTGCACGCCACACCAGATTTCCACCGCATCGCCTGCCGGCGACACTGCCGCCACGGAATTCAACGGCTCCATTTGCGCGTGGTACGCGTAGTCCGAGCGATACTCCGCCTCGACCACATGCGCTGCCGTTTTTAGTTTGGCCGAAGCGTCGCCCTGCTTTTCCCAATCAATGACGGCATGGGCCGGATCTTTGGCCGCCGCTGAAAAGCGTGCGTAGCCGCCTTCGGTAGAAAAACCGCTGCCTTGCGCCTTGCCGCCCCAAGTCACCTTCAGTGCCTTACGGCCCTGAAACGCGGCCCAAGGGTTTTCTGCCAGCACGCCCACGCCCTTTTTCAACGGCACCACACTGATCACACCATCCACCGCGCGCGCTGCGGCGTCATCAACACTGACCACGCCCGCGCCTTCCACCGGCTCGCGCAAAATAGCACCGTAAATCATGCCGGGCACTTGCACGTCGATACTGTATTGCGTGCTGCCATTTTGCTTGCCGGGTATATCCACGCGCGGAATATCCTGACCAATCAGCCGGAACTGCGCGGTAGAAACAGGCTCGATTTCAACCTTGGGTGCCTGTGCAGGGATTTTCGCAAACGCTGCAATCTCGCCGTAAGGCAAACGCCGGCCGGTTTTTTCATGCAGCACCACACCGGGTTGCGTGGCCAGCTCCGCCAGCGGCACGTTCCAGCGCTGCGCGGCATTCTCCATCAACACCTGCCGCACTTGCGCGCCAAACTCGCGCAAATTTTTGAAATACCCTGTCACCGTGGCACTGCCTGCCGTGTACTGGTGATAGCCGCGCCCCGGATTGCCGTAAATTTTGTCACTCGCAGGCGACGGCACAATTCTGACCTTGGCCCAATCCGCATCCATTTCATCCGCCACAATGCGCGGCAGCGATGTCAGCGAGCCCTGCCCCATTTCCGCCGCTGGCGACATAATCGCCACGGTGCCGTCAGTGAACACTGTGACCCAATCGTTCAGCCGAACACGGGTCGATTGTGCAATCGCGTCACTCGCCAACAACGCATTCAGCACCGGTCCGCCTGCTGCTACCGTAAAAGTAAAACCCGCTGCGCCCACCATGAAACTACGGCGTTGTTTATTGATGATAGTGGTTTTCATCATCACACCATCTCCTTCGCCGCACGCTCAATGGCTTTCGTAATGCGCGCATACGTGCCGCAACGGCAAATATTGGGACTCATGTAATCCACAATCTGCTCGCGCGTGGGACGCGGCGTTTCCTTCAACAAGCCCGCCGCCCGCATGATCTGCCCCGACTGGCAATAGCCGCACTGCGGCACCTGCTCCACTAGCCACGCCTTTTGCAGCGGATGGCTCGAATCCTTCGATAGGCCTTCTATGGTGGTCACATTTTTGCCCGCGACATCCTGCAAGGTATGTAAGCACGACTGCACCGGCGTACCATTCAAATGTACCGTGCAAGCGCCGCATTGACCCACGCCGCAGCCAAACTTCGTGCCCGTCATCTTGAGCTGCTCGCGCAACACCCACAGCAGCGGCGTGTCTGCAGCAGCGGTAATGGATTGCCGTTGGCCATTGACGGTCAACGAAACCGTGATACGTTGTGCCATAGGGAGTTCTCCTCAGATGTCGCGATGTAAAAAGCAGGCGGTGCTGCTACCGGTTCATTCTAGGCGCGTACGGCGGGCATCACAACATCGTAAAACGTGTCATTGCAAATCCTTCGGCAACGTAGTCATAGTGCCTCCACCCGTCAACAAGCCATAAGCCATCCAAAGCGCCACCATCGCATACACAATACGCGGCGCCCACGCGGCCATTTCCGCGTAGAACCGATTGATCGCGTCGGTTTCAAATTGGCAGTGTCGCATGAGCATTTCCGGCAACGCGCCGCTGGCTTCACCCGTGTTGGCGAATTCTGCGGCGCGGGCGCAGGCGTCGGTTTTGCACTGGCGCAGGGCGTCGGTAAAGTTCGCGCCCTTTTCGATCTGCGAACGAATTTTGGCGAGATCGCGGCGGATGCTGCGGTCTTCTACGGTTTCGAGTGCGGCGGGCAAAGCATCGAGTATCGGCAGGCCAGCCTCAAGCATCAGGGCGAGACTTTCAAAAAAATCGCGCAGGTTGCGGCGCACGTAGATCGTGCCGTATAGCGGCACGCGCTGTTGCCACGAGATGCTATTCGCGCCAGATTCACCGCCGAGCCACCAGCGCAGCAGCGCAATCAAGCCGGCGACAATCAATAGCGGTTTGGCGATTTGCCACACAAAACCGATCAGGCTCAGCCGGCCACCCACCAGCGCGGGCAACGGTTGCACCAGCAAGGCGGTGACAAACACGGCCGCTGGCAGCGCCATCTGCGATTTCATCCGAGCCAACTGCTGCGCGCGGGCGGTGTAATAGGTGGAAAGGCGCTTGTACATATTGCCAGGGCTGCCGGCGCTCAACGCGGCGCGGATCAGGCGTGCATCCATCCGCGTGAAGAGGCCGCTCTTCTCACCGGCCTGTGCGGGATCAGCGCCGCGCGCCATGTGCGCGCTCATGATGGCCACGCGCGGCTGCGCCACGGTCGGCAGTTTCACGATTGCCAAGGCGCGATCAAACGGCAAGCCGTTGATTTCCATTTGCGCGAGCTGGTTGTAGAGCTCAGCGCGCACCTGATACGGCAACGGGTCGAGCTTTAGCTGCGACAGCGTTGGCAACGCGGACTTACTCACGACACCACACCAGCGGGCGTCACAAGCGCCGTCTTCACCGTTACAATGCGGGACTTTATTCGGGCTGCGGTCATAGGCCTCAACAGGTTATCGCCATAAGTAATTGATTTTATTGAGTTTTTTTAAACACTTACCACAAGACCACGAAACCACAAGGAACCCCCATGCCCATCAACATGCTCTACCCCGACAGCCGCTCTGAAGTGCTCGACCTCGAACACAAGGTGTTCTCCGACGACACGCAATTTGCCAACCCGCGCAAATCGAGCTTCGAGGCGATAGACCTAGCGGCGTGGCAGAACTGCGATGGTATCGTAGTCGCGCGCATTCAGATGAACAGCACCGTGGTGCCGCATTTAAAAAAATGCCGCATTATCGTGCGCAACGGCGTGGGCTACGACAACGTTGATCTGGAACTGTGCGGCAAGGCTGGTATCGCGGTGTGCAACGTGCCCGACTACGGCACCACCGAGGTTGCTGACACCGCGGTTGCGATGATGCTGGCCTTCGCGCGCGGCACGGCGATTTACGACGCCATGCTGCGGCTAGACCCCACCGCCAACTGGACGCACACGCACAACGTCACTGCGCGACGCCTGCGCGGCGCAACCTACGGCGTGATCGGCATGGGCCGCATCGGCACGGCGTCGGCGTTGCGTGCGCGCGCCTTCGGCATGAACGTGGTGTTTTACGATCCAGGGCTTTCCATCGGTGCGGAGTTGTCGTTCGGCTTTACGCGCGCTGCGAAGCTCGAAGATTTGCTCAAAGTGGCGGACGTGATCACCATCCACGCGCCGCTGAACGCCGAAACCAACAAATTGATCAATGCTGAAACAGTCGCCAAAATCAAACCCGGCGCGTATCTCATCAGCACCGCGCGCGGCCCCATTTGCGACACTGGCGCGCTGCTTGAAGGCCTGCGCAGCAATCGTCTGCTCGCCGTGGGCTTGGACGTGCTGCCGAGCGAGCCGGGCACGTTAGCGGACCCGCTGGTCAAAGCTTGGATGGCCAATGAGCCGTGGCTTAAAGGCCGCGTGCTGCTGGGGCCGCACGCCGGTTTTTACAGCCCCGACGGTTTGACTGACCTGCGCACCAAAGCTGCCGAAACCGCCAAGCTGTATTTGAAAGACAACAAACTCATTAACTGTGTGAACAGCGCGTTTTTGCAGAACCCGCGGTAGCCTGCGTAACCTGCGTAACCTTTGCGTGCACGACACGTTATGGCATTTGCAGCATAACGATTCAGCTTCGTCGTAGGATGTCGGTGAGGGCCGGAACCGCATCCTAAGGTGAAGCTGATGAGTTACTTCGCAGTACCACTAAAACAGCATCACCACGAGGATACCGCCATGAAACACATCACCTTGAAGCGAGCCGGGTCGCTCGCACTGGCAAGCGCCGCACTCAGCCCTGCATTCGCCTTGGCGCAAACCTACCCCACCAAATCCGTGCGCGTGATTGTGCCGTTCGCGCCGGGCGGCGGCAGCGATATCACTGCGCGCCAAGTATCGGCCAAGTTGTCGGAGATTTTTAAGCAGCAGTTCATCGTGGACAACCGCGCCGGCGCGGGCGGCATTGTGGGCATGGAAATGGCGTCCAAAGCACCGACAGACGGCTACACCATCCTGATGGCGTCGGGCAGTTTTTCCGCCTCGGCAGCCACGCACCGACCGGCGTTCGATCCGATCAACACGCTGCCCGGCCTTGCCGAGTTCGGCATTACGCCGTTCGTGCTGACGGTACACCCGTCGATTCCGGCGAAAACCACCCAAGAACTGATCGCACTGGCCAAGGCCAAACCTGGCGCGCTCACCTTCGCCACTAGCGGCGTCGGCGGCCTCACCCACATGGCGACAGAGTTAATCCTCAGCCAAACCGGCACGCAAATGGTCGGCGTGCATTACAAGAGCACGGGCGCGGCGATGACCGATTTGCTGGCGGGCCAAGCGCCGGTGATCGTCGGCAGCCTGCTGCCCATCGTGCCGCACGTCAACACCGGCAAGCTGCGCGCGCTGGCCGTCACCACGGAAAAGCGCTGGTATGCGCTGCCCAACGTACCCACCGTGGGTGACACCATACCCGGCTACGCGGTGGAACTGTGGTTCGGTGCGATGGCACCGCGCGGCATGCCGCAGCCCATCGCGGATGCACTCAACAGCGCTATTAACAAGATTTTGCAAGACCCTGAAATGAAGAAGAACCTCGATTCGCAAGGCTTGCTCGCCACCGGCGGCACGCCGCAAAAATTCAATGAGCGTATTCGTAGCGAGTACGACCGCTGGACCAAAATCGTCAAGGAACGCGGCATCAAGGTTCAATAAATTCAATTAATTCAATTACTTACAAAGCAGCCGCTGTAGCCGCCGTAGCCGCTGCAGCCGCTAGCGCAACACTCGCTGCGCCTTCTTGGGCACAAGGCTTCCCCACCAAGCCACTGCGCTTTGTGCTGCCGTTCGCCGCCGGCGGCACGGTCATCGCGACTGAACTCGTGGTGCGCGCGCCACCCGATGCGCATGTGCTGCTACTCAACGGGCCGAGCTACACCATCAATTTGTTCGCACGCAAGTTGCCGTATGACACCGAGCGCGATTTTATCGGCGTCGCGCGCATTGCAGCCAACCCGCTGCTGTATTCGGTGCATCCGTCGTTGCCGGTGCGCAACATCAAGGATTTGGTCGCGCTCGCACGCAGCAAACCCGGCGAGCTCACCTACGCCACCGCCAGCCCCACCGGCTTTCAGCGACTGGCAGCCGATCAATACAATGAGTTCCTGCGTCGCGAATTCCGCGCCAACGAAAAAACCGTCAAAGCGACTCGCATGCGAATGGAGTAGCACCGCCGGCCCAGTGGCCTCGGCAGCACCAACACTTGCGGGATAGCCCAACTTGGCTCAAGATTACGCTGAATCAAGGGAGACTCATCATGCAATACGATCTGGTCATCAAAAACGGTACCGTGATTGACGGCTCAGGCATGCCGCGCTATCGCGCGGATGTCGGCGTGATCGCCGGCAAAATTGCACGCATCGGCCGCATCCGCGACAGCGCCAAAGACGTCGTCGACGCCGAAGGCCACGTGGTTGCGCCCGGCTTTGTAGATGGACACACACACATGGACGCCCAGATATTCTGGGATCCGCTGGGCACGTCGTCGTGCTATCACGGCATCACCACAGCCGTGATGGGCAATTGCGGCTTCACGCTGGCACCGTGTGCCGTCGAGAACAAGCATATGGTGATCCGCAACCTACAGCGCGCCGAGGATATCTCACCCGCCGCGATGGAAGCCGGCATCCCATGGAGCTGGACCACATACCCAGAGCTGCTCGAAACACTGGAAAAGCTGCCCAAGGGTATCAACTACGCGAGCTACGTCGGGCACTCGGCGATTCGCACCTATGTCATGGGCGAGCGCGCCTTCACGGAAAAAGCCACTGAGGATGATCTCAAGGCGATGGAGCAGCAGGTGCACGACGCCATTTGCGCCGGCGCAGTGGGTTTTACCTCATCGCGCTCGCCGGCGCACGAAACGCCGGATGCGCGCCCGGTGGCCAGCCGCGCAGCAGCGTGGGACGAAGTGCAACGGCTGGTGGGCGTCATGGGCAAGTTAAACGCGGGCCTGTTTGAAGTGGCGGGCGAAGGCGTTGACCGGAACGCTGGCGACCCCGGCTTGCGCGAATATCACACGCGCCTGCGCGATCTCGCGGTGGCGTCAGGCCGCCCCATCACCTTCGGCGTGTTTAGCCGCCGCCAGTCGCCCGGCACGTGGAAAAAATATCTCGATCTGCTGGACGAAACCGCCGCCGCAGGCGGGCGCATGTTTGCACAAGCGCACACCCGCGCGTTGTCTGCGCTACTGTCGTTCAAAACGCAAATGCCGTGGGATCGCCTGCCGCTGTGGAAAGACATCCGCGCGCTGCCGCTGGAAGCGCAAAAAGCCAAACTGCGCGACCCGGCGTTGCGCGCCAAGCTCATTGAGGCCTCCAACGCACGCGACGACCGCGAAGCGCGCGGCACCGAAGCCAAGGTCGCCGATTACGACTGGCTGTTTGTACTGGACACGGTGGAAGGCCCGCACCGCAGCGTCGCAGAAGTCGCACGTGAACGTGGCCAACATCCGTGCGAAACCATGATTGAGCTGGCGCTGGATAAAGACCTCGATCAGTTCTTTCTGCAACCGATTGCCAATGAAGACCAAGATGTCGCGCTGCAAATCATGCGCCATCCGCGCGCGGTCACAACCTTTTCAGACTCTGGCGCGCATGTGTCGCAACTGATGGATTCATCGCTGCAAACGCATTTGCTGTATCACTGGGTGCGCACCAAACAGGCCTTCACACTCGAACAAGCCGTACGCATGCTGTCGCTGGTGCCCGCAACGCAATGGGGCTTTCACGACCGCGGGCTGATCCGCGAGGGCATGAACGCGGATATTGTGGTGTTCAATCCCGATACGCTCATGGCTGAAATGCCGGAAGTGCTGGACGATCTGCCAGCGGGCGCGCGTAGGCTCGTGCAGCGCACGCGTGGCATGGCCGCGACGGTGGTGAATGGCGCAGTACTCTTGCGTAACGGCAAGCACACCGGCGCGCTGCCGGGCAAACTGGTGCGCGGGCCGTTGGGACAGCGGGGGTAGTACACGTCCTGATTTCGCTGGGCGCTCTGATGGAACGCTCGGTAGGGGCGCACACCGTGTCTGAACAAGCCGATACGCATGATCGTGCCGCAGGCATTGTGCTCGCCGACGCAGGCAGTTCGCCGGGGTGAACCCACCCTCGGTTTCTAACATCATGTATGTTGGCGCGCGGTTAAAACTGACCAGCCGTGCTCGTAGAATTTTGACCAAGCGTTTTTCGGCGTAGCGAACTACTTATACAATTATGAGAACACTACTAGTAGCCCTCTGGCTGAGTCTTGCCGCCGCGCCGCTCGTCGCGCCCGCGCAACCCCTGCCCGCTACCGACGCGCGCGGCCTGCCCACGCTGGCGCCGCTGGTCAACGAAGTCACGCCTGCCGTGGTGAATATTTCGGTGATCACGCGCGCACCGATGGAAAACAACCCGCTGTTTCGCGATCCATTCTTCCGCCGCTTTTTTGGTGTGCCCGAACGCCCACAAGAGCAACGCGAGCAAGCCGCCGGTTCCGGCGTCATCATCGACGCCGCGCGCGGCTATGTGCTCACCAACAACCATGTCATCAAAGACGCCGAGCGCGCAATTGTCACGCTCAAAGACCGCCGTCAGTTCAACGCCAAGCTGGTGGGCACTGATCCCGGCACCGATATCGCCGTGCTGCAAATTGAAGCCGCGAATCTCACTGCGCTCAAGATTGGCGACTCAGATAATCTGCAAGTGGGCGATTACGTACTCGCCATTGGCAACCCGTTCGGCATCGGCCAAACCGTGACCTCCGGCATCGTCAGCGCCATGGGCCGCAGCGGCCTGAACATCGAAGGCTACGAAGATTTCATCCAGACCGATGCCTCAATCAACCCCGGCAACTCCGGCGGCGCGCTGGTGAATCTGCGCGGCGAGCTGATCGGTATCAACACGGCCATCATCGGGCCGTCGGGCGGTAACGTCGGCATCGGCTTTGCGGTGCCGTCGAGCATGGCGCGCGCGGTGATGAATCAAATCATCAAACACGGCGAGGTGCGTCGCGGACGGCTGGGTATTGAAATGGCCGATCTCACGCCGGAGCTTTCCAAAAAGCTCGGCGTCAACACGCTCGACGGCGCGCTGCTGGCGGTAGTGCAGCCCAATTCGCCTGCGGCCAAAGCAGGCTTACGCGAAGGCGATGTGGTCACGGCACTCAACGGCCGCCCGATACGCCACGCCGCTGAATTGCGCGCGCGGCTAGGGCTCACCGCCATCGGCGAAGAAGTGGAAATGCGCATTAATCGCGCAAGCGCAACGCGCACCGTGCGGGCGCAAATCGCAGCACCGGATGTCTCCACCGGCGAGGGCGTGCCCATTCCGCAACTGCCGGGCATGCGCGTGATAGAAATCCAGCGCGGTAGCCCGTTG
This sequence comes from Burkholderiales bacterium, assembly GCA_043743335.1. GTDB lineage: Bacteria > Pseudomonadota > Gammaproteobacteria > Burkholderiales > SG8-41 > UBA5216. The sequence goes on from JAYTWR010000150.1 coordinate 23,489, forward strand.
TTTCAACGATTGCAAGGGGGCGGGTTGGTGGTCTCCGCCGTGGAACAAAACAGTACGGCGTGGGTGGCGGGCTTTCGCCCCGGCGACATTATTTACGCCGTGAACCGCCGCCGCATGCAAACCGCGGCGGAGTTACAGGTGGCGCTGCGGGGTGCGCAAAGCTACGCGGTGGGGCTGTTGCGCGGGGACTTCAATCTGACGATTATGCTGCGCTGATGGCGCTTGAAAAAACGTCGCTATTCCGCGCGTATGCCCGTGTCGCGAATAATCTTCGCAAAGCGGTCGATCTCCGCTCGCGTAAAGCTCGCCAGCTCGGTTGGCGAGCCCAGCAGCACGTCGATGCCCAAATCCGCGAAACGCGATTTCACGTCCGGCAATTGCTGCAAACGGCGCACGTCGGCGCTCAGTGAGTTGATGATAGCTGGCGGCACGCCGGTGTTGGTCACTAGCCCCCACCAGGAGTCGAACGCGTAGCCGGGAATGCCGGATTCGGCCACCGTCGGCAGCTCGGGGGCCAGCGGCGTACGCGCAGCGCCGGTGACCGCCAGCGTGCGCAAGCGCCCCGACTTCATATGCGGAAACGCCACGGGCATGCTGGCGAAAACAAAATGAATCTGACCTGCCATCAAATCGGTGACGGACTGGCCGGTGCCTTTGTACGGCACGTGCGCTACATTGACTTTTGCCATCAAGCGGAACATCTCGCCGCAAATATGCGCAGGCGTGCCGTTACCACCGGAGCCGTAGTTCAACTGGCCGGGGCGCGACAGTGCGAGGTTGACGAACTGCTGGACGTTCTGCGCGGGCACAGACGGATGGACGACCAGTGCCGTGGGGCCGACCGCGAGCTTGGCAATCGGGGCGAAGTCCTTGATGACGTCGTAACCGGGATTGCGAAACAGCGACATATTGATCGCTGCCGTTACGCTGGTAATCAACAACGTGTAGCCGTCCGGCGCTGCGCGGGCGGCCACTTGCGTGCCGAGATTGCTGCCGGCCCCCGGACGATTTTCAACAATCACCTGATTGCCAAAACCCTCTGAAAGCTTTTGCGCGACGATGCGCGCAATCAAGTCGCTGGAACCACCGGGCGGAAACGGCGCGATCAGCCGCACCGGCTTCACCGGGTAGGTTTGCGCATGCAGCGGCGCGCTGACTGTAAACATCGCGGCGGCACCAGCGGCCAGCCAGCGCAACGGAGTGGAGCAAATCAGCATCATGGTCTTTTCCTTGGTGTGTCGCATAGCGGTAATACTATAAATACTCAATAAAAACAATTAGTTACGGTAAAATATCCTGATGATTCAGTGCGCCATAATCTAACGCAAAATCCTTACTAAGGCATCATCCATGAAAATCAAAACCAACCACATCGACATGCATTACGAAATTGAAGGCAACGAAAATGGCCCGTGGATTACGCTGAGCCACTCGCTTGCCTGCAACGTGCATATGTGGGACGACCAAATGGCCGTGCTCACGCCCAAATTCCGCGTGCTGCGGTTTGACACGCGCGGTCACGGGCAATCGAGTGCGCCGCCGGGAGATTACACGCTGGAGCAGATGGCCGATGACGTCAAAAGATTGTTCGATGCATTGAATATCACGCGTACGCACTGGATCGGCCTGTCAATGGGCGGCATGATCGGGCAAACCTTTGCCCTGAAATACCCTAGCGTGTTGCAAAGCCTGATACTCGCCGACACTACCAGCCGCCGCCCGCCGAACGCCGCCGAAATGTGGGGCGAGCGCGTGCGCATGGCACGCGAGGGCGGCATGCCCAGCGTGCTCGACAGCACGCTGGCGCGCTGGTTCACAGAGTCGTATCGCAACACGCGCAAAGACGTCATGGCGCGCATCGGCGAACAAATACTGACCACGCCAGTGGATGGCTTTGCCGGTGCGTGCGCTGCGATTGCAAAAGTGGATACGCTCGTCCGGCTGAAGGAAATCCGCTGCCCGTCTTTTGTCATCGTCGGCGAACACGATCACGGCACGCCGCCAGAAATGGCGCGCAAGATTCACGAAAATCTGCCGGGATCGGAATTTCTGACGATTGCGTCAGCGGCGCATTTATCGAATGTCGAGCAGCGCGACGTGTTTAATCAGGCGATCCTGCACTTCCTGTCGCGTGTCGCGCCGCAGTAACCATCACCACCGTCGGCACGACACCTGCAGCGACTAAGCTAATGAATCTGCCCAAATATTCCGCGCCCAGCCCCACGCGTAAGTGCCTTCCAGTTCGCTGGGCTTGTCAGATAATCCGCCGGCACCTTTGACGGCAACCATGGTTTTTTCCGCCGCGCTGTATTGATGCACCGACGCGACGTGAATCACGCTTTTGGCATCCACGAAGCTGTAGCAGGTGTTCATCATCATCGGCTGCGGATTCACCGGCTGGCCTTTGATTAACGCGATCACTGCCGCCGCGCACACTTTGGCGTGCTGATTGGCCATGCTGGCAGATTTAGGCATCAGCGCGGCTGACAACGTGGCGTCACCCAACACATGCACACCGGGCACTTTGACGGATTCACACGTCAGCCAGTCTATGCCGCACCAGCGGTTGTTCGCGGTAATCAGCCCGGCTTCGCGTGCAATGTCACCGGCCCGCTGCGGCGGCACCACGTTCAGCACGTCGCCTTTGACATCACCGAACTGCAGCTTGATGGTCATGCCTTTCACATCCACATCGGCAATCTCGCTATTGGGCCGGTAATCGATCATGCCTTTGTATTGACCGTTCCAAACCGCACGGAACAAGCCTGCTTTTGACACGATATCCGGATTGGAGTCGAGTACGATGATTTTGGATTTGGGCTTGGCGCGCTTGAAGTAATCCGCAATCTGACACACGCGCTCATACGGCCCCGGCGGGCAACGGTACGGTGCCAGCGGTATGTGAAGCACAAACACGCCGCCATCGCGCATGGATTCAAGCTGCTTGCGCAGCGCCAGCGTTTGCGGCCCGGCTTTCCAAGCGTGCAAAACCTGCGACTGCGCTGCGGCGTTGTTCAAGCCGGGAAGGGTGTCGTAGAGCATGTCCACGCCGGGTGACACGATCAAGCGGTCGTACTGCAGCGTGTTGCCGCCCGCAAGCCGCACCGCTTTTGCGACAGGGTCTATCGCGACGGCGTTGTCGCGCACCACGCGGATGCCACGATTGCCAAGCCCGCTGTAATCACGCGAAATGTCATTCATGGCAGCATTGCCCGCCAACACCAGATTGCTGATGGGGCAAGAGATGAATCCGGCCTCCCGCTCGACGACGGTAACGTCGATATCCGGCGACCACATTTTCACGTATTTGGCTGCGGTGCCGCCGCCGATGCCCGCGCCGATAACGACCACACGCCCCGCGCTTGAACCGCCCGTGGTCGCGCAACCCGTCATTGCGGTTGCGCCTGCTGCGGCGGTCCACTGCATGAATTCACGTCTGGAAAAGGTCATGGCATTCTCCTAGTAGCCGCTGCGCGCTGGCGCAGGCTTGACGTTAGCAAAGTAACCGGCGATCAGTTCAAACTGTGCGTCGGTATAGCCCTTGGCCTGCTGATGCATGATCGTCGCAGGCCGTTTGCCGTCGCGAAACTCCTTAAGCTGCTGCACCATCAGATCTTTGGGCCGGCCCGCGATGCTGGGCGGCACACCACCGACGCTATTCCCATCAGTGCCGTGACAAGTCGCACAGGTTGCCGCGAGCGCTCGTGCAGCATTGGGGTCTTGGGCGTTCGCCGCACACGCAAACGATGCGGCGCCTATGCCCGCGATTAACCATCGAGTTTTCATGTGGTCCTCCTTGTGAGTAGTGCCGCTGGAAAAGCTGCCAGCAAGTATAACAATATTGCGATATTGACTGCGCTGCAAGGCGGCTTCGAGCAACAGGGCGCACAAAACAAAAACCCCGGGATCTCCGGGGTTTTTGCGGATTTCAACCAGATTGTTAGACGACGCTGGCTTCGGGCTTTTTCTCTTCGGCAAAAATGAGTTTCACTTTTTCAGCCGTGTCCAAATCGACGGTCACTTTGCCACCGCTGACGAGCTTGCCAAACAACAACTCATCGGCCAGCGCGCTGCGAATGGTGTCTTGTATCAGTCGCGCCATCGGACGTGCGCCCATTGCGGGATCAAAACCCTTCTTGGCGAGATAATCCTTCAGCGCCGGGGTGAACGTGATATCGACTTTCTTCTCGTGCAATTGATCCTCGAGCTGCATAAGGAATTTATCCACCACACGCAAGATGACTGCACGATCCAGCGACGCAAAAGAAATCATGGCGTCGAGGCGGTTACGGAACTCCGGTGTGAACAGGCGCTTGATTTCGCCCATTTCATCACCCGCTTGTTTGTTGGGTGTGAAGCCGATGCTGGTTTTCGACAACTCGGCGGCCCCCGCGTTGGTGGTCATGATGATCACCACGTTGCGGAAATCCGCCTTGCGCCCGTTGTTATCAGTGAGCGTGCCGTGATCCATCACCTGCAGCAGAATATTGAAAACATCCGGGTGCGCCTTTTCGATTTCATCGAGCAGCAACACGGAATACGGCTGCTTGGTGATTTGCTCGGTGAGCAAGCCACCTTGATCGAAGCCCACGTATCCCGGCGGCGCGCCGATGAGACGCGATACCGCATGACGCTCCATATATTCGGACATATCAAAGCGGATCAATTCCACGCCCATCACATAAGCCAACTGGCGCGCGACTTCGGTCTTACCCACGCCAGTAGGGCCGGAGAACAGAAAGCTGCCGATGGGCTTTAAGGGATTGCCCAAACCGCTACGCGCCATTTTGATGGCCGTGGTGAGGGCATCGATCGCTTTGTCTTGCCCGAACACGGTGGCCTTGAGATCGCGCCCCAGCGTTTTTAGCGAGTTACGGTCATCGTTGGAAACGGTCTGCGGCGGAATACGTGTAATCTTCGCCACCACCTCTTCAATCTCGTGCTTGCTGATGACTTTTTTCTGTTTCGATTTCGGCAGAATGCGTTGCGCAGCGCCGGCTTCGTCGATCACGTCGATGGCTTTGTCCGGCAAGTGTCGATCATTGATGAAGCGCGCGGCCAACTCAGCGGCGGCGGTGAGCGCCGCAGCCATGTATTTGACGCCGTGATGCTCCTCGAAGCGTGACTTGAGGCCTTTGAGGATTTGCACCGTTTCTTCAACGCTGGGTTCCAGCACGTCGATTTTCTGGAAACGCCGCGACAGGGCGTGATCTTTTTCGAACACGCCGCGATACTCCGTATAGGTGGTTGCGCCGATGCATTTCAGCGTGCCGTTCGACAAAGCGGGCTTCAACAAATTGGAGGCATCCAGCGTGCCACCCGACGCAGCGCCCGCACCGATAAGGGTATGAATTTCATCAATAAATAGTATCGCTCGCGGATTTTCCTGCAATTGCTTCAACACGGCTTTCAGGCGTTGCTCAAAATCACCTCGATACTTGGTGCCGGCCAGCAAAGCGCCCATATCGAGCGCGTAGACCGTGCTTTTTTGCAAGATGTCGGGCACGGTTTCTTCGACGATGCGCCGCGCCAAGCCCTCAGCAATAGCGGTTTTACCCACGCCTGCCTCACCTACCAGCAGCGGATTGTTTTTGCGGCGGCGGCACAATATTTGAATCGCGCGCTCGAGTTCCTTGTCACGACCGATCAGCGGATCAATCTTGCCCTGCTGCGCCAGTGTATTGAGATTCAAGGTGTAGTTTTCCAACGCGCCGCCGGCGGACGGTGTTTCTGGTTCCGCCTCGGCTTCGCTTTCATTTTTGGCCGGCGCGGCCTGTTGCGTTTTGCTGATGCCGTGGGAAATAAAATTCACCACGTCCAGCCGCGTGACGCCCTTCTGATTAAGGAAATACACGGCATGGGAATCCTTTTCGCCGAAAATCGCTACCAACACGTTGGCCCCGGTCACTTCTTTCTTGCCCGACGACTGCACGTGCAAGATGGCGCGCTGGATCACGCGCTGAAAACCCAGCGTGGGCTGGGTATCCACGTCTTCACCAGCCAAAATCGGCGTGTGCTCGGTGACGAACTCCGCCAGCGCCTTGCGCAGGTCGTCCACATCGGCGGCGCAGGCCTTCAATACTTCGGAGGCGGAAGGGTTATCCACCAACGCCAGCAGCAAGTGCTCCACGGTAATGAACTCGTGGCGCTTCTGGCGGGCCTCCATAAAGGCCATGTGCAGACTGACTTCCAGTTCCTGAGCGATCATCGGGTTCCTTTATGGGCGACTATTGTGATTGTCACTTTTAATTCTCTTCCATCATGCACTGTAACGGATGTTGATGCTGTTTGGCGTACGAGCGTACTTGATCCACTTTAGTCGCGGCGACATCCTTGGAATACACGCCACACACACCCATGCCTTCACGGTGCACCTTGAGCATGATTTGCGTCGCCTTTTCGCGGTTCAACGAAAAAAACTTTTGCAACACGATAATCACAAAATCCATCGGCGTGTAATCATCGTTCAAAATCATGACCTTGTACATGGGTGGCGGCTTGGTTTTGACCCGCTGCACCTCCAGTACTGTGTCATCTCGCTGTTTGCCTGCCATGGTCCGACATCGCCCGAATTATTTACTGCGCCCACTGAATCTCGATACCGCATATTAGGTTCTATTTTGGACGTTATCCCGGAAAATTCAAGTGCTTCCACAACAAAAAAGAGAATTACTGCCTGTCGCTTGCAAGTTCTGATTTTGGTGTATGCTTTAATTCTGTCTGTGACAGAATTGCCCTTGTTGGCCCGGTGTTGATTGTATGTTGACTCACTCAGCGCTGTCAGCCCCTTTGCGTAGTCAGTAACACCGCCGTAGTCGCTCGGGAAGGCGGTTGTCGGCTGCGCCATTTGCCATAGAACGCCTTGCGCGCATCCCGTCCGCCTATGCGCGCGGACAGAAAAAGCGCAGATTCGGTGGCCGTTTAACCGCACGGCAATAAATGCGATAATCTCATGTGCAAACCTTAATCACGGAGACGTAGAATCATGACTGGCATACTCGATCTTTTCAAAATCGCCAAAGAAGAGCAAGACGGCGATTTGTTCAAATACCTCGACAGTATTTTCAAGCGCTCCAAGACGCAGCCGCGCGGCATCAGCGACGCGGTCATCTGGGAAGGCGGCAGCACAGCAGGCGGCGTGCAACCTGTAGCGCATGCGCTGACCGACACCTTTGCGCTGAACGGCACCATTATGGCGCTGGATGTGTTGGGCCTGCCTTACCTCGGCGTGCCCATGATGGCGCAGTTCCGCCACGACACCAAGCTGAAGTCGCTCGAATGGTTCGGAAAAATGGATTACACCTGCCTGAAGTGGTCCACAGCCGGCGACTTCATGGTGAACGAAGGCGGCAAAAAAGTGGTGGTCGCAGGTAAATCTGCCAATGCGCCGCTGCGTACCGCCTCGGGCGTGTATTGCAACGTGCGCCCGTATGGCTCGATCACCAACGTGCGCTTTATGCCCGGCCTGCCGTATTCGCAAGACAATAAAAAGTTTATCGTGGAAAAAGCCACTGGCAACATCCACTCCGAGATGAACACCCCCGGCATCCGCATGGCGTATGCCGCGCGCCTGTTCCTGAAGCTGGTGCACGATATGGGTCAAATCGGTCGTATCGCCACCAAGCCCACGCAAGCCAAAGAAGATGCGGTGAACGCCGGCATCATGCGCTGGCTGTTGCAAGGCACTAAATTCAAACTCAAGCGCCAATACGCGGTGGATGCGTATGAAGAGCACAAAGAAAACGTCGACGCCATCGTGGCACTGCTGCCGAAAGACTTCAAAGCCGGCATGGAAAACTGGGGCGGCGATGTGTATGAGCATATTTCCGACACCAACTTCGGCCTGCTTTTGCATGACATGATGAATCAGCGCGGCTGCGTGGTATACGCCACCGATCTTGACGGCGACCGTTTGACCGACCTGATGGCCGACGCGCCCGATGTGCTGCGCGCTTGGGGCCAACTGGTACTCGACCATGCCAAAACCGGCAAGGACATGAAGCAAGTGTGGAAAGACATGGGCTTCACCATGACCAACGGCAAGGACATGACCTCGGTGATGTACCGTATGGAGGGCGCGCCGATTTACGAACAAACCCTAGGCTCGGCAGACGCCATGCTGCTGCGCTTGCTGGCTGGCGACGAAACCGTGGGTGGCACCAAAGACCCGTACGATCCGCGCATCCACTTCGTGCTGATCAACGAGGCCTACAAAGCGGCGAACCCCGGCAACAAGCAGCTCGCCGATTGGCTGGATGCACAGCTCGCCACCTTCGACAAGATTTACAGCAGTGGCAAGCGTCCGCGCTACATCGACGGCTACAAGCAATTAAAAGCGGCGATCAAACCTTGGGGCGCGCAGTAATTTGTCCGAGCTTTAAGTCAACACACAACGCCCGCGATTGCGGGCGTTGTTTTTTGCATCACTTCAGATCATTGATCGTTCACGATGGCCATGCCTCAATTGCTGCTGTTCAACAAACCGTATGGCGTGCTGTGCCAGTTTCGCCCGGTTGACGGCAAACACACGCTCAAAGATTTTATCGATGTGCCTGGCGTGCATGCGGCCGGTCGCCTAGACGCCGACAGCGAAGGCTTGCTCGTACTTACGGATGACGGCGCGCAGCAGCATCGCATCACCGATCCGCAACACAAGCTGCCCAAAACCTACTTTGTACAAGTCGAAGGCGAACCCACCGATACTGCGCTGGTGCAATTGCAGCACGGCGTCGAGCTGAATGACGGTCTGACGCGGCCCGCCAACGCTAAGCGGATCGCCGAACCGGATTGGCTATGGCCGCGCGATCCGCCGGTGCGCTTGCGCAAAAACATCCCCACGTCGTGGATCAAACTCACCCTCCGCGAGGGCAAAAACCGCCAAGTGCGGCGCATGACGGCAGCGGTGGGATTCCCTACCCTGCGCTTGATTCGCCATCAAATCGGCGACTGGCACCTCGACGGTTTACTGCCAGGACGCTGGCGGAATGAATTCTAACTAATTGATTTTATTGATTTTTTTTACAAATTAACAAACCCGTCAACCAACTGCCTGCACGCCCGTTATTGATCGTGACCGAAACAAAGCGGTCGACCGCCCAAGCCCCAGACGTGTACGCCGCAGCGGTCAATTCACCAACTAAAATGAGGAAGAGAAATGAGCAAATTGTTCGCAACCCTGTTGGCCGCCGTTTTTGCCGCTGCAACCGTAACCCCGGTTATCGCGCAAGACAAGAAAGACGCGCCGAAAGCTGAAGCCAAGAAAGCGGATGCCCCGAAAGCCGATGCCAAAAAAGCTGACGCGCCGAAAGCCGACGCCAAGAAAGCCGATGCCCCCAAAGCCGACGCCAAGAAAGCCGATGCCCCCAAAGCTGACGCGCCGAAAGCCGACAAAAAGTAATCGCGTAATAGCGGATTTTTCGCTGCAAAGGCAGGGTCTTCGGACCCTGCCTTTTTTATTGAGCGCGCCTTCCGGGCGTTACAATAGTCGCCTGCCAACCTTTCAACTGCCCACCATCTATTCATGAGCGCCAAAAAGCGGGTCGTCGTCGGATTATCCGGCGGCGTCGATTCCTCGGTTGCGGCACTGCTGCTTAAAGAGCAGGGCTACGATGTGATCGGTCTCTTCATGAAAAACTGGGAAGACGACGACACCGACGACTACTGCTCGTCGCGACAAGACTTGGTGGACGCTGTCTCCGTGGCCGACACCATCGGCATCGACATCGAGCAAGTCAATTTTTCCACCGAATACAAAGAGCGCGTGTTCAGCGAATTTCTCGCCGAATACAAGGCAGGCCGCACGCCCAATCCCGATGTGCTGTGCAACGCCGAAATCAAATTCAAAGCCTTTCTCGATCATGCCCTCAAGATGGGTGCAGCACAGATCGCCACTGGCCACTATGCAAAAGTGCGCGAACGCGACGGCTTGTATCAACTACTGCGCGCCGATGATGGCGCCAAGGATCAGAGCTATTTTCTCTACCGATTGAACCAAGCCCAGCTTTCCAAAACCCTGTTCCCGCTGGGCCATCTCACCAAGACCGAAGTGCGCGAGATCGCGCGCAAGGCGGGCCTCGCCACGCACGACAAGAAAGACTCTACCGGCATCTGCTTCATTGGCGAGCGGCCGTTTCGCGAATTTCTTAATCGCTACATCCCCGCCAATCCCGGCGATATTTGCACGCCCGACGGCGCACGCGTGGGCAAGCACACCGGCCTGATGTTCTACACGCTGGGGCAGCGGCAGGGGCTGGGCATCGGCGGCACTCGTCTGGGCGACGGCGACGCTTGGTATGTGGCGGAAAAAGACATGCTAAACAACCGCCTAACAGTGGTACAAGGGCACGACCACGCACTTTTGTTTAGCGACCGGGTTACCGCGGTGAATCTCAGTTGGATTGCAGACGCCACGCCACCCTGCGGCTGGGTCTACGGCGCAAAAACCCGCTACCGTCAAAAAGATGGCCCGTGCGTGGTGGCCGCTGCCACCCAACAAAGCTGCGCCATCGAATTCGCCGAGCCGCAATGGGCGGTCACGCCCGGCCAATCCGTGGTGATCTACGAGAGCAATGTGTGCCTGGGTGGCGGCATTATCGAGTCTATAGCACTGTCTGGCGCCGCTGCCGAGGCCATACGCCTGCGCCAGCCCGCTTGATATCGGCCGGCGGCAAGGCCGCACCAAACCCGCTTGACGGATTTTCCCTCGCGGGAGTAGTCTCCAAGCGTCCCTCAACCGCAACCGGAGAATTCGCATGAACGCACCTGCCGAAAAATTTGTTCTCTTTCTACAGCCGGGGTGAAGTTCCTGCCTCCGAGCGAAAGAGTTTCTTTCGAAAAAGAAGATTGACCACGAAGTCGTCGACATTCTGAACGACAAGGGTGGACGTGAACGACTGCTGGCACTGGGCCTGCGCAATGTGCCGGTGGTATCCAAAGGTAAGAATTACGTGTTCGGGCAAAAGCTCGAAGACGTCGCCGAATTCGTCGGTCTCGAAGGCACCGGCCACACGCCGCTGCCGCCCGATCAACTGGTGAAGAAATGGGTCATCGCCTTGCGCGCCGCGCAACGCTACGTGACGCAATTGCCGGATAGCGTGCTACTGCAAGACGTGATCCCCAATCGCCCGCGCCCGATACGCATCATGAGTCACCATATCTTCCGCATTTGCGAGGCGTATCTCGACAGCACCATCAACGGCACCGAATATGCCGTAGGTCACGCCAACGTACCGCCGGCTGACGGCACGTGCCTGAAAGGCAGTGAAATCGCCGCCTATGGCGAAGGCGTGATTAAGCGCCTTGAGGATTGGTGGACAGGCGTGAAGGACAAAACCTTAAGCGCAGAAATCCCCACCTACTACGGTCCGCAGCCACTGCACGTGGTGTTCGAGCGCTCAACTTGGCACTCGGCACAACACGCGCGGCAGTTGATACACGTGCTGGAGCGCAATGGCATCAAGCCCAATCAGCCGCTCACAGCGGATGATCTGGCGGGCTTGCCTTTGCCAGAGCGTCTGTTCGAGTAAGGTTAGCCGCAGCCGCAAAAAAGCCGCACGTCGTGCGGCTTTTTTGTTTGCCATAATTTATATAACTAATTGATTTTATTGAATTTTATTGAACTTTATTCCTGCCGAATGCCGGCATCCTTGATGATCTTTGCGTATTTCACGAGCTCTTCGCGGATCAGTTTCGCGTACTGATCGGGCGTGCTGCCCACCAGCTCATTGCCCCCTTGCGTGGCGAGCCGGTCGATCACATCGGGCATCTTCAACGCTTTCACTGTCTCTTGATACAAGCGGTCAATCGTGTAACGTGGCGTGCCAGCCGTGGTGACCACGCCCTGCCACGAGCTGACTTCAAAGCCCTTGTAGCCAAGCTCCTCCACCGTGGCGATATCGGGTAACTGCGGTGCGCGACGTTTGCCGGAGAACGCCAGCCCGCGCACCCGGCCCGACTTGATTTGCGGAATTGCCGTGATCGGCGTATCGAACATCATCGGCACCTGCCCGCCCATCACATCCGCCAACGCGGGGGCACTACCCTTGTACGGCACGTGCGTGAACTTGACGCCGGCCATCGCCGCCAAAAACTCGCCTGCCAGATGGTTGGCGCTGCCGTTGCCAGCTGACGCATACACCAGCGGTTTCGCTTTCGCCTGCTCGATCAGCTCCTTGACGCTTTTCGCGACGTTACCCGGATGTACGATTAAAAAGTAACCGTAGTAGGTGCCCTGCGACACCGGCGCAAAATCCTTCAGCGGATCATACGGCAGGCTTTTGTAGAGGCTCGGATTCAGCACAAACGGTGCGCTGTTCGCCATCACCAACGTATGCCCATCGGGCGGCGCTTTGGCCACCATGTCCGTGCCGATGATCGCATTGGCACCGGGCCGGTTGTCCACCACCACCTGTTGCCCGAACGCATCGCCCAGTTTTGCGCCGATGACGCGCGCGAAAATATCGCCTGCGCCACCAGCGGGATACGGCACGATGAAACGGATCGGGCGGGACGGAAAATTTTGCGCGATTGACGCCGATGCGGTCACCAGCAGGGCCAGCGCCAAAGTCGTTTTGTTCAATAGAAACATAATCTTAACTTCAGTTTTTGGATCGCGATTCAGCCAAAAGTAAATCCCAATTCAACGGCAGCGCCACTTTGCGGCTGGTCGGCACGCCCTGCACGTGGTTGCACACATAGCCCTTCGACTGATTGCGGCCCGCATCGCCCGCCACCACAATACCGATGCTCTCCGGCCAGGGGAACACCGGTACCAGCCGGTCGGGATCATCCGACAAAGCGTATTCCTTGGGCAGCAAACCCAGCTTCACATTGTTGGCGACGCGAAATCCGGTCAAGCCCGCGCCATACGCATAGCGCTCGACGTTGCGCACGCTGATTTTTACGTGCTCATAAAAATACTGCCGTATGCGATTTTTGTTCCAACCGTTGTCGGCGAACACCTTGGCAATCGACGGCCCCAACACGATCAGCGGATGCCAGTTGGCGTAACACATACCGATGGCTGTCCAATAACCGCACGCGCGCTGACCGATCACATCCGCCAGCAGCGCCGCATGTTCTTCTGCGTGTTCACTTTGCGAATACGCTGGCGCACTGATGGCCACCACGCTTTGCACCGTGACGACGTTGTCGCCCGCCGTAAAGCCGCGATCAACGCTGTACGGCTGCCAACCTAAATCGGCAATCGCGTCTTCATTTTCCGGCAACGCCACCAGAAAACTCTGCCCGATGCTCCCTTTGTCTGCGCCCTCCGGCGCATGCGTAAAGCCTGCGACATTGCGTATGAACAGGCGCAAAAAACGCCCGACGCTGGTATTCGCTTGCCGCCCCATGCGCATCACGCCCTGCCCTGAATTAAAACCCAGTTGCTTGATGATCGGCCCGCTTAACACGATCAACGATTCCCAACCCGGCGTGGAACCAGCGTCTTCGATCTTGTATTCCGGTGTGCAAATGATTTCCACCACGGCCAGCAGTATTGGCATGTATTCCGCACGGCAACCTGCCATCACACCATTCACCGCGACATTCCACACCGTCGCCTCGCGGTTGGCAGGCGGGCACACGCCGATCACTTCACTCGGATCACGCGTCGTGAATTTCAAAAATCTTGCTATGCGATCCAGTGTCGGCGGCACCACGGGCATGCCGTCCGACCAATGGTTGTCGTGAAAGTGTTCATTGACATCATCCAGCGTACCGCTGAACACAATGTCGCGCTGGCCGGGCGCAGGCGCATCGGCGGCCAGATCGCTCGCCTTCAGTGGCTTGGACAAGCCCGCGATCACGCGCGGCAACAACAATTCCACCACCTGCTTACGCAATACCTCGCCGCTTTGCGTCATCGGCACGCCGGGGAATTCAGCGATTGCCAAATCGGGCAGCCCCAATCCCTTGGCGACCACCGCTGCCTGCTTTAAAAACCCTGTCGAAATCACCGACACTGACGGCACGCCGGCACGCTCCACCATCGCACTGGCCCGCAACACGGCGGGCGTGCAAGCGCCTCAGGCGCCTATACCGGAAATGACCGCATCGACTTTGAATTCCTTCAGCAGCGCTGGCACTTTGGCGACCAGTTCACGCTGGTTCGGGCCGTGCAGATTGCCGAAGGTGTCGTAGGTTACGAACCGGATGCCCGGATAGCGCCGAGTCAGCTCCTCGCGCAATATCGGAAACCACTCCTCGCCGCGGAACAAATAATCCCAAGTCTCTGCGACAACCTTGTTCGACAAATCCACCACCCGCTCAACGGGCGCGCGTGTCGCATAGGTGGGTTTGCCCAGCGGCCAGACCACATCAAAGGTCGCTTCAGTCGCAGCGCGGGGATCAGTCATCAACGTACTCCGGAATCGGGAAAGGCGACAAAAATCAAGGGGAAATCGACCTTTCGAGAATAGCATGCACCCTTGGGTTTGCGCTAAAATTGTCGTCCCTTCCGTATTGGCATTGCCGCTCTTCATCCCAACCATGTTCACGCAGCACGCTCTGGCTTTCGTACCCGTCGCTTCGAGGTCACCAACCGTATGGTGAGCCCGGATCAAGCCGCGCGTCGCGCGCTTCCCTCGGTAGACCGGCTGCTATCCAGCGCGCCGGTAGCGGCGCTCGTGGCCCGCTATGGCCGTATGCTGACGGTCGATGTCATCCGCGATTTGCTACAAGCGCAGCGCGACACATTGGCGCAGAACAGCGCCGCATTGGATTTCGATGAAACACAATTCATCACAGCCTGCAGCAACGAGGTAGCCAAACGCAATCAGCCGTCGATGCGCCCGGTGTTTAATCTCACCGGCACAGTGCTGCACACCAACTTGGGCCGCGCGCTGATGCCGCAATCGGTGGCGGACGCCGTGATGGTGGCGATGACGCGTCCGGTTAATCTCGAATTTGATCTCGGTGGCGGCGCACGCGGTGAGCGCGATACGCACGTCGAGAAATGGATCACGCGTTTGGCGGGTGGCGATGGTGCCGTGGTGGTCAACAACAATGCTGCGGCAGTGTACTTGGTGCTCAATACACTAGGCGCAAAAAAAGAAGTTTTGGTATCGCGCGGCGAATTGATCGAAATCGGCGGTGCGTTTCGTATTCCCGACATCATGAAGCGCGCGGGCGTCAAGCTGGTGGAGGTTGGTGCGACCAATCGCACCCATCTCAAAGATTTCGCTGAAGCGATCACCCCGCGCACCGCTGCGATCATGAAGGTGCATACCAGCAACTACGCGATACAGGGCTTCACCTCGGCGGTGCCAGAGCCAGACCTCGCCAAGCTCGCGCACGAACACGGCATACCCTACATCGTCGATCTGGGGAGCGGCATGCTGGTCAATCTGGAAGACTACGGCCTGCCGCACGAGCCCACGCCGCGCGAGGCTCTGGCCAACGGCGCAGATTTGGTCACGTTCAGTGGCGACAAATTGTTGGGCGGCCCGCAGGCCGGTTTGATGGTCGGTAAAAAAGACCTGATCGCGCGCATCCGCAAAAATCCGATGAAACGCGCACTGCGTGTCGATAAAATTACGCTGGCAGCACTCGACGCGTTGCTGCGGCTCTACACGCACCCGGAAAAACTGCGTGAAGAAGTCACTACCATTCGTTTGCTCACCCGCACACGCGCCGACATACGCGCGCAGGCTGAACGCGTGCTGCCGCACGTGCAGGCCGCCTTGCAGGGCACAGCAGAGGCCAAGGTCGTCGATTGCGGCAGTCAAATCGGCAGCGGCTCGCTGCCGGTGGATTCTTTGCCGAGCGCAGGCATTGCCATCACGCCTATCGGCAAAGTGAAGCGTTCGTTCGCTGACAGCCTGTCGCTCGCGTTTCGCGCGCTGCCTGTGCCGGTGATCGGGCATATACGCGATGGCGCGTTTATCCTCGATCTGCGTTGCCTCGAAGCGCTGCAGGAGGCAGAATTTCAGCATCAGCTTCTGCAACTTAAATTAAAATAACTGTTTAAAATCAATTAGTTATGATAGTCGCTACCGCTGGCCACATCGATCACGGCAAAACCCTACTGGTGAAAACGCTAACCGGCGTAGACACCGATCGTCTGCCAGAAGAAAAGGCGCGTGGCATTTCGATTGATTTGGGTTTTGCGTATTTGCCGTTACCGAATGGCGAGCTGATTGGCTTTGTCGACGTGCCCGGCCACGAGCGCTTTGTGCGCAACATGCTCGCTGGCGTGTGCGGCATCGACTACGCGCTGTTGGTGGTCGCCGCCGACGACGGTGCGATGCCACAGACGCTCGAACATCTGAACATTCTGAACCTGCTGCACATTCAGCAGGGCGCGGTGGTTATTACCAAAATCGACCGTGTGGACGAAGCGCGCGTAAAACAGGTTGCGGAAGAAGTCGCCGCGCTCATTTCCGGCACGCAGCTCGCCGGTGCCCCCGTGATGCCGGTGTCGGCCATCAGCGGCGCTGGCATGAACGAACTGCGCGAGTCGCTCAAGAAAATCGCCGCCGCCAATGCGTCACGCGCCAGCGGCGATCAGCATTTTCGCTACGCCGCTGACCGCGCATTCAGCGTCGCCGGCAGCGGCACCGTGGTCACCGGCACGGTGTTCAACGGTAAAGTCGTGCCCGGCGACAAACTGGTCATTTCGCCCGCCGGCAATGAAGTGCGTGTTCGTGGCATCCAGATTCAGGGCAAGGCCGCGCAGCAGGCGGTGGCGGGGCAGCGCTGCGCGTTAAACCTTACCGGCACTGACCTCGAGGCGGTGAGCCGTGGCGATTGGGTGCTCGCCCCCGCGATACATCATCCCACGCAGCGCATCGCCGGGCGCGTGAGCGTGCTGGCGAGCGAAACGCAATCGCTCAAACACTGGACGCCCGTGCATTTGCATTTGGCCACCGCCGATGTCACGGCGCGCATTGCCATACGCCGCGGCGAGAACATCGCGCCTGGGCAATCGGCCATTGTGCAACTGCAACTCGACAAACCCATCGGCGCGCTGCACGGCGACCGTTTTATTCTGCGCGATCAATCCGCCACACGCACCATCGGCGGCGGCGTGGTGCTGGACCCCTTTGTCACTGAGCAGCGCCGCAGCCGTGAAGCGCGGGAAGCCGATCTTTGCGCGCTGGAACAGCCCACGCCGCACGCAACACTCGATGCGCTGATTAAACTCGGTCGCCCGGTCGATCTGCAACGCTTTGAAACGCTGTTTAATCTGCCACCGTCACAGGCGGCCGCGCTCTACGCCAAGGCCGACATGGCGCAGTTGGGCAAAGACACGCGTGTCGGTGTGCCGCGCGCGCGCCATCAGCAGATAGTCGATGCCGTGGTGCCCCACTTACAGGCCTTTCACACGGCGCAACCGCAGGCGACAGGCGAAGAAACTGAAACGCTGCGCAAAAAACTCGCGCCGGAGCTCTCAGTGGACGCCTTTGGCGCGGTGCTGCGCGCGCTCACCGACGCACGCAAAATTGAAACCAGCGGCTCCATCGCACGCCTGCCCGCACACAGCACCACGGCCAACACCGCCGACGAACAAATGTGGCAACTCGTCAAACCGGCCATTGAAGCGGGCGAATTCAGCCCACCGCTGGTGAAAGACCTTGCGCTGCAACTGAAACTCAAAGAAGCCATCGTCAAGGATTTTCTCTATCGTAAGGCCAAAAGCGGCGAAGTGTACCGGGTGCCACCGGAACGCTTTTATACCAAGGCCACCTTGGCGAAGCTGGCCGCCACTGCGCAGGCCACCGCACAGGCGCAGGCCAACGGTATTTTCACTGCCGCGCAGTACCGCGATTGGGCTGGCGTGGGCCGCGGCCTCGCCATCGAGATACTCGAATTCATGGATAGCCTTGGCGTGACTCAACGCGTCGGCGACACGCGCAAAATGCGCAAGGATTTTGCGCCGATACTCGGCCCAGCGGATATCCCCGCCAAGCCGCTGCTGGCTGCACCACGCCCTGCGCAGTTGCCGCCTTCGTCCAACAAGCTGGCGAATCAACAACGTCGCCCCAACAATTTTTATCGCAGGTAGAACGGTAACCAAAGGAATCGCAATGGCAACAGACTATGACGTAATCGTGATTGGCGAAGGGGTCGCGGGCTTGACCGCAGCAGGCGAACTCGCCAGCGCAGGTTTGAAGGTCGCCACCATGGAAGCGCAACTTTTCGGCGGCTTGATTCTCAACATCAATGAGCTCGAACCGGCACCGGCCGGCAGCATGGTCGGCGGCGCGGAGTTCGCGTCTTCACTGGTAGAAGCCGCCGCCAATGCCGGCGTGGAAAGCATCGCCGAGCCGGTCACCGGCATTGAAGCCGCAGGCGCTGTGATCAAAGTGCTCGCCGACGGCGGCTCGCGTAGCGCGCGGCAGGTGGTGATCGCTTCCGGCGCGCACCTCAAGCGGCTGGGCATCCCCGGCGAAGCGGAGTTCGAAGGCAAGGGCGTGTCGCAATGCGCGGACTGTGACGGCCCTATGTATCAAAATGAAACGGCTGTGATTGTAGGTGGTGGTGATTCCGCGCTGCAAGAAGCGTTGGTGCTCGCGCAATACTGCACGTCAGTGCGTATTGTTCATCACGGTGACAAATTTACCGGCAGCCCGCATCTGCAGCACGCGGTCAATGGCCACAACAAGATCACCAAGACGTTTAACGCCGAAGTCATCGCTGTCAAAGGCGGGCAGATGGTCGAAAGTGTATCGATCAAGCACAAAGATGGCCGTGCTGAAGACATCGCCTGTGCCGGATTGTTTGCCTACATCGGTCTCGAACCCAACTCAGGATTCGTGCCCGCTGCGGTCGTGCGCGACGCCAAAGGCCACGTGGTTGCCAACGACGCATTGGAAACCGCCGTACCCGGCATCTGGGCCGCCGGCGCGGTGCGCAGCGGTTGCGGCGGCTTGATCGACGATGCGATTGCTGATGGCAAGCAAGTAGCGACGGCGATACACGCACGTCTCGCCTAGAGAAAATGCGTGAAAGCGTGCGCGCGCGACGCGGCATAACTATTACAATCACCACTGTGCGCGACGTATAGGGCCTAGAGACCTATAGCACTACGGCACTACGGAAGGGAATCGCTCCCGGTGGGGCGGCCGGACTTCAAACCCGGTGAGGGCTGTTATCAGTTCTGTGTGGGTTCGACTCCCACTCTCTTCCGCCACAAATCCGCTCCCCTTCCCCGCACACGGGGAAGACAAAGCGACATCCCCGCCACGCGGGGGAGGTTTAAGGTGGGGGGGGCAACCCTACACCGCGATTCACAATCTCACGGAGATATCCCATGCCCGACCAGTCAAGTAACGAACCCCGCTATGACGTCCTCTGGCCGCTATCCCGCCGCGCGGTCGAAGACCGCGCTTGCGCGCCGCGCCTGCCCGATTTGAACGGAAAAGTCATTGGCGAATTATGGGACGTGATTTTTCGCGGTGAAACCATTTACCCGCAGGTGCGCGAGCATGTGCGTGCAAAATTTCCCGGCGCGAAGTTCGTCGAATATTCCGAGTTCGGCAATTTCTACGGTCCCAAGGGTGAAGCCATCGCCGCTGGTCTCGAACAAAAGCTCAAAGCCGCGAAAGTCGATGCTGTCATTGTCGGCATAGGCGCTTGAGGGAGCTGCACGCCCGCCGTGTTGCGGGCCGCAGCGCAAGTCGAAAAAATGGGCATCCCCACGGTGTCCCTCATCGGCAACGCCTTTATGCGGCAAGCCGATGTGGTCGCACGCGGTCTGGGCCTGCCGCTGGCCTACGCCGAATATCCCGGTGCGCCCATGGTGGATGGCATCGAGGAACTCAGTACCAAGGTGCGTAACACCCTCGCGCCCGGTGTCATCAAGGGATTGACCCAAGGCCGCGATACACCGTCATCGGTGGCTGTGGAAGTCGAGCCCAGCCCCGGCAGCATCGTGATGAACGGTACGCTCGATGAAATTCAAGAATATTTCTACCGCAAACTGTGGACGGACGGCATGCCGATTATTCCGCCCACGCGCGAGCGTGTGGATGCGTTTCTGCAATACACCGATCGCAAGCCCGAAGCAGTGCTGCGCGCCGTACCGCAGGAAGGCCGCGAAGTCACCATCCTCGCCATCGCCATCACCGGCTGCATGACTGGCTGTCGCCCCGAATACATGCCGCTGTTGATCGCGGTGGTCGAAGCCATGTGCGACCCCGAGTTTCACATCGAGCACTGCGGCTCAACGCCGGGTTGGGAACCGCTGGTGGTAGTAAGCGGCCCCATTATCAAGCAGCTCGATTTCAATTTTGGCCAAGGCGTGATGCGCGTGGGCCGGCAAGCGAACACCACCGTCGGCCGCTTTGTACGCATGTTTCTGCGCAACATTTGCGGCTACCGCATCCCCCCCGGCGCGGGCGACAAAGGCAGCATCAGCTTCACCTTCAACGTGGCTCTTGCAGAGGACGAAGACACCGCCAAAGAAATCGGTTGGCCGACCTACGGCATGGATCAGGGCTTCAAGGCGGCAGACAGCGTGGTCACCGTGCGCAGCGTAGTGGCCATCACCCCGCCTACCTACAGTGGTGGTGACGACGCGCAAACCCATGTGCAGCAGTTCGCCGACGTGATGGGCGCAACCTTTAGCTACTGGTCACACACCGGCATGAAGCGCGGCTACTGGCACCCGCTGATTGTCGTCGGCCCCAGCATCGCGCGCGTGATTGCCCGCGAATGGAGCAAGGAAAAAGTTCGCAACTATTTGTTTAATAACGTAAAAGTGACGGCGGGCCAAGCCACCCATTTCGCCCGGATGACCAGCACGCCGACCTTCAGCCTGCCGAAACTGGTGGCCGAAGGCACGTTGCCCAAGGAATACCACGAATCAGATGACCCCGATCGTTTGGTGCGCGTGTTCATCCACGAGGCCATGACCGGCATTTTGGTAGCCGGCGACCCGGGCCGCAATCAGTCACGCGGGTATATGGGGAATCACGATCAGGCACCGCCGACCAGCCGGAAGATCGTGCTCAATCAGCGTTGGGCTGAATGGGCGGCGCGCCAATAAATCAGGTTTGAGCGATGGCCACCCGGTGCTTGGATAAAGGCATCGGGATCAAGGCAATAAGGCAATCGGCTCGGTTATTCAGGCTAGCGCGTTCCGGTGCTGGTATTGGCCGCAGCGGCTGCAGCACGCGCTGCCGCTTCCTCATCGTCTTTCTTTTGCTGTTGCTGGACAACCGTCACAAGCGCTGCTGCAGCAGCAGCGCCTATCGCGACGGTAGTCGTTGTAATCGCACCACCGGCGGCGGTGGTGGTGGCAGTTACCGCGCCGCCAGTCGCCCCAACCGTTAGGGTGGTCAATGAACCCAATTGGCTGAACGTCGCCAGTACATTTGCCGGCAGTGCGGTCGCAGATATCGTGGTCGCTAACGCGCCTGGTACTGTGACAACGCCAGTAGCACCCACGCTGAAGACGACCGTCCCTGCTGCATTCACCACATTAACCGCACCTGCAATCACCTGCACAAACAGCGGGTTGGTGATCGCTACCATGAAATCCGTACCTCGAACACCCATCGTCGCTGTGGGGGTACGCAAAGCGAACGCATCCGGCGTACGCGTTGTGGCCGTAGCCGTTACCGCACGCAGCGCGCCTTTAACCAAGTCGAAGCTGAATTTGTCTTTGGCTGGCGCTTCCTTGTTAAAGGAATATTCGGATACTTTGAACTCACTGTTTTCGTGAACAGCGATTACCGCCCCGTCTTCAAAGCGGATTGTGGCGCTGCTCTTTGCGCCCGTGACGAGCGTAGTGCCAGCGTTCACGCGCTGTTTGACTGTCGCCGGCCGTGCCGCACCTGCGGAAATACCCGCTTTGACATCACCACTGAGGGTTTCGATAACGCCCGCCGCAAACGCCGCAAACGCTGACGACATACCGAACAACAACACAACCAGCCGCAGCGCATTTTTTTGCAGTTTCATATTTATCTCAATGAATTCAACGATTTTGACAACTTAAGCTTCAACAACACGATTTTCTTCAACGAAATTGTACGCTTTCGGTCACGGAATGCAATGTTTTACGCCAAATAATGCTCACAGTGTCGGATTTACCACATCCCCGCCCAACGCCGCCAATCCCCACGATGGGGCCTGCACATCGTAATTCAGGCTGATGTGCGCCGCCAACGCATGCGCGTCACGGAAAATCCGCTCCAGCGGGTAAGACTGATAAATCCCGGTAGCGCCCGCAATCGTGTGCAGCATATCAACGGCCTCAGTACACAATACCGCCACATAAGCCGCGTTGCGCTTGTAGCGCAACTTTTCCTGAGTATCGGGAATCACGTTGCGGTTCGCCAGCGCTTGCACCTCCATCGCATCCGCGCGCAGCATCAGCTTCGCGGCCTCCAGCTTCACCGCCGCCGTGCTTACTCGGTGCTGCACAATCTGCTGGTCGCGCATCTTCAAACCGGTGTAATTCGTGCTGCGCTCCTTCACCAGCGCCAACGTATGTTCCAGCGCTGCGGTCGCGTTGCCGAGTGCCGTCGCCGCGATACCGTGCCCACCCATCGCGGTGAGCGAAATGCGATACAGCGGATTCGGATTCCCCTTTGCCCCCGGAAACGTATCGCCACCGCGAATATCGTACATGCACAGCGCGCGATACGCCGGCACGAACACTTCTTGGGCAATGACCGTCATGCTGCCGGTCGAGCGCATACCCAGCGTGTGCCAATCATCCACCACCGCGTACTGCGATTTGTCGAGCAGGCACATGCGGTGATCGACGATGTTGTTGTCGTCGCGAACGGTGCCCGCCAACATGCACCACTGCGCCACATTCACGCCGCTGGAGAAATTCCATTTACCGCTGATGACATAACCGCCGTCGACTTTAACCGCACGCCCCTGCGGAAACGCAATGCCCGCCGCGATCAATGCCGCAGGGTCTTTGTCCCACACATCGGCCTGCGCACGCTCGTCGTACATGGCGAGCATCCAGTTATGGATCATCAAATTGACCACGGTCCAGCTTGTCGAAGCACAACCCCGCGCCAGCGCCAGCGGAATATCGATGTACGAAATAAAATCAAACTCCATCCCGCCCCAGCGCTTGGGCTGCAAGGCGCGAAACGCACCCATGGCATGCAAATCCCGAGCCGTCTCGGGCAGCATCACCCGTGCGGCTTCGGCTTGTGCGGCACGGCTACGCAGTGCGGGCACGAGTTCGAGCGCGTGGCGCACCGCGTCGTCATAGGCAACGCCGGCAAAACCGGCGGCAGGGGTCAAAGGGTGATTGGGTGCATTCATGGGCAGTGATTTCAGCGGCTTACCGGGGAGCATTCCTAGGTGATTCGTCTCTATTCAGCCTCTATGAAAGTTCAACATCTTCCCTCACCCCTAACCCCTCTGCTCCGCTTCAAGTGTGCCCTTGTCCCGAAGGGAGAGGGGAACAAACCCTCGCCCTCCGGGACAAGGGCACACTTGAAGCGGAGCAGAGGGTGGCGCGCAGCGCCGGGTGAGGGA
>JAYTWR010000151.1:0-7218 GCA_043743335.1 Burkholderiales bacterium
TGGCACTCGTGCCAAAAAAACAAAAATCAGCACGTGCGGTGCTGAAAATTGAGGCTGCGTGTTTCAAAAATTGGGGGTTTTCTGTCAGGCACTAGATAACGTCGACAATCGCGCCACCGCGACGCGCGTGCGCGATAGTCTGGAGGCGGCAATGGGCGCGCCTTTGCAATCACTGCTGGATGTGGCACCGGATGCAGCGGCGGTGGGTGCCGGCGCCGCGATTGGTGTCGCGCTCTGTCCGGAAGACGGGCAGGATTTGGAGACGTTGCTCAAGTGTGCGGATGCCGATATGTATGCGCGCAAACAGTCGAGCGCGGCGAAGCCCGACTAGTGCCGGGCCGGCACGGTGAGAGGCAGGCTATTCGCCTGTCTGCCTATCTGCCTATCCGGGTTCAGGGCGCGAACTGGTTGCGCACCGCCGCCTCGTTGACGCGCGCCGCGTAGCGATCCGCATCGTCCTGCAACAACAGCCGCGCTGCCACCAGCTTTTGTGCGGACTCGCTGACTTTTTTTGCAAACGCCGCGTGTGTGCCGTAACGCTCTTCGAGTGACGGTCGCGGATCATTTTTGGCGGTGCGTGTGTCGCGCGATGCGGCGAACGGGATAAACGTGCCATCGCGGTCGCACAGTTCGCCCTCGACATAGGGCGCTTTGTAGAGATTCCAGCCGGTGTGCGTGCCCAGCGGCACGGCGATTTCGGGCAGGCGTATGCCGGCGATTTCATTGCCGTCGGCATCGACGTTGGTGACCAGCGGGCGGTAAGGCTGGCTCATGTCCATCGCGGGCTTCATCCAATCCGTCAGCACGCCGAACTCACTCACTTTGCGTGCGATCACCACGCCGGGTATGGCGGGGAACGCCAGGCTCTGTACCGCCACCAGTGTGTTATCCGCCAGACGCGGCGTTTGTGAAGGCGGCGGCGCTTTGCCGTCTACCCACGCCGACAGTGCCACCAGCAGTGCGCGCAGCGCGGGTGTGGGGCTGTGCGGATTGCGCGGGTTGACGCAGTTGCCGGGGGTAGAGGTCATCCAAGCTTGCCCGCCGTGTTGTGTGCCCGCAATGAGATAGGCGCGCGCGTTGGCAGGCAGCGTCACGTCCGTGGTGCCGAGCGGGTCGGTCACCAACAGTGACGCGCCTTTTTGCCAGTATTCCGTGGAGGTGTTGGTCTCCATCCACAGCGGATCAAAGCCGTCGTTGCGCATCAGGCTGCCGGTTTTGCCGGTGACCGGATCGGTCATGCGCGCGGTGGAAAACGGAAAGGCGTTCTCCGGCATCATGTGATCTTCAAACTGCGTGTTGGTGCGCGCAGGCTGGCCGAATTCGGCATTGAGAAACACGCCGCCGACCCCGGCGGTGTGCGCCAACGCGCCGTCGAGCACCTTGCGCGCGCGTTCGTCCTGATTAAAACCCTGATGCACAAAATCGCGCAGGAAGCGTCCGCTCTGCGAAACGCCAAACGCGAGCGTGGCTTTGACGCCCCGTGCGGGATTGGGTGTGGCCTTGGCGTCGGCGGTGTCGTAACGCATGAACGAAATCAAATCGCGCGTCGCGGCCATGCCGATGCCCAGCACACGCGGGTCTTTGGCGGGGTAGTGAAATTCGTAAATGGAACCTGGCGCCGGCTTGGCACCCGATGTATCACTAGGCATCAAGCGAATTTCACGGTCGTTCACGTATGCCCAGCCCGATGCCGGGATGTCGCGGCGCGCATCGGCCTCGCGGCGGCGCACGGTGAGCTTGGCTTGCGATTGATCCACGGTCGCAGCGCTATGCGTCAGGCGAAAGGTGTCGCGCAGCGGCGAGCGCGTACCGTTGACCAGCTCGTCGCGGATCACGCGCACAATGGGTTTGCCGCCAGCTTTTCCATCAAGGGTGGCGATCACCGGCTTCATCGACATGCCGTTGTTGCTGCGCGGCGCGTCTGGGTCCCAGCCGCTCCACACAAAGGTGTAGCCCATGCGGAACAACAGGCCGTTACCGGCATCTTCAAGGGTGCGCGGATCGTTGCTTTGCGCCACAGACTGGGTGCGCGCATCCATCAAGCGCCAGTGAATGTATTTGCGCCCGCGATTGGTCACGTCATAAATCAATTTGCCGTTGCCACGCGCGGCTTCAACCGGACGCAGCATGAAAAAATCCGCCTCGTATTCCACGCGGCCCGCCGCATTGCGCGGCGCTTTGTCGAGATTGACGATGACCTTGTTGCGCGCATCCGCAGGATCGAGTTCGCCCTTGAAGACGCCGCGCACACGCTCGTAAGCGCCCGCCGGGCCGAAGTGGCTACCCTCGGCAAAAGGCTCAACCGCAACGATATTGAATTCGGTAAGGCGCGCAACGGCGGCCGGATGCGTGCCCACAGCGAACGCTGCCAGGGCGCAGAGCAGTAAGTGAGATATATTCATAAGTATTTGATTTTAAATGGAAATTTTAACTGTTCCGCTTTGTCGTAGGATGCCGGTGAGTGTAGCGAACCGCATCGTTCGCGTGACATGCGTACGCAAGGCTATATCACGATGCACGATGTAAGCACCACGACTGATGCGGTTCCTTCGTCACCGACATCCTACGGTTAAGCTGAATAGTTACTAGAAATTTTTGATTCCGGTAAGGCGGGTTTCACTGCACTTATTGGTGTACTCACTGATGTACTCACTGATGTGCTCGTTGACAGACTATCCGGCGCATGATGGATGCGCCAGCGCCGCACGGCAAGGCTGATGGCGACGGTGGCATGCACCAAACCAACCATGCTGAAGAACACCGGGCGCTCGATCACGACAGGCCAGAAGAGTTGCGCAATGGCGATGCCGCCCGCCACACTGAACAGGCCGGGAATAAGGCCGTACAGCAGTGCCAGGTAGAAGATTGCCGCTGTGATCTCGCGCCGTGGTTGCGGCGAGAAAGTAAAGAATTGAAATATCGCGGCATCACGCGCCGCAAAGAAAACCAGTACCAGCATGGATGCGCCCAGCGTGTTGGGCCGTGCGCTCGCAACGGCCACCATGGCGAACACCGCACCCATCAATAAGGCCACCACCCACAACGGCAGTTCTTCGAGCACGCGCCGCCAGTGGGCGGCGCGCACGCGGGTGTTGATGCGGTGCCATACTGCCACGCCGCGTTGTTCACTCACCAGTAGCAGATACAGCGCTGTTAGCGAGACGATCACGCCCGAAATGGCTACCGTATTGAGCGCGCTGCCATTGACATCGAAGCCGCCGACGAATGCCGCGCAAAACAACAAAAACGTCGGCAAGGCCCACGGCCGTGTGCGAATTTCCAGTTCGTTGCACATGGAGCGATACGCCCCCAGCACGGCCCACGCGCCGAAGGCGATAGAGGCAACCAGTAAAAAATGGATCAACGGCCATGTGGCGCCCCACCACACGACCACCGCGTCCAGTCTGTTGAACGCTTTGCCGCCGATGGCCAATATCAGCAGGGCCACCACAAAGCCAAAGCCGCGATGAGTGATGCCCTTGCGTGCGGCCAGCACGCTGGCGTTTAACGCCACAGCGTGCGCGAGTATGCCGCTCGCGAACATGAGCAGCGCCGACGTCGCTACGTGGGGCTCGCCCTTGTTCCAGGCTGCAATGGCGTAGATGACGATCATGAACGCGCCGTTGTACCAGGCGAAGGCGGTTGCGCCGACGAGCTTGCCCCAAGTCATTGCCCACGGGCTGATGGACGACATGCGCTGGGTGTCCCAGGTGCGCGCGCGGGCTTCTTCCAGCACGCCGGCCGCCGCCAATTGCGTGCCCCACAGCAACACCATCGCGCCGTAGCCCATGCCCGCGCACCACTTGAGTATGCTGTCGGCGTTGGTATCGGCTGCGGACATGACTAACAGCACGATCAGCACAATCACCGCAGGTACGGCAATCAAACGGTGGGTAGAAAACTCCAGCCACAGATTGCGGCGCAGTTCGGGGTTCATGGGTGTGCATCCGGTTGTGTTTGCACGGTGCGCAAATACGATTGGTGCAGGTTCTCGTGCGTTATGCCAAAGCTTGCCACCGGCACGCCATGGGTAATCAGCACGCGCAATACTTCAGCGTGTTCCGCCGCGCCGCCAGGCACCGATAACAAGGCATCACATGCCGTGCATTCGATGATGCGCGTACCGGCCAACGCAGCGAGCGTTTTGGGCAACGAGGCAAGCGCTTCAGCCAAGCCGGGGTAATCACGCGCCAGGTGCAGATGTATCTGCTGTTCGCCCGCCGTGGCGTTACCACCTGCCAATGCGCGGTGCTCAATCACGCGCCCACCGCGCATCACCAGCATATGCGACGAGTATTCATCAAGCTCGGCGAGGATGTGCGACGACACCAACAGCGTCATCCCTTCGTCTTTAAGCCGCGTGAACAGCGCCGCCAGCGAGTGCCGCGCTTCAGGGTCCAATCCCGATGCGGGCTCATCCAGCAGCAGCACTTCGGGTGCATGCACAATCGCCTGGCCGATGGCCACGCGCTGGCGCAGCCCGCGCGATAGCGCCGCGCAGCGTTGCTCAAGCCGATTATCCAGGCCGAGCCGCGTGGCGGTTTCGCGCACGGTGGCATCGAGCCTGGCCTCGGCGACGCCATTGGCGCTGGCCGCGTGCGTGAGACTTTGCTTGACTGTCAGTGCGTCGTACAGTCCAAAAAAATCAGACAGATAGCCAATTTTGGTGTGGGCGAGTCGTGGCTCATCCAGCACGTTGATGCCGGCTACCGCGATGTGGCCTGCGAGCGGCCGATCCAGGCCCGCCAGACAACGCAACAGCGTGGTTTTGCCCGCGCCATTGGGACCCACCAGCGCGGTGACGCTGCCGCGCGGGATGGAGAAACTCACGTCATCCAGCGCGCGCAGTCCGGGGTAGATGTAGGTAACGCCGGCGGCGGTGATGGCGTCATTCATGGCCTATTCCAATCAATCGCAATCAATCGCAATCAATCCCGATTAGTCCCAATCCGGCGCACGTCCAGCCGGATCGGCAATGCGCCCATCGGGCCGCGCCAGTGCGTGCAGGCGCGTCATCTCATCGTCACTCAGCGTGAAGTCGAACACGTTGAAGTTTTCAGCTTGGCGCGCCGGATTGCTTGAACGCGGAATGGGAATCACATTGGGCTGCTGCATATGCCAGCGCAGCACGACTTGTGCAACGGATTTGCCTTTGGCGCGAGCAATGGCCGCGACGACCGGGTCGCTGATCATTTTGCCGCGCCCTAGCGGGCAATAGGCCGTTATCGGCAGCCCCAGCCTGCGCACATGCGCGAGCAACTTTGTTTGATCGAGATAGGGGTGGTATTCGACTTGCAGGCTCTCAATAGGCTCTGGGCACAAGTGCATGGCTTCGTCTAGCAGTGCGATGTTGAAGTTGGCCACACCCACATGCCGCGTTTTGCCCTCGCGTTTGGCTTTGGCGAGTGCATTCATGGTTTCGGCCAACGGTACTTTATCCGGGCTGGGCCAATGCACCATCAGCAAATCAACGTAGTCGAGTTTGAGGTTGTTCAAACTCTCATCAACCATGCGCGCAAAATCAGCCGCACGCAGATATTCATGTGAGACCTTGGTGGTGATGAAAACTTCCTCACGCGGTACACCGCTCGCGCGCAAGCCTTCGCCCACCGCTTTTTCGGTGTGGTATTTCCACGCGGTATCGATGTGGCGATAACCCACTTTCAAGGCGCTGGCGATCACTTCGCCGTAATCGCTGATGTCGCTTAAATCGCCCAAGCGCGAGGAGCCGAAGCCCAAGCGCGGGATGCGCATGGTTGGTGTTTCAAAGTATGGAGTGGGTGCCATAAAAATTGTTTAAAAACAGATAGTTACGTTCATTTTGCATTGCCAACCGTCAGATTAAACCCCGTCTGCCAAGCGCCATCCATCGGCAGCGCCGCGCCGTTGATGTGCGCGCCGGGGTCGCTGCACAAAAACACGCCGAAGGCGGCAACGTCGCTGGGCATGATGGGCCGTTGGCTGGGCTGGCGCACGCTCATCAGCGTGTGCAGCGCTTTCTCGCGCGTGTCACCGGTAGCCGCCATTTGGCGCGCGATCTGCCCTTCGGCATGGGGCGTTAACACCCAGCCGGGCATCAACGCGTTAATGGTGACGCCGGTCTCTGCGCATTCGAGCGCCACACCGCGCGTCATGCCAATCAGCGCGTGCTTGGCGGTCACGTAATCGACGCGGTTGGGCACGGCCATGCGCCCGTGGATGGACGACATATTGATAATGCGCCCCCAGCCGCGCTGCTTCATGCCGCGCATGGTGAGGCGTATGGTGTGAAACGCGGCGGACAGATCCACCGCTACCGCGCGATCCCATTCTTCAACCGGGAAATCTTCGATCTTGTGATAGTGCCGCACCACTGCGTTGTTGACGAGAATATCCACTGGGCCCAGCAGTGATTCCGTGGCGCGCACCATGGCCTCGATTTGCGACGGCACGCCGACATCAGCGTCGTGATACGCGACTTTCACGCCGTGCTCGGCGGCCTCAGTTTGGATGGCCGCGCGCAGCTTTTCAATCGCCGCCGCTTCACCCAACCCGTTCATCATCACGTTGCAGCCTTCCGCCGCAAACGCCCGTGCAAACGCTTCACCGATACCGCCGGTAGAGCCAGTGACCAGTGCGGTTTTTCCCTTGAGTGTGCCTGCCATTGTTGCCCCATGAAATTAAATTTGTCCGAGTATACTCGCAGCCTGAGACGCAAGCTTCTACTAAGGCATTTATGAAAAAACTCTTTAAAACAATTAGTTACGTTATTTTAATGTGTGCTGCGCCAGTGCTTGCGCAAGACAGCTTTCCGTCGCGCCCGATACGCTGGATTGTGCCCGCCCCGCCCGGCGGCGGCACCGATGCGGTATCGCGCATCATGGCACCCAAGCTGGTTGATCTGTGGAAGCAGCAAATCGTCGTCGATAACCGCGGCGGCGCGCAGGGCAGCATCGCCACTGCGCTGGCGGCAAAATCCGCGCCCGACGGCTACACCATCCTGTTTGGTTTCTCCGGCCCGCTGGCGGTCAACCCGCATATCTTCCCTGAGGTGGGTTACGACTCGCTGCGTGACTTCGCCGCACTCACACGCTACACCCAACAGCCGATGGTAATGACCGCGCATCCCTCGCTGCCGGCGAACACGCTGAAAGAAGTGGCTTCTTACGCAAAGGCCAATCCGGGCAAGGTCACGTTTGCCTCCAGCGCGTCGTTGCAGCACTTGGCAGGCGAGTTGTT
>JAYTWR010000152.1:0-15774 GCA_043743335.1 Burkholderiales bacterium
CCCCCCCCCCCCCCCCCCCCCCCCCCCCCCCGTGCGGATTACAGACGATAGGCTTGGCGCGCATACAGGCGCCACGTGCCGCTTTCTTTGGCCCACACCAGCAACACGCCGATTTTGGTGGTGCTGGCTTTGCCGTCGAGTTCGTTTTCAGCATTGTAGGTGTTGCGCACCACGGCCGAATTGTCGGTCACCTTGATGGTTTGATCGGTGAAGGTGAGTGACTTCATGACCGCTTTGTTGGCGAGCGCCGCTTTGATGAATTCCTGCTTGTTTTCGATGCGACCGGCAGAGTGGCCGTAGCTGACGTTTTCTGAAATGATCGCTTCGAATCCTTTCACGTCGCGCGCAAACATGGCTTTGCGCAACGACTCGACTGATTGTGCCACGGCGGCTTCGTCGCCGTATTGCGCAGCAGCGGGTTGCACCCAAGCGAGCAGTGCGACGAAAAGCGTCAACAAAGACAGCAGCGGTTTTTGCATGATTTTCTCCAGAAGTGGGTTACGAACGACAATGACAGCAAGTGATGGCGATAGGCCAAGCGCGCGGGTTGGCGGATGGCGGATGGCGGATGGCGAGCAATCCGACAACCGCAGGCACTGTAGCATAGGCCGGCAGCGCGTGACGGAAGGGATGGTGTGCGGCCTTTGGTCTTTTAAAAAACCAAATTAAATCAATTGCTTACGCGGTATTCGGCGCAGCAGCGGCTACCGCTGGCTGCAAGGCGGCCGTTGTTACTTGCGCGGGAACAAGCCGCCCAGCAACGCCGCCACCGGGCGTGCCCCGCGCCGGGGTGGCGGTGCGGCAGGTTTGTCTTCGGGGGCACCATCATTGCTGCTGCCGCCAGGTACGTAGGGCTTGTTGAAGTCAAAGCCGTCGGCGGCGATTTTGGGCGCAGAGGGGGCGGCAGGCACACGTGTGCGTATCGGACGGTCGCCGCGCAGGTCTACCAAATCCGCGTCACGCTGCGGGCGGTCTTTACGATCCAGTCGTTGGCGTTCATCGAGCCCATCGGTCGGCACGCGGGGGATCGGGCGCTTGAGCAGTTTTTCGATTTCCGTCAGCAGCCGCGCTTCGTCGTGACACACCAGCGAAATGGCTTCGCCCGGCAAGCCGGCGCGACCGGTGCGTCCGATGCGATGCACGTAGTCTTCGGGCACGTACGGCAACTCAAAGTTGATGACGAACGGCAGCTCGGCGATATCAATGCCGCGCGCGGCGATGTCCGTGGCGACCAGTGCGGTGGCGCGGCCTTCTTTGAAATCATTTAGCGCTTGTTCGCGCTCGGCCTGCGTGCGGTCGCTGTGGATGGCGGTGGCCTTGATGCCATCGCGCTCCAGCTCGCGCGCGAGCTTGTTGCAATCTTTTTTCATGCGCAGGAACACCAACACCTGCGTCATGTTGCGTGTGCGGATGAGGTTGGCGAGCAACGTGCGCTTGTTCTCGGCGGCAACTTCATACACTTGATGCGACACCAGATCGGCGGGCGCATTGCGGCGCGCGACTTCAATCGACAGCGGATCGCGCAACATTTGGTTGGCGAGGCGCTTGATCTCATCCGAAAACGTGGCGGAAAACAACAGGCTTTGGCGCTGCGGCGGAATCAACGCAATAATGCGCTTGAGATCGGGCAAAAAGCCCATGTCGAGCATGCGGTCGGCCTCGTCGAGCACGAGAATTTGCACCTGCGACAGGTTGACGGTTTTTTGCTCGACGTGATCGAGCAGGCGGCCTGGCGTGGCGACGAGGATTTCCACCCCCGCCATGAGCGCCGCCTTTTGTGGCTTCATGTCCACGCCGCCATAAACCACCGTGGAACGCAGCGGCAGATGTTTGCCGTAGCCCTGCACCGATTCATGCACCTGCGCTGCGAGTTCGCGTGTGGGCGTGAGAATGAGCGCACGCACCGGATGCCGCGCGGGCGACGGGCTGCTGCTGCCCAACGGGGCGAGGATTTGCAGCACCGGCAGCGTAAAACCCGCCGTTTTGCCGGTGCCCGTTTGCGCGCAGCCCATCAGATCGCGGCCCGCCAGCACGGCAGGAATGGCCTGCACCTGAATGGGCGTGGCCTCGGTATAGCCTTGATCCGCAACAGCGCGTTGCAGTTCGGGAATGAGATTAAGACTGGCGAACGACATTACAAGCGCATCAGCGGGGGCTGGCCGGAACGGCAATCAGGGTTGGGGCAGCTAACCGGCGGGCCAATCGGTGACCGGCAACCACGTGGAACGAGATGCCGGTTGAGACGCGGAATGACAGGGCGCGGGCGCTGCAAGGATATGAATTCACAGCGGATTAGTATAGCGCAACCCTGCCTATCCTGCCATCCGCAGCCGAAAATGCGCGCAAATCGCGCAACTTGCCGCAAATCTGGTAGATTGTTTCGTATTGAAAGTAGTCTTGTGTGAATGTGTGAGTCACTTGGATTGTCGAAGGTTTATAGCCCGGTAAACTAAAACATGGATCAGATCGTCACCGACCGCAATACCCGCCATCCTTATCATCCTATGGAGGCCCGGCTCAGCGCGCTGCCGCTGGTGCTAACCCTCGATACCCATGGCGTGCCGCACCGCTGGATTACTTGGCAGCACGCGTGTTTTTACTATGCCAAAGATCAGGTCGCTTGGACGCTCGGTGAGCATGCTTTTACGGTATATGGCGGACGCAACCGGCTGACCGGTGAGCGCTCTGAAATCACTGCCAGCAGCATCGTCGCCATCAAGGGCAAGGCGATGGCGATGAAGTCGTTCCATCAGGTACCGCCCTTGAATAACCGTGAGCTGTTCCATCGCGACCGGCAAACTTGCGCCTACTGCGCGGAAACCTTTGTCAGCGCCAGACTCACGCGCGATCACATCAAGCCGTTTTCCAAAGGTGGCCAAGATACGTGGATGAACGTGGTCACCGCCTGCCGCGCCTGCAACGAACGCAAAAGCGACCGCACACCCGAAGGCGCGGGCATGGAGCTCGTGTACCTGCCGTATGTGCCGAACCGCGCTGAGTATTTAATCCTTACCAACCGCCGCATACTGGTCGATCAAATGCAGTTTTTGGCGCAGCATGTGTCGGCGCAGAGTCGATTGCACCCCAAGGCAGCGTAGCGTCGCGTCGCGTCGCGTCGCATTACCCCGCGCAGTACGGCAGCGCCAACGCCTGTAACACCTCCCCCGTCGCGGCGGTCTGCACGAATGTAACCACAGACAGATCGCGTGTTTTCCACGCAGGCGCAAGGCGAAAACTGTGTTTAATGGCGGCGGATTCCACAGCAAACGGTCCCGCCAGTTCGCGCACTACAAAATCGTGCGCCAGCCGCTTGCCTTTGTTTTCACCGGCGGTCACTTGGTTGGCAAGGTTGTTTTCGACCAATGCGACAAACACCGACGCGCCGGCCTCTTGGCGCAGCAGCGTCACGCGCGCGGTCGCTTCCAGCGCACCCGCGATTGCGTTTATCGATAGCGTAATATCCGCGCCGGGCTTGTCGCGATGGGCAGCGGTGATGCGTTGCTGAAAATCGTTAAGCGACAGACCCATGCGGTAATCTTTGCCGTCGAGCATCAACTGCGGTGTGTAGATGGTGCGATTGCGAATGCGCGTGTTGACGTAACGTTGGCGTTCGGTAAAGCGTGCCTGCGCGAACGGGTCTGTCCAACCGAGGTAATTCCAGTAATCAACGTGATAGGCTAGGGCCACCACGCGATCCGGGCCAAAACCACGCGCGGGCAGGCTGCTGGTCCAGCGGTCGGTGGGCGGGCAACTGTCGCAGCCTTCGGAGGTGTACAGTTCCAACAGCGCTACACGTTGGGTGCCGCTGGCGGCCGTGCAGGTGGCCGCGTTGGCGAGCGTAGCGCCGAGGCCGCTGATGAGCAGGGCGGCGGGAATCAAGGTGCTGAGTGTCATGGGGATTGCCTTGGGGTTTTTCATGGGTCGCGCCATTCTAGAATGCCTTACACCGCAGGGATGCCTGTGGCGCGAGTATCGCCACTTTCTGCTATGATGCGCCGCTTCGTTATTTAACTAATTGTTTTTATTGAGAAATATCCGCATGCTGGAGGTCGATCTACACAGCCATTCCATCCATTCTGACGGCTTGTTGACGCCGCTGGAATTGGTTACGCGTGCGCACGGACAGGGCGTGAAAACGTACGCGCTGACCGATCACGATGAACTGAGCGGCCTGCCGGAAGCGCGCGCAGCCGCCGAAGCCGTCGGCATGCGGTTCATTGCGGGCGTGGAG
Organism: Burkholderiales bacterium; assembly: GCA_043743335.1. Taxonomy (GTDB): domain Bacteria; phylum Pseudomonadota; class Gammaproteobacteria; order Burkholderiales; family SG8-41; genus UBA5216. Next base: position 4,232 of record JAYTWR010000152.1, read on the forward strand.
ATTTCGGTGTCGTGGGCGGACGAGACTTTACATATCGTCGGCTTGAATATTGATCCGCAGCACGGCGCCATCGTTGACGGGTTGCGCGCTGCCCGCGCGGGTCGCCACACGCGCGCCGAGCGCATTGCAGCCGACCTTGAGCGCGCGGGCATTGCGGGCGCGCTGGCGGGTGCGCAAAGCTATGCGCGCAACCCCGAGTTGCTGAGCCGTACGCATTTTGCGCGCTATATGGTTGAGCGCGGCTATGTCAAAGACACCAGTGCCGCATTCAAGCGCTATTTGACCAAAGGCAAGCCGGGGTATGTGGACCACGAGTGGGCCACGCTGACGCAGGCCGTAGGCTGGATCAATGCGGCGGGCGGCGTGGCGGTGATCGCGCATCCGGGCCGTTACAAGTTGATCAATAAACAGCGCGAAGCGTTACTCAGCGAATTTCGCGATCTCGGTGGCGTGGGCGTTGAGGTTGTCACCGGCAGTCACACGGCTGCGCAATACGAGACGTGGGCGCGCTATGCCCAGCGCTACGGCTTTAAAGCGTCTGCCGGATCGGATTTTCACGGGCCGGGCGAGAGCTATCTCGATTTGGGCAAGCTGCCGGATTTACCGTATGGCCTGACGCCGGTGTGGGAGGGGTTTGGGTATTGATTGTTGATTGTTCAGAGTTGAGGGTAAGTATGACCGCGCATAACCCTCTCTGCGATCCTCAGCATTGGACGCCCAACCCTAAACGCCGAACGCCCAACCGATTAATGGCCCAATACTTCACGCTCCATCCCGACAATCCGCAGTTGCGTCTGATCCGTCAGGCGGCGCAAATCGTGCGCGACGGCGGCGTAATCGTGTACCCGACGGATTCCTGTTATGCGCTTGGCTGCCACATTGGCGACAAGGCGGCGATGGAGCGCATGCGCGTAATTCGTCAAGTGGATGCGCGTCACCATTTTTCGCTGGTATGCCGTGATTTGTCCGAAATCGCCATTTATGCCAAGGTGGATAACGCGCAGTATCGCCTGCTCAAAGCCGCCACGCCGGGCAGCTACGCCTTCATTCTCGAAGCCACGCGCGAGGTGCCCAAGCGCTTGCAGCATCCCAGTCGGCGTACGATAGGCCTGCGCATACCGGATCATCCCGTGGTGAATGCCTTGCTGGCGGAACTGCGTGAGCCGTTGCTGTCTTCGTCGCTGATATTGCCCGGCGACGACACGCCGTTGAATGACCCGAAAGCATTCCGCGAGCAGATCGAACATCAGGTTGATTTGATACTCGATGCCGGCGCGTGCGGCATCGAGCCCACTACCGTAGTGAATCTCACGGGCCCCGCACCGGTGATCACGCGCGTGGGCAAGGGCGATACGGCGTTGTTCGGCGTGTAGTGTGCAGGACGGCGGCGATGTGTTGATGGGGCGGCGGGCCGTTACGCTACACTCCTTGGTATCGGTAGCTCGGCTGCCCGCGCGGGCATGATAAATTTTATAATAAAATCAATTAGTTACGATAAATCTTTATCGTGACAACAAGGCACGCATGGAATTAAATGTGATTCAGGTGATCGCGATTTACGCGCTGCCGGTGATTTTTGCGATCACGCTGCACGAGGCCGCGCACGCCTATGCGGCGAAATATTTTGGCGATCTCACGGCGTATTCGCAGGGGCGGGTGAGCCTGAATCCGCTGCGGCATATCGACCCTATCGGTACGGTGGCGCTACCGCTCTTGATGCTGGCGCTGACCAAGCTGTTTGGTGGCGGATTTATTTTTGGCTGGGCCAAGCCGGTGCCGGTGAACTTCGGCAACCTGCGCAGCCCCAAGCGCGACATGCTGTGGGTGGCGGCGGCGGGGCCAGCGGCGAATTTCGTCATGGCCCTATTTTGGGCGCTGATAGTGAAGCTCGCTTATCTGGAATTTACCGGCACGTTATCGACGCCGCTGGCGCTCATGGGGGCAGCCGGGGTGATCGTGAACGCGCTGTTCATGGCGCTGAACCTTCTGCCATTGCCGCCGCTGGATGGCGGGCGCATCATGGTGAGTTTGCTGCCGCACCGGCAGGCGTATCAATTCTCGCGCATCGAACCCTACGGATTTATTATCATCCTGGTGCTGATGTTCACCCACCTGCTCGATCTGGTGTTGTGGCCGATGGTCACTGTAGTGGTGCAGGTTATTTCGACGCTGGCGGACGTGCCGGTGCTCGATCTTTATAATTTAATCGCAATGATGTCCAAATAAAACCATGTTCGCAAACCGCGTACTCTCCGGCATGCGCCCCACCGGCGCACTACACCTTGGCCACTATCACGGCGTGCTCAAAAACTGGGTGCGCTTGCAGCACGAATTCGAGTGCCTGTTCTTTGTTGCCGACTGGCATGCGCTCACCACGCACTACGACGACCCCAGCCAAATCGAAAAACACGTGTGGGATATGGTGATCGACTGGCTGGCTGCGGGAGTTGATCCGGCGCAGGCCACGCTGTTCATACAATCGCGCGTGCCGGAGCACGCTGAGCTGCATTTGCTGCTGTCGATGATTACCCCGTTGGGCTGGCTGGAGCGTGTGCCCACGTTCAAAGATCAGCAGGAAAAGCTCGCCGAAAAAGACCTTGCCACCTATGGTTTTCTCGGTTACCCGCTGCTGCAAAGTGCCGACATTTTGATATACCGCGCCAACCGCGTGCCGGTGGGCGAAGATCAAGTGCCGCATGTCGAAATCACCCGTGAAATCGCGCGGCGCTTTAATCACGTGTTTGGCAAAGAGCCGGGCTTCGCCGAAAAAGCCGAAGACGCCATCAAAAAGCTCGGTTCGCGCCGCGCAAAAATCTATCGCCAGCAGCGCGCGAACTACCTTGAAAAAGGCGATGCCGAAGCCTTGGCCACCGCGCGCGAACTGCTCAACGAAACGCAAAATCTCACCATGGGTGATCGCGAGCGCCTGTTCGGCTACATTGAAGGCGGCGGCAAAGTCATTCTCACCGAACCGCAAGCGCTGCTCACCGCAGCGTCAAAAATGCCCGGCCTCGACGGGCAAAAAATGTCCAAGTCGTACAACAACACCATCACCCTGCGTGAGGATGCCGATAGCTTGACCAAAAAAATCCGCACCATGCCCACCGACCCCGCGCGCGTGAAACGCACTGACCCCGGTGACCCGGCCAAGTGCCCGGTGTGGCAGTTGCACGAGGTGTATTCGGATGACGCGCAAAAACAGTGGGTGCAGCAGGGCTGCCACAGTGCGGGCATCGGCTGTCTGGAGTGCAAGCAGCCGGTGATCGACGCGGTGATCGCCGAACAGCACCCGATGCGCGAGCGGGCGCAGCGGTATTTAGATGATCCTACGTTGGTGCGCAATATTGTGGCGGATGGGTGTGAGAAGGCGCGCAAGATGGCGCAGGAGACTTTGCGGGATGTGCGGGAGGTGATGGGGTTGGGGTATAGCTGATGGGAAGGCTCGCCTGTGAGGTTTACCAGTTTCGTTGTTCGATGTGCTCTTACGCTTTATGTTTTGGGTGATTTGCTGATCCGGCGCAAAAGCCAGCAAGCGTTGCGTGACAAAGTAAAAGCCTTAACGCCCAGGAGTTGCGGACAGAGCATGAGTTCAAACAAGCGGGGCTATCTTCGTGATATGGCCATTCGGTTTTAAACGGCATGCGGGGATTGCAAGCATGTCATCAAAGCGTCACTTAACGTCGGCATACTGCTTGCGCTGACGGGATAAAAATGTTTAAAAACAAATACTTACAATCTATTCTCACTTTGACGCTTGCGCTGGGTGCTTGCGTTGCCTGCGTTGCCTGCGTTGCTCAAGGCTTGGCGCAAAGCCTATCGTTCAGCTTTGTTGCGCTGGGCGACACGCCCTATCACTTGCCCGGCGACTTCGACAAATTTGACCGACTGATCCAACGCGTCAATGCCGCCAAGCCCGCCTTTACGGTACATGTGGGCGATTTCAAGCCGGGCAACCGACCGTGCAGCGACGAGCATTTTCAGAAAATCTACGACATGTTCGCCACCTTCGAGCAGCCGTTGATTTATACGCCGGGCGATAATGAGTGGACCGATTGCCACCGCACCGACAACGGGGGCATGGATCCATTGGAGCGTCTCGCCAAATTGCGCAGCCAGCTTTTTGCCGCCCCTACACAAAGCCTAGGCAAGACCCGCATACCGCTCGCGCATCAAGCAAGCTATATCGAGAACCAGCGCTGGGAACGCGCCGGTGTGGTGTTTGCCACGCTGCATGTGGTGGGCAGCAATAACAATCTGCAACGTGATCAAGCAGCGGTGAATGAATACATCGCGCGCAATGGCGCCAATCTGGCGTGGATGCGCGCCACGTTTGAAGCCGCCGTGAAACAAAACGCGCGCGCCGTGGTGCTGGCGTTTCAAGCCGATCCCGGTTGGGACCTCGATGGTTTTGATGACCGCCGTGCGGGCTTTACCGACACGCTCGACGCGTTACGCCGACACGCACGTGAGTTCGGCAAGCCGGTGCTGATTGTGCATGGCGACCGCCACCGCTTTGTGATCGACAAGCCGCTGCGTCAGAACCGGCAACTGATCCCCAACGTCACGCGGCTGATGGTGTTTGGCGATGCCGAGGTACACGGCGTGCTGATCACCCTGGACGCCAACAATCCCGATGTGTTCAGCTTTAGCACGCTGATGGTGCCAGAGAACTTGCCCGCAACTAAACCCTAGCGGTCAGGCTATTTGCGCCACCCCAGGCTACCCTAAGCAATCATCCGCGCGCGGCAATCGCCAAAGCCAATGCTCGGATAGCCTTCGCGCTGATCGGCGTCATCCCGCAAGTACGCCAATGGTGCGGGGTCGCCCGCCAAGTGTAGCGGCTGTGCAATGCGATACGGTGCCTGCGGCTTGGGTGTAATGATCCACGGTGAAATCGTGGTGCCGAAGTTCTTGAATAGAAATGGCCCCAGCGGCTGCGACGCCCAGCGCTGGATGCCGCGCGCGAACGGTCTAGAGAACAGCGGCCTGCGGGCGCAACCCTATTGCATTGCGCTACCGCTTATCCCCCGCACGGGCACGCTGTGTTCACTGCCGTATCAAACGCCGATCACGCCGCCATCATTCTTGGTAATCACTATGGTGGCGGCGCGCGGCCGGGCATTGCCGCCATCCGGCCAGTGGCTATTGTACTTGGTAGGGTCAGCCAAAATGAGAGCGGCAGGCCCGATATCGGCAGGAGTGACATTGAACAAATTGGCAGTACCGAATGTCTCTTCGCCAGGGTGCTGTATGTTGACAAACAGTGCCTTGCCATCTGGTGATTCGGCGAGGCCTGTGATTTCGCAGTCCTTGGGCCCAACCAGAAAGCGTCTGAGCTTAGTGGCACCCGGTGCAGCGCCGACAAAGGTATTCACCGTACGGGTGGCACCTGTGGCATCGGTGCCGGTCACCGCCTTGGCTGCGCCACCGTCGCCTGTGGTGCCCGGCAGTGCTGCCAGCAGCATGCAATTGGTAACGTCGGTATAAGCGTTGTCATCCGTCTCAATCCACAGGATTCCCGTCGCGCGGCTGAACCAGAGTCCGTCCGGACTGGAAAAGTCGTTGGTGGCATCCAGACCTGAAACGTTGATGTTGGCGGGATCGGCACCCGCACGCGCGCCGAACAGGAAGATGTCCCATTTGAACGTGGTAGCTGCCGGATCATCGCCATCCTCTCTCCAACGGATGATGTGACCATTCGGGTTGCCGCGTTGTGCCGTGCCCGCAGGCGTGCGCGGATCGTTGTAAACGCGGGGATTGGCCGCATCGGTCAATGCCGCGCGCGCACCACCGGCGGTTTGAGCAGCAGCAGTCACCACACGCAGCGCTGCACTGTTGTTGGTCAATGTCATATAGACCTGCCCACTGATGGGATCGACGGCGCCCCATTCCGGACGATCCATCTTGGTCGCGCCGACGGCATCTGCGGCGTGTCGTGCATGGGTCAACACATCGGCCTGATCGGCAAAGGCGTAGGGCGCATAGGCAGCGGTGATAGGGCCTGTGCCAAACGCTACTTCCAGCCAATTACCGGTGCCGTCATCGTTGAACTTGGCGACATAGAGTTTTCCGGCGTCCAAGTATTTGTCACCTGCAGCCATCCCGCCATTGATATCGGACGCACTCCATACGGCATCGCTAACGAATTTGTAGATGTATTCACCACGGGAATCATCGCCTTGGTACCAGGCCAGTTTCTTGCCGACTGTTGTTTTGCTCGGCCATGCGCCCTCATGGGCGAAACGGCCCAGCGCCGTGCGTTTACGCGGCTCGGATACCGGTGAAAAGGGATCGATCTCGACTGTCCATCCGAAAGTGTTGGCCGCATTGCGAAAGTCGCCGTTGGCATCGGCAGCCAAGGCATCGATGTTCCAGCGCTGGAAATCGTCGCCAGGCAGGGTGGCCCAGCCCCAGTTGCCGGCGGCTGTAGCCCCAATGCCATAGCGCGAGAGCCCGGCGTTTTCTTTGGCGGTGCGTGCAGCGCCTGCTGCTGTGCGGCGAAAGCCGCCGGACCAGTTCTCTTCGCAGGTAAGGTAGGTGCCCCAGGGCGTAAAACCATTGGCACAATTGTTGAAGGTGCCACGAGTTGCAGTGCCGTCAGTCGCATATTTAGTACGCATGAGGGTGGACCCGCGCGCAGGTCCGGCCATAAGCATGCGGGTGATGGTGGTAATGCGCCGGTTGAAGAGGGAGTCCAGCTTATACGACCAGGTTGCGCCAGTGCGCTGCACTTCGACCACAGCGACACCCAATGCGGCCATTTCTTTGCGCACTTCCGGCTCGCTGGTGCGGTTGCCGGCGGCATCTATCGCATAGGGTGCGGCGTGCATGAAAAACCATTGCATGTATTCATGATTAACACAAAGCAATCCCCTGTTGCTTTCGTCGGGCTTGAATTTGCCGTCGGTGCCCAAGCCAAAGAAATACATACCATCATGATTGTCACCGGCGCGAAAATCCATTGATCCGGCGGAGTCGGTGCCCACATTGGAAAAAGCACCGGCGCCTGAGGTCAGTGGATCACCGAATCGGTATAACACGGTTGCAGTGTATCCGGCAGGTACAGATACCGCGTCAGCCACCGCTTTAGCCACCGCCGAAAAACTCAAAGTGGCTGGTCGCGCTAAAGGCGGTGTAACTACCGGCGGCGTAACTACCGGCGGTGTAACTTCCGGGGCTGCCAGAGCGGGGGTGCTACTATCGCCGCCGCAGCCGCTCAACCCCATGAAGCCCAGTGACGCAAAGCCCAGCCCGCCTTTGAGAAAACCCCGGCGGGTTGGATCATTTTGCATGCGTTCGATCACATCGCTAATGTGTTCATTGCTGCTGAGGTTAGCCACTGCATCATCATGTTCCGTGTCGCGCATCGTCTCTACTCCTCGCAAGAAAATAAAAAGCAGCCCGAATTCTTCGGACTGTTGGCGAGAAGTATTCACTGGCTGGATGACGATACGATGACGCCCTTGTGACAAAATGATGAGGCGTCACGCTGCGGGAAAACTGCACGTACGGTTCGGAGGGCGTGCGGGGCGCGAGCCGCTTTCCTACCCTATCGCCGCATGTTTTTGTGCGCATGCCGCGATAGATTACAAAATCCACTTCAACGTCAAGTTCGCCGAGGGCAGCCCAGCGGCGGGTCAGTTTCTTTGAACGGCCAAAGAAAATAACCCAAGCAATCCGCCCCCGGTTCGCCGACTCTACTGGCATCCGCTGCGCTGGTCGGCGGCTCTCAGCGGGAAGCCAAGTCAACCCCGTCGCGGTGCCCTGTTGCTAGGTGGTTGCGAACGATTGTGCGTGGGCTTCGTTTAAGGAAAATCTGTTTTAAATCAAATATTTATCTATATATTGCGTTCTTGGTTTATTGAAAGCACTATAGGTTGTGGATTCTGCGGGGAATTGGGGTAAAATGTCGCCGCTGCTTCATTTTTGGGGCGATAAAGATAAAAATGTTTAATAAAAACAATTACTTACGTTGCTATCGCTATGGCACTTTAGTGGCTTTAGTGGATTTGGTGGATTTGGTGGCCTTCATGGCTTTGGGGCGTGTGCTTTGAGCGCGGTGATGGATACGCCCCCGCCCGAGCCGATGGTGCCTATGCGGGCGCCGGACGCCCCAGCCGAGCACATCGCCAAGGTGTATGGCGAGCCGTTGTTGGAGATGCCGCGTGATCTTTATATTCCGCCGGATGCGCTGGAGGTTTTTCTCGAGCAATTTGAGGGGCCGCTGGATCTGCTGCTGTATTTGATCCGCAAAGAGAATATCAGCGTGCTCGATATCCCGATGGCCAAGCTGACGGGCCAGTATCTCGAATACGTGGAGTTGATGCGCGAGAACAAGCTGGAGTTGGCGGCAGAATATTTGCTGATGGCAGCGATGATGATTGAGATCAAGTCGCGCATGTTGTTGCCGCGTCCGCCGGGCGCGTCTCCGCTGGAAGAAGACCCGCGGGCTGAGCTGGTGCGTCGCTTGCTTGAGTATGAGCAAATGAAAAAAGGCGCGCAACGGCTGGGTGACATCCCGGTAGCGGGGCGCGATTATTCGCTGGCGCATGTGTTGTTCGAGCGCGACGATGCGATTCCGCCGGATGTGTCGCCGATTGATTTAAAGCTGGCGTGGCTGACGATTTTGAATCGCGCCAAGCTCAACATGCACCACAAAATCACACGCGAGCAGTTATCGGTGCGCGCGCACATGACGCGCATTTTGCGGCGGCTACAGGACGCGGAGTTTGTGGAGTTCACGCAGCTATTTTCTGCAACAGATGGCGTGCCGGTGCTGGTGGTCACGTTTATTGCGGTGTTGGAATTGGCGCGCGAAACGCTGATACAGATTTCACAGGAGCAGGCGTACGCGCCGATTTACGTCAAGCTGGGTAGCGCGCAATCCGCAGTGATCGGAGTGAGTGATGAGTAAAAAAGATAAAGAAAATCAACAGGTTACGAATGATATGGCTGAGGTAAATGAGGGCGCTGAAGGTGTGGACGCCGCCGCCGGAGTAGAAGCCGCTCCGGTGGCTGATCCGCTTGAGGGCGGTATAGAAGACACTGCGGAAAGCATGGCGGCTGACGAAGCCGACGATACCGACGATTCCGGCGAAGCGCTCTATGAAGCGACTGAAGCCGAAGTCGATGCGGCCGCCGTCGCCGCCGAGGAAGCTGCCGCCGATGCTGACAGCGAAGCACAAGAGGCTTCATCCGATGCTGCCGCTGCCGCTGCGCTCGACATTGATCTCATCAAACGCGTGCTCGAAACCGCGCTGCTCACCAGCCCGGAGCCGCTGACGCTGAATGAAATGAAGCGCATGTTCCCGCGCGGCGAAACCAGCAACGATTTGCTGCGCAAGCTGCTGGACGAAATTCGCGACGCTTGGGTAGGACGGGGCGTTGAACTGGTGAATGTGGCATCGGGCTGGCGCTTTCGTTCGCGCCCCGAGTTACAGCGCTATCTCGACAAACTGAATCCGATGAAAGCGCCGAAATACTCGCGCGCGGTAATGGAAACGCTGGCGATTATTGCCTACCGTCAGCCCGTGACGCGCGGCGACATCGAAGATATCCGCGGTGTGGTAGTCACCAGCAACATTATCAAGTCGCTTGAAGCGCGCGGCTGGATTGACGTGATCGGCCACCGCGAAGTGCCGGGGCGTCCGGCGATTTACGCCACCACCAAGCAGTTTCTCGATGACTTGAGTTTGCGTTCACTGGAAGAACTGCCGCTGCTGGATGACCTCGGTGCGCTGGTGGAATCGAGCGGCGCTGCGCAACTGGAAATGAACATGCCGGGCAGCGACAGTGCGTCGTCCAACGCCGCATCGTTTTCAGCCGGCGAGGGCTTGGTGGGCGATGGCGATGACGACGGCGATGGCGACGGCAATCTCGATGGCGAGGTGCCGTCTGACTTGGCAATCACCACTGCCGTAGAAGAAACGCCGCCGCCTTCGCAGTTGCATTAGCGGGAAGGAAAGCGTCCTTCGACGGGCCCAGTATGAACGGGGGAAATTGTAGGATGTCGGTGACGAAGGAACCGCATCGGTCGGGTTGATCGTGGCGGAGAAATTTCACGCGAGCGATGCGGTTCGCTGCGCTCACCGGCATCCTACGGTGACTCGGGGCGAACAGACAGCGATGGATTCCGTTCGTGGTGAGCTTATCGAGCCACCAGGCTCGTTGACTTGCGCAGTGTCTGCGCCGTCAGTCCACCGGCTCCACTCTGGCCAGCACGCCACTCGCCTCATCTGTCAGCAAATAGATAAACCCGTCAGGGCCGACGCGTACGTCGCGGATGCGTCCGATCATGTTTTTCAGCAGCCGCTCTTCACGCACGACTTTTTCGCCGTCGAGTTTTAGCCGCACCAGCATTTGATCTTTCAGCGCGCCCACCAATAAATCGCCGCGCCATTGGGTGAATTTGTTGCCGCTGTAAAACGCCATGCCGGAAGGCGCAATCGACGGCACCCACTTGTGCTGCGGTTGCGCCATACCTTCTTTGGCCGTGCCTTCGCCGATTTTGGTGCCGGTGCCGTAGTTCGCGCCGTAGGTAATCACCGGCCAGCCGTAATTCACGCCGGGGCGTATCACGTTGACCTCGTCGCCGCCCTGCGGGCCGTGTTCGTGCGTCCACAACAGGCCCGATTGCGGATGCAGCGCAGCGCCCTGCATATTGCGGTTGCCGAGCGTAAATTTTTCGCTGCGCCAGCCCGCCTTGCCGACGAACGGATTGTCTTTCGGCACGCGGCCATCGTCGTGCAGGCGTATCACCGAGCCGTTGTGATCGCCGGGGTTTTGTGCGCGCTCCATCTCGCCGCGGTCGCCCAGCGTGATGAACAAATAGCCTTCGCGATCGAACACGATGCGCGAGCCGAAGTGGTAACCGGTACGCAGCTTCGGTTCCATGCGGAACAGCACTTTCACGTTTTCAAGCTGGTTGCCGCGCAGCACCCCGCGCGCCACCTCTGTGCCGACGCCGTTACGGTCGCCCGCCGAGTACGACCAGTAAACAAAATGGTTCTCGGCAAACTTCGGGTGCAGCACCACATCCATCAAACCGCCTTGCCCGACTTGCGCGACAGCGGGCAGGCCACCCACTGGCTGCGGTTCCAGTTTGAAATCCTTGCTGATCACACGCAGCCGTCCCGCGCGCTCGGTCACCAGCATGCGGCCGTCGGGTAGAAAGGCGAGCGACCACGGGTGCTCCAGTCCGCGCGTGAGCGCTGATACGCGAATGCGGTGCAGCTCGGTGTCGATGTGCTGGGCATGCGCGGTCGCCGCGGCCATCAACGCTGCGCAGGCCATCAGCCACCTGCAGAACGGGAATTGCGGTATTTTCATCACTAATTGAGTGTCTATTCAGTCCGAGCGAAGAATCAAAAGCCTCCCTCACCCCGCCCTCTGCTGCGCTTCAAGTGTGCCCTTGTCCCAGAGGGAGAGGGGGAACACCATCGCCAAGGCAAGCAAACACTTGAATTCGCGTAGCACTGGTGTTGCCCCCTCTCCCTCTGGGACAAGGGCACACTTGAAGCGCAGCAGAGGGTTGGGGTGAGGGG
>JAYTWR010000153.1:0-8071 GCA_043743335.1 Burkholderiales bacterium
ACTTCTTGTCTATCTTCGTGGTCGCTTTCGCATTCGAACATACCCCCGCTGCGAGGGGAAATCGGCTCTTGATAGGGTTTTCGGTCAAGCACTAGTTACTGATTCTCCTCCTGAAAAAATAACTGCACTTCGCGAAACAACTGCATGCGGTTTTTCTCGGTCGCCAGCACGTGCGTGGCTTCACCGATCACCACCATTTTCTTGGACGGCGCATTCCCCAGCAGCGGAAACAACGTCTGCGCCATATACAGCGGCGTGTCAGCATCCCACTCACCTAGTATCAATAGCGTTGGCACACGAATATCAGCCGGGTTATAGCGGGGCTTGCCCACGTTAGCGTATTCGCGGCTATCGAGCACCACGCCGTTGGGTGCACGAAACGCGGGCGGGTTTTGTGTGGCGGACCACGGGTCGGTCGCGAACGCGGCTTCAAGATAGGCCTCTAGCCAGCGGGCGGGCATCAATTCTTCCTGCTTGCCGGGCGGTAGCCCCGTGCCACGACGTTTTTTCACCGCCGCCGCGGTGACCATGCGATACGCGCCCAGCGGGCCACCCGCGTCGGTCAACGATGCGCCCGTCGTGCGCAGCCAGCCCGGTGCGTAGAGTGCGAGACGGTGCACCTTGGCGTTGTGCTGCGTGGTGTACACCGGCATGATGGTGGCGCCCCACGAGTGCCCGAGCAGGCTGACTTTCTCCACGCCGCGCCGCTGACGAATGAAATCCACCGCAGCGCCGACATCGCGCACGGCGGTATCGGTGCGCACGATGGGCGCATTGTTCATCGGCGGCTCATCCATCTCACGCGGACGTGTCGAACGGCCGTAGCCGCGCACGCTGACAAAATAAACGTCGTTGCCCTGCCGTGCCATCCATTCCATCCACGACAGGCCATCAAGGCTCAAATCAAAGCTCGTTTCCGGCGAGCCCGTTGCGCCGTGCACAAACAAAATAATATTGTCGGGCGTGAAGCGCGTGAGATTCGCCGGGCGCTTGTTGCGCACATGCAGTTGTACGCCAGCATCAGCGGCGGGCACCATGAAATCTTCGGTAATCAATTCAACGAACTCCTGTTTGGGTGCCTGCGCGCAGCCTGCGTCAACCCACCAACGCCGCTTCCAGCGCCCGCGCGCTGATGGCATCGGCACGCAACACCGTATCACATACCGCTGTCGCACGCTCCGGCGCAATCGCCATCTGCGCGTTGCTCTGATACTTCACTACGACATCCTCGCGGACAATGGGCTGGTCGGCAGCGCCGCGATTGATGTGTTCACGATGGCGCAGCTCGCGACCGTCGTTCAGCGTAATGACCACCTCGCCGGAAAAATATTTCGGGTATTCGGCATTCGGATCGGCCTCGTAAGTCACCTTGTCGCCCAGCGCCAGAATTTCAGCGTCGTTATAAACCGCCGTCTCCATTTCTGCGAGACCCAATTTCCCGCGCAACAGGCTCGTTGCCACCGCGTGATAAATGCTGAACTGTGCGGCGTAGCTCGACACCGGGCGTCGGCGTTTGTCGGCGGGCTCGCACACAATGGGTATGGCCTGTGCGGGTAGCAGCGCGCGGATGGCTTTCACGTCGACGGCGCGGATCGCGTGCGCCTTGCCCAGCGCCATCGCGGCGTCCGCGCAGGCGTGCACTAAGTGGCAGGCAGGAATCGGCTTGATAGCCACGCGCGCGGCCTCCCACACGACGCCCAAATCCTTGATTCCCAATGATAAATCACAATTTTTGTACTGACTGCCGGTGAGCGTGCGGTAGACGTTGTATTCGCCTTCATACACCTGGCGCGGCCCGACGAAACCGCCGCGCGCCATCGCTGCTGCTGTGATGCCCGCCGCTGCACCCCAACCCGGATGCAAGCGTTTGGTCCACGCGCCTTCTTGGCTGTACTGACGGCTGCTCGCGGCTGCGGTGCTCAACGCATTGCCCTGCGCCATCACCAATTGCGCCGCGCTAAGGCACATCAACTTGCCGGCAATCAGCGAACTCGCGAAGGCCGCAATCGTGCCGGTAGGGTGCAGGCCGTTCAGATGCAGCCCGCCCTTGGCCACCATGCCGATGCGCGCAATACATTCCAGCCCGGCAATATAGGCCGTCATCAAATCACGCCCCGACGCATCAACCTCCGCCGCCATACCGAGCGCGCACGAAAAACAGCTCGCACTCGCGTGTACTACGCCTTCGAGATGCGTATCGTCGTAGTCAAGGCCGTGTATCAGCACGCCGTTCATCACCGCTGCATCGCGCAGCGCGAGCTTGGCGGGCATGCCGATCACCGCGCGCTCGCCTTTGCCGAAGAACGACACGCCCGCCAAGGCCTTGTCAGCGAACTCGAATGTCGTCGAAGCGAATGCGATGCCGGTAGCGTCGAGCATCAAATCCTTGGCGCGCTCGCGCACTGCGGCGGGGATGTCTTCAAAGCGCATGGCATGCACGAACTGCGCCAGCGTTTCCGACATGGTGAGCATGGAGGGCATCGCCGATTAATCCACTTTGGCACCGGACTGTTTAATCACCTGTGCCCATTTCGCAATTTCAGCGCGCGTGAACGCGGCAAACTCAGCGGGCGTTGAAGGCTGCGCATCCAAACCTTGCATGCCGAGTTGCTCTTTGATGTCGTTGGCGCTCAGCACACTGACAATATCGCGATTCAAGCGCGCGATGATCGCAGCCGGCGTGCGCGCGGGCACGTAAATGCCCTGCCAAATGCTCGCATCAAAGCCGGGCAAGCCAGACTCGGCGATGGTCGGCAAACCCGGCGCGGCCACCGATCGGGCAGCGGTCGAAATCGCCAGCCCGCGCACTCGCCCTGCCTGCATGTGGCCCAGCGCCGTGGCCGTTGAATTGAACGACATTTGGATTTGCCCGGCGATCAAATCCGTTGTGGCCTGTGCCACGCCTTTGTACGCCACGTGCGTGAGTTGCACACCGGCCATGGACTTAAACAACTCGGTGATCACATGCGCAGAACTACCACTGCCGCCGGTGGCGTAATTCAGTTTGTTCGGCTGCGCTTTGGCCAGCGCAATAAAGTCTTTCAGCGTTTTCACCGGCAGCGCCGCCGGCACGATCAAGATCATGGGTGCCGACGTAGTGCGCGTGACCGGCGCGAAGTCACGCAGAATGTCGTAGCCAAGCTTGGCATACAGGCTCATATTGATCACATGCGTGTTGGTGCCGAGCATGAAGGTGTAGCCGTCGGGTGCCGCGCGTGCGGCTAACGCCGCGCCGATGTTGCCGCCTGCGCCGCCACGATTGTCGATCACGATTTGTTGTCCGAGCGGTGTCACCAACTTTTGCGCGATGACGCGCGCGACGATGTCACCGTTACCGCCCGCCGCATACGGCACCAGAAAGCGCAGCGGGCGATCGGGGTAGCCCTGCGCGCTAGGCTGCGCAACAGCCACGCCGGACACGCCCACAGCACTCGTCAGCAGCATCCAAAAATAATTGTTTAAAATCAATTACTTACAGTAGCTATGCGGGCACGGTGCTGGCAAACGATGGGCGTGCAAACAGCTTGTCGGCGTACCGCTTCAGGCCCGGATAGGTGCCGCGCCAATCAAGCTGTTTGAACGCGCGATCCAGATAGCCCAGCGCCATGCCGATGCAGATATCGCCCAAACCAAACGCGTTGCCGTAACAAAATTCGTTGGCGCCGATGTCGCGCTCGGCCATCGCCAATCCGTGCTGAATTTTTTTGAGCTGCTTTTGATACCAATCGGCGTTCGCATCACACGTCGCCGAATAGCGCGAGTCATGCGTGAGCGCGACGATGGCATCAACGATGCCGTCGCCGAGCGCCTCCCATTGTTTGACGGCGATGCGCGCATTAAATTCGGCGGGAATCAATTTTGCGCCGCTGCCGATGCCGTCAAAATACTCAACGATCACCGACGAATCCATCATGCCTTTGCCGTCGTCCATCACCACCACCGGCACTTTGCCGAGCGGATTATATTTAGGCACCTGCGAACCGGGGTTGGATGGCCGGTCAGCGACAAACTCGCAATTGACGTTTTTCTCGATCAACGCAATGCGCGCCTTGCGTGCATACGGGCTGCCGGGGGAACCCAATAGTTTCATGCTTTATCCCTTATCCTTTGGAGAACATTTTTAACAGACGGCCAATAGTATAAGATGACTTGCATGAACACCGTGAACAATCGTCGCGAAAGCCGCGCAGCTTTACATTTTCCAAGGGCGGCAATCGTGATGTCGGCTACGCTGGCGGCGAGCACTGCCGTGGCGCAAAGCTACCCCGCCAAGACCGTGCGCATCATTCTGCCGTATCTGGGCAGCACGGAATTCGCCGGGCGCTGGATCGCTGCCAAACTCGCACCCGCGTTAGGCCAACAGGTCGTTGTCGATCCACGGCCGGGTGCAGGCGGCAAGATCGGTCACGAGCTCGCGGCCAAAGCGCCGCCCGATGGTTACACGCTAATGTTGGCAGCACCCCCGCTGGTGATTAATCCGCATTTGTATCCCAAGCCGGGGCACGACACGCTGCGCGATTACGCGCCTATCGCCATGCTCGGCACCGTACCGTCGGTGCTGGCGGTGCATCCCTCGGTGCCTGCTGGCAGTGTGCGCGAGCTGGTGCAACTGGCGCGCGCGCATCCCGGCAAGCTGACGTATGGCTCCGGCGCGCCGGGTTCGCCCAGCCATTTGGCGGGCGAGTTGTTGAAGTCCTTGAGCAAAACCAACATTCTGCTGGTGCCGTATAAAGGCGCGAGTTTCGCGCTAATCGGCGCCATGAGCGGCGAAGTGGATGTCGTGATTCCCGCGGCGTCTGCCGTCGAGCCGTACGTTAAAGATAAACGCATGCGTGCGCTGGCGGTGCTGAACACCAAGCCCGTCAAATCGCTGCATGGCGTGCCCACCGCCGCCGAAGCCGGCATGCCGCAACTGCTGATCGTCAACTGGTTTGTACTCGCAGCGCCCGCAGGTACGCCACGTGCCATTCTCGAGCGCCTCAACAACGAAGTGAACAAAGTCATGCAAACGCCCGAGACGCAGCAGCATTTTGCCGCACTCGGCGGTGAGGTGGCCGTCACCACACCCGAACAAGCCGGCGCGTTTGTGCGCGGCGAATACGAGCGCTGGGGCAAGGTCATACGCGACGCGAACATCAAGGCTGAGTAGGCATAAACTGCGCAATCCGTGTCCGATTAAAATGCCATGCTGTTTATCGAAGGAGCCACACATGCTAACCATTGATTGCCAAGTTCATCCTTTTCTTGCCAATACCCCGCAACGCCCGTGGGCTAATCCGCATGACGACGGACGCAAGCACGTGACCGCCGACGAAATGGTGATGGCCATGGACGCAGTTGGCGTGGATGGCGCGATCGCGGTTTCGCCCCGAGGCATGTATGCCTTTGATCCGAGCTACGCGGTAGACGTGCAGCGTGCGTATCCCGACCGCTTCGCCATCGTAAGGCCGTGCGATCCGGAAAATCCGGCCGTGGGCGAAACCATTGTGGAATGGAAACGAACCGCCGGTGCCGTGGCCGTGCGCCTGATGCTGGGCTCGCACCTCGGCCTCAACGCGGCCATGTCCGGCATTGACATCATCGCCAAAGAGGCCGCACGGCAGGGCTTGCCGGTTAATTTTCAGTGCGGCGGCAATCTGGATGCGGCCATGGCGCTGATCGACCGCCACCCGGAAACGCGCTTTGTGCTCGACCACCTGGGCATGTACCAGCCACGTAAAATGCCCGCCACGGCCGAGGCCTGGGTTGACCTGCCCAAAGTACTGGCGCTCGCCAAACGGCCCAATGCCGTGATTAAGGTGAGCGGTGCCTGCACCCTGTCAACCCAGCCGTATCCGCATGACGACCTCTGGGACAATCTGCTGCGCGTGTTCGATGCGTGGGGCTTCGACCGCTGCCTGTGGGGCACGGACTGGACGCGCACCTACCCGCTTTTTCCGTATATCAACGGGGTGGATCCGTTTCGCCTCACCAAGCGCTTAAGCGAGAGCGACAAGGTCAAGCTCATGGGCGAAACCTGCGCCAAGGTTTACGGCTGGAGGCCGAAGAGCAGCTTAACGCAACGGCACCCCAAGGGGCGGGGCGAATAGCGCCGGTTAGTCATTCAAGAGGAGGTGACATTATGGCAATTCAGAAACTGGGACACGTCGGCATTTGGGCGAAAGACTTCGAAAACATGCGTGACTTCTATGCGAAAGTCCTCGGCCTGCACATCAGCGACCAATCGGCCAACGCGGCGTTCATGTCGTCTGATCCCGCGCGCGAGCATCACGAGCTGGTCGTGTTCCGCGCGACGCAGCCTGGGCAGCACACCAGCGTTCAGCAGGTGTCTTTTAGTTGCGAAAAGCTGGAAGACGTTATCGGCTACTACAAACGCTTCAAGGAAAATGATGTCAAATTCTCTCGCATTACGTCGCATGGCAACGCGGTTGGGCTCTACTTTTACGACCCCGAAGGCAATCATCTCGAGGTGTACTGGACCACGCCATTCGCGGCGCGTCAGCCTTATGGTGTCGCCATCGACATCAATCGCCCAGTCGATGAAATTCTGGCAGACATCGCAGCCGACGTGAAAATCCACGGCGCGACCGGTCACGCCGATCCACAGTCATACGTGAAACAGCGCGAGCAGTTTCAGCGCGACGGCATACGTCACTAAACCGCACCCGAACCGCCTAGCCAGACGGAGAACACACATGAACTACGGCGTTGCGATTTTCTTTACGGACGCTTCAATTGGGCCGGCCGACATGGGCATCGCGCTCGAAGCGCGCGGCTTTGAAAGCCTGTGGGCACCGGAGCACAGCCACATTCCGCTGACACGAAAATCACCCTATCCGCAGGGCGGTGATTTGCCGAAGAAGTACTACGATGTGATGGATCCTTTCGTGACGTTGACGGCGGCGGCGGTGACGACGACGAAACTTAAGTTAGGCACCGGCATTTGTCTCGTGACGCAGCGCGATCCGATCCAGACTGCAAAGTCGGTGGCGAGTCTCGATCAAATCTCCAGGGGCCGTTTTCTCTTCGGCATCGGTGCTGGCTGGAACGAAGACGAGATGGCGAACCACGGTACCACTGATTTCAAGGGCCGCTTCAAGCTGATGGATGAACGCGTGCAAGCCATGCGCGAAATCTGGACCAAGGTAAAGCCCGAGTTCAACGGACCGCACGTCAAATTCGGCCCGATGATGACGTGGCCCAAGCCCGTGCAGAAGCCGTTACCGGTGATCGTCGGCGGCATGTATCCGTATGGCGCGCGGCGCGCCATTGCTTACGGTGACGGCTGGATGCCCCACGCGTCACGCCCCGCTTATGGCGACGCTGACATTCTTGCGCACCTGCCAGCCTTTCGCGAGATGGTAAAAGCGTCCGGACGCGATCCAGCAACGATTCCGATCACCACCTTCAATCCGCCAGCCGAGCCCGATGCCCTGAAACGCTACCGCGACGCCGGCGTCGATCGCGTTATTTTCTCCATTGCCTCGGAAGACCAGGAAAAAACACTCGCCACGCTGGACAGACTGGAGAGTGTCATGCGGCAGGCCGGCTGATCAAACAGGGTGCTCTCAAGTCACCCCAAACGCCGAGGCAATGCGATTCATGTACGAGAAAAAAGCGCTGACATGCACGGTCGCCACGATTTGCGGATCGCTCCAGCCTGCGGCGCGTAAGCCGTCGACATCCGCGCGCGTCATGTCGCCCGGGGTTTTGGTCAGCTTCCACACGTAGTCGAGCAATAACTTTTCTTTGCTGGCAAGGCCGGCCTGTGTGTAGTCGCGCCGGATGGCCTGCGCAAATACCGCGTCACCCGTGATGTTCGTCAGTTGTCGTGCGTGCGCCGGTGCGCCGAGTTCAGAATTATTCGCGACCGACACCACGGTGGCAATCATCTCCGCAAGGCGCCTGTCTATGGATTGGCAGGCGTAGTTGTTTTCAGGATAAAAGTAAGCGAAGCCTTCCACCACCAGCGGCTCGCCTGCCATCACCGAACGAATGTGGGGCATGCGATTGCGCGTGGCGCGTGGCGCGTATCTTGTCGTAAGCACGCTTGAGATCGCCGCTGGCTTCT
>JAYTWR010000154.1:0-48835 GCA_043743335.1 Burkholderiales bacterium
AGCCTGTTCTCTACTCTACCCTTATCTGTACGGGGATGATGTGTGAGCGGCAAAGATTTGCCTCTCGATGGCAGAGAGCGCACACCATGTCAATCGGGTCTAACGCCTTGGTCAGCGGCGCCGACAGGCGTCCACTGCACCTAAAGTTAGCTGGTCTTTCTCATGTAATTTCATTGCATCCTATACGTTCACGCGCGATTCAGTTCAGCTTGAATGCAGTTTTGAGCAGATCCTTCACCGATTGTTTGGCGGCTTGCGTGGCGACAGGATCATGTCCCACGTGCGGACCATATTCTACACAAGCGTCCTTGTAAGTGAATGGCTGTGAGGTCGCTGCATTGATTAGCTGGCCAGTTGTTTCCTCTCGAATCCTGCAGCCCCGTACAGTTTGGGCGTTTTTGATAGGACTGGGCGTCAGGCTAGCGAGAGGATTGTCGAACGCGTGCGCTGCATTGGGGTACTCGGTCAATTGGACATTTCGTCCTGCGTTCCGCAGTCGGTCGACGTAGGTTCTGCACGTTGCCACAGGATTGTAGTCGTCGGGGCTTCCGTGGAAGATTCGAATGGGTCGGTCGGCGACATCGCTATCGGATTGATACGTGGTCATGCAATCGGGGTAAAAGGGAATGTAGGCCGCGAATTCGATGCCTGATTTGTTCCATGACATATGGAATCTCTTAAGACTCGCGAATAGCGCAGCTTGTCCACCGCGCGAGAATCCCATCAGTGCGATCCGCGATGGATCGACCCGCGGGTGCTTAGCGAGGACGTCGAGTACGCGGTAGACGTCCAGAATCATATTGAGTCGTCCGAGCAAGGCCTGGTCCGTGTTGACGGATGTAAGGCCGCGCCCCGTGAATCCGTCCAGTGCGAACGTTGAGACGCCCATCTCGTTAAATTCCCTCGTCCACAGATCGATGTTGGATCCCATGCCGCCCGATCCGTGAATCATGACCACAACGGGAAGACGGCCTGCGCCCTGCGCGATCCGCAGGACCCCCGTGACAACGACCTGTTTGCCGCCGCCATCCCCTTTGAGGAATTGTTCGTCAGAAAGCGTCAAGGTCGGGATCGAATGCAGCTCAGTTCGAGAGGCGATTTGCTTTGTTGCGGAATCCTGAGCAATGACAGACATCGAGGCCATGAGCGACATGGCTATTGCAGCAGCGGCGCACCGGTGTTTCATGTTTCCTCCCTCCCTTGCTTGTTGGTGACATGGCTAAAAATAGGCGACACCAATGTCGCTTTACAAAACACCAAATAACTGTATATAATTTCAGTATTCACAAAATATATTCAATAAAATCAATTGCTTGGTAAATTTTAGCGGGACCGAAATCGGAAATGCAAACACTACCAGTTTCTGCGCCGCCGAAGTTGCTGGATCAACTCCGCCATCATATCCGGCGGCTGCATTACAGCATACGCACAGAGGACGCGTACGTCTATTGGGTTCGGTGGTTTATCAAGTTTAGCGGCCTCAAGCATCCGCGCGACATGGGCGCTGCCGAGGTGGAGGTGTTCCTCACCCACTTGGCTGTGGAGCGGCAGGTTTCGGCCTCGACGCAGAATCAAGCCTTGTCCGCCATTTTGTTCTTGTATCGCGAAGTGTTGAAGGTGGAGTTGCCCTGGCTCGCCAATGTGGTCAAGGCCAAGACGCCGCAACGGATGCCGGTGGTGCTCACGCGCGATGAGGTGCAGGCTGTTCTTGCACGGCTTGAAGGCAGTTCCAGCTTGATTTTGCGGCTGGCCTATGGCACAGGTATGCGCATACTTGAGACATCCCGGCTTCGGGTGAAAGACATCGATTTCGCGCGTCACGAGGTGATGGTGCGCGATGGCAAGGGCTTTAAGGACCGGGTGACGATGTTGCCGCAATCGCTGGGGCTGCCGTTGCACGAGCATCTGGTGCGCGTGCAGGCCTTGCATGCGCGTGATATCGAGGCGGGGTTTGGCCGTGTGTATCTGCCCTACGCGCTGGCGCGCAAGTACCCCAGTGCTGATCGTGATTGGGCGTGGCAGTATGTGTTTCCGTCGCAGCGGCGCAGCATAGACCCGCGTTCGGGCAACGAGGGGCGGCAGCACGCTGATCCACAGGCGCTGCAACGGCATATGCGTCAGGCGGTGCGCGATAGCGGCATCACCAAGCTTGCTACGCCACATACCTTGCGCCACAGTTTTGCTACGCATTTGCTGGAAGGCGGTTACGATATTCGCACGGTGCAGGAGCTGCTGGGCCACGCCGATGTGAAGACCACCATGATCTATACGCATGTTTTAAATAAAGGGGGCCGTGGCGTTATCAGCCCTCTTGATGCACGCTAACGCATGTGCGTGTGTGCGATATGCCGCGCGAACTGATGAATCGCATCCGTGATGACTTGGCCGCAATATTGCAAAACCCTGACGTGCGCAAACGGCTCTTTGATATCGGCGGCGAATCGGTGGGCGAACCGGCGGCGGAATTTACCGCGGGGGTGCGTAACGAGATCGAGCGGTGGATGGATGTGGCTAAGACGGCGGGCATCAAACTGCTTTAAGCGGTTTTGAGTGTTGCGTGTTCGGCGGCAATGAGCAAAATGCAAATCCCGCGCCGGGCAGCGACAGTTACTTCCGCATAAGCTTTGGAGACATTGCCGGATTGAATCGGGCTTTGCCATCCTTCGCCATAGACCACGGATTCGTTATCTGCTGCTCGGTCGGTAGTGGTGTTTCGAGGGTTGGGGCGATAAGCTGCTTGATCTTGCGCCGATAGGCGCGGTGCGACGCGGCCTTATCGTCCTTCTCGGATTCTGCGCTGGTGATCCCGCGAAACGGTGACTTGCGATGGGACTTGGTCATGGGTGTTTTGTCTAAACGCGGAGGCCGTTTTGTAGGGCGCATTAAGCGAAGCGCAATGCGCCGAATGTTGCGTTGCGCAGGATGGCATGTGGTGCAATGCGCTTCGCTTATTGGCACCCTACAGGAAACGGCGCATACGCGCTACTGCATAGACGTCGCGACGTTTCGACGGTTTTCAAGCATCGCAGGCCGCATGCAAAACGCTATTGAATCAGCGCCTTGCGTAACGCCCGCGGATATGGCAAAACAGCAGCGCTGCTTTTGGGATGCAGGAATCGGGATTGAACAAAACCATGAATGAAAAACAAAACCCTGGCCCGCTGGCCGGTATCAAAGTAATCGAGTTGGGCACGCTGATCGCGGGCCCATTTTGCGCGCGCATGCTGGCGGAGTTTGGCGCGGAGGTAATCAAGATCGAGACGCCGGAGGGCGGCGATCAGTTGCGGCAGTGGCGCAAGATGTATGAGGGCACGTCGTTGTGGTGGTACGTGCAGGCGCGCAACAAAAAATCAGTCACGCTGAATATGCGTTCGCCAGAGGGGCAGGAGATTGTGCGCCAACTGGCGAAGGATGCGGACATCGTGGTGGAGAATTTCCGCCCCGGCCAGTTGGAGAAATGGAACGTCGGTTGGGATCGGCTGTCTGCCATCAACCCCAAGCTCATCATGGTGCGTTTGTCGGGTTATGGGCAGGATGGCCCGTATCGCGACCGCCCCGGCTTTGGTGTGGTGGCCGAGGCCATGAGCGGCATGCGTTATGTGACGGGTTACCCCGAGCAGCCGCCGGTGCGACTGGGCATCTCCATCGGCGATGGCATTGCCGCGCTGCACGGGGTGATCGGCGCGATGATGGCGCTGCACCATCGCACGGCCAACGGCGGCAAGGGGCAGATTGTTGATGTGGCGCTGTATGAATCAGTGTTTAACATGATGGAGAGTTTCATCCCGGAATTTGATGTGCTGGGCTTTAAGCGCGAGCGCGCGGGCAATGCGCTGCCGGGCATTACGCCGTCGAACACATACCCCACGCGCGACGGCAAATACGTGATTGTCGGCGCCAACAATGACAGCATTTTCAAACGCACGATGCAAGTGATTAACCGCGCCGATCTCGCTAACGACGTAACGCTTGCCACCAACAACGGCCGCGTGCCGCGCGAGAAAGAACTCGACCAAGCCATTGAAGACTGGACGCGTATGCACGATCTGACCGACGTGCTCAAGGCGCTCGAAGACGCGGATATTCCGTCAGGCCGTGTGTACGACCCCGAAGACATCCTCAACGACATCCACTACAAAGCGCGCAATATGATCGAGCAGTGGAAGCTGCCCGACGGCAAACCCATGCGTATTCCCGGCGTGATGCCCAAGCTCACCGAAACCCCTGGCGGCACGCGCTGGCTGGGGCCGACGCTGGGCGAGCACACGGCAGAGGTGCTGGCGGGGCTGGGGTATAGTGAGGCGCAAGTGGCGGCGCTGCGGGTCAAGCGGGTGGTTTGATGTTTTGCAACTAATTGATTTTATTGAGTTATTTGTTGCATATTTTGCAGGCGTAATCTTCCAGCGCCTGCGCCGTGACGCCGACGGCCTTGTGCTGGCGCTTGTTGTATTCCTCCGATTCCAGCTCTGTGCGAAACGAATCGTTGAGCCGGTTAATCATGTTAAACAGGCCGCACATCATCGACACCTCGACGATTTCCGCCTCACTGCAATGTTTGCGCAGCTCGTTCCATACGCCGTCGTCGTGTTTGGCGGTGTTGAGCGTCATGGCTTCGGACCAAGCCATGACGGCTTTTTCTTTGTCGTTAAACAAGGGGCTGGCGAGATAATCTTTCGCTTGCAGCGCGTCGAATTCTGCGTCGGTAAGTCCCAGTGCTTGACCAAGCACTCGATTGTGTTGCGTTCAATAATTGCAGTTGTTGACGGTGGAGGTTTTGAGGCACGCGAGGTTGCGCAGGCGCACGTCGGATATCGCGCCGGCGTTGGGCTGGCGCACAGCAGCTACCAGCGGCAGAAACCAGCGGACCAGCAGTGGGCTATGCGACAAAATGCGTTGCAGGTTGGCGGTGCGCCCGAGCATGATGTTGCTGGCGTCGAACAGGTCTTTGGTGGGGCCGGTCGCTTCAGCATCGGTGATGCCGCGTATGCGTTGGGTCATGAGTGTGTTTCCTTGGCGTTGAGGAGCGGCGGATTATAGCGTTTCGTGTTTGCTGACCCCGGCGGGTATTCCGGTAGCCGGCTTTGCAGCGTGCAGCGGGTGCGATAAGATGCTCAGGCAGCGCTCGCTACACGGAGGTAATATAATGATTATTAAAGATATTCTTAAGCTAAAGGGTGGCGCGGTTTTCAGCATTGCGCCGCAGGGCTTGGTGGCTGATGCCGTGGCAGCTATGGTGAAAAATGATATCGGCTCGCTGGTGGTCTTGGCGGATGGCAAAATGGCCGGTATGTTGACCTTTCGCGAAGTGCTGCGTGGTCTGGAGGCGCGTCAGGGCAATTTGGGGAGTCTGCCGGTGGACGCGGTGATGGTGCGCGATCCGCTGGTGTGTGCAATGGAAGATACGTCCGAGGATGTGCGCGACAAAATGACGCAGCAGCACGTGCGCTACGTGCCGGTGATGGACGGTGCGAAGCTATTGGGGGTGATTTCGTTTCACGACATTGCCAAAGCGGCGATACAAGAGGCGAGTTTTGAAAATCGGTTGCTCAAAACCTACATCAAGAACTGGCCCGCAGCGGAAGCCTAGAACGTACACGTACGGCTCAGGATAATTGCATTGTCGACGGTAAAAGCTTCATACTAACAATAGTTTATCGGCGCTCTTACCGCAAAATTCTCACGAAACTTTAATGCTATTCCACGCACAACTCTCATCCAATGCAAGCGCGCACCGGCGCGGCCGCGTGCAGCGAGCGTGCGTATGCTGAGCTGGCTAACCGGGGGTGACAAGATTGATCACCCATTGGCCGATAGCAAAAAGGCCAAGAAGATCATCGATGAATTTCCCTACAAAGATCCGTGGAAGACTTTTGAGGATGTGGGTTTCTGGTTGGGCTCGGTGAATGAAACCGATGCCTACAAACTGGAGCGCCGCTTTGAAGTCGTCGGCATGCTCGATATGGCAACGCGCAAGACGCAAGAGCGCATACTCGATGAGTATCTGCAGTTGCCTGATACCGATCGATTGCAGGAAAAGCGCACCTGGAAGGCGGCCACCGATTTCTGGACGTTGCTGGGCGACAGTTACCTGATTTGCGTCAGGCAAGCGATTGAAGCACAGCCGGTTTCCGGCAACTTCAAGTCGCAACTACCGCTGGTGGCCGCTCGCGCCACGCGCGCCTTGCGTCATCACATGAAATGGGTGTTGATGCGCTATGGCGTGGTGCACGCCAGCCTGTGGGAAGATTTTGCGCGCTGCGCGCAAATGGCCGAAGCCGCCGGCGTGGCGGATAAAGCGGTCGAGCTATATCCGGGTGCAGGTGCGGCGAGTTCGCAGTGCTTCGAATTTTTGCGCGCCATGATGCTGTGGGCGTCGTCGCCCAGCGGATTGTCACCGGTGGAGCAGGATGTCGCGGAACGGTTAGTGGTGCATTTCACGCCGAAATTCCGCTATGACATCAAGCAGTGGGAAGGTTGCGACTATTGCTTTGATCTGGTGGAGGCGCGCCCGCCGCTACGTTTGATGCGTTCCACGCCGGTGTCGCCCGCGTCACGGTTTTTTGATGTGCATGAGGCGCGCTCGGCGGTGCAGGCTTTGCAGGCGCTGGTGGCAAGCTCTGGCAATATTCCCTCGACGATCGATTTGGGGCCGGTGGCGGACAGCGTGATGGCGACGCGGGTGTTGAAACACCTGAATTTCAATTGGGCGAAGGAAATGCCGGCGCGCGCGCATGAGCGACGGCGCACGGCCATCAGTTTGCACGTGGTGCATGGCTACCAGCAGGTGCTGGGTGCCATTGAGCCGGCGCTGGGCGAAGGGCTGGATTTTTCCAGCACGTTGTCACACAACTTGTGGATCGCGGAAGATGCCAGCTTGGGCGGTTATGGTGTGGTGGTGCCAGCGGGCAAGGGTGAATGGCTGCGTGTGGGGGTGATCGTTGCGTTGCGCTCGGAGACGGACGCGTCGTGGCAGTTGGGGGTCATCCGCCGGGTGAAGGGTGACGAGCATCGCCAACATCGCATCGGGATACAAATCATTTCGAAAGCGCCGGTGCCGGTGTTTTTGCGTTCCATCATCGGGGTGGAACAGGGCAGCAAGCGCCAGCCGTCGATTTTGCTCAATACGCGCACGTCGTCCAGCGGCAGCATGCACATTGTGACGCGTCATGATCTGTTGACCGGGCGCGAGCCTATCGAGGCCATGTACGGCAAACCAGCCACTACGCTGGTGCTGGAGCCGGGCGGTATCGTGGAAAGCGGCTATGATTTTGACTGGTTCCGTTACAAGCGAGTGGATCCGCTGGTGTGACGCTTTGGCAATGTCATTGCGCGCAGTCGCACGAAAAGCGCGGAACGAACAGGGTGCCTGCCAGGCGGTGGGCTCATTGATGCAGGGGGCGATATGCTGAAGTGGCTGGGCGGTACGGACGCGAAGGAAGAACTGGACGCCAATCTGGCGGAAGTCAAGCAAGCGCTTGCCGCTATTACGCCGGACGATTCGGTGCGGGCCGCGCAAGACGGCGTGCATTGCCTAGCGTCGATTGAGGCGACGGAAGCTTTACCGCTGGGGCACCGCTACTCGGCTGTTGATTGGGTGGATGCCGCGCTCAAGCGCCACGGGCAGCGCCTGCAAGATCAGTATTTGGCGCTTAAGCCGCAGGCCAAATTTCAGGAAGGCCTGCTGTGGCGCGCGGCCACCGGCTACTGGAAAGCGCTGGGGGATGCGTATGTGGGTTGCATGACCCACGCCGCTAACGACAAGTCTGCCAAGGCGGACAAAACCGCTGCGGGGTTCCGCAAAAATATGGCTCAGGCAGTAGCGCGCGCGATGCGGGCGCAGGTGATGCAGATCAAGTGGATTTTGATGCGTTACGGTTACGTGGGTGACAGTTATTGGGCCACCGTGGCGCAGCTTTACAAATGGGCGGACGACGGTGGTTATCTCGATGAAGTGATTGAGATTTACAGTGGTGCCTTTGGCAAGGGCGCTCTGCGCCAGGAATTCTTGCGTACGTTGATGATTGGCGTGTCTTCGACGGGAGGGTTGTCGCCAGTGAAGCAGACTATCGCTGAGCGGGCCATTGCACATTTTTCAGGATCGTTCATCTCGTCTACCAAGGCCATGGAGGGGTGCAATTTTTTCTTTGATCTTAACGGCGGCGTGCCGCCAGCGCGGGCTTTGGCTGCTGCGCCGCGCGATGCGCGGTTGTTCTACTTTGGCGCGGGTGCCGCGCTGGACGAGGTGCAGAGCGCACTGAACGGCATCAATGAATCCGGCGCGTTGCCGTCGCAGATGTTTTCCAACATGACCGTTGGTGTTGAAGAGGTGGCAGATACGTTGACGCATTTAGCGTTTAACTGGGCTAAGGAGCTACCAGCGCGCGATTCCGAGCGGCGCAAGGTGGCGTCTACTTTGCAGGTGACGCACGGTTTCGACAGCGTGTTGTCGGCGGGCGCGTCAGGGCTGCAAGAAACCTGGATAGTTGAGAATGCCAGCGCTGAAGGCTACGGCATGATCGTGCCTGAGCGTCGCGGTGAATGGTTGCAAGTGGGCGTCTTGCTGGGGCTATTGCCTGAGACCGGCAAGCCGCGCTGGGGGGCAGGGGTGGTGCGGCGCGTGGAGACGGATGCGCGTGGCCAGCGTCGCGCTGGCATTCAGGTCATCAGCCGCGCCGTGGCACCCGCCACTGTGTGCACGGTGGGGCTGACCGGCGAGCGCGGCGAGCCTCACAGCGCAGTACTGCTGGATGCCGCGCCGTCGCGCAGCGGCTATCTACAGGCGCTGCTACGCCCCGAGGCGATTACGCTGGACGATGAGGTTGAGGCGACGCGCACCACCGACGGCACGGTGTTTAATGTGGTGCCATCAGGCTTGGTAGACTCGGGCCCTGATTTTGACCGCGTGCGCTTTAAAGTTGCGGGTACCGGAGCAGATTAATAGTTGATCGCCTCCGGCGAGTGCTGCGCCTTACGACGCGCGCAGCACCGAGGTGAGCCAAGCGCCGATATCGCGCACTTCTTCTAGGCAGACCGAATGCGGCATCGGGTATTCGCGCCAATCCACGGCGTAGCCGGATTTCACCAGCAAGTCGTGTGTGTTTTTCCCCATGGCGTACGGCACCACGGGATCTTGCGTGCCGTGCGCAATCAGCAACGGTGTCTTGGCATTGGCGGGTGCGGCTTCGGCCGTGAAGCTGTCGGCACAAGGTAAGTAGCTCGACAACGCCATCACGCCCGCAAGCTTTTCTGGGTAGCGCAAACCGGTTTGCAGGGCTATGGCGCCGCCTTGAGAAAACCCTGCTAACACTATGTTTTTAAAGGATATTTTTCGTTCATGTTCGCGGGCAATCAGCGCGCCGATTTGCGCCTGCGATTGCCGCACGCCTTTTTCGTCGGCGCGTTTGGTGTTGCTCTCAAGATCACCAAAAGCCACGTCGTACCAGGCGCGCATGACGTAACCGTTGTTAATCGTCACCGGTATTTTGGGCGCGTGGGGAAACACAAACCGTATCGTCGGTGCGCCGGACAAATTGAGTTCGTTGACGATGGGTACGAAGTCGTTGCCGTCGGCACCCAGCCCGTGCATCCAGATAACGGCGGCTGTGGGGTTTGGGCCGGTTTCGAGCGCTATGGTTTCGAGTAGTTCGGGCATGACGCGTTCTTTCGCTATTTTTTTCGCTATTTCTTGCGCAATGCGGATTTGGGCCGAAACGCCTTCACCACCGCATCATGGGTTTCTATGTATGGCCCACCGATGAGATCTATGCAATACGGCACTGCGGCAAAGATGCCGTTGATGATCGGTTTGCCGGATTCGTCTTTCAGCCCCTCTAACGTTTCTTTGATGGCTTTGGGTTGCCCCGGCAGGTTGATGATGAGCGCCTGCTTGCGGATCACCGCGACCTGTCGCGACAGAATTGCAGTGGGTACGAATTTGAGGCTGACCTGCCGCATTTGCTCGCCGAAACCCGGCATCTCTTTGTCGCCGACGGCTAGTGTGGCCTCGGGGGTGACATCGCGCAGCGCGGGGCCGGTGCCGCCGGTGGTGAGCACCAGATGGCAACCTTCGTCATCGACCAGCGCTTTTAACGTGGCCTCAATCTGTGGCCGTTCGTCGGGAATCAGGCGTGTGACCATGCGCCACGGCGAGGCTAACGCCTGGGTAAACCAGTCTTGCAGCGCGGGTAGGCCCAAGTCTTCATACACGCCTTGCGAGGCACGATCGCTGATGGAAACCAAGCCGATCAGGAGTTCATCGTTCATGCCGGAATTATATCGCGCAACCATTGGAACAGGGCGCGGTAGCTCTTGGGTGGCTTGTTTTGCGCACGTTCGCGATGGACGTTGCGAATCAGTGTGCGCAGTTGCTGCAAATCGGCCAGCGGAAATTCCGCCGCCAGCGCCTCGGTGGCGGTGGCATCGTCTATCAGCCGGTCGCGCCAGCGTTCGATCAGATGCAGGCGCACGGTTTCTTCCACCGACACGGTTTTCCAGCCGTCGATTTTGACGCGTATCGGCTCCGGATCGACATAGCGCATTAGCTTGCCGATGAACTGCAATTGCCGCCGTCGGCCTTCGTGCGCGTGGATGCGTTGCGCCGCTTCGATGGCGTCGCGCAAGGCTTCGGGCAGCGCCACCTGCGCCAGTTGGCTGCGGTTAAGCGCCACCAGCTCCGCGCCCAGCGTCTGCAAGGCATGCGCATCGGCTTTGCGGCGCGATTTGCTGGGGCCATCATAGGTATATGAAGGTTCTTCGGGTGTGGCGTTTTCGACGATGCTCATGAGACTCCGTGGGGTGATTCAAGCGTCCAAGCTGTTATGATAGCGCTGTTTGTGTCTGTTCACTGGCGCGCCGCCCGGCGCATGCCTTCATTCAGAAATTTGATTATGTCCAATTCGGGTTTTACGCACGACCAAGAGAAACTGTTGTCGCTCACGCGCGACACGCTGGCCTACGCGCGCGAACGTGGTGCCACCGCCGCCGAAGCGGAGGTGAGCGAAGGGTACGGCCAAACGGTGACGGTGCGTCTGGGCGAAGTGGAGACCATCGAGTACAACCGCGATAAAGGCATTGGCGTTTCGGTCTATTTGGGGCAGCAGCGCGGCCATGCCAGCACGTCGGATTTCTCGCCGAAGGCCTTGCGCGATACGGTGGATGCGGCGCTGTCGATTGCGCGCTTTACCGCCGCCGACGATTGCGCAGGGCTGGCTGACCCCGAATTGCTGGCGCGTGAATTCCCTGAATTGCAGTTATGGCATTCGTGGGGGCTGCCGGTTGAGCGTGCCATTGAACTCGCCACGGCTTGCGAAAATGCGGCGTTCGCGGTGGACAAACGCATCAGCAATTCCGAAGGGGCAACGGTATCGACACAGGAATCGCATTTTGTGTACGGTAATTCGCATGGTTTTCTTGCCGGGTACCCAAGCTCGCGTCACAGCATCAGTTGCTCGGTGATCGCCGGCGAAAATGATGGCATGCAGCGCGATGATTGGTACGACGTGGCGCGTGACGCCAACGATTTGGGCACGCCCGCAGCGGTGGGCAAGCGCGCGGCTGAGCGCGCCGTACGCCGGCTGGATTCGCGCAAGATCGCGACGACGCAGGTGCCGGTGTTGTTTGAAGCGCCGATCGCCTCCAGCCTGTTGGGGCATTTTGTCTCGGCGGTGAGCGGTGGCAGTTTGTACCGCAAGTCATCGTTTCTGCTGGATAGCCTCGGCAAGCCTGTATTTGCGCCGCACGTGCAGATCAGCGACTTGCCGCATATTGTCAAAGGTTTAGGCAGCGGCGCATTCGATGCTGAAGGTGTTGCCACGCAGGCGCGCGACGTGGTGAAAGACGGCGTGGTGCAGGGCTATTTTCTGGGCAGCTACTCCGCACGCAAGCTGGGCTTGCGTTCCACCGGTAATGCTGGGGGAAGTCACAATCTGATTATGCGCGACACGGGCGACGATTTTGCCGCGCTGTTGAAGAAAATGAACCGTGGCCTGCTGGTCACAGAGCTTATGGGGCAAGGCGTGAATCAGGTGACCGGCGATTATTCGCGCGGTGCTGCCGGGTATTGGGTGGAAAACGGCGAAATCGCCTACCCAGTGGAGGAAATCACCATTGCCGGCAATCTCAAAGATATGTTTCGTGGCTTGTCGGGCATCGGCAACGACGTGCTCAAGCACAGTTCCCGGCAATGCGGCTCGATCTTGATAGAGCACATGACTATTGCTGGGGAGTAGTCGGCGATATAATTTATAACTAATTGATTTAATTGATTTAATTTATTTTTATGGATTGTGTTGCAGCGCGGTCGGGTGAGGTTGTGCGCTTGCCGAAGCTGGCCGAAATGGGCTTGGATAGTCTGCTGGTGCCGCTGTGGCTGGCAGCCGTGATGTGGGTGCGGTGGCGTGAACGCGTGATTTTGCGCGACGGCGTCGCGCTGACGCCTGCGCAACGCGAGTTGGCCCGTGCCGTGGGCGTGTCGGATGCGGGGCGAGTGCGCTTGATGGTGGCGGTAGAAGTGCCCATGCCGTTGCCGCGTTTTGCCCGTCGGATTGCTCAGCGTGCGGGCTGGATTGCGCCGCACATTGCCGGTATGACGCTGGGCCACGGCATAGCGTTGCGTGCGGATTGCCTCGGTGATTCGCGTTTGCTCGCGCACGAACTCACGCATGTGCACCAATATGAGCGGCTGGGCGGTATTGCGCGATTCTTGCGGCCCTATTTGCGCGAATGCGTGTGGCCGGGCTATCCGCTGGGGGTACTCGAACGCGAGGCGCATGCCGCTGAAAATCGGGGTTCTACCACGGGGCCGGATGTGATACCGTACATGCCCATTGTGACGCCCCGGCCTTCCCCGCAGCGGTAATCAGGGCGAAGCCACTTCCGCCGTCTGCGGGCACGGCAAATTGTCTAAATTGTGAATCAGGTTCAGTGATGAAACGTTGGTTTTTGGGATGTGTGTTTCTGTTTGCGCTCGGTGTGTTGCCGGTTTCTGCGCAGTCGGTGCAGATTGGTTATATCAATGGCGCGCGTATCGAAAACGACACGCGGCGCGCGTTCGACATCAGCGAAATGTTGCGCAAGGAATTCAGCGCGCGCGAGCAGGAAGTGCGCGGCATGGAAGCCAAGATCAAGGCCTTGCAGGCGCAGGTGCCCACCACGCCCGCTGGCCGCGAACGCGAGCTCAAAGAGCGTGAATTTCAGACGCAGGCGCAGCGCCTCGAACAAGTTGGGCGCGCGTTTATCGACGACGTTGAACGCCGCAAGTCAGAGGAGCGGCGCAAGTATTTTGTCGAAGTGACCGCCATCGTCAGCAAGCTGGCCGAATCGCAAAAACTTGATCTGGTGGTGCAAGAGGCTGTGTTTGCGGGGAAGGCTGTCGATTTGACCGAACAGGTCATCAAGGCGATGGGTGGTCCGGCGCCTAGGCCCACGGGCAAGTAACGGCGCGCGCGGCAGGCGGCGTATTGGCCGCGGGTGGTGGATTTTCTCGCGGGGCTGTCGCACAACAACCCTAGCATTGTTAAAACTATTTTTGCTTACGACATCCCATGTTCTCTACCGCCAAAGACACTATCGCCGCCATCGACCCCGAGTTGTGGGGCGCGCTTGAAAGCGAGCGTCAGCGCCAACATGATCACATCGAGCTGATTGCGTCGGAAAACTACGCCAGCCCGCGCGTGTTGGCAGCGCAAGGTTCAGTGCTCACCAACAAGTATGCTGAGGGCTACCCCGGCAAGCGCTACTACGGCGGCTGTGAGTTTGTTGATGTGGCCGAACAACTGGCCATCGCGCGCGCAAAAAAATTGTTTAACGCGGGCTACGCCAATGTGCAGCCGCATTCCGGCGCGCAGGCGAATTTTGCCGTGTTTAAAGCGGTGCTGCATCCGGGCGATGTCATTCTTGGCATGTCGCTCGACAGCGGCGGACATTTGACCCACGGTTCGCCGGTCAATGTCAGCGGGCGTTACTTCGATGCGGCAACGTACGGTTTGAACCCGGACACCGAAGAAGTCGATTACGACGAAGTCGAGGAACTGGCGCTGGTGCGCAAGCCCAAAATGATCGTCGCGGGGGCTTCAGCGTATGCCTTACGTTTCGACTGGAAGCGCTTTCGCGCCATTGCCGACAAGTGCGGTGCGCTATTAATGGCCGACGTGGCGCATTACGCCGGGTTGATTGCAGCGGGGCTGTACCCAAGCCCGGTGGGCATTGCCGATTTTGTCACCAGCACTACGCACAAGACCTTGCGTGGGCCGCGTGGCGGCTTGATTTTGGCGGATGCCAAACACGAAAAAATTCTCAACAGCGCGGTGTTCCCCGGTACGCAGGGCGGGCCGTTGATGCACGTCATCGCCGCTAAGGCCGTGGCGTTTCAGGAAGCGCTCACGCGCGAGTTTCGCGATTACCAGCAGCAGGTGCTCGATAACGCGCGGGTGATGGCCAAAGTGCTGCACGAGCGCGGCCTGCGCATTGTGTCGGGGCGCACGGAGTGCCATATGTTCCTGGTCGATTTGCGCAGCAAGCACGTCACTGGCGTCGAAGCCGAAACCGCGCTCGGCAAGGCCAACATGACGATCAATAAAAACGCTATTCCCAAAGACCCGCAGCGGCCCACCGTGACCAGTGGCATACGCGTGGGCTCGCCTGCAATGACCACACGCGGCTTTCGCGAGCTTGAGGCGGAGAAGGTCGCGCACTTGATTGCTGATGTGATCGAAGGCCACAATGATGATGCGGTGCTGCGCCGCGTGGCAGGCGAAGTCAAAGTGCTGTGCGACAAATTTCCGGTGTACGGCCCGTGAGCCGCGTGTGAACCGGATATGAAATGTCCGTTCTGCAAGCATGAATCTACGCAGGTGATTGATTCACGCGTGAGCGACGCCGGTGACAGCATTCGCCGCCGTCGTCGTTGCGAGCAATGCAACAAGCGCTTTACCACCTATGAGACGGTTGAGTTGCGCATGCCGCAGGTGGCCAAGCAGGACGGCAGTCGCACGGAGTTTGATCTCGAAAAATTACGCACCGGTTTCTTGCGCGCCTTGCACAAACGGCCCGTCCCCACACCGCTGGTGGATGAAGCCATTGCCACCATCACGCAGAATATTCTGGCGTTGGGCGAGCGCGAAGTGCCGGCGCGGCGCATTGGCGAAATGGTGATGCGCGAGTTGCATCGGCTGGATCAGGTCGCTTACATCCGCTTTGCCTCGGTGTACAAAAGTTTTCAGGGCATCGACGACTTCCAAGATGCGATTAAGGAAGTGCAGAAACCGGGTTCCGGCAAAAAGCAGTAGCGCGCGGCCATTCAGGCCGTGCCGCCATTTCTGATATGACATTTTCTGCTGACGACCTACGCCATATGGCCCGTGCGCTGGAACTGGCGCAGCGCGGTTTGTACACCGCGACGCCTAACCCGCGCGTGGGTTGCGTGCTGGTGCGCGACAACAAGGTGATCGGTGAAGGTTGGCACGAGCGTGCGGGCGAGCCGCATGCCGAAGTGCATGCGCTGAATGCGGTGGGAGCGCACGCGCGCGGCGCGACGGCGTACGTGACGCTGGAGCCGTGTGCGCATCACGGACGCACGCCGCCTTGTTGCGACGCATTGGTGGCGGCTGGTGTGGCGCGAGTGGTGGTCGCGATGGAAGATCCCAATCCGCTGGTCGCCAGCAAGGGGTTGACCCGTTTGCGTGCGGCCAACATTGCGGTGGCGTCCGGCTTGATGGCAGACGAGGCGCGTGAGTTGAATATCGGCTTTGTGTCGCGCATGACGCGCGGTCGTCCGTGGGTGCGCTTGAAGGTGGCGGCGAGCCTCGATGGCAAAACTGCGTTGTTGAACGGGCAAAGCCAATGGATTACCGGCCCGGCGGCACGGCGTGATGGTCACGCGTGGCGAGCGCAAGCTTGCGCGATTCTGACCGGCATCGGCACGGTAAAGGACGACAATCCGCAATTGACGGTGCGCGATGTTGAAACCTCGCGCCAGCCGCAGCGCATCGTGGTCGACAGCCGTCTTGAAACGCCGCTCAACGCGAAAGTGTTGGGCGCGGGCACGCTGATCGTCGCCGCAGCCCATGCGGAGCAGCCAGTGCAAGCGTTGAAAGCCAAGGGTGCCGAGGTGCTTGTGTTGCCCAATGCCGCAGGCAAGGTGGATCTGCCGAACTTGATGCAGGCGCTCGGCCGGCGAGGTATCAACGAGTTGCACGTCGAAGCCGGTTACAAACTCAATGGTTCGATGCTGAATGAGGGGTTGGTGGACGAATTACTGGTGTATATGGCACCGAGCGTGATGGGTGATTCGGCGCACGGCATGTTTCACCTGCAGGCACTGAAAAATTTGTCCGAACAGCGCAGGCTTGATATTGTGGATGTGCGTCAAATCGGCGCGGATATACGCATTCTTGCAAGGGTGAGGCCGGTATAATGTTCACAGGAATAGTCACGGCGGTGGGCCGTATCGCGGGGGTAACGCCGACAGCCGGTGGAGTGCGCATTGGCGTTGACGCCGCTGGGTTGGATTTGGCGGACGGGCAAGTGGGTGAAAGCGTCGCCGTTAATGGCGTATGCCTTACGGTGATTGCGTTACACGCGAGCGGCTTTGATGCGGATGTGTCGCAAGAAACCCTGCGCTGCACGGCCGGGTTTAAGACCGGCACAACGGTGAACTTGGAGCGCGCACTGCGGCTGGCGGACCGGCTCGGTGGCCATCTGGTCAGCGGGCATGTGGATGGCGTGGGTACGGTAGTCAAGGTGCAGGCGGCGGGCGACAATCGGATGTTTGTATTTGCAGCGCCGGGTAATCTGGCGCGTTATATCGCGGTCAAAGGTTCGATTGCGATCAACGGCGTGAGTCTTACGGTGAACGAAGTGAATGGCATGCAATTTTCGGTCAATATAATTCCGCACACGCTGTCGGCGACCACGCTGCGCGAGCTGGCAGCGGGTGCAGCAGTGAATCTGGAGGTGGATACGGTGGCGCGTTACGTCGAACGGCTGAACCAGTTTGATCGGTCTGGAGCGACATCATGAACGCTGCTGCGGTGACCGCTGCGGTCAGCCCACCGGAAGAAATCATCGCGGAAATTCGCGCGGGCCGTATGGTAGTGCTGGTGGACGAGGAAGACCGTGAGAACGAAGGTGATTTGCTCATCGCCGCCGAGCATGCCAACGCCGAGGCCATTAATTTTATGGCGCGTTTTGGGCGCGGCCTGATTTGTTTGACCTTGACCGGCGCGCGCTGCCGTCAGTTAAATTTGCCGCTGATGGTGTCGAACAATATGTCGCCGATGGGCACGAATTTTACCGTGTCGATAGAAGCGGCTGAAGGCGTGACTACCGGCATTTCCGCTGCGGATCGCGCGACCACGGTGCGCGCGGCCATACGCGCGGATGCGGCACCGCTTGATCTGGTGCAGCCGGGGCATATTTTTCCGTTGATGGCGCAGGACGGCGGTGTGCTGGTGCGCGCCGGGCACACCGAGGCAGGGTGCGATCTCGCGCGCCTCGCGGGTCTTGCGCCGGCAGCGGTGATTTGCGAAATCCTGAAAGACGATGGCGAAATGGCGCGGCTGCCCGATTTGATTCCATTCGCAGCGCAGCACGGTCTGAAAATCGGCACCATTACCGATTTGATTCAGCATCGGGGCCGCACCGAATCGCTGATTGAGCACGCGTCGGAACGCGATATCGAAACCGTGCACGGCAAATTCCGTCTGCACGCGTATAGCGACCGTATCGGGCGTGAAACGCATCTCGCGCTGGTGAAAGGCAACATCGAGGCCGGCAAAGAAGCGCTGGTGCGCGTGCACGAGCCGGTGTCGGTGATTGATTTGCTGGATGCCGGCAGCACCACGCATTCGTGGAATTTTAATGACGCACTGGCAGCCATCGCCAAGGCTGACAGCGGCGTTATTGTGTTGTTACACCGACAGGAAACCGCCGCAGCGCTGCTCGAACGCGCCCGCCCGCCGCAGGCCGGTGCAACGAGCGCAAAAATTATCCTCAGAAATTACGGTATCGGTGCACAAATCTTGCGCGACCTGGGCGTCAAGAAAATGCGTTTGCTGTCGATGCCGCGCCGTATCCCCAGCATGGCCGGGTTTGATCTTGAGGTCACCGGCTATGTGCAACCTACGGCGAAGTCGTGAACGAGTTTACGGGTAAACAAGTGAACGAGTGGTTCTGCGGTTTATCCGTGGTGTCGTGCCCCCTATCCATGTGCAGCCAAGCGTGTTTTTACCCGTGCCCCCGCTCACCCGTTTACTTGTTCAATCGATAAGAAATGTCCCAACAACGCCCCTATCAAGAAATTTCCCCAGACGCTAACGGTGTCGGCTTGCGTGTCGGTATTGTCGTCGGTCGCTTTAACCAGAACATCGGCGATGGCTTGCTGGCGAGCAGTATCGCCGAGTTGGTTAACTTGGGCGTGCAGGCCAAGGATGTGTGCGTGATCACCGTGCCGGGCGCGCTGGAAATTCCACTGGTGCTGCAGACCATGGCGCGCAGCGGCCATTACGATGCGTTGATCGCGCTGGGCGCGGTGATACGTGGCGAAACCTATCACTTCGAAATTGTTTCGAATGAATCGTGCGCGGGTATTACGCGTGTGCAGCTCGACACCGGCGTGCCTATCGCGAACGGCATTTTGACTTGCGAGAACGACGATCAGGCGCTGGCACGCATGGCGCAAAAGGGTGCGGATTGTGCGCTGGCCGTGGTGGAAATGGTTAATGGGCTTCGCAAAATAAAATGAATAAAATCAATTACTTACGTGTTTTTTATTCAGAGGGGCGCAGCCGTTGAAGACCGCGCGCCACCGTTCGCGCGAGTTTGCCTTGCAGGGTTTGTATCGTTGGCTGCTGGCGCGGCACGCGCCCCAAGATATCGCGCAAGACATTGCGTTGTTCCGCGGTTTTGACAAATGTGATGCGGCGTATTTCAGTGAGTTGCTGGATGGCGTGATACGTCACTTCGACGCGATCTCCGGCCATTTGACGCCGTGCTTGGATCGTCCGGTGGCCAATGTGTCGCCGATTGAGCGTGCAGTGCTGATGATTGCGGTGTGTGAATTTTTGCATCATCTGGAAGTGCCCTACCGTGTGGTGATTAACGAAGCCATAGAGCTCGCCAAGGCGTTTGGCGGTACGGATGGGCACAAGTATGTAAACGGTGTGCTCGACAAGTTGGCGGTGGTGTTGCGCGAACCCGAGGTGCGGGCCGCACGTGGAACCGCTGCAGTGAGCGCAGCGGTCTGAGTCGATGAAGAAAGGGCATTAGGCGCGAGGAGCTGGGAATGGACGACAAAATCAAAAAGCGGATATTTCTGTTTTACGCCGCCGGCGTGGTGAATCTGGTGATCGGCACCTATGTGCTGTTTTTTGGGCGCTCGTTTTTGCCTGAAGACAAAATTTTGATGCTGATCCTGTTTTTTCTGGGCTTTGCGGCGGTGGATTTCATTATGCCGATCATGATTAAAAAGAAGTGGGCTGCCGATCAGGCCGCGCTCGAAGCGCAACGCCACGCGCTGGCCAGCCAGAAGGCGCAAGGGCAAGAGCAGCAAAAATAGCCCGTGCCCAGCGAATTCAGCCTGATCGCCCGCTACTTTACGCATCAGACGCGGCACACCCTGCTGGGGGTGGGCGATGATGCGGCGCTGATACGGCCACGGCGCGGCCATGTACTGGCGATCTCGGCGGACATGCTGGTTGAAGGTCGGCATTTTTTTAAAGGCGCCGATCCTGAAGCGCTGGGTCACAAAACATTGGCGGTGAATTTATCCGATCTTGCCGCGATGGGTGCCACGCCGCGTTGGGCCACACTGGGGCTGGCGTTACCCAAGGCCGATGATCGATGGCTGACGGCGTTTTCGCGCGGCTTTATGCGGCTTGCGCGTGCGCACGATGTCGATCTCATCGGCGGCGACACCACGCGCGGGCCACTCAATTTGTGCGTGCAAATCATGGGCGAGGTACCCGCAGCCAAAGCGCTGCGGCGCGACGGTGCGCGCCCAGGCGACGACGTGTGGGTGTCGGGCACGCTGGGCGATGCGGCACTGGCGGTGGCGGCGCGTAATAGAAAAATAATCCTTCAAAAACAACAGCTTGCATTAGCATCGTTGCGGCTCGACAAGCCTCTGCCGCGCGTGACATTGGGCGCGGCTTTGCGCGGTGTAGCGCGTAGTGCGATTGATATCTCTGACGGCCTGCTGGCGGATTTGGGGCATATTTGCGAACGTTCCAAGGTGGCGGCGGTGATCGAATGGGACGCGCTGCCGCGCTCGGTGTTAATGCGCGCGCTGCGCGGGCATCGCCTCGTGCAGGGTGCGTTGTTGGCGGGCGGTGACGACTATGAGTTGTGTTTCAGCGCGCCCGCGGCAAAACGCGCAGCGGTACTGCGTGCCGGTGCGCGCACTCGCACGCCGGTGACGCGCGTCGGACGCATCGTACGTGCGCCGCTGGGTGTGACGGGCGTGGTGGTGGTTGATCGCGCGGGCATGCCGATGCCTGTCACGCAGCGCGGGTTTGATCACTTTGGTTGATGGGGTGAGCCCACCACCGCGTCCTGACCTGCGCTTTGTCTATGCGCATCCGGCGCATGTGCTGGCGTTCGCCGGCGGCATTGGGCTTGCACCCTTCGCGCCAGGGACTTGTGGCACGCTGTTGGCGTTTCCGCTATTTGCTGCCGTAGCAACAGCCACGGATGTTGTTACGCAACTAATTGTTTTTATTGGCATTTTTTGTGCGGGTATAGGGGCGTGTCACATTACGGGCCGCGCCTTGGGCGTCGCCGATCACGGCGGTATGGTGTGGGATGAAACGGCGGCGTTTTTGCTGGTGCTGATTTTCACGCCGGCGGGCTGGGTGTGGCAAATGTCTGCCTTCGTGCTGTTTCGCTTTTTCGATATCGTGAAGCCGCCGCCCATTCGGCACTATGACCGCACGCTGAAAAACGGCTTTGGCGTTATGTTTGATGACCTGCTGGCGGCGGGTTACACGTTGCTGGTGCTGGCACTGATGAAAACCTTGGCGGATTAAACTTTATGACCGACGAAAAACTCTATCAACTGGCCGTGCGTGTGGGTGCGGCGCTCAAAGCCAACGGCATGATGATGGCTACGGCGGAATCCTGCACCGGTGGCTGGATCGCGCAGGCGGTCACCGCAGTGCCCGGCAGCTCGGAATGGTTCGAGCGTGGCTTTGTGGTTTACACCTACGTGTCCAAACGCGAAATGCTCGGCGTGAAGCCGGAAACGCTGGAAGCGCATGGCGCGGTGTCGCTGGAAACGGTGCGCGAAATGACCGCGGGCGCGCTGCAACGCAGCCACGCGCAAGTGGCCGTGTCGGTCAGTGGGACGGCGGGGCCGACCGGCGGCACCGCGGATAAGCCGGTGGGTACCGTGTGCTTTGGCTGGGGCAAATCAGGCAGCGTCGTTCAAGCGGCGGTGCAGCGCTTTGCGGGCGACCGCGAGGCGGTGCGGCGTCAGGCGGTTGTGTTTGCCTTGGAGCGGGTGCTGGCGGTGATCTAACCGGCGAAGCGGCGAAAATCGCGGCTGGTGCTTTTCAGTTCGTTGGTGACACCGCTCACGCCGGATACGGCTGCGCACACGTCGGCGCAAGTTTTGATGTCGTCGTTTTTTTCGGTGATGCCGCTTAGTGTAATGTGTCCGCTGGCAGCAGCGACCAGAATATTCAGTTTTTCGGTGCGTTCATCCAAGCGCAATGCCGCGCGCACCCGTGCCTGCAGCGCGAGATCGCGCAAGGCCTGCGCCGAGGCGCGGGTTTCCTGAAACGACGGCAGCTTGAGTGCGTTCAAAATGGCGGAGATGCATTCATCTACGCTCAGTCGCCCGGTGTTCAAAACCAGATCGTAGTGTTCGGCGTCTTTCCAGTTGACGTCGAAATGCCTGCGCATGATCGCAGTGTGCGCTTCGTCGGACAGGCGAATTTCTTTTTCCACCGCGCTTTTGTCGGTGGTATCGAGCCGCTGCATCATGCGTTCGGTGCGCACGTCATCCGCAGCGCACACGCGTACGCGCGCCACATGCGTCACCGCGCCCAGCAGGTGAGACGCGCCCCAACCCCGTATCACACTGACTTCGTTTTGTTCGGCCAGACGCAGGATTTCATCGGCGGTATAGATCGACAGGCTGGTTTGGTCGGTGGTCATTTTGCCACCACACGCTGGCCTTGCCTTCGAGAAAGCGCACCACGTGCGATTTGCGCAGGCGCATTTTGTTGGCAAGGCTTTCGATGATTTCATGGTGAATCAACGGCTTGCCCAACTGTTGCGCCACCGCTGCGGCGACGTCTTTGCCCAAGGTGCCCATTTCGCGCGGCATGGTGATTAACGGCATCGTTGCGTCTCCACAAGTGGTGTGTGCCTAGCGCACCATGGTGCGCCGGTCGCCGCCGGGCGGCGGCGCGGTCTTGAGAATTTCATCTACGGTGGTTAGCCCTGCGGCGACCTTCATCGCGCCATTGATGCGCAGTGGCTTAAGCCCGTCTTTGTAGGCGGCGTCGCGAAAGGTTTCAAGGTCGGTGGTATCGGTGATGTGACGTTTGACTTCCGGCGACAGCACCATGGTTTCGTAAATACCCATGCGGCCCATGTAGCCGGTCATGCGACATTCGAGACAGCCTTTGCCGACAGCGGTGGTGCCTTTCGGGTTCGGCGCTTTCCATGGTGCAACGAGGTTCTCCCAGGTTGCGTCGTCAAGATCGGCTTGTACCTTGCAGTGCGGGCAGATGGTGCGGATCAGGCGCTGCGCCATGACGCCCAGCAGCGTGGATTGCAGGAGATACGCCGGCACGCCCAGATCAATCATGCGGCTGATGGCTGCCGGAGCGTCGTTGGTGTGCAGCGTGGAAAGCACCAAGTGCCCGGTGAGTGCTGCCTGCACCGCCATTTCGGCGGTTTCGAGATCGCGAATTTCGCCGACCATAATGATGTCCGGGTCTTGCCGCATCAGCGTGCGAATGCCGCTGGCGAAATTAACGCCAATGCCGGACTGCACCTGCATTTGGTTGAACGCAGGCTCCACCATTTCTATCGGATCTTCGACCGAGCACACGTTGACATCGGAAGTCGCCAGATTTTTGAGCGTGGAATAGAGCGTGGTGGTTTTGCCCGATCCGGTGGGCCCGGTCACCAGCACAATGCCGTGCGGTTGGGCCACCATGTGCTTCCATTTGCGTTCGTCGTCTTCGCCAAAGCCGAGCTCTTTGTAGTCTTTGATCAGGGTATCCGGATCAAAAATACGCATGACGAGTTTTTCGCCAAACGCCGTGGGCATCGACGACAGACGCAGCTCTACTTCGCTGCCGTCGAGCGAGACCGTTTTCAGGCGTCCGTCCTGCGGGCGGCGTTTTTCCACCACGTCCATGCGGCCCATGATCTTGATGCGCGAGGTCATGGCAACCATGACGGCGGTGGGGATTTGATAGACCTGATGCAGCGCGCCATCGATACGAAAGCGCACATTGCTGACTTCGCGCCGCGGCTCAAGGTGTATGTCACTGGCGCGCTGCTGGAAGGCATACGTAAACAGCCAGTCGCAGATGTGCACGATGTGTTGGTCGTTGGCGTCGAGCTTTCCCGCGCGTCCCAACTGCATCAACTGTTCGAAATTGGTGACGTCGCTGAAGTTTCCGCGATCCTGCGCATTGGCGGTTTTTACTGAGCGCGCGAGGTTGTAAAATTCGACGATATACGACTGAATTTCAATCGGATTGGCAATGACGCGCTTGATGTTGAGCCGCAGCACCTGCTGCAGTTGCGGCTCCCATTCGCGCACAAAGGGTTCGGCGGTCGCGATGGTCACTTCGTCTTTGCTGACGGCCACCGGTAAAATCTTGTAGCGCTCGGCGTAGGCATTGGACATGACCTTGGTGACCGCCGAAAAATCGACCTTAAACGGGTCGATGTGGAAGTATTCCAAGTGCACCCGGTTCGCCAGCCACTGGGTCAGATTTTCCAGATGCAGCGTCTTGCGCGGATCGCGCAGGTCTTTCCACTTTTGATTGCCGATGAGAATCAGCGGATGCTCACTCGACTGAAACGAGCGGCGGTTAATCAGCAGTTGTTCACCGGTTTCTTTGGTGATCAACTTATCCCCAATCATGTCGGCTACGACTTGGTTTACGGTGAGCGGACGGTCGCTCTGTTTCTCACTGGATGCCGTAGCAGGCGCGGCAAGGGGCAGGTTAGCAGCGGGCGTCTGGGGTGAGGTAGCCAATTGGGTGCAGTGCCTAGAATGTGTTCACGGGACTATACGTCGAGACACCTGCTAACTCAACGACAAATCAATGAATTGTGGTGTTTTGGAAGCAGTGGATGCGTCGCTGTGGCGGGCGTGGCGCACGCAAATCGATTGCTGTCCGAATGGGTGCGTCGCGACGTTTGGGAGGCGCTGCATTTCGACCCAACAGATTTTTATGCGCACCAATAAGGTGCCGT
The DNA here is from genome assembly GCA_043743335.1 of Burkholderiales bacterium. Lineage (GTDB taxonomy): Bacteria > Pseudomonadota > Gammaproteobacteria > Burkholderiales > SG8-41 > UBA5216. Next base: position 24,442 of record JAYTWR010000154.1, read on the forward strand.
TACGTGAGGAAAAGTATTAATTTGGTGCATATTATCGATAATTTATTTTTAAAGTTGTTTGAAAACAATTACTTATGTTTTGGAATAATTATTGCTTATTTGGTGCGGTCAATTTACAAAATGGAGCATGTGAATGGAAGCGCTAAAAATCAGTACTGACACGCTATTTATCCTGTTGGGGGCCATTATGGTTCTGGCCATGCACTCGGGCTTTGCGTTTTTGGAGCTGGGTACCGTGCGGCGCAAGAACCAGGTCAATGCGCTGGTCAAGATATTGTGTGATTTTTCAGTGTCCACGATTGCGTATTTTTTTGTCGGTTACGCCGTCGCCTACGGCGTGGATTTTTTCGCTGGCGCAGAAAAGCTGGCGGAGAAAAGTGGCTTTGAAATCACCAAGTTCTTCTTTTTATTGACCTTTGCGGCGGCGGTGCCAGCGATCATCTCCGGCGGTATTGCCGAGCGCTCTAAGTTCAACACGCAGCTCATAGCGACCGCCGTGATTGTCGGCGTGATTTATCCGTTTTTCGAAGGCATTGCGTGGAACGACAAGTATGGCGTGCAAGATTGGATCAAAGCCGCTACCGGTGAAAAATTTCACGATTTTGCCGGCTCAGTGGTGGTGCATGCGGTCGGCGGCTGGATTGCCCTGATGGCCGTGATTTTGCTGGGCGCACGGACCGGGCGTTATCCGAAAAATGGCAGCGTCACCGCGCAACCGCCGTCGAGCATTCCGTTTCTCGCTTTGGGTGCCTGGATACTGGCGGTGGGCTGGTTCGGATTTAACGTGATGTCTGCGCAAACCATCGACAAAATTTCCGGCCTAGTGGCGGTAAATTCCCTCATGGCCATGGCGGGCGGCACCCTTGCTGCGCTGATCGCCGGGCGCAACGACCCCGGCTTCGTGCATAACGGCCCATTGGCGGGCTTGGTGGCCGTGTGCGCGGGCTCGGATGTCATGCACCCGATCGGCGCGCTCGCGACCGGCGCCATAGCCGGTGGCTTGTTTGTGTTCATGTTCACCATGACGCAAAACCGCCTGAAAATCGACGACGTATTGGGCGTGTGGCCGCTGCACGGATTGTGTGGTGCCTGGGGCGGCATCGCTTGCGGCATCTTCGGCGTGAAAAGCATGGGCGGCTTGGGTGGCGTGAGCTTCGGCGCACAAGTCATCGGCACTGGCATGGGTATAGCCGTAGCGCTAGTCGGCGGGGCCATGCTGTATGGCGTGCTGAAAGCAACGCTTGGATTGCGCCTTACCGAGGAAGAAGAGTTCGACGGTTCAGACTTGAGCATCCACAAAATCAACGCCACGCCGGAACGCGGCGGCTGGTAGGCGAGCTACCAATCAACGGTCGCGTGAAAGGCCGCAGGCGCGGCGTTTCATGCGATGCCTGTGTAGTTTCAGGCGGTTTAAGCTAGCAACGGCAGTTGACTGCTGTGCCCAGGGCTAAGGGGCTAAGCCTAACGGTAGCCCAACGCGAGCCTAACGGCAGCCGAACAGGTAGCGACCGAAGGTATCGCCAAAGCCGGCGATCAGTACGCCGATGCAGATGACGATCAGCACCGTGCGCGTGGTGGCGAGTAGCTCGCCGTTGAGCATGATCTCGTCGCCGGCTTCAGGCCGCATGCGGATGACGCGCCAGCCGATAATCAGGATGGCGACAATAATGGCCGCCGAACTGACGCTGGACAACAGCTCCCACATGCAGTTTTTCCATGCAGTGTGGCCTGCGAGAACCAGCACAATCACAGACACGTAGAGCACGATCATATGACGTTTCATGGCGCTATTCTAGCCGCAATACGCAGGATCAGCGAGCGGCCGGTCTCCTCTGGGCTTAATAGTGCACGGTACCGGTCATGGCGATATGGCCCGACGGCCCGGCTGTCCATAGCTGCGCCGATTTGCCGTCTGCCGAGGGAATCCCGCCGACCGTGAGCTTCTCGTTGTGGAACACCGGGCTGACCGCGCGGTAATCGAGTTTTTTAACGGGCTTGCCAGCATTACGGCGACTCAAGTCGAGTAGCAGCGTAGTTTGCAGCGGCCCGTGCACAATGAGGCCTGGATAGCCTTCTTCTTTGCGGCAATAATCCAAATCGTAATGGATGCGGTGGGCGTTGAAAATCAACGCGGAGTAGCGAAACAGCAGCGCTTCATCCGGCATCACTTCGTGTCGCCACACGGGATTGGCTGGTGCAGGCTTGCCGGGAACGGTTGGCGCGCCAACCTTGGCCGCTTCGCGATACACGATGTCGTGCTCTTCCACCGCGGCGATTTCACCAACCGCGCTCAAGGTGTGGCGCACTGTCACAAACACCAAATCGCCGCTCTTGCCGGACTTGGGCTCAACGGAAATAATTTCGGATTCGCGGGCGAGTTTCTCACCGACGCGTATGGGTCGGTGGAAATCCAGTCGTCCGCCCGCCCACATGCGGCGCGGCAGCGTGACCGGCGGCAGGAAGCCGCCGCGCTTGGGATGCCCGTCATGGGCAAGTTCCGAGCCGCGTGCAGTTTCCAGAAAATACGACCAATGCCAGCCTTCAGGGATGGCGTCGCCTTCGTTTGGCGGTGGTTCAGTACGGTCCAGTGTAGCGGTCATCGCCGCGATGGGCCACGCGGTTGCGAGATCGTGATGCGTTTCTTTGCGGCCTACCCACTGGCGCAGATGCTCAAGGGAGTCTGTCATAAAATTCTCAATAAAATCAATTAGTTTGTTTCTTTTTCTTGCTGTAGTAGAGCTTTTCTACCGTTTCGCGCTCAATGCGATAGTGTTCTTCAAGGCCGATCAGCGTTTCGATATCGTGGCGCGCGGTAACCCATTCCTGCGCGCTCATGCCGCTGTAGTCGCCGGATTTTTTGATTTCCAGCAGCGCTTTGCGCATGTAGTGAAACTGCACGCCGACTGACAAAATCGCATCAATACAACCCGCGTAGCCCATGTCCTGCAGTTGCGTGTTGGAATACAGCGGACGCTGGTCACGATTGCCGCGGCTTTGCACATACACCATCGGCAGCTTGCAATCTTTGGGCGCGCTCAAGGTCTCTTTGTGCGTGCGCGGGAAAATCAGTCCCATGTCGGCGCCCACTTCGCGTGCTACCAACATGCGCTTCATCGCCTCTTTATAGCCTTGCTCGCGACACGCATCCGAGCGCGCGATGATGACAAAATCCTTGTCGGATTGATCGCGTTGCACGCACGCGAGCTTGATCTTGTCGCGGAACTCATTGAGGGGAATATTGTGCGCGACATAGGTGTGATAGTGCGCGCGCTTCGGGAACAACTGGTCTTCAATGTGCACGCCGGCGATGCCTGCACGTATGCACTCGCGAATCGTGCGCATGGTATGCAGCGGCTCGCCCCAGCCCGCGCCGGCATCCATCACCACGGGGATTTTCAGGCCGTTGGCGATGTTACCGGCCAGCGCAATTTGCTCGCTCATGGTCAACTGCGGTTCGCTGATGGCGGTACTGCCGCCGGTGACAAAGCCGCCGACGTACAGGCTTTTGAAGCCGACGCTTTCAATCAGCCGCCCGGTGAGCGGATCGTGTGCGGTCGGTAGCTCAAGAAACTTTTTGGCTTTGACCAGTTTGCGTAGGGCGGTGGTGGCGCGATACATTTATGGAGCTCCTTGCGATAAATGGGGTGGCAATGTCAGTATCAGTGTAACAGGGCGATTTTACCGCACGACCCTGCGCACGGAATCGGAAGATCGTTCTGGCTAAGTTCGCGCCCGCGCCGCCGTAGCAGCAAAGGATGGCCGTTGCGCGAACGCGTCGAACCAGGCTGCGAGTTTCGGGTGACCTGGCCGCCACGTGAAGTTCGCATTGCGCGCCCCCATGCCCAGCGCGCAGGCCAGCGTGATTTGCGCGAGGTTGAGCGGCCCGCGCATGGCCGGATGATCAATGGCGGCTTCCCACGCGTCAGTCATACGGATACTGCGCTGCGCCTCGTGCGCCAATAAAGTAGGCGAACGTTCGTCGGACGGGCGGCCGAGTTCGCGCGACCACACGGCAAGGCCGTCCATCAGGCTGTGTGCCAGCGCATCCATGCGCCGCGCTTCCCAACCCGCGTCGCCGGCCGGCCAGTCAAACATCGGCTTGCCGTCAAATTGATCGAGCCAGGCACAGATCAGCGCAGATTCTTCCAGTGCCACGCCATCGTCGCGGATGAGATACGGCACGCGGCCCGATGGGTTGATTTGGTAGTAAGGGCTATTCGCTACGCGTGTAGGCGCGAGTATGATTTCGACGCGCGACGCAAGCGTTTTTTCGAGTATGACCATGCGCACAATGCGTGCGTATGGTGAGCCTTCGGTGATGTAGAGTTTCATGATCTCGCCGTAAAATGTTTTCGACAGCAGGTATTATCTCGCAGCCCGCCGTGTCTGCACGCGTTGGGCTGGGATGTGCCGGTGCTGGAGGGTTACTCGTGTGCGATCACGCTGGCGAAATCTATGGTCGATCTGAAGTTAAGTGCCAGCGGATTGACGTTTCCGCCGGATCGACCCAAAAAATGGCGGCGTAAAAAAGTGTTCTGATGCGCTTGAGATTCGCGTGGCGTCAGCGTGCTGCGGTACGCGCTTCCATCAGCTCGCTGATGTGCCAGTCGCCGTAATAGGTGCAAAACGAACGCCGACAGCCGGCGTTTTGCCGCCAACTGGATCGGGTTTCGCTGCGCACGCTGCGCCCCAGCGCTGGCGCGTACCAGTCGGTTTCGACGATGTGCGTTTCCGTTTTGAAATCACCCGCATCGCCGGGATAAATGAAGCGACGGATTTTCAGCGTGTCGAATTCACCAGCGGGTACGCGTATGCGTTCATTGCCCAGCACCTCGCCGTCGATGCGCACGCTGCGAGTATTGCCGGTACCTTCTACTCTGGCATTGACGCGTACCGACCACGAATTGCCGGGTGTGGGCGCGACGGCTGGCAGGGCTGGCGTGAACTCGTAATCGGTGGCGAGTCCGTGGTTATCCAGTGGATAGCGCAGCCACAATCCGTCTGGCGTAAGGATTTCAGTGCGCTGCAGCCCAAGCGCGCGGTTATCCGGCGTTACCTCCGCAACCACGCCGCTGGCTGTGCTCGCAGCGCTGATTTGATGGCGCACATGACCTGCGGTCTCGCCGTTAAAACCGTTGATGACGCGATAGACAAAGGTATCTCCCGTGGCTGCGCTGGCCGGGTTCCAAAGTCCGGCCATCAAGGCAACCAACGCAAACGGGCGCCAACCCATCTGAAACGCGCACCGTCGCTGTATGGGCGACTGGATTTTCCTTGATCGCAAAGCAGGCGTCGCACTAATCGGTATCATGAGACTTTCCTCGATAAGCTGTCTGATGTAAACATGCCTCTGACTGGAGAAATTCCGTATTGGTTCCGAAGGTTTTCTCTGTACGGATTGTGCGCCTTGCCGTGGTTTCACCAAAGCGGAATGGTTCGCGGCTGTCTTTGTTGTAGCGATGCTGTGTAAGCATTTGATTTACAACGATTTTTATTTTCGTCAGATGGCATGCGGATTCCGGCCCTGAAACATTTTGGCTAGCCGCTGGGACGGTAGGTATTTTTTGGTTACGCTAGACGGAATACGCTATGCTTCATACCGATGCGTGGCGGGTATGCAAGGCGCTGCAATTTCTGTGATGCGGGTGGATTGGGAAGCAAACTTAGTTGGTATGTAACCAGGACTCATGGAGGAAAATATGAATAGGATCACGATAAGAATCAAACTGCAGCGGTGGCTGGTGGTTGTCGGTTTGGCACTGCAGGCGAGCGCATTTGCGCAAGTCGTTACTTATGTGGATCAAGGCGGCACGCCGAGAAAAATCGAAATTCAGGGTGAAAAAGTATTTCTGATTGACTCAGACCGGATGCGCGGCCCGGCGCCGGACGGCGTATACAAAAACTACGACGGGAAAGTCATATTGGTCAGCAAGGGTGTACTGGTGAATGTTCCCCAGTAGAAGTAAGGCTCGGGAATCAGACTGAGGTCGTCGAACGCCGCCCCAAGTGCTTGGCTGAACTTGCCGATAGAGTGAGGCGGTGTTGATCGGCGAAGGGCAAGATGCTCCAGCAAAATCGCGGATTTACGGCGCGGTTACTTCTTCTCTGCTGGCGTAGAAGTTGCCGGTCCCATGCCGAATACCTGAATGACCGCTGGTTCGTCTTTCGCGCCGTCGTAGTGGATGCCTTTGGCGCGGTGAATGACGTAGCTGCCGGCGGGTGCGGGCACGGTGCTGTCGGGATCGAATTTTTCGCCGGTGCCCATCCACCACGTGCCGGAAATCACAATGAAAAACCGGTCATTTGGATGAAAGTGTGGGCGGCTCATGTAGCCGGGGTTCCACTTGAGGCGGATGACATACGGGCCGGGTTTGCTGGGGTCGCCGAACAGCACCGCTGATTCATTGCTGCCATTCGGGTTTTTCACCCACTTGATGTCGGCTGGCGGCGTGAAATCCACCCACTCACGGTTGATGTCGGCCGCTTGCCCAAGGCTGGTGAGAAAACTCAATAAAATCAATAATATAGAAGGTATCTTTAATTTGCGTCGCATGGCGCGGCTCCGGGGTTGATGGTGCTTTTGGTTGACGTCAATCAGTCTGCTTTTATACCACTCTCGCGGATTACCTTGCCCCAGCGCGCGATGTCCGCTCTGACTTGCGCGGTGAATTCTTCCGGCGTGTTGCCCACCGGCGTCATGGCGATAGCGGTGAGGCGGTCGCGGAAATCCGGCGCGGCCATGCCTTTGACGATAATGCTGTGCAGCCGCTCCACAATCGCTTTGGGTATGCCCGCCGGCACGAACACCGCCTGAAAGGTATCGGCATCCAAACCCTTGTAGCCCAACTCGCCCATCGCGGGCACATCCGGCAGCAGCGCCATGCGTTTTTCAGCAGTGACGGCCAGTCCGCGCAACGTGCCTGCCTTAATCATAGGCGCGAAGCTCGGCACCGAGGCGAAACCAATCGGCACTTGCGCGCCGGCGAGCGACTGAATCTGCGGTCCCGCGCCGTTGTACGGCACATGACCCAAATCAATTTTAAAGGCGAGCCGGAACATTTCGCCGGACAAATGCGGCGTGGTGCCCGCGCCGGGCGAGGAGTAATTGTGCTTGCCGGGTTGTGCGCGCACGAGGTCGATCAGTTCCTTCATGCCCTTGGCCGCATGCGCCGGGTGCACGGCGAGCACATTGGGCGAGCTGCCTACGCAAGTGAGCGGCAGAAAATCCTTCAGCGCGTCGTACGAGAGGTTGCGATACAGCGTGGGGTTCACCGTAAATGCCGAGCTTGCCACCAGCAGGGTGTAACCGTCCGCTGCCGATTTTGCGACTAGCCCGATGCCGATATTGCCGCCGGCCCCAGGCCGGTTGTCCACCACCGCCGTCTGACCAAGGCTCTCGGTGAGCTTTGCCGCCACCAGTCGCGCGACCACATCGGAAGCGCCGCCCGGCGCAAACGGCACGATAATGCGCAACGGGCGGGTCGGGTAGGTCTGTGCCGAAGCGGCGGAAACGAACAGCGCCGCGCCCAGCGCCATCGCGCACAAGCCGACAGATCGCAAGCGTAAGATTTTCATAAGAATGGAGCGGAATTTAACGGCAGTCATCATAGCGCGGCTGCGCAAACGGTGCCAAGAATTGTATGATTCTGAAAACGGCATTGGCCACAGAGGGCGCAGAGAACCTAGAGGGCACCGAGGATACCGAGAGAAATCAGGGCGACACATCGCTTCACTGGATCACCCGGTGGGTGATGCTACGACTATTTCGTCGATATCCTGCAGCGCGTGGGACAACACCCCGCACACTTGGTGCATCAACTCACGCCGCGCCTGTGGAAGAAGCTGTTCGCTACGAACCCGCTGCGCTCGGATCTGAAGGTCTAGACAAACGCAATAACACCGGTGGATAACCGGTTACGTTGGTCCAGCTTGAGGCAATAGCCACGGCTATGAGCGAGAATGAAGCCGCCAAACAATTGAACGCGGCAAAACTACGATTGTTTCAATCCATTAACCGTCGATCCAAACGCGCCACTTGAATGCACTTCTCAACACCCTGCTTCAGGCTCATACCTCAATTGGAAATGACTGTCATTCAGAAACGGTTATTTTAAGTAGTTCATAGGGTTGAGCCACCCTTCGCTTGTCATCGTTGCTAATGTCGTACCCTTAGGATCTATGCCCCAGCGAGTCGAAAGCAGCTTCGTATTGAGTCCAAAGTGAAGATGGCTATTGTTAGGCCAAGTCCTAACCGTTCCAAGCGATTTCCCACTCGTAACTGAGGCCCCTACTTGGAAGCTTGACGATATATGGCCATAGTAACCATAAACTGCTCCCAACGGGCTGGGACAGTTGTGCTTCACGATCAGAAAAGCAGACATAATATCGTCTCGTCCGGTTGTATTTGTAGAAACCGTTCCGTCGCAAATCGCATAAACGGTTGTTCCTGCCTTTGCTCGAAGATCAACCCCAGTGTGCTCCTTCCAGTCGTTGTTTTTGTCGGGATATTTGCGGTCATAAAAACCATACGCTAGGTCAAGCCCATCAAGAGGCGAAACAAGTTTTGCGGTAGTTCGATTGCCGGACGTGCTTGCGGTCTGATTTGCAGAAACGGGAGCGGGGCTGCCAGCCCCAAGCAGGGATGATGGCGCTGAGTTCAATGTAGCAGCGCCAGTCGCAGTCGAGACTGATTTAACAATCGCAAGATTGCCGACGTTAGAGTAGCCTTGTACATTAACCACCCGAATTTGCATTCGATCTGGATCATTTCCGCTTTGCATAGTCACCCTGATCTGCGTGCCGCTCAAGACTTCTGGCGTGTTGCGCGGCGAGCGCCATTGACCAGCACCGGTGCCGACGCCATACATCCATTCGACGCGCGTATCCCGGTCAAAGCCGCTACCATTGATGGCGATAGTCTGCATTTGAGTTGAGATTAGCAGCGATGACGGTGTGATCGCAGATATCTTGGGCGCTAGTTGCGTGTCAGGCTTTGATGTCTGTGGAGATGTACCTGCGGCATTAGTCGCGAGTGCTGAAGATAGCGTAGGTGGTGCCGTGACCGCCTTAGGCTGCGACGCCGACTGCGATGTTGGGCACGATTTGTCATACGGTCCTTTGCCATATTGAATTACAAATCCGGTATAGATCAGTCGGTTATCCTCACATAAGGCTCGCGCTTTTGTGTCTTGTAGGGTGCCACAGATAGCGCCCAAATAGCGATAGAATTCTTGGTCACACAAATCTCTAGCTCCCGGTGGTCCGCATCGCCCATAGCAAGCATCGTGGCTTACGCATGCTGGATCAAAACTGTATCCATAACCAACAGCAGTAACCACTTCGTGCGATTGCGTCATCGCGCGTACAAGACCAGCCACACCAACGGCCCAAGCGGAGTCGATCGGGTTTCTGATAACTGCCAACAATTTCTGCTTGATGTCGCCTCCTCCTCCGCTTGGCCCACAAGAATTAAATTGTGGGATACGAAGTGCAGGTTTCGATGCTAAATTTGCCGTCTGCGGAGTTGTGCTGGCCATGGTGCCTATGAATGGTGGGGGCAGAACGGGCGGCGTTAAAGCGAGCGTTGACTGAATGGGCGTCGCCGGAGTTGGGGCGCTTCGTGTTTGCGCAGTTGCTGCCGCCGCATCGGAGGCAACCTTCACTATGTTGAGATTGCCAGTATTAGAATAGCCCTGTTTGCTAACAACCCGAATCTGCATTTTGTCTGGATCATTACCACCTTGCATAGTCACCCTGATCTGCGTGCTGCTCAGCACTTCAGGAACATTGCGTGGCGAGAGCCATTGACCGGCACCGGTGCCGACGCCATACATCCACTCGACGCGCGTATCTCGTTCAAAGCCGCTGCCGTTGATGGTAATGGTTTGTGGTTGCGAGGAAACCGGTAGCGATGATGGTGTGATTGTGACGATTTTGGGTGCTGGCAGTGCGGGCGTTGCCTGCGGTGCAACTGCTTTAGGCTGCATTGAAGGCGCAATCGGCGGTGTCGATCCGGCAGTGGCCATCGATGGCGGTGAAATTGGTGCCGCCGACTTTAGTATGGCAACCGCTTTGGGTGCCGATGCTACGATTCTGACATTGGCCAAGTTAGACGTGCCGTTGCCGCTTACGACACGAATGCGCAGTTGGTCGGGGTCTGTTCCCGGCATCACGGTCAGCCGGATTTGCGAAGCGCCAAGCACCTGGAAACCATGGCGGGGTAAACGCCATTGGCCCGCGCCGGGCCCAACGTCAAACATCAGTTCCACGCGTGCGCTTGAATCAAAGCCGCTACCGTTGACGGTGATTGTCTCGGTGCTCGTCGAGGTTGCAATCTGCTGCGGATTGACGCTTGCGATTTGTGGCGGAGCCGGGCGTTGCATGGGTACCGCTACAGTCGTTGCTGCAAAAACAGTTGGATAACTGACCGCAGCCCAAGCCAGAGTTAGCGCAAATATCCTGAGTATCAATTTCATTTTAGCCTCGCCGTGTAAAGTTTCTACCGAATTCCGGGCGGCGGTGGCGGCGGCAAGCCAGTAACTGGCGCATTGGGCATTGCAGGTGCGGCCGGTGCAGGAAAGCCGCTTTGCGGCGCATTGACCGTCCTCGGCAGCACGCCTACGGGGACTGGCGTCACTGCATAGCCGCCCGGCACCACCGTCACCGCTGGTGGGCCAGGTACTGTGGGCACGTATCCATACGCGGGTGGTGCGGGCGGGGGTGCATCGCTATATTGTGTATTGAGTGGCATATCCGGGATTTGCGCCAGTTCAGCAGCGGAGATTTCGATCACGGCGCGCGACGCGGCTTTGCGCGCATCTACGACGGGAAATTTACGCCCGTTTCTGATTTCGAATACGACATTGCCTCTTTCGGGCCTTACCAGCGTGCCATCCGGGTAAGTTGCCGAAGCGTTCTTGCAAAACGCGAAGGAGCAGAGCGTCAGAATGATTAAAAATTTGACCGGCACGCGCAGTCGGAACATTCATCACCTCATTGGGTATTGGGTTCTGGAGCAACTTTCTCGTCGTCAACGGACTCTTGACCCTGCGGCTTCTTGTCGTCAGTGGCGCCTTGGGCTGGTGGTTTGTTGCCGCCGGAAAATAGCCGCGAAAAGAATCCTCCACCCCCCGCCGCTGGTTTGGATTTGTCTGCATTGCCGACCTGAGCGTTATCACTGGTTTGCTGAGGTGGATTGGCTTTTGCCGCTTCCTCTGCCGCCTTTGCTGCCGCCAAAGCAAGAAATTTTTCTTTCTCTTGTGGAAATGAGGTAATCAACATCCAGTTAACCGCGTTGTTGATGCAATCGCGTATCGCCAGGCCAATCGGCGTTTTGGAAAACCCCGCGCCGCCAAAAGCGCCGAAAGAAACATCTATGCCAAAACTCTTCGGACTGCCTTGTACAGTTGTCGCAGAGACAACGCGCCCGGTGTTGGCATCTACCAGACGCAGGTCTATGGCAACGTGCGCCTTTTGCGCTGAGGCTGATGCCGCCAATCCACCCGCCAACGCACCGATAACAATTCCAACCGGCCCAAAAAGCGCACCGATACTGGCGCCCGCTGAATTGCCCGCATTCGCCTGAACACCCGTCTGATCGGCCATATAGTCCGTCACCGCGCCATAAATCAGCAACTCCGCGCCTTCTACATCGCCGATTCGTGCTGCGGTGTTGCCTCTGACGCGACCGCTTGCGCCAAAGTTTTGTTCATTCATGACATCGTTCATTTGCTCACGTTCAAGAACGATAAACCGCCCAGAGTTCACCAGCGCAGTGGTCAACATGTCCAGCATGCCTGTGCCGATATTGTGTTGCCCTTGTGAGCCGATGGCAGTCTTGTTATCAAACCGGCGGATAGCAACACGCTTTTTCGGCCCGTCGGCTATTTCGGCTTGCGCTTCTTCGACCGTCTGCCCGACTCTGGAAGTTACCGTGGTCGGGCTCATGAACGAGCCTTGTTTGCGCTGCGCAGCAACTGAGGCTTCAGAGGGCGCGGCGGCAGGCCGTCGCGCAGACGGCCCCATGCTCGTGATGCCCTTGATGTCTTGTGTCTGGATAGTCACCAGCCCGTATCGTGTTTGAACGCCTATCGTTCTATCAACAATGCCGCCGGTGAGGGTTGTGCCATCACCCAAGGTGATGCTGTTACCTTGAACCGCCTTTATTTCGTTGACAGGAACGTCCATTACGCCAACGCCGGTTTTGAGTTTCAAGGTTGGCAGTTGGATATCGCCTGCCACCTGATTGCCGTTTTTCAAAACGATCTGGTGCTGCGCGAAAGCGGGCACAGTCAAGGCCATAATCAGAAAACCAACACCCAATCGTCGGCACAGCTTCATGACATTCCTCCAGAGGAAGTATGTTTTTATGTTTCAAGTGAGGCCGCTACCCGCAGTTATTTTTGTTGTCGCGGATTCGCTTGACATATCCGCGAATTGGGCTTCATGCTGGGCAGTCTACCCCCCCCCCCTCGTTGTAAAGCAAGCGCCTCTTCCAATGGGGTTTGAGCCTAAGGCGAGACAAGGGAACGAATATTGCGAATATTGGGGGCAGACACGAATGGCACTTATTTAACCGATAACTAATTGATTTATTGGGGTTATTTTTATTTTATCAATTGCTCGCACGAGAGCGGGATATCGAAGGCCAGCACAGTTTTCACCCCATACGTGCTTGACCACTATCGAGTGCCGACATTAACTACCCTCTAAATTTAATCAATAAAATCAATTGGTTACTGCTTAAGTAAGTCCCATTCTGGTCTGTCCCTGAGGTTACCCCGCATTAGTGCTTGTACAATCAATCGGTTACGTGTAGTGTTTGAGTAAAACGGTGCATGCATGGCACTGGATGCCACGCTTTTCGTTGTCGAAGCGAAACAGCGAGGCGTGCCATGCATGCAGAAGCGATCTTAGCGCGAGTGTTGGCGCCGTGTTTGATTTCCCTGCACGCCAAGCGAGCGGCGGCGTTGTTGCGGGCAACGGCGGGACTGCTTCACGGTGGTGTCACCAGCTTGTCAGGCATCGCGTTGCGCCTGGGCGGCGGCACTTCGTTGAAACATCGACTCAAGAGTGTGGACCGGTTACTGGGCAATACGGGCCTGCACCTTGCATTCGGCGAGTTGTATCGGTGTATTGCGCTCAGATGGCTGGGAGACTTACCGCAAATCTTGATCGTGGTTGATTGGTCTGACCTGACGCTTGATCAGCGCTGGCAACTGTTACGCGCCAGCGTGGTGGTGGACGGACGCGCCGTCACGCTCTATGAGGAAGTGCATCCGCAGAAGCTATTGGCAAATCCCCGCGTACATCGGCAATTTCTACGTCGTCTGGCGCAGATACTGCCGCCAGGGTGCAAGCCCATAGTGATGACTGACGCGGGATTTCACGCCCCTTGGTTCAAGATGGTCAACGCACAAGGTTGGGAATTCGTGGGTCGGATTCGCGGACGCAATCGCTTGCAGTTCGGCCAAGGCGGGGCATGGACACCGGCGCGTGATCTGTATGGTCAGGCCCGCACGCAGGTTCGCGATCTGGGTATGGGCGCTTATGCGCGGAGCAACCCAGTGGCGGTGCGTGCGGTGTTGAGCAAACGCCCCTCAAAGGGCCGGCACCGGAAAAATATTTATGGCGAAAAACGCAAGAGTCACAGCAGCAAAAAGAACGCACGCAGCGCCCGTGAGCCGTGGCTGCTCGCGAGCAGTTTGGGGCTGCGCCATTTGAGTGCCGATGCGATCGTTCGGCTGTATTCGCACGTATGCGTATTGAACTATCGTTTCGCGATACCAAGAATTTGCAACTGGGCCTAGGACTGATGGTATCGCGCTCTCGCAGTGCACCACGTTTAGCGGTATTGCTACTGATTTCCCACTTGGCTTCGCTCGTGCAAAGATTGATTGGCGAAAGCGCCAGGCAGCACCCGCTTGAACTTCAGTTCATGGCAACGCGACGATCCACCCGCCCCGAAATTTCGGTGCTGACTTTGGGCCGGCGGATTCTTGATGCAGCCGCATGCTATCTTCATCAGCTTGTACCTTGGCGGGCGATTGCGCCACTCACCAGACAGGCTGCTCGTGCGTGTGCAACAAGCACCTTCTAAATGCGGGGTAACCTCAGGGTCTGTCCCCTATTACTACTATTACTAGTCGCGAGCCTGATCGTGCGGCCCTCGGCCTTGGAGACAATTTTTTGCGCGAGCACCAGCACATCGCCCGGCTGCAATGAAAAGTCGGGCGTCAGTGCATCGAATAGCAAAGCAGGAAAATCAGCACCTGCGGCAATTTCCGGCAATCCCGGCAGCGCGTGCAACGCTAACGATTTCATCGAACCATCGACAAGCCGGAACCGGCAGAGCGCTAGCGCGCAGAAAACGGCGCGCCGCCCGGCGCATTCCCCCTGGTCAACGCTTGTTGCGTGATGACTTTGGTTAACAACGCCGGCGCCACATTCCAAATTTGACCTTGCTCGGTGAGCACGGACACCGTTTTGCGATTGTATTTGGTGATTACCCCGCTTAGCGGTGGATAACCCTGCGGATGAAAACTCACGCGCTCGCCCACGCTGAAGTTCAACATCTTCGAATGCGCCCGCATATGTTGCAAAAAATTAAGGCGCGCGACTACCCGGCGATTCAGATCCAGTAACTCCACTTCATTGAATTTGTCGATGTCGATCATGAGGGTTTCGATTATGACGACACACGATTGCCGCAGTCAATGAGATGTGTGATTCGATAAACTTGCGATAAACTCAAACGAACCCTGTTGTTCACGAAAATTTGAGCCATGACGAAAAACTCCCAAAAGCCCGCTAAACCCGGCACATCCCGCAAGAAAAAGCTAACCAAGGCAGAACCCAAACTCTCGCGCCTGCACGCGCCGCCCACCATGGCGCCGGATGCCTGGCAGCGCACACTGCGGCGGCAGTTTGGTCGCGAGCAGGATTTCCAGTTTGAGAATATCGGTGGCGAACCGTTGTTCTCGGAGTATCGGGTTATTAACCCCGCCAGCGGCGGGCGCTATCGTGTCGCCATACGCGGCTTGCAGCCCGGCAACAATTTTTGCTCGTGCCCGGATTTCGCCACCAACGATCTGGGCGCTTGCAAGCATGTGGAATTTCTACTGGCGAAGTTGCAAAGCAAGCGTGGCGCACGTGCCGCTTTTGCGCGAGGGTTTCACCCGCCGTACAGCGAAATTTATTTGAGCTATGGTGCGCGGCGTGCCGTGCATTTTCGACCGGGTGCGGACTGCCCCGCTGCGTTGCTGGCGGCTGCAAGGCGCGTGTTTGATGAGAATGCGGGCTGGGTGTTGCCGCCCGAGCGCATCACCCGGCTTGACGGCTTTCTTGCCGTTGACCGGGGGAATCACGAAGTGCGCGTGTACGAAGATGCCTTAAGTTACCTAGCCAGCGTGCGTGACAACGCGCGCTTAAGGCGTGTGATCGACGAAGCGTTTCCGCGCGGCGCAAACAGCGCCGCCTTTGCGCGGCTGGTGAAAGAGCCGTTGCACCCGTACCAGCGCGAGGGGGCCTTGTTTGCCGCGCGCGCCGGGCGTTGCCTGATTGGCGACGACATGGGCTTGGGCAAAACCGTGCAAGCCATCGCTGCGGCGGAAATCCTCACCCGGCATGCGGGCATCGAACGCGTGTTGGTTGTGTGCCCGACCTCGCTCAAGCACCAGTGGGAACTTGAACTGGCGCGCTTCACCGGGATCAAGGCGCTGGTTATTTCCGGCAATCTCGCGAATCGCCAGCGGCAGTATGCCGAATCAGCGGCGTGGAAAATCGTCGCCTATGACACCCTGCCGCGCGATTTGGACGAAGTGATGCGCTGGTCGCCTGACTTGGTGATTGCGGACGAAGCGCAACGCATCAAAAACTGGAACACGCGCGCCGCGCGCACCTTGAAACGCATCCAGACGCCGTACGCCTTTGTGCTGACCGGTACGCCGCTGGA
The DNA here is from genome assembly GCA_043743335.1 of Burkholderiales bacterium. Taxonomy (GTDB): domain Bacteria; phylum Pseudomonadota; class Gammaproteobacteria; order Burkholderiales; family SG8-41; genus UBA5216. Next base: position 40,394 of record JAYTWR010000154.1, read on the forward strand.
AAACCGTCTTGAGGAATTGATTTCCATTGTACAGTTTGTCGATCAACACCGGCTAGGGCCGACGTGGCGCTTGCTGCATGAACACCAGCAGCGCGACGAAGCAGGGCGCGTTATCGGTTATCAAAAACTCGATGCCATTGCACGCACGCTGGCGCCGGTGATGATACGGCGGCGCAAATCTGAAGTGCTAACGCAACTGCCCAAGCGCATCGACAAAAACATCTTTGTGCCGATGACTGAGCCGCAGGCGCGGATCCACGAAGAAAACCGTGAACTGGTGGCGCAAATCGTCCACAAGTGGCGGCGCTACAAATTTCTGTCCGACGCCGATCAATTGCGCCTGACCTGCGCGCTGCAAAACATGCGCATGTCGTGCGACACCACCTGGCTATTCGGGCGCGAGACCGATCACGGCGTCAAGGCCGACGAGCTGATGCAGGTGCTGGATGATCTGTTCGCGGACACCAGTGACACTGATGCGAAAGCCGTAGTGTTCAGCCAATGGATAGGCATGCATGAGGTTATCGCCCAGCGGCTCGACCAGCGCAAAATGGGCTATGTCATGTTCAACGGCAGCGTGCCCTCCGACAAGCGCGCGGCCTTGATCGAACGCTTTCGCAACGACCCCGCGTGCCGCGTGTTTTTGTCTACCGACGCCGGTGGCGTAGGGCTTAACCTGCAACACGCTGCCACTGTGGTGAACATGGACTTGCCGTGGAACCCGGCCGTGCTAGAGCAACGCATCGCGCGCGTGCATCGCATGGGGCAAAAGCGCAGCGTGCAGGTGGTGAATTTTGTGGCGCAGGGCACCATAGAAGAAGGCATGCTTTCCGTGCTGGGCTTCAAGCGCGCACTCTTCGCCGGTGTGCTCGATGGTGGCAGCGCGGAAGTGTCGCTGGGCGGCACACGTCTGTCGCGCTTTATGGAAGGCGTTGAGAAGGTATCGGCGGGTACGGGAACGCCGGTGATGCAGGAGGCGGCGGCAGAAAGTGCGGCAGAAAGTGCCGCGCAAGCGCAGGTATCAGCAAACGATGAACCCATGCCGGTGGATGAGGCTGTCGCTACAGCGCGTGCACCAGTAGCGGTGAACGACGCCCTCGGCGGATTGCTCAACGCGGGGCTTCATTTTTTGTCGGCACTAAGCAAAACCGTTGCTGGCTCGGGCGCTGCATCGTTGGTAGAAACCGACGAGAAAACCGGACGCAGTTATTTACGGCTGCCGATGCCGGACCCTGCGGTGTTGAGCAAAGTTGCAGAGGCGCTCGCCAGATTATTGCCGCCACGGGCATAGTCTGGCCCACAGTTCACGGCCACCGTGCGCCGCCTGTTCGCGTGCTACGCCATACGGGCAAGTCGCCATTCTGGAGTTGCGCCCTAAAGGTAAGTGTCCGCTTTACCTAGCTCAATGCGTTTTCTGCGATGATGCCGACCTTGCTTCATACCATTTGAAGGAGTTGCCTTGTATCACCGAAATATGATGTCGTTCGTAGTGTTATTCACATCCGTATGCGCCCTGTGGCCAGGCGCGCAGGCTTGGGCGCAACCGGCGTGGCCTGCGCGTTCGGTGCGCTTCATCGTGCCTTACACCCCCGGCGCGATTAACGATTTTGTTGCACGGCTGGTGGCGCAAAAGCTGAGTGACGCTTGGGGCAAGCAGGTGGTTGTGGATAACCGTCCCGGTGGCGGCACCTTGATCGGCACCGACTTGGTCGCAAAGGCAAATCCTGACGGCCACACCATGCTGTTGGTGCCTACGGCCTTTGCGATCAATGTGTCACTGTACGGCAAAATGCCCTATGACACGCTGCGCGATTTTGCGCCGGTGACGCAAATCGGTAGTGGGCCGTATCTGATGGTGTGCGCATCGCAGTTGCCGGCGAAAAACGTCAAAGAGTTGGTGGCGTTGGCCAAGGCCAAGCCGGGCGCGCTGTCCTATGCGTCTACCGGCAGCGGCGGTTCGGCGCACTTGATGGGCGAACTGCTCAAGGCTGCGGCAGGCATTCAAATGCAGCATATTCCCTACAAAGGCTTGGCGCCGGGCTTGACCGATGTGATGTCGGGGCAGGTGAGTTGCACGTTCGGCACACAAGTGGCGGTGGGCGCGCAGGTGAAAGCGGGACGGCTGCGTGCAATGGCGCTGACCGGCAATGTGCGGTCGAAATCCGCGCCGGACTTGCCGACCATTGCCGAAGCGGGCTACCCGGATTACCACGCCACCGGCTGGTGGGGTGTGGTGCTGCCGGCGGCCACGCCAAAAACCATTATCGCAAAACAACATGCCGATATCGGCAGCGTGCTGAAACTGGCCGACGTGCGCGACAAGCTCGAAGTGCAGGGCGTCGAAATCATCGGCAGCACGCCGGCGCAATTTGCCCAATTTATCCGCGACGAAATCACGCGCTGGGACAAGGCCGTGAAGCTGTCGGGCGCGCAGCCGGATTGATATATAACTAATTGATTTTAAAGGTGTTATTTTAAGATCGGCAGGGGGCCAAACGCCGGCGGCGACACGCGCCGCTTGGACGCCGCTTCGTATGCCGAGGCCACTGCCAAAATCACATCTTCCTTGCCCGGTTCAGCACGGAACACCAGCGAGAACGGCAGGCCAGGTGCGGCGAGTGATGTGGGTTTGTCCGACGCGACATTTTCATAGCGCTTGCCGTCGGCGCTTAACTTGAACACCGGGTCATAGGCGACATTCACATAGCCTGCCGGTATCAACACTTCCGTTAGACCTGCGTTGGGGCCGTAATAGGTTTCGGGTCGCGTGTTGCCGGGATAGCCGGGCTGGTGCGCGCCGCCGATGATGCCCGGCGGGTACACGGTGTGCAGCCGCACCAGTGCATCGAGCTTGTTTTCGTGGATCACCATCATGTCCACGCGGCGCAGCAGTTCACGCAGCATGATGCGCTCATCGACGCCTTGGCGGCCGCCGAGCGGGTTGCGCGGATCGGAGGTTTCTTCCCAATTTTTGAAGGCGGCACGGGCATCGTCACCCCAGAATTTTGAGCGCGCATTGAGCGCCGCAAAATCCGTCAGCGTTTCAGTGAAACCGCGCGCTTGCCAGTCGACAGCGCGGCGCTTGAGATACTGCGGCAGGTGAAAGCGAAACATGTTGGCGAGCTTTTGATCCTGCACCGTGCCAATGTCGAAATTCACCGGCGGCTCGATGCGCCCGTCCGCCAGCTCGATCAGATAGTCGATGGGCTTCATCTTGCCGCTGCCAAAGAGTTTGCCGGGTGCGAACTGCGTGGCTTCAATCGCCGCAGCGAATTCCTTGAACAACGGCTGGCCGTCTTTATCGAGGCGAAACAAAATGTCCGGCATGAACACCGGTACCAGCCGCGCGAGTGCCGTGCGGAAATCGACCTTCATCAACTCGATGTCTGGGTCACGTTGCCAGTACCGGTGCGACGATTCCACCAGTGTGGCGCCGAGCTTGTCGGCGAGGATGGATTTGATTTCGCGCGCGGCAGCGGTGGCAATCGGTTCCTCAGATTGGTTGCCCGGCGGATACGCCATCGACTCGCGAATGACACCCAGCCGCAGGCCTTTCAGCGACGAAGCGGCTTGCGTGTGGCTGGCGTAGGCCGTATCGAGCACGGACGAGCGCGGCACCGTGGTGTAAATATCGCGCGGGTCGTAGTAGCCGTTGTCGGCGTCTTTCAACGCATCCAGCACCTTGGCGCAATCGTTGATACTGCGGCAGTGGATGCCGCTGCGGTCGCAATAAATGTCTGCACCGATGGCACCGCCGTCAAAGCCCAGCATGGCTTTGTGTGGCAGTATCAACGCCACAGAATTGTGGTTGGACGGCCCGCGACACGAGGCGCGGGTTTCCTCACCCAAACTCGCCATCACCATATTCGTGCTCACCGACAGCGCCGAGCCGGAGCTGGAGCCGAGCGACGCCGCGCGCGTGGTGTCATACGGATTCGAAGGATTGCCGCCCCACGTTGCGCGTTGATAGCCGAGTGTAGACGGCAGCACTTTATCCGCTTTGTTGCGACCGCCGGGGTCGCCTGCGCGGCCGTTGTATTCGGTGTTCACGGCCTTGGCGAAAATGATTGCGCCCTTCTTGCGCAATTGATCGACGAGGATGTGATCGCGCGCCGGGAAATCAATGTCGTAAGCGGCATCGCCGCCGCCGGTGGAACGCATGTCTTGCGTGTCAAACGAATCTTTGAACGAAAACACCACGCCATACATCGGCATTTTTTCCAGATTAGGCTGGCGGCCGTATTGCGCGTCGAGTTCAGCGGCGCGCTCTAGGGCATCGGGCAAATGACGGAACTGATCGCACACCGGCGGCGCACCTTTGGGCAACGGCCCCAACGAGGGATGTTTGTCGAAGTCACCCTTGCAGGTTACCGAGCGCTCGCCTCGGATGTTGAGTGTGGCCAGCGCATTGACGCGCCCGGCGTTGGGTATGCCGACGATCATGCCGAACTGCTGTTGCACGGCAGGGTCGGAGGCTGTCGCTTCCATGCGGCCAAACTCCAGCGGCGGCCCTTGATATTGGTCGAGATCGGGCAACAGCGTGGCGGCGTTGACCGTTTGCGTGGGAAACGCCAGCGGCGCGCCAGCGCGTACCGTGCCGGCAGCGGGCGGCACGGGCGCGCCGTCGGCTGTCATGAGCATGCTCGAAACGCCGTTGAAGGCTTGCACGCGTTTGATGTAGTGCTGCACCACGTGCACCAGCGTGATTTGACCGGCTTGAATCGCAGCGTGCAGACCGGCGATGGTGGCTTCTTCGAGTTGGAAGGCGGGGGATGATTGATCGGGCATGGCGAACGTTTTTTCAGAGAGGTTCAGGGGGCGGGTGCTGCGGTTGCTTTTGAGGCCATTTGCGCAAACGATTCGTAAATCGTCCAATCTAGCGGATGCTCGGCGAGCGTTTCCGGGTGCCACATATGGCGCGGCAAATCGAAGATGTCGCCGCCGTAGACATGCAGCCCGATGGCGGGCGTGTCGCCGATGCACTCGGCGACATGCGCGGTTTCGGCGAGCATCGGCAGTATTGCGCCGCGCGTGAGTGTGACTTCGGAGGCTTTGCGCAGCGCGCCGTTTTCGCGGCGGTAGAGCGTGTTTTTTTCCTCGCCTGATAACAACAGTATCGTTGCCCATGCGCCGTGATCGTGCGGCGGCGTGCGGCGACCAGCGGGAAAGCGCACCTTGAGCAAGGTGATTTGCGGCGAGCGGTAGAACACCTGTTTGGCGTTGCCGCCGGTGCCCGACACATAGCTTAGCGCTTGCTCCACCGCGCCCAAGTCGGGGCGCAAGGCTTCAAGCACCTCGCGTGCAGCGTTCATGGGGTTGGCGCTTTCGCCAGCTTGCGCGAAGCGCGCTACGAGTTCGTGTACTTTCATGGTGTGTTCTCCATTGAGGTTAGCAGTTCCGTATAAAGCTGCAACAGTGGCAGCCCTGTCTCCGAGGCGAGCTCGTTCAAACATTGCGCAATATAGTCGCGGTCCAGCGCGGAATTTTTTAGCATGACCGTGCGTGCATCTTCCAGATCGCGAGGCCGTCCGGCCAGTAGTTTTTGCACGACCAGATCCTCCGCTGATGTGAATTTGACAGATTGCGTTCCCATCGTAATCCGCACTGCGCGGGCGAGGGCGATCTGCTCGTATTGTGAAAACGAAAATACGATGTCAACGCGTATGCCCGATTGCGTGTCCTCGCACGGCAGTACCCAGGTGTCGTGCACAAACGCGTGCGGCGCCTCGACCAATACCTTTAACCCGAGCCTGTTCACGGCGGCTAGTACCGTGTCGAGCTCGTTCGGCGTGATGCCCAGCGTAATGTCCACGTCACGCGTCAATCGCGGTTCGCCGTGGATCAATACGGCTTGCCCGCCAATCACCATGTACGGCAGATTGCGCGCCGTCAGTTCACTCGCGAGGCGTGCGATCAGGTCTTCGAACATGTAGCGCTTTCGCGAGTGTGTTTTTGTGCTGTATGCTTTCCATCGTGAACGGCTGATGCCAAACGCCGAGCGCGCGCGCTTCGCGATAGAGCGCCTCTACAATAACTAAGGCGCGTTTTGGGTTGGGCGGCTCGGCGGCGATGTGCGTACTTTCCCATGCCGCCCACGCTTGCCAGCGTTTGGTGTGGGGATTCATGCGTACTATTTGACCATATCGCAGCTTGCAGGTAAAGACAGGTCTTGTTTAAATTATTGTTTAAAATCAATTAGTTATATGAAAACACTGGAAACGCCCGCACTGCTGCTCGACCGCGCCAAGCTGGACCGCAACCTCGCGCGCATGCAGGCGCGTATCACGGGGTTGGGCGCGCAATTGCGCCCGCATGTGAAGACGGCGAAGGCGGTAGATGTGGTCAAGCGCGCGGTGCAGCCGGGCGCGGGCGGTATTACGGTTTCCACCTTGAAAGAAGCCGAACAGTTTTTCGCGGCGGGTTATCGCGACATACTCTACGCGGTGGGCATCGCGCCCAATAAGCTGGATCACGTGGCGGCGTTGCGCGCGCGCGGCTGTGATTTGACGATTATTCTCGACAACTTGGCCGCAGCGCAGGCGGTGGCCGCGCATACGCAGCCGTTGCCGACGCTGATTGAAATCGACAGCGATGGCCATCGCGCGGGGGTCAAGCCCGGTGATGTGCAGCTCGTGGCGATTGGCCGTGCGCTGGGTGCCAATCTGCGCGGTGTGATGACGCACGCCGGTGGCTCGTACGACTGCAAATCGCCGGATGACATTCGCGCCTATGCGCGGCGCGAGCGGGACGAGGCCGTGCGATGTGCCGAACAACTGCGCGCTGCCGGTTTACCGTGTCCGGTGGTGAGTGTGGGCTCTACGCCGACGGCGACACACGCCGACCATCTGGCGGGTGTGACCGAAGTGCGCGTGGGCGTGTATATGTTTTTCGATTTGTTTATGGCCGGGTTGGGCGTGTGTGCGCTCGACGATATTGCGGCATCGGTGTTGTGTTCGGTCATCGGGCATCAGCCGGAAAAGGGCTGGATCATCACCGACGCGGGCTGGATGGCGATGTCGCGTGATCGCGGCACCGCCGGGCAGAAAGTAGATCAAGGGTATGGCCTGGTGTGCGATGCCGCCGGCGCACCGCTGGATGATTTGATTGTCAGCAGCGCCAATCAAGAGCACGGCATTGTTTCGCAGCGTGGCGGCGGCGCAATGGATGTGGCGCGGTATCCGGTAGGCACGTTATTGCGCGTACTGCCGAATCACGCGTGCGCCACTGCGGCGCAGCACGGCGCTTATCAAGTGCTCAATGAATCGGGTCATATTGATGCGGTGTGGACGCGCTTCAGCGGCTGGTGACACACTGCTGTTGTTGACAGTGCTGCACAGGAGGCATAGGTTCATGATGGTTTGGCTATATTCATATTCACAGGGAGATCTGCGATGTGTACGATGAAATTAGTGTTGCGTTGGTGTGTGCTCGGTTTGTGCGTTGTGATGTCCGGCGCGCAGGGTGTATGGGCACAGGGGGCACCGGCGACTGCGCCAGCGGTAGCTACGGGCCCTGCATACGGCGTGACTTATATCGAAGCGTTGCCAGGCGCATCTGGCAAAGCGCTGGGTGCCTTGCGCAGTTTGCGCGCCGCCAGCCGCAAGGCCGACGGCAGCTTGCGCTTTGAGGCTTTGCAGCGGCGCGAGCGCCCCAATCATTTCGCCATCATCGAGATTTGGAAAGACGCAGCGGCGTTCGAAGCGAGTCTCGCCTCAGCACCGCGCAAGCAGTTTCGAGAACAGATGCAGCCGTTACTTGCGGCGGGCTACGACGAGCGTCCGCACGTGGGCATGTCGGTGGGGGAGTTGGTTGCAGCAGCCGGTGCCAAAGGCGCAACGGTGTATGCCGTGACGCACGTCGATTTCATTCCGCCGAAAAAAGATGAAGGCATCGCTGCGCTACAACAGCTCGCTGGCCCCAGCCGTGGTGAGGCAGGCAACCTGCGCTACGAAGTGCTGCAGCAAAGCAGTCGCCCGAATCATCTGACGTTGGTGGAAGCCTGGAAAGACCACAAAGCGCTCGAAGCTCACGAAGGTGCGGCGCATACAGTGCATTTTCGCGACATTTCAACGCCGATGAGCGGGGCGCTCTTTGATCAGCGCTTGTATCGGGTGGTGGAGTGAGGCGCGTCGCTGATTGCGCGGGTGTTTGCCAATTCATAAGTCTTACTACAAAGTAAGAGTTACGAATTTGATGTAAGGGTACAACGCCATGACAACGGCGACCAGCATCAAAGGGGTCACCAGCATCAAAGGGGTCACGTCTACACTTTCCATCCCGCGTAATCAGGAACGTCAAATCCGCTTGGCCAGAAACGCCATAACTATTTGATTTTATTGAATAAAAAATTAACCGTTCATCACATGCGCAAATTTGAGTGAGCCAATCAAAGAGGCGGTGCTCGATATAAATTTGCGGCTACCCGAAGATGGCCGTCATCGA
>JAYTWR010000155.1:0-3995 GCA_043743335.1 Burkholderiales bacterium
CCGCAATGTGCTTGAGTTTCTGACCCACGCCGTACGCGCTCACGTCGGGAACGGTAACAAGCCCACTTTGCTACCTGCTTTAGCGGGGTGAACGGTTACAAATACTGAAGTAGTAGAAACCCATTTACAGTCCCCTGAATTTCGGATGCACGCGAAGGTCTGCTCGCGTTAACATGTCAAGCGGCATGATTCCCCAAGTATTTGTTTTTATTCATGTAATCCATACCCTGTACTTTGACTGAGGCATCCGCGATCACCGTGCTCTTGGGCGCGGGGTTGTCATGCCACACGTAGCGCAGCACGCCTTTGCCGTCGGTGTCGCGGATTACGTCGTCGCCGTCGTTGCCGCCGCTAAGTCCGGCGTAGCCGTTGTATTCGTATATATCTCGCCCGCTGCCGCCTTCGAGGTAGTCGTTGCCGCCCTTGCCTTGGACATAGTCGGCGCCGCCACCGCCATAGAGTCGCTCCGCCTGAGCACCGCCCACCACGGCGTCGGCGCTGTCGCCGCCGAAGACGTAGCGGGGAGCACTGTTCAAAGCAGGCATGCCGCCGCCGAGAGGCACAACACCAAGGTCTAAGTTTTGCGCCAAGTCAATAAAGCGCACAGCATCCGTAATCTGGTTGGTTTGCAGTAAGGTGACGCCAGCGTTGTTGGTTGGCGTGTTCTGCGTGTAGGCAAGATTTTTCCACGCGAGGAACGATGCACGGTCCGTGATCCATTCGCCAGTCAAGGCGCCGGTGCGGTCTGCCGGGTTGTAAAGATCAAGCTCGCCCTTGATGTTGTGCCAACTGTAAAGTTTGGCGTTAGCGCTTTCGCCCACCAGTGCAAACGGGTTGAGTTCTTTCAGGGCATGGCGGTAGGCCAGAATGTCGGGAGTGAGCGCGAGGTTTTTAATGGTCTCCGCCGGTGTGGTCACCAGCGAGTCAAACTGGAATGAGCCGCCCTGCGCGGTGAGTGAAACGACCTGCTCTTGCAGGGTTTTGACGTTGCTTTGAAAGGCTGCGCGCAATGCGGCGTCCGCCCAAGTGTTGCCTTCCAGCACCTTACGCATATTGTCTTCGGTGAGCGTGGCGATTTGCCCCGGCCCGAAGACGATGGCGCGTAGGGCGTCGAGCATTTTTTCCAAGGTGTCGCCTTCGGCTTTGCCTTGGGTGCCGGTCTTTTCTTCGCTGCGCGCGCCGGAGATCGCGGCAAAGAGTTGTTTGGCAGTTTCGATGGTGATGGCGGGCGCGAGTTTTTCCATCGCGGCCATTAAGCTTAGGGAGTCAACGAGCAGCACTAGGCTGTGGGTGTCGGCGAAATCGTTCTGGCCGGGGTTGTTCCCTAGCAGCTTGATATTCTGATTCAGTATGGTGTTGGTCACCGTCTGCAACAGAAAGTTGCCGCGATACAGCGGCTGCGCTTCAATAGGTGCCGACGCGCGAGTTCCATAGTGAATGCCGCTGTTGGAGACATACGATGTCGCAAGACCATTCGTTTCCATGCCGACAACTTCGGTCAGATTGGGAAATCCTTGCCCCGGCGGCGCGGGTTGCACGTTGCCGAGCGCTGATACCGGTGATCCGCTGGTATCCCGCCCCACAATCAACGCGGCGATCTGATAGCCCACTTCTGCCTGTACGCCGAGTGGTGCTGCTGCGCCAAAGGCGCGCTGCACACCGCTTAGCCCAGCAACCCGTGTTTGTTCGCTGGCGATGGCTTGCGCGCGGGAGATGGCGTTGTTTCTGATGCTGATTTTTTGCGCGGGCGACAGGGCGTTCCATTGCGGGCTGGCGATGTAGTCTTGCCGTATCTGGTTAAAGTCCGAGATAAGATCGGTTAACCTTTTGTCGTTCAGCAAACCACCGGTGCCCGCACCGTTGAAGGTGGTGGTGGCCAGCACGGGGTTGGGTGCGCCGGTGGCCTGCGCTTCTTCGCGCCGCAGGATGTTGAAGGCGGTGGCCAAGTGCCCGCCCAGCGAGTAGCCGGTGACGTTGAAACTCTTGCCCACCAGTGCGCCGCCCAGCCCGCGTAGGGTGTTTTGATACCAGGCTTCCATTTCGGCGATCTGGCCGAAGGCCCAGCCCAATTCCATGATTTCGAGTTCGCCGGTGGCTTTGCTGTCGCGTACGGCGTCGTCGATGAATTCGGTGGAGCGGATGGAGAGGGTGAGTTCGTTGGTTGTTCTGTTTTTGAGTAGGGTGGCGGAGAAGCCGGTGTCGCCTGGCTTTAGCGGGTCGTTGCGGTATTGCGTGAGGACTTCATACTTTGCGGTGAATTGCTCGGCTTGCACTTGCGTGAAGCGGCTGGCGTGGGTGTTGCCGTCAACAAGTCTCGCCCTGACGACATCGTCACTCGGTATCGGTGCAGAACTACCTTGGCCGGCTCGAACAATAAAAGCCTCCGCCGCCATTTGCATATTGGCGAACTCGAGCAGCTTGTTGATTTGGTTATTTGCCATTTTCACTCTCCGAGGCAGGGTTTAACACCTTAAGTACAAACCATCTATCTTCAAAATGTCCATCCGTAATCGTTGGACACGTCGACCTAGCGCCGCGTCCTGTAAGCCACGGGCTTCGCTGACCAGCCGTCGAACCGAATCCCGGCTCGATCATAAAACCCATGCGCTCAGCAACGATTGTATTGTCAGTCAAATCAAGAATGCGCAATCGGCTACTTGCCACCCAGTATTTGCGGTCTTCGGCAGTCGAAGTGTCTTCCCAAGTTATGCCGAATTTGCTAATGGCCATGCTTAGTTGTTCAACAGCGCTTTTACGAGAGCCCGTTGGATAGGACACTTTGACATACTTTGCATGTTCTCCGGGAGTAAGGGACTCGACGAAATCAAACCCACGATCGAGTCTGCCATCTGCGGTAATTCCGGCGGGATCAGCAAGAATTGATGCCGCCAATTCGGGGCGTTTGTAGATACTTGCACTACTATACGGATCCCCATACCAAAACTGATCCCGCAAATCAGTCTCCGTCGCCGGCGGCAACGGCTTAACAATCAGCACGCTCTTCACCCCCGTGAACGTCTTGTAAATCTTCTCACCTGATTCGGTGTCGCATTTCATCTTGAAATACGCCCAAGCCGCTTTGGCGTAGGTGTCGCGCTGATGCTGTTCGACCATCGCCTTGCCGGGCAGGTAGCCGAACACCGCAAGCACAATGGTCGTTGCGATGACCTTGCCAAGAATGCCCTTGCCGTACTTCACCGCCAGCACCACCGCGCCGATGGCTAGGGTCCAGTACAAAAAGCCGATGCCGCGCAGCACGCTCCCAAAGCCGGTGAGTTCAAGCATGGCGGTTTACCTCTGCGAGCATAGGGGCCATGGCTTGGGAAATATAATGTAAGTGGTTGTTTTCATTGATATAATTAGCGTCGCCCCATTCGGGCGTTTTCACTTCGTTCTCACTCTCCCCGCCGTCGATGTAGTCGCTTGCGTCCCCGGCCAATAAGCAGAACGCTTGCCTACCCGGCGCGAACACCGCCAGCGTCTGCGCCTGATACTGATAACGCAGCGCGTCCCACCGCGCGAGCAGGGGGTTGGCCGCCGTCGTCTGGCCTGTCAGAAAGCTCGCCACCGGCGTTTCCACCCCCGCCCCATCCCGCAACTGCCAATTGTTGTTGCCCGCGTAATAGCCTTTGATGAGCGCCGCTTGCCCCTCGCCCGAGGTGCCGATCACCAAATCATCACCCGCGCGCCTGCCGTGCAACGCCGCCAGCGTCATGCCGGGCGCAAGAACCACAGTGCTGAGCTCATCCACGCTGTCGGTAAGCGTGCGCGTACCTGCAGCCCAGCCCAGCACATAAGTATCCGCGCCGGCACCCCCCCGCAGATCATCATTACCGCCATTACCATCCAGAAGATCATTCCCCGCCAACGCCAGCAGGGTGTCGTCAAACTCGGTACCGATGAGCACATCATCCTGCGCGGTGCCCACTATCGGCACCGGCGTTAACGCCGCCAGTTCCGCCGCATTCATTACACCACCATCACCAAACACAATG
>JAYTWR010000156.1:0-14227 GCA_043743335.1 Burkholderiales bacterium
CGCCACCGCGACCAAACCTTCGACAGCCATCCGATTGCCGGCTGCCCGTTGGGCGAGTTGAACCGCATCGCGTTCGACAACGAGTACCTGCCGCAAGCCGTAGCCGCCGATGTTCTCGCGGCCAACGGCCGCAGCTACGAGGAACGGTTGGCATCAACAGGCATGGTGGCATCCGTCGATGACCCGACACCCACGGTGGCAGGTGTGCTGACACTGGGCAAATCACCGCGCACCTGGTTGCCTTGCGCCTACATCCAGTTTTTGCGTGTGCGTGGCACCGAGTGGGGCGACCCAGTGGTGGACGAACAAGAGATCGACGGCACGCTCGAGCTGACCCTGCGCCGCCTCGACGACAAACTCAAGGCCACCTTGGCAGTCTCGGTCGACTTCACTTCAGGTTCGACGACAGAGATTCGCAGCAGCCCCTATCCGCTCGTCGCACTGCAGCAGTTGTGCCGCAACGCGGTCATGCATCGCACCTACGAGCACACCAACGCGCCGGTGCGTGTGTACTGGTTTGACGACCGCATCGAGATCGTGAACCCCGGTGGCCCTTACGGCGCGGTGACGGTTGAAAACTTCGGCCGGCCCGGCTACAGCGACTACCGCAACCCGCAACTTGCCAGCGTGTTGAAGAACCTGGGCTTCGTGCAACGCTTCGGTTTTGGTATTGCCGACGCACGCAAGGCGTTACTCGCCAATGGCAACCCACCGCTCGAGTTTCAGGTCGAACCCACCACCGTTCTGGCGACGCTGCGGAGAGCACCATGAGCGTTCCCGTGTTGACGTTCTTCAACAACAAGGGCGGCGTCGGCAAGACCTCTCTCGTCTTCCATCTGGCCTGGATGTTCTCGACGATGGGCAAACGCGTCGTCGCGATCGACCTTGACCCACAAGCCAATCTGACCTCTGCCTTCCTGCCCGAGAGCACACTCGAAACCCTGTGGGACCCCGACGACCTCAGCCATCGAAACACCACGATTTTTCAGTGCATCCGCCCACTGACCGAGGTGGGCGATCTGCTGCCGCCGCAGACCCAGCGAATTCGCGACGGCCTGCATCTGGTGCCGGGTGACCTGGGGCTCGCGGGCTTCGAAGAGTTTCTGTCGCAGGCCTGGCCCAGCGCGCTCGGCTCGGCCAACCTGTACCGCCCGTTCCGTTTGTTATCAGCGTTTTGGCAGATTGCGCAGATGGCTGCCGTTGAGCACAAGGCCGACATCATCCTGGCCGACGTAGGGCCACATCTGGGAGCCATCAACCGCTCGGCACTGATCGCCAGCGACCACGTCGTGATCCCGCTCGCTGCCGACCTGTTTTCGCTCCAAGGCCTGCGCAACCTCGGCCCCACGCTGACCACCTGGCGCTCCGACTGGACCAAGCGCCGCGACAACTGGGTCAGGCCGGCATTCGAGCTACCCAGCGGCACCATGCGACCTGAGGGCTACATCCTGATGCAGCACAGCGAGCGCCTGTCACGGCCAGCCAAAGCGTATAAGAAATGGGCTGATCGCATCCCGGCCACCTACGTCGAGAGCGTGCTCAAAGGCGATACCCGGCCAACCAGTGGCGACAACTGCCTGGCGCAACTCAAGCACTACCGCAGCCTCGTTCCCATGGCCCAGGAAGTGCGCAAACCCATTTTCGAACTCACAGCGGCTGACGGCGCGATCGGCAGCCACTCTTACGCGGTCACCGAAGCGCGCGCCGCGTTTCAGGAGCTCGCCGTCACCATCCTCAGTCGGCTGGGTTTGGCCGACACCTTGTTCTGACCATGTCCCGCCCCTCCAAAGAAACCTACGACCTCAGCGACGCCGAGAAGCGTGACCTGATCGCGCTGATTCAACAGGGCAAGCCGCTGCCCGAGAAATACCGCTTCGTGCTGTTCGAAGACAAGCGCGAGGTCGAGCTGGTGTGGAACGGCAAGACGCGCGATGTGTGCACCACCGTGCTGCCGTTCCAGTCGCTGGAACATATCGACGAGCCGCGCAAGAGCGCGCCGGAATCGCCGCAGATTGATCTGTTCGACACGCGCGGACGGCAGTTAAAGGGCTGGACCAACAAGCTGATCTGGGGCGACAACAAGCTCATTCTGTCGTCGCTCAAAAGCGGCGCGCTGCGCCGCCAGATCGAAGACGCGGGCGGTTTGAAGCTGATCTACATCGATCCGCCGTTCGACGTGGGCGCGGATTTTTCGATGGACATCGAAATCGGCGGCGAGACGTTTCACAAGGAACCCAACCTGCTGGAGCAGATCGCCTACCGCGACACCTGGGGGCGCGGCGCGGATTCGTTTATTTCGATGATTTACGAGCGGTTGATTCTGATGCGGGATTTGTTGGCGGCGGATGGCAGTATTTATTTGCATTGTGACTGGCGGGTAACGGCATATCTCCGTCTCGCACTCGACGAGATATTCGGTCGTGACAACTTCATCAATGAAATTATCTGGAAGCGAACCAGTGCACACAGCGATGCGAAGCAAGGTGCTCGTTTCTTTGGCAAACAACACGACACTATTTTCTATGTTCGGCGTGGTGAAAGATTTGTTTTCAATACTATTTTTACCGAATACGACGAAGCTTATACAGCAAGCAATTACAACCTTATGGATGCTGATGGAAGACGATTCAAATCAACAGACCTTACTGCCGCAAAAGCTGGTGGAGATACGTCCTACGAGTGGAAGGGAAGAAAACCAACGAATGGGCGTTACTGGGCTTATTCAAGAGCAAACATGGAGGAATTCGACAAGAAAGCGCTCCTTCATTACACAGGTTCGGGTTTGCCGAGGTTAAAGCAGTATTTGGACGAAATGCCTGGGGTGTCTTTGCAGGATTTGTGGATGGATATTTCGCCAGTTCAATCAGGTGCACGGTCAAGCGAACGTCTTGGCTATCCCACCCAAAAACCCGAAACACTAATCGACCGCATCATCAAAGCCAGCAGCAACGAAAACGATCTCGTCGCCGATTTTTTCTGTGGTTCCGGCACCACTGCCGCTGTCGCAGAAAAACTCGGCCGCCGCTGGATCGCCACCGATCTCGGCAAGTTCGGCATCCACACCACGCGCAAGCGTTTGATCCAGGTGCAGCGCGAGCGCGAAAAGGCCGGGCAGTCGTTCCGCGCCTTCGAGGTGCTGAACCTTGGGCGCTATGAGCGGCAGGCGTATCTCAATGTCGGCGGGCGATTGACCGGCGCGCAGAAAGAACAGGCGCTGATGCAGAAAGAGCGCGAGTTCCGCGAACTGATTCTGCGCGCCTACAAAGCGCAGCCGCTGGAAGGCGAGGCTTTTTTCCATGGTAAAAACGCCGGGCGGCTGGTGGTGGTGGGCCCGATCAATCTGCCGGTGGGGCGGCTGTTTGTTGAGGAAGTGATTACCGAATGCCGCAAGCGCGGCGCGTCGCGCGCCGATGTGCTGGCGTTTGAATTCGAGATGGGGCTGTTTCCCGCTGCGCTGGAAGAGGCGAAGCACAAAGGCATCGACCTCGCGCCGAAATTCATTCCGGCGGAAGTGTTCGACAAGCGCGCGGTGGATCGCGGGCAGGTGGTGTTTCACGATATCAGTTTCGTTGAAGCCACGCCGCGCTATGCCAAAGGGCGTAGCGCGCAGGACAAGCTGACGGTGCAGATCGAACTCACGGATTTTTCGGTGTATTACTCGCAGGGCGCGGCGGAAGCCGCGATTGCCGCGATGAAAGAAGGCAAGAGCAGCGTGGTGTGCGAGCAAGGCAGGCTGATCAAAATCAGCAAGAGCAAGGACGGCGTGATTACGCGCGACGTGCTGACCAAGGAATGGACCGACTGGGTGGATTACTGGGCGGTGGATTTCGATTACATGCAGCGCAAGGAAATCATCAAAGTGCCGAGGGGGTTAGGCGTCGAAGGTAATCTGCCGGGCATCGCTCCGGTGCAGGGCGAACTGGTCGAATATGAAGACCGCTGGACCGGCGGCTATATTTTCGAGAACGAGTGGCAGAGTTTTCGCACGCGGCAGAATCGCACATTAGAAATGACCACTGCGCCGCACACCTACCTGCACCCTGGTCGCTATACCGTGGCGGTGAAGGTGATTGATATTTTCGGCAACGACACCATGACGCTGGTGCCGGTGAGTGTGGGATGAGTCCTGCGCGGAGTTGTGTCGTAACTAATTGTTTTTATTATGCTTTTTTGGATTTTTAGTAACTGTTCAGCTTCACTGTAGGATGCCGGTAACGAAGGAAGCGCAATCAAACAATGGCCATCGCTGGGCGTCGCTACCGTGTCACTCAATTTTGATCCCCGCCTCCCGAATCACCTTCCCCCACCGCTCCGCGTCTGCCCGAACAAACGCCTGAAACTCCGCTGGCGTGCTGGTTACCGCATCGATGCCCACGCGCGCCAGTTGCTTGACAGTATCTGGCGCGTGCATGATTTTGCGCAGATCGGTGTTGAGGCGCTCGATGATGTCGAGGCGCACGCCAGTGGGGGCCATTACACCGTACCACGAGTCGAGCAGCAGTTCCGCGAAGCCCGCTTCTTTGGACGTGGGCAAGTTGGGTAGCGTGGGCGCACGCTCGCGGGCAAGGATTGCCAACCCGCGCAGTTTGCCGCTGTTGATGAATGGAATGGTGGCGGGCACGGTCACGCACACCACGTCGATTTCGCCGCTCAGGATGTGGGTGAGCGCGATGCTCGCGCCTTTGTAAGGCACGTGAATCATGTTGATGCCGGCCATAGATTTGAACATTTCGCTAGCGAGGTGGTTGCCGGAGCCCACACCGCCGGAGCCGTAGCTCATTTTGCCGGGGTGGGCTTTGGCGATTTGCACTAACGCTTTGAGCGAGTGCGCCGGCACCGTGGGATGGATCACGATGAGGTTCGGCACGTTGCCGATTTGCGTGACGGCCTGAAAATCGCGCGCGGCGTTGAACGGCAGTTTCTTGTAAAGGCTGGGGCCGATGGCCATTGACGAGCTGGCTTGCAACAGCGTGTAGCCGTCGGGCGGCGTTTTCGCCGCGAGCTCCATGCCGATGTTGCCGCCCGCACCAGGACGAAAATCCGCATACACCGGCTGGCCTAAGGCTGCGCCCAGTTTTTCGCTGACTAACAGGGCGAGTATCTGCGATGCCCCAGTGGCGTACGGCGAGATGTAGCGGATGGTTTTCTCCGGGTATTTTTGCGCGTGCAGCGGGGTGGCTATGAACGCGGCGAGCAGCAATGCCAAGGCTGACATCGCGTATCGAACAAAGGTCTTGTGGCGGCGCATGAGACTCTCCGTGACAGATCAGTCGCCATTTTTACACAGTCGAGAAATCGCAGTCCACATTTGCGGCGGGCGAGCGCTGCCGTATTGGTCGGGTAGACGCGCTTGGTAGAATCAGCGCACTCAACACAGGAGAACCATCATGGCCAGCAGAGGTAAACAATTTCGCGAATTACTCAAGCAACCCGGCATCATTATTTCCCCCGGCGTGTATGACGGCTACAGCACGCGGTTGGTGGAGGCGTCCGGGTTCAAGGTGGGCGCGATCTCCGGTGCGGGCGTGTCGGAAAGCCGCCTCGGCTGGGCCGACCGCGGCGTGATGACTTTTGAAGTCAATCTTGATACTGCGCGGCGCTTGGTGGACTGCACCGAAACGCTGTTGCTGCGCGCAGACGCCGACACCGGCTACGGCAATGCGATGAACGTGCATTTTGTGGTGCGCGCGTTTGAAAGCGCGGGCGTAGCGGCGCTGATGTTTGAAGATCAGGTTTGGCCCAAGCGCTGTGGCCACATGCGCGGCAAATCGTGCATTCCCACGGCGGAGATGGTGCAAAAGGTGAAGGCCGCGGTGGACGCGCGCCGTGACGACGATTTTGTCATTGTCTCGCGCACCGACGCCGCCGGCCCGCTGGGCGTGGATGAGGCGATTGATCGCTTGAATCAATACGCCGAAGCCGGTGCCGATTGCCTGTACGCCGATGCACTGCTGTCGAAAGAAGATATCGCCAAGGTGGCGAAGAACGTGCCCAAGCCGTTGATCGTCAACATGGGCTTAGGGCTGCGTTCGCGCAACACCACGCCGTTGATGACGCCTAAAGAGCTGGAGGCCGTGGGCGTCAAAGTGGTGAGCTATCCGCGCATGCTGTCCACCGCTGCGCTGAAAGGCATGATGAACGCGATGGACGTTTATAAATCTGAAGTGATGGAAAAAAACCTCACCGTGAATCGGCCGGATTTGTGCGCGGGCTTTGAAGAGCTTAACGCCTTGATGGGCATGCAGCGGCTAGACGACATCGAAGCCAAGTTTGTCGGAGGTTAAGCCGCCATGGGCATGACCATCGCTGAAAAAATCCTCGCGACAAAGAGCGGGCGGGTTACCGTGGCACCGGGCGACGTGGTAACGGTGCAGCTGGATACCATTATCCTGTTCGACAATAATTTTGTGCCAAGCAAATGGCGCGACATTCAGCGGGTGTGCGACCCTGAGCGCATTGTGGTGGTGTTCGATCACCGCGTGCCTGCACCTAACCAGATCGCGGCCGGCGCGCACCGCACCGGGCGTGAATTCGCCAAACGCTTCGGCATTAAGCGTGTGCACGACGTGGGCCGCGAGCAGGGCATCAGCCACCAACTGGTGGCGGATTACGGCTATGCCGTGCCCGGCACGACACTGGTGTGCAGCGATTCGCACACCTGCAGCGGCGGCGTGTTTAATTGCCTCGCGCGCGGCGTCGGCGGGCCGGATATTATTTACGCGGCAGTGAAAGGCGAAACGTGGTTTCGCTGCGGTGAAACCATCCGTTACGAGTTGGAAGGCACGTTGTCGAAGGCCGTGACAGCAAAAGACGCCTTCCTGCAAATCGCGGGTGTGTATGGCGACCACGCCACGCAGAACGTTGAGTATGGCGGTTCGGGGGTGGCGGGCCTGAGCATCAATGCGCGCAAAACCATTACCACCATGTCCGCGGAACTGTCGGCGGAATTTGCCACGTTTGAATGCGACAACACGCTCACGCGATGGGTCAAGGCGCGCACACAGCAGCCGTATACCGCAGTGCAAGCCGATGCCGATGCCAACTACAAAGCCGTGCGCCAGGTGAATTTACCCGCTGTTGGAAAAAGAAGGTTCGATTACGCCGAAGCCCGCTGCAGGGCGCTGATAGCCAGACGCAGAATGGGCAAGGCAGCTACGCCATCAATGTGTTGAGTAAATAATCTGCACACAACAACGTTTGTCGATCCGCCCCAATGGCCCCGATGGCCTGTAAGCCTACCGGTAATCCATTCGGCCCTTGGGCGAAGGGCAGATGCACACTGGGTGTGTGCAGTATTGTCCATGTGCGGTTGAACAGCGGGTCGCCGGTGGCGTCTAGACCGTGCGGGGCTACACCGATGGTGCTGGGCGTGAGCAGCACGTCAGCGCGGGTGAAGAGTTCGCTGGATAAGCGGCGGGCGTTGCGCGTGAGGGTGATGGCGGCGTCGTAGCGCTCGCGCGGGAGCGCCCAGCCTGCTGCGATTAAATCCTGTAATTTTGGCGAGAGTTGCGCGCGGTGCGCGTGCCACTCGAATGCCAGCGAGCGCGCCATTTCATAGGTCATGATGTCGAGTTGCGCTTGCACCATGCTGGCGAAGTGGGGCGGTAGATCGACGTCTACCAACGTCACGCCTGCTGCGCCGAGCTTGCGGATGGCGGTGTCCATGGCAGCGTGGGTTTCGGCTTGCGCACGCGGCCAATCCACGGTGCGACAGATGCCGACGCGCGGCGCGTGGGTGAGCGGCTGATCGATCACGAGATCGTGGCGTCCGCTGGCGGCTGCGGCGAACAAGGCGGCGTCGGGCACGCTGCGCGCGAGCGTGCCGATGGTGTCCATCGCGTCGCTGAGTGGCTTTGCGCCAGCGCGGCTGATGAGGCCGAAGCTCGGCTTGTAACCGACGATGCCGCAAAACGCTGCCGGGCGTATGACTGAGCCTGCGGTCTGGCTGCCGAACGCCAGCGGCACCATGTGATCCGCCACCGCCGCAGCCGAGCCGCTGGATGATCCGCCGGGCGTGTGCGCGGTGTTGCGTGGATTGGCGGTTTTGCCGGGGGTGAAATACGCAAGCTCGGTGGTAACGGTTTTGCCTAGCACCACCGCGCCCGCTGCGCGCGCCATTGCGACGCACGGCGCATCCGACGCAGGCCGGTGGTGCGCGTAGATCGCCGAGCCGTAGGTGGTGGGCATGTCGTGCGTATCGATAAAATCTTTCACCGCAATGGGGATGCCGTGCAGCAAGCCGCGCGACGATAGCGGCTGCGCATCCAGTGTGCGGGCGCGTTGCAGCGCGGCATCGGCGGCGAGGTGGGTCCATGCGCCGATGGCGGGTTCGCGTGTGGCGATGTGCTCAAGGCAATCGCGTGTGAGCTGCTCGCTGGTGATGGTGCCACGGGCGATTTGTTTTGTGGCTGCGCTGGCAGACAGTAGGTTTAGATAAGGCATGAATTTTTTAACTAATTGATTTTAAACGACTTTTTTGTATTTAATCTGCCTTAAACTTGCCTTGTTGGATCAACAACCGCACCGCATCGGCCTCACGTTTTACAAAGGCTTGAGCGAATTCGGGCGTGCCGCCGGTAATATCGAGGCCGAGGTCTTGAATGCGCCGTGTGGCTTCCGGGCTTTGCAGGATGCGATTCACGGCGGTGTTGAGGTTCATCACAATCGCGCGTGATGTGGCGGGCGGCACTGCCACGCCAAACCACACCGGTGATTCACCGTTGATGATGCCCTGCTCGGCATACGTTGGCACATCCGGCAGCGCGGCGAGACGTTTTGCGCTGCCCACGCCGATGACCTTCAGGCGCTTGGCAGAGAGGTGTGCCTCCGCTGAAATGAGCGACGAGTGCATAGCCTGAATTTGCCCGGCAGCAATGTCGGTGAGTGCTGGTGCCGTGCCTTTGTACGGCACCAGCGTGACTTCAACGCCGGTAGCGGCCTGAAACATCAGCAGGGCAAAATGCGGCGAGCCGCCGTTGCCGGAGGTGCCCCAAGTCACCTTGCGCGGATTCGCTTTCAGGTAATCCACCAGTTCGCGCGGGTTGCGCGCGGGGAACGACGGGTGCGCCACAATAATCATCGGCGTGTTGCCGATGTTGACGACTTGCACGAAATCTTCAACGCGGTACGCCGGGCGCCGCGCCAGCAACGGGCCGCTCACGCTGGTGCCGGTGGTGGAGAGCAATATCGTGTAGCCATCCGGCGCGGCCTTAGCGACGATCTCGCCGGCGATGGTGCCGCCCGCGCCGCCGCGGTTATCCACCAGTACCTGTTGGCCGAAGCTTTCAGTCAGCCGCACGGCAATCAGGCGCGCAATGATGTCGTTGGATGCGCCGGGCGCAAACCCCACCAGCCAGCGTATGGGTTTGGTCGGGTAATCACGGGTGCCTGCGGCGGGCTGGGCGTGTGCGGCGCTTGATAGGGCTGATATCGCATGAGCGAGCGCGAGTATCAGCCATGGGGAAATAGCAGGGCGCATGTGCATGACCGGTGTGACTCAGTGAAGGGCGGTGTTCATTGTATACCGCAATCTTGTGGCGGCTTTCTGAGGGGAATCCGAGCCTCCATTGTCACGGTAATCGTCTGGCAGTATGATGACTTTGTCAGTCACGTTGCGTCGCTATCGATTGAATACAACGCAACATTCAAAACCTTCCCTCACCCCAGCCCGCTCCCGAAGGGAGAGGGGGCACGGCGATTTCCTCGCTGATTTTTGCGTTATTTCTGCCGCGCTTGAATCACCGGAGGTGGCTTGCTCCCCTCTCCCGCCGGGAGAGGGGCCGGGGGTGAGGGAGGCCGTTGAATGTTTCATTCGCACAGAATAGCCGCGATCTAACTTTCACCTATTTACCTGTTTACCCATTCCACCATCCCATCGCCACAGGAGAGTAAGGCATGAACGCAACACCCGGCTCCACCGCACTCGCGGGCGTCAAAATTCTCGACTTAACCCAATATGAAGCTGGTACTTCGTGCACGCAGGCGCTGGCTTGGCTGGGCGCTGATGTCGTTAAAGTCGAGCAACAAACCGGCGAGAACGGACGTTTCGCTTCCACCAACAGCGGCGATGTGGATTCGTTCTACTTCATCATGATGAACTCCAACAAGCGCGGCATGGTGTGCGATTTGAAATCCGAGCGGGGTCGCGCCACCATCCTCAAGATGGTGGAGTCTGCCGACGTGTTGATTGAAAACATGTCGCCGGGCCGCATCGAGAAGCTGGGCTTTGGTTGGGATGTGGTGAGCAAAATCAATCCGCGGCTCATCATGGCGCAGATCAAGGGCTTTAATCCCGACGGCCCCTACGCCAACTACCTGAGCTTTGACATGATCGCGCAGGCGGTGGGTGGTGCATTTGCCATCACCGGCGAAGCGGGTGCGCCGCCGCTGCGCCCCGGCCCGCACGTGGGCGACACCGGTGCGGGCATCCACGCGCTGGTGGGCATTATCGCCGCGCTGTATCAGCGGCAGCACACCAATAAGGGTCAGCGCGTTGAGGTGTCGATGCAGGATGCGGTGATTAATTTCAACCGCATCTGCTTTGCGGGCCAGTTGATGTTCGGCAAACCGGTCACGCGCACTGGTAACCAAAGCTCCATCGGCGCGGCTGCACCGAGCGAGATTTATCACTGCAAGCCGTTTGGCGAAAACGATTACGTGATGGTCTACACGTCGCGCGCGGGCAACTGGCATTGGTTGCGGCTGCTGTCGGTGATCGGGCGCGAAGATCTCAAAGACGATCCGCGTTTTTCGTCACCCAATGCGCGTGTGCAAAACGCCAAGGACGTCGATGCGCTGGTAGCGAACTGGTGCAAAGGCCAAACCAAGATCGAGGCCATGGAAAAGCTGCAAAACGCCGGTGTACCGGCCGGTGCGGTGCTGGATACGGCCGAGTTGTCCGCTGACCCGTACCTGCGCAAGCGCGGCATGTTCGCCACGGTGAATCACCCCAAGCGCGGCGAAGTCGTTGTGCCCGGTTGGCCGGTGCATATGTCGGAGAGCAAAGTGCCGGTGACGTGCGGCCCCCTGCTGGGTGAACACACTGAACAAGTGCTGGCCGAGTGGTGCGGCATGAACAAAGAACAAATCGCCGAGTATGTAAAAGAGACGCCGGTGATTTTGAAGAAGAAGTAGTGGCCATCACGGATTAGCACCGCGTAATTTTGCATTCCACGGATATGCCTTCCCTTTCTAGGGCGGGGCTGCTCTGTGGGGTATGTATATAACTAATTGATTTTAAAGAGAAAATTATGGCTAATATTACCGGTAACGATCTCGTCGGCGAATCGCTCAAGCGCATCGGCGTCAAAAACTTTTTCTTCATTATGGGCGGGCCGATCAACGACACCTTGCTCGCCACCATGAAGCGCGGCATCCGCGGCATCGACGTGCGTCACGAGCAAGCTGCCGCCATGAGCGCGCAGGCTTATGCGCGTGCGCTGAATTTCCCCGGCGTGTGTTTTGGCGCATCCGGCCCCGGCACCATCAACCTCACCACCGGTTTGGCCAATGCCCTGATTGACGGCGTGCCGGTGGTGGCGTTCGGCGGCTCTAGCCCCATCAACGAATATCACAACGGTTCGTTTCAAGAAATCGACCAGATTGCCATCATGAAGCCCGTCACCAAATGGGCGAACCGTATTTATGAAACACGGCGCATCCCTGAGTTGATTGACCTCGCGTTCCGTCAATCGATTAGCGGCAAGCCCGGCCCGGTGTATGTGGATTTGCCGTCGGACATCATCAACAACACGATTGATGATGCCACCGTGGTGTGGCCCGACTTTAACAAAACGCTGGTGCGCGCACGCCCGCAAGGCGACCCCGCGTTGATCGAAGAAGCGTTGAAGCTGTTGCAGGCGGCGCAAAAGCCCGTGGTGCTTTCGGGCAGCGGCGTGTTGTGGTCGGGTGCCGAGGCCGAGCTGCGCCAATTTGTGATCGACAAAGGCATCCCCATCTACACCACGCCGCAAGGCCGTGGCGTGCTGGAAGAAGATCATCCGCAAGCCTATTTGAACGCGCGTTCATCCGCGATGAAAGAGACCGATTGCGCACTCGTCGTCGGCACGCGTTTTAACTATGTATTCGGGCATTTGAAGCCGCCGCGTATTTCCGCCAACGCCAAAATCATCCGCATCGACATCGACGCCAATGAAATCAGCGGCAGCCAGCGCGTGGACGTGGCGATTACCGGTGACGCCAAAATGGTGCTGCGCCAACTGCTCGATGCCTCAACCACGCGCATCAAGCCGAGTTTGTATGCCGGCTGGCGCGGGCGGCTGTCAGAGATCGAAAACCTCAAAGCGCCCGATGCCGAAAAAGCCATGGCCACCAGCAACACGCCAATTCATCCGCTGCGTTTGTGCAAAGAAATCAAAGACTTCATCGACCGCGACGGCGTGCTGGTGGTCGACGGGCAAGAGATTCTTAACTTTGGCCGTCAATCGATACCGACTTTCATTGCACGTCACCGCATCAACTCCGGCACCTTCGGCACCATGGGCGTGGGCATGCCCTTTGGTGTAGGTGCTAAAGTCGCGCGCCCCGACAAACAAGTCATCGTGCTGCACGGCGACGGCTCGTTTGGCTTGAACTGCATGGAGCTGGATACGGCAGCACGCCACAACCTGCCGATGATCGTCGTGATCAGCTTGAACGGCGGCTGGACTGCCGATCCGAAAGGCGACAAACCCGGCCGCAACTTGGGCTACACGCGCTTTGACCAGTTTGCACAGTCGCTGGGCTGCCACGGTGAACATGTGACCCAACCTGAAGAGATTCGCCCGGCTTTGGAGCGTGCGAAAGAGGCGATCAAGAACGGCAAGCCTGCGCTGATTAATGTGGTGACGGACGACAAGGCGCGGGCAGTGACGATACGGTTTACCAAGACGGCAACGTAGGGCCGGGTGAGGCGAACGTAGGGTAGGCAAAGCGCAGCGTGCCCACGCGGTGGCAACGGATTGGTGGGCACGCTACGCTTTGCCTACCCTTGCTCGCTATTATCCGGCGGGTAAAATAATCGTCGTCACGCCGATCACAACTGCTACGCACGGAAGCTCGCCTTGAACACCCAAACAAACCACCCCATCTCTCCTCTCGGCCCGGTGAAACTCGCCATCACCATGGACGACATGCTGCTGTGGCGCGGTGTGCCGGTGCCGAAGCACTACAGCTCGCTGAGTATTGCCCAGTCGATGACGCAGGCGCTGCAGCGCCACGGTGCCACGGATGTCTATGCTTTCTCTAACACCGCGCCGGCGGAGGATGATCCTGAGCTGCTGCGCGTGTTCGATCACTGGGTAGAGCAGGGGCATCACGTCGCCAATCACACCCATCACCACGCCAGTATCAACTGGGTGGATGCGCCCACCTACATTGGCGACATCGAGCGCACCGAGGAAATTATTGCCCGCTGGAGTTCACGCGCGCCACAGCGTTATTTTCGCTACTGCAACGATATGTGGGGCGACACTGCCGAGAAGCAGGCGGCAGTGCAGGCCTATCTTAAGCAGCACGGCTACACGCCGGTGCCGGTGAGTGTGGGCTTTCGTGATTCGCGCTTCATGGCGGCGTATTGGCGCACCCTAAAGTGCGATGACCGCGAAGGCGTGGCCTTCCTGCGACGTGCCTTCGTTGAAACCGCGATGCACGAAATGCGTTTGCACGCCGCCAACGGGCGCGCGGTGTACGGGCGCGATCCGGCGCATATCTGGCTAATTCATGGCACGCCGCTGGGGGGCGATTGCCTCGATGAAATTCTCGATCAATTCGCAGCGGCTGGCGTGCAGTTCATCTCGCTCGAAGAAGCTATGACCGACCCGATGAACGCGCTGGTGCCGCCGCGCGTATCGCCGGAGTTCATCCACCAAGTCGAGAAATGGGCGCTGGTACACGGCGTGCCGGTCGATGACCGCCCGCCGCCGATCCTCGAAGAAATCGAGCGCCTCAACGTCGCGCCGGGTGAGAGCGCTAACGAAATTCGTGCGCGGCAGCAGGCCGTGCTCGCGGAGCGGATGCCGGGGGCGAAGCCGGGGCCGTTTCCATTGGCGACGAACCAGTGTTGATGGCTGGGTTGTTGTAACTAATTGATTTTATAGAATTATTGTATCTATTCAGGCTGAGGCAAAAAATAGCGAATGCCTCCCTCACCCCAACCCTCTCCCAGAGGGAGAGGGGGCAACCCCACGCCCGCGCTAACCTCAAATGGTGTCGTGATTGCGAGTACGGT
>JAYTWR010000157.1:0-16864 GCA_043743335.1 Burkholderiales bacterium
TCTTTGGCGCTCGTGCCAAAAAAACAAAAATCAGCACGCGCGGTGCTGAAAATTGAGGCTGCGTGTTTCAAAAATTGGGGGTTTTCTGTCAGGCACTATCTATTCAGTCCGGGGCAAAAGATAGCGAATACCTCCCTCACCCCAACCCTCTCCCAGAGGGAGAGGGGGCAACCCCACGCCCGCGCTAACCTCAAATGGTGTCGTGATTGCGAGCACGGTTTGCTCCCCTCGCCCTCTGGGAGAGGGCGGGGGTGAGGGAAGATTTTGATGTTACGCATGCACTGAATAGATACCGCAAAGGTTTGCAAAGGTTTGCAAAGGTTTGCAAAGGGCGGTTTGCTGGCGAACGCTCTCATCGACATGAGATTCTGTGGTTGAAAAAGTCGTAACCAATTGTTTTTATGAGGTAATTTAAATTTTTATCATGGTACTATTGTGTGTGTCGCCACGCGCATCTGAAGGCATTATGTCCGTCACTAAGGTATTGGAATTGTTTCTGCTGCCGCCACTGAATATCCTGATCGCGGGTTTTCTGGGCCTGCTGCTGCTCAATCGCAGGCCGAAACTGGGGAAGTGGATTATCGGGGTGTCGTTGGGTGTGTTGTGGATTTTGGCCCTGCCGGTGGTGGGCGGCTCTTTGTTGGGTTTGCTGGAGCGCGATGCGCATACGCCGGTGGAACACATGCGCGAAGCGCAGGCAATCGTCGCGCTCGGCGGCGGTGTTTATTTCGGTGCGCCGGAATTCGGTGGAAATACCGTGGGCGGCAGCACGTTGGAGCGCGTACGTCTGGCAGCGCACTTGTCGAAGCAAACGGGCTTGCCCGTGCTGGTGAGTGGCGGTGGATTGTTCTCAGGCAGCGCTACGGCTGTGGCTGCGCTGATGAAAAAATCGCTGGAAACGGAATTTTCCATACCGGTGCAGTGGAGTGAGGAAGCGTCTGCCTCCACTTTGGAGAATGCGGTTTTCAGCCGAAAAATGCTCGAGCCTGCCGGCGTGCGTACTATCGTGCTGGTGACGCATGCGTGGCACATGCCGCGCGCCAAAAGCGCCTTTGAACGGGCGGGATTTAAAGTGGTGCCGGCGGGCACCGGTTTTCGCAGGGGAGCGCCGCTGGCCCTGCGCAGTTTTTTGCCCAGCATGGGTGGGCTTTACGGGAGCGCTTCGTTCATACACGAAGCCATAGGCATGCTGTGGTACAGCCTCCGCGCGATCCCGCCTTCACCACCACCCGGCTAACCGCCGAACCGCCGAACTATTGGGCGGGCGCATTACCGCACAACATGCGGCTCAATTTCGCGTCGCAAGAACTCATGAAAGTGCTGCATGCCGTCTTCGAGCGGTGATTGATACGGCCCAGCGTCACTCGTGCCTTGCTGATAAAGCGCGCGACGGCCTGCAGTCATGCGGTCGCAGATTTCGCGGTCTTCGACAGCGGTTTCGCGATAGGCGGCTTGTTCAGCCTCGATGAATTCGCGTTCGAACAGCGCGATAGCCTCAGGGTAATAAAATTCCACCACGTTGGTGCAGGCTTCCGGCCCGCGCGGCACGATGTTGCTGATCACCAGCACATGCGGATACCACTCGACCATCAGGCCGGGAAAACAGGTGAGCCAGATCGCCCCCTGTGCGGGCGTTTTGCCTTCGGTCTGGCGATGGACTTGATCGTGCCAGCGCCGGTAGACATCGCTGCCGGGGCGGGCGAGGCCCTGTTTGACGCCGCAGGTTTGCACACTGTGCCACGCGCCGAATTCCCACTTGAGATCCGCCACATTCACAAAACCCGCCAAGCCCGGATGAAACGGTTCAACGTGGTAATCCTCGAGGTAAACCTCGATAAAGGTTTTCCAGTTGCAGGCGTATTCTTCGACCTCAACGCGGTCGAACATGAAGCCTGCGAAATCCAGCTCTTTGGCCACACTCATGGCGCGCAAATCGTGCGCAATATCGCGCGGCCCAGCGAAGAGCAAGCCGTTCCAGTTTGTCAGCGGCGTTTGCGCAAGATCGAGGCAGGGGTTGTCGGCGAATTGCGGCGCGCCCATGAGTTTGCCGTCGAGTGCGTAGGTCCAGCGGTGTAACGGACAGACGATATTTTTGGCATTGCCGCGCCCGCGCAGCATGATTGCCTGCCGGTGACGGCAGATGTTGCCGAGCAGTGACACGCCTTGCGGGTTGCGCACCAGCGCCTTGGCGTCGCCCGCCCATGACAGCGCGTGGTAGTCGCCGACTTCGGGCGTGAGCAGCTCGTGGCCCGCGTAATTCGCGCCAGCATCAAACAGTAAACGCTTCTCAAGCGCGTAAATGTGCGGATCAAAATACCAAGAAACGGGCAATTGCGACGCAACCGTCCTGCGCAGCGCCGCAGCTTGAGAGAGATCAGACATGCCGTGGGAGCAATGAAATCGCGTTAAAAAGGGGAGGGAGGACGAAGAAAGAAGAACTCAAGCCAGTGACCCAGCTACCAGCAGATGTGGTCTAAGGGACTGATTTTCAAGACTTTTACGCCGAAAAGAGGGGGCTATTTTTCCCCAAGCGTCGGTAAAAAGCAACGACAATCGTCTGCTCACTTGCTAAGTTTCTGTTTATTAAAAGAAATATCCCCAAACCACGCGACAGCGGATTCACCGGTGTTGTCGGTATCCGTGGCGATGGCGATGGCCGAAACCGGCGGCGCGTCGTCACCGAACGCCGCCTTGAAATCAGCCGCCACGTCGCGCTCAATCTCGCGCCACTGATTGACGTGCGCGCTGCCGCTTTCCACGACAATCATGCGCATAAGATTCGTGTAACTGCTCGGCACGTTCGTGCCGATGGGTGCTTTGGTATCCCACACATAACACAGCGTAGCGGCGGGCAGATGGGGATCGTGCAGCGCGCGCGCCAGACGCAGCTTGGTGCGGTCGGCGAACGACAGTTTCTCCAGCGGGTAATCGAACATGACGTAAACGCGCGCCGGGTAGTCGTCGCCTTCTTTGGTGCGCAGGTCGCTGCTTTTCAGCACGTTGGCGATTTTCCAGCGCCACTTGAGCAGGGGAAATTCCGCGAGACTCACCTTTACATCGCGGCTGATGCCCGACGCTGACGCGTTGGATTCTGCCTTGACCACCGTGATACTGCCGTCTTCTACCAGCGTGTAGCGCGTGCGCGGTGTCGAGCCGGATACGCCGATCGGTTTCCAGCCCTCGGGCAGTGTTGCACCGGCTTTCAGCGTGGAGAACACGCCGACGCGCAGCGTGTCGCTTTGCGCCCAGCCCAGCGCCGCCATACCTAGCGCGCAGGCTGCAACGACAATCTTACGCCAAGTATTTGTTATCATTGATAATTATCAATTCAGACCAGCGACGGTAATCGTCGGGGCGGTCGATGTCCCACAGCGTTTCGAGTTCATGCCAACGCCACTTCAGCAATTTCAGGCGCTCGCGCGTGGCGGCGAGTACTGTGTCGCCGCCCCAAGCAATGCTGTCGAACAGCCGGTTGTCGCAGCGCGTCAGGCCGATCAGTGCATAGCCGCCGTCTTCTGCGGGAATCAGCACCGCGTCGTTGCCCCCGTGTGCCGAATCCAGAGCCGCTTGCGCATCGCGCAAATGCTGCGCTGTCAGCACCGGACAATCCGTGCCGATAATAATCACGTGCGCGTGGCGTGCGAGGCCGTCGTCGAACGCGTTGCGCATGCGCGCACCCAAATCAGCGCCGCGTTGTGGCACGAGCGCTATGCCAAAGCGCTGTGCGTTGTCCTGTAAAAACGGATCGTCGATATCGGGTGCGGCGTGTAACTCCACCGGGCCCAAATCTGCGTCGGTAGCGGTGATGAGCGTGCGATGCACGAGCTGACGATGCAGCGCCGCAGCGCCTTGCGCGCCCAGCAACGGCACCAAACGCGTTTTCACCTCGCCCGCCCGCGGCGCTTTGGCAAACACAAGGGTCAGCGCGTCACAGCTTGTGCGGGACATGGGGTCTGTACGATTGCGCGAGTTTGCCGGGGTCGGTGCCCAGCCAGTATTGCAGACGCAGTCGCCACATCAGCAGCATCGTGCGCAGAACGCCGTGTTTCTCCCAGCGTCGGCCCGATACCCTCATGCGATGGCGCAGGTTGAGCGGCGCGCCGTAACGCTTCAATGCCTTAGTGAGCGCCACGTCTTCCATCAGCGGAATTTGCGGAAAATGCCCCACCGCCTCAAACAGCGTGCGCGTGACAAACAAACCCTGATCGCCGGTGGAAACACCGCTAAGCCGTGAGCGCAGGTTCATCATCACGCCTATCGTCTTTAGCAACGGATGCTCGCCGGTGAGTGCGACATCAAAGCGCCCCCACGTTTTTTGCGCACGATTCAAACCGTCGGTAATGAGCCCGTCTGCGCTCGCCGGCAAACGACAATCCGCGTGCAAAAACAACAGAATGTCGCCACGCGATTGCGTGGCCCCCGCGTTCATTTGCATGGCGCGGCCACGCGTGGCGACAATGACTTGATCGACCAGCGGACGCGCCAGTGCGACGGTGGCATCCACGCTGCCGCCGTCCACCACCACCACTTCGACGCCGCGCGTGCGCAAAGGTGCCAGCGCTGCCAGCGTATCGGCAATGTTGGCGGCCTCGTTCAGTGCGGGGATGATGATGGAGAGCAAGTTGAAATGAGGGAAGGTAATCAGCAGGCATCATACGCCCGCGCGACATCAACGCACCGGCTCAAAAAATCGCTGTCCCATGAGCGGCCGCTTGTAGCGGTGGCACAGCAGGATCAGCACAATGCGCGCGGTGCTGCGCACAATGCCTTGCGCGCGGAATTTGCGCGCGTCCGTGACTACCGTGGCCGGCAGTAACACCGGCGTCGCGCGCAGGCGCAGTTGTTCGGAAAGTTTCACGTCTTCTAGCGGGCTTTCGGCAAATCCGCCGAGCGCCTCGAACACATGACGGCGCACGAACATGGCCTGATCGCCATACATGATGCGCGTGCGCCGGCAGCGCCAGTTGTGCACACGCGACACTGCACGCAGCAACGGATGCGCATCGCTGAAGGCTTGGTGAAAGCAACCCGCTTCAACGTCGGGCGGCAGAGCAGCGATGGCGGCTAGCGCGTTGTCCGGCAACAGCGTGTCGGCATGCAAAAAAAGCAGCCATCCGCCGCGTGCGTGACGCGCGCCGACGTTCATTTGCGCGCCGCGTCCGCGTGGCGCGGAACACCATTGCGCGTTGCCCTGCAGCGCCACATCGCGCGTGCCATCGGTGCTGCCGCCGTCGGCGACGAAGACTTCATGCGCGATGCCTTTGTGCGCTAATTGTGCCAAGGTGCGCGGCAGCGCACGCACCTCGTTCAGTGTTGGAATAATGATTGAAATCAATTAGTTACCGACGGTTCGTGCCATTGCGTCAAGCGCGCATCGACGCCGCGCCAAAACGTTGCGCCGTCGAGCCGCGCATCGTCGAGCAAGCTGCCCACTTGCAGGGCAACCGATAAACCAAGGGCGCGATAGTCGTCCAGCGCGTCGGTTAAACCCGCGTGCGAGGCGGGAGACTGCGCGGCAAGCGTCGTTAGGCAGCGCGCGCCCAATTGCACATGGCCGCGTTCCTGCGCCAGCACTTTGACGCGCAGCGCGTGCAACGGCGCGCCGGCGGGATGGGTGTAGGTGCCCAGCGTTTCTAGCAGCGCTTCGCCCAAGTGTTCGACCACGCCTTGCAGCCCGAGCAGCGAGGCCGCGAGATTGCCTTGGTCGAGATCGCGATGTAGGCGCGTGCGCACGGCGGCAAGGATGTCGAAGTTGTGCCCACGCGTGCCATTGAGTGCCAGTGCAGCACCGGCCATGCCGGCGTGACCATACTCCTGCACAGCCTGCACACGCAGCGCGCGTGTCATCCAGCGTTCGGGCGCCAGCGTTGCCTGCCGCGCGGCGGTGCGCGCGGCGAGCGCTTCGCCAGCGTGCAGTACGTCAAGCAGGCAAGCGAGCTTGCGCGACGCGCTCATGCGCTAATGCAATCTTGTTTGCGCCTATTTACGCACGTCATTCAAGCCCCAGTCGTAATCCAAGTGCTTGATTTCGGCCTTGCCATCGCGGATGGTTTGCTGGTGCGCGGCATTGTCGGTGAGCAGGTTGGCGTACTTGGCGAACAGGCTTTCCAGCGTTTTGAAGCCTTTGTGGCCTTTGCGGAAATCGTTGCCATACCACGGCGGCGTGTCGAAAATTTTTGATACTTCGAGCTTGCCCTCGGCGTTGGCGCGGTTACGTGAACGGTCCGACAGAAAGCGCACGGTTTGCTCTTCAAGCTGCGCATCGATGCGGTCGGCCACGTAGGCTTCTTCGCGCAGCATGGGGCAGCCGATGGAGGCACAATTGACGGCGAAGTGTATGCGCGGATCATCATGCACACCAGCAGCGCGAATGTTGTCGTGCTCAATGTTGTCGAGCGTCATCTTGCGTCCCAGCAGGTTGATGAAGCTGTCTTTGAACGGGTTGCCGATCAGCTTGCCGTAATCCCACACCGATTTGATGTTGGGGTAACGTAGCAGGATTTTCTCTGCCATGTTGGCGTTATAGGCGTTGATCAAAAACGCCAATTGCTGACTTTTGCTGAAGCCTTTGAAATCCGCTTCGCTGACTTTTGCCAGTGTGTCGAGATACGTCTTAAGCTGTGCGTGATCGGCGGCCATGCCCGCGTAACGCATTTGCGAGGCCTTGCCGCCATCGAGCACTGCCACGTGCTTTTTCAGCAAGGTGTTCCACTGCGCATGCGTGTGATCAAACTGCGCCCATGCGGAACCGGCGGCAATAAACCACACAAAAAGTGCGGTAACTAGTTGTTTTAATAGCATAATTTTCTCCAGAGCTTTTAAATTTCTTGATGCCTTGTTAGTGATGCTCCACGGGCGGTGCGGCTTTGGTGCCTTGGCCCAGCATCCCTAACGCACCACTGACCACTGCGCCGACGCCACCCGCGCCACGCCGCCAATCATTAAACGCGGCGGCAAAGCGCAACTGCTGCTCGGTGGTTTGCGCCTTCTTCCACACGCCCGCCGCGTATTTGTTGGCCTCGCCCAGCGTCGGGTAAATGTGGATGGTGCCGAGTATTTTGTTAAGCCCAAAGCCGTGTTTCATCGCTGCAACGTATTCGACCAGCAGATCGCCCGCGTGTTCCCCGGCGATGGTCACGCCGAGGATTTTGTCGCTGCCGGGTGCGGTGATCACTTTGACCATGCCGTGCGCTTCGCCGTCGGCAATGGCGCGATCGAGATCGTCGATGCCGTAGGTGTAAACCTCGTGCGGGATGCCTTTTTCCTTGGCCTCGGTTTCGTTCAGGCCCACGCGCGCCACCTCCGGGTCGGTAAACGTACACCACGGCACCACGGTGTAATCGACCTTGAATTTTTTCAGGTTGCCGAACAGCGCGTTCACCGCGCAATACCACGCCATGTGCGCCGCCGTATGCGTAAACTGATACGGGCCGGCCACGTCACCACAGGCGAACACGTTGGGGTAAATCGTTTCCAAGTACTCGTTGACTTCCACCACGCGCTGCGCCGGGATGCCCAGTGCTTCAAGCCCGTAGCCCGTGAGATTCGCCACACGCCCCACCGCGCAGAGAATTTCATCGAAGGCAATGCGCTTGTCGACGCCGTTGTTTTCTACGACGAGGAATTTCTCGCCGTTCTCCACCACCACCTGCTTCGCCTTGTGATTGACCAGTACATGGATGCCCTCGGCCTCAAAGCGCTGGGTTACCAAGGCGGAAACCTCCGGGTCTTCGCGGATCAGGATGCGCGGTGCCATTTCCACTTGCGTGACCTGCGAGCCGAAGCGCGCGAAGCATTGCGTCAATTCGCTGCCGATGGGGCCGCCGCCCAGCACCACCAGCCGCTTGGGCAGCGTGCGCAGGTTCCACACATTGTCTGACGTGAGCGGGTTGCACTCGGCCAAGCCGGGTATCGGCGGAACAAAAGGCCGTGCGCCAGCGGCGATGACAATGTTTTTGGTGGTGAGCGTTTTTTCGCCGGACGCGGTTTTGATTTTCACTTCCCACGGCGAAACGAGGGTGGCTTCGCCTTGCACGCAATCCACACCGAGGTTGCTGTAGCGTTCCACCGAATCGTGCGGCTCGACTTCCTTCACCACGCGCTGCACGCGCTCCATCACCTCGGCAAAATCAAAATCAGCGCTGGCCGAGCGGATGCCGAATTCCTTTGAGCGCTTGATGTGTGACAGCAACTTGGCCGAGCGGATCAGCGCTTTCGACGGCACGCAGCCCGTGTTCAAACAATCGCCGCCCATTTTGTGCCTTTCGATGAGCGTGACCTTGGCTTTCACTGCAGCGGCGATGTATGAGGTCACCAAACCCGCTGAACCGCCGCCAATCACCACCACGTTGCGGTCGTAGCTCGCGGGGCGTGTCCATTTTGCGTAGATCTTGCGTGCTTTCAGGGTGTCGAGCACTTTTTTCGCGATCAACGGAAAGATGCCGAGCAACACAAAGGCCGAGATCAAGCCCGCGCCGATTTTGAATGCGCCCAACTGCGTGCCCGCGTAAACAAACACGATGGTACCGGCCAGCATGCCGAGCTGGCTGACCCAATAATAGGTGACGGTTTTGATCGGCGTCAGGCCCATCAGCAGGTTGACCGCGAAAAACGGAAACGCCGGCACCAGCCGCAGCGCGAACAAATAAAACGCGCCTTCTTTTTTTACGCCGTCGTTGATGGGCTTGAGTTTGTCACCGAATTTGCTTTGCACCCAATCGCGCAGCAAAAAGCGTGAGGCGAGAAACGCCAGCGTTGCACCCACGGACGACGCAAACGACACCAGCACCGTGCCCCACAGTAGGCCGAACACCGCGCCGCCCACCAGTGTCATGATAGCCGCGCCGGGCAGCGAGAGGCCGGTGACCACCACGTAAATGGCAAAGAAAATCAGCCCCGCCTGCAGCGGGTTAGTGGCGACATAGGCGTCGATCACCGCGCGCTGTGATTTGAAATAATCGAGGCTGAAATACTGCTTCAGGTCAAAAATAAAAAACGCCGCGATGGCCACAGCAATAATCGCGAATACCAACAGTTTGCTTTTTTTCATGACGACTCCCTGTGTTTCACTACCGACCATGCCGTGTCAGGCGATGGCGGTTGGTCGTGCTGTTTGACAGATGCTTACCGTTAGCCGGTTGGCTTCATGCGGGGCATACTCCGGGCCGTGCAGGATGCGCTGAAAATACGCGGCATGCGCGTCACTGCCCGGCGGCCAGTTGGCGAGAAATTCGTGTTGCCAGCGCGCGTGATCATAAGGCACGGCCAGCGCATCGACGTGGACATTACCGATACGCGTGCCGTAAAGCGTTGGATGCGGCGTCGGCTTCACGGCAATTCGGGTGATCACGCCAAAGCGCGTGTCGCGAAAATTTGGCATGCCCGCCGCGCCGTTGTTGAACACCGCGCAGGTGCCCAAGCGGGTATCCAGCGACAGCGCCACAGGCAGGCAGGTGTGGCTGCTGGCGACGATACGGCAATTCGATGTAACTAGTTGATTTTTAATGATATTTTTATTTAAAGCTAAAGCGTCTTGCGCGAATGACCAGCCTGACAATGAGGCCAGATCGCCGTGCACGATAGCCACGCGTTCGTCGCCAACTGCGGCGACAAGATTCATCGGCAGTGCCGCCAGCCGTGTGCGCAAATCAGCGTGATGGCGCGCGGTTTCGCGCAGTGATTTCAGGATGTTGTTAGAGCGCTCGACTTCGGCGTCGCTGACGGTGTCGGGGTAGGCGCAGCCGCAGCCTGCCGCGTCGTCTTCATTGGCCAGTTCGGTTTCCACGTTGCCACGCAGGGCGTGGTGGCGCAACACTTCGTGGTTGATGCCTTGAAAGCCCGCGTTGTCACGATTGAACCAGTTGAAATCGCCGTTGAAGGCCAGCGTGACCGGTGCAGGTTCGCGCGCGGCCATATCCCGTATCGCTGCAAGCGCGGGCGCATTACCGTAGAGGCCGCCGATGACGTAAAGCGTCTCGGCTGCAAAATCGGGCGCGCGCGCAAAATCTACCGGCGCGTAGCGATAGTGCAGCGGGCAACTGCGTCCGGGTTGCATGGTGGTAGGTGAACTCAGGCCGGCGATCAGGCGGGCAAGGCGGCTAGCGCGCCGCCGCAGCTTGAGCCTTGTCCAGCGGTGCAGCCGTAGCAGTGGTCTTTCACCACAATCGGGTTGCTCGTGACATCAACGCCCATCAACTCGCGCAGATGCGTGCGCGGCTTATTTTTCCACGTCAGCGGCAGGCCGAGCATTTGATTGAAATCGCAGTCGTACACGTAACCGCGCCAATCCACCGACAGCATCGAGCGGCACATCACCGCTGCCAGATTTTGTGGTTGGTAAGCGTTCTTCAGCAAATCCATGTAGTGCGTGAAATGGCCTTTGGAAATCAGCGTGCTGCCGAAGCGCTGTATCGGCATATTGGTCAACACGTAGAGCTCGGTGAACTCAATGCCGAAATGTTGGCTGAGGTGTGTGCGGTAATCCGCTTCCAGCGGCGCTTGCGCAGGCGGCAGCACGGGGCCTTGCGGGTTGTACACGAGACTCAGCTTCAAATCGGAGCCAAGCTTGCCATAGCCTTTTTCATTGAGCAGTTGCAGCGCGCGAATGCTGCTGTTAAAAACGCCCTTGCCGCGCTGGCGATCGACGTTGTCTTCGAGATAACACGGCAGCGAAGCCACAATATCCACTTGATGGTCACGCAAAAAATCCGCCAATGTTTCCTGACCCGGCTCGTGCAAAATGGTGAGATTGCAGCGATCCATCACGCGCACGCCGATGTCGCGCGCCGCCTTTACCAGCAGCCGAAAATGCGGATTGAGCTCGGGTGCGCCGCCGGTGAGATCCAGCGTGGCGACACCGGCTGATTTCAGGTAGGCCACCACCTCAAAGATCGTCTCGCGGCTCATGGCCTCGGTGCGCGTGGGGCCAGCATTGACGTGGCAATGCAAACAGCTTTGATTGCATTTGTAACCGAGATTGACTTGCAAGGTATCAACGCGGTTGCGGCGCAGGGCCGGAAAATCGCTGGCTTCCATCAACGGTAGCGTGGCGTGCATTGTTCGATCTCCAATGTCTTCTTGAGTGATTCTTGCGTCCTGCGGCGCACGACGGGGTTCGGCGCGGTACGCCGCACAGCCCGCCGTGCAATGCCCGTATTTTACTGGGTCGAAACAGTTTGTATAACCTTTCAAATTTTCAGGGTGCGTGGGCCTTTTTGTATAAGTAATTGATTTTAAACAAAATTTAACGAATAAACGCGAAAAGTCGCCTGCTTACGTGGGTCAGGCTGATGCGATTGAACGCGCCAGCATGCAGCAGCGTGGCCAGTAATTCATCCATGCGCGCACCGGTAGGGGTGGCCCGCGCTGCGTCTGCTGCTTGGGCGTAGGTGCCGCCCCGTGCGAACAGGTTGAGAAAGGCGAATCCGGCGGCATTCAGCGGCCGCCATTGCACCCGCTCTTGCGGGCGCGTGATCAAAACCCCGCCGCCGCGTGCGCCCGCCGTCTCGCCGGTGTGCTGTGGATAGCAGCGAGCATGCGGCCACGTGATGAGCGCCGCAGTATCGTCAAACCATGCCCAGCGTGCGGCGGCGTGCGGGTACAGCACGGCGGCATCGCGCCGCTTGCCGGTATACGCTTGCAGCGCGCTGGCGTCTAGCGCCGCCTCGGGGCGCGCCCGTTGCGCTTCAGCCCACAGCCGGTCAAGATGCTCAATGGCAGTCAAAGGCGAAGTGGCGTGATCCGCCGTGGGTGCCGTGGACGCTGTGGACGCTGTGGAAAAGGGCGCG
Organism: Burkholderiales bacterium; assembly: GCA_043743335.1. Classification (GTDB taxonomy): domain Bacteria; phylum Pseudomonadota; class Gammaproteobacteria; order Burkholderiales; family SG8-41; genus UBA5216. The sequence continues at coordinate 11,787 of JAYTWR010000157.1, forward strand.
AGTGCCGTGTGAAACGCAGGCCGTGCGGTCATGATGGTGTGTCTGTCAGGGTTGGCATGGCAATGAAAATCCGCTTGTAGCATTCGGTATGAAAGTGGGCGCTGTGTGTGGGTGCCTTGTGTGAGTAATTCGTAACCCCGAGACAAAAGGTTACAGTCTCGCAGCGATGCGGCGTAAAAATATTTCGCGCCGGGTGTAACCTGCCGGCCCGATTGAGCGAATAACAAGAAGAAATAGCGTGAGTCAAAGTTCCAGCGAAATTCATTTACGGGCATTGCTGCTTCGTGATTTGTCCGGCGAAAGTGCGGCCCATGAGCAATTTCTCGGGGAATTGAGCGGTTATTTACGGGCATTTCTGCGGAAAAGGCTTTCGCGTTTGCCGGACGAAGTGGAGGATTTGGTGCAGGAAACCTTGCTGGCCGTGCATAACCAACGTCACACCTATGACGCAGCGCAGCCGTTGACGGCTTGGGTGTACGCCATTGCCCGCTACAAGATGGTGGACATGCTGCGACGCCATGCCGCACGCGACGCGCTGCATGATCCGCTCGATGATGAAATCGCGATTTTCGCCGCACGAGATGACGAGGCGGGCGACGTGCATCGGGATTTGGTGGGCTTGCTGGCGCAATTGCCTGATGGCCAACGTTTGCCCATTCAATATATGAAGCTCGAAGGGCGTTCTGTGGTTGAGACGTCGCGGCTTACCGGTATGTCCGAAAGCGCCGTCAAGGTGGCGGTGCATCGGGGGCTGAAAAAATTGGCGTTATTGATCAAGCGCACAGGATGACGCATCGGATGAACACAGAGCAACTTATCCGCATGCTGGCGAGCGGTGCGCCGGCGGTAGCCACAAGGGCTGCGCCACGGCGTTTTGCGCTGGCGCTGGGCGTGAGCGCGTGCGTCACGCTGTTGTGGGTGGCGTGGTGGCTGGGTATTCGGCGCGATATTGCAGCGGCCGTGTTGTTGCCCATGTTCTGGGTCAAGCTGGCGTTTCCGGCTGCGCTGCTGGCGGGGGCGTTGATGGCCGCAGTGCGGCTGGCGCGTCCGGGCGTGCGCCTCGGGCAGGTGCCGTTGGTGCTGGTGGCACCCATGATTGCAATGTGGGCGCTGGGCATCGTGGTGCTTTACAGTGCCGCGCCGGAGGCGCGCGGGCATCTCGTGTTGGGCGTCTCGTGGCAGGTGTGCCCCTTTTATATCGCGACGCTTTCAGCGCCGGCGTTTGTGGCGGCACTGTGGGCGATGCGGGGGCTGGCGCCGGTGCATCCAGCAGGGGCGGGTGCGGCGGCGGGCTTGCTGGCCGGCGCGCTGGGTGCAATGGCTTACGCTTTGTATTGCCCGGAAATGGCCGCGCCGTTTTTGAGTATCTGGTATTTGCTGGGCATGCTGATTCCGGCGGCGGTGGGGGCGGCGCTTGGCCCGCGGCTGTTGGCGTGGTAAGCCAGAAGATCATTGACTGTAACGAGAGAAGCGACAGATGACACGAGTGAACAAGGTGGCGTGCAGAGCGTTAGCGGCAGGGTGTGTACTGGCTTTTGCCGGGGCAGCGCAAGCGGCAGATGGGTTGATTGAAATCAAAAGCGCGCACAGCGTGAAAGACACCATCACCCAGCTGGAAACGGCGGCCAAAGAACGCGGACTCAACATTTTCGCGCGTATCGATCACGCAGCGGGCGCGCAAAAAATTGGCAAGACGCTGCGGCCTACAGAGTTGCTGATTTTCGGCAACCCGCAAGGCGGCACGCCGTTGATGGAATGCGCGCAGAGTGCGGGCATCGATTTGCCGCTAAAAGCGATGGCGTGGGAAGACGCAGCGGGGCAGGTGTGGCTGGGCTATAACGATCCGCACTATCTTGCCGCGCGCCACGGTGCGAAAGACTGCGCTGCGGTGGCGGCGGGTCTGCGCAAGGCGCTGGACGGGCTGGCCAGTATGGCGGTGAAATAATGTTTCCTCGGGCACGCGTGTGGGCGCGGTTCACTGCGTCAATACCGCCCGTCCCGGGAAGTGTCGGTAGGGCAGTTTATGCGTAACCTGATTGCCTGCCGCCTGTGCTGGCGTATCACCTTTGTGGTGTTCGGCCTGATCCTCGCGGTGGAAAGCGCGATATTGATTCCGTCGGCGTTGCGGTTTCAGACATCGGCGCACGAGCGTCTCGCGCACGCCGCGCAAGTCACGGTCGAACCGGTGTTAATGCTCGGCAGCGGGCTGAATTCCACTGGCTTGCTCACGCGCGATCTTGCGCCCTTAGTAGATATGTATGGCATCAAGGGCATCGCGATTTACCGGTCGGGCGGTGAGCGGGTGACGTCGGTGGGTTCAACGCCGCCGCCGGGGTTCCCTGCAAAACCGTCTGCGTTGAACCGTATTGCTGGCATTGTCGCGAATGCGTCCGAAGACGCCACGTTGGATGTGGGCTGGAGCAGCGATGCCCCCGGCAGCCCGGTCGCCGTGGTGCGTATTGACGCGGGCTCCGTGACCGCCGACTTGGCGGCGTACCTGCTGCTACAGGGGCAGGTGTCGGTGCGTTTGCGCCGTGCCATGCCGCAACAGTTTGTCGCGCATTTCGGCGGCGAACGGTTTGCCTTGGTGAACGATACGCTGGGCTGCGATGTGACCGGCGTGTCGCGGTTGGCCGAGACGCTATTGCGCGAAGTCGGCGGTACCTACGAGGTGGGCGGCGGTAACAGCGTATCGCTCGCGCTACGGGTCGGCATTGCGCGATCAACGGGCGCGGTAACGGCAGGGCGCGCCTTGCTGGATCAGGCCGAACTCGCACTGGCCGGCACTACAGCGCCGGATGGGCCGCACTATCTTTTTTATTCTGCGCAGCTCGCTGAAGCCTCGCGAGAGCGCCAGAGTCTCGCGCGCGATTTGAAGCACGCGATCGATGCCGGCGAACTCTATCCGGTGTTTCAACCGAAGATGGCTCTGACGCCGGAGGGCGGTACGGTGCTGGCCGGGGCAGAGGTGTTGTTGCGCTGGAATCACGCCACACGCGGTATGGTGCGGCCCGATGTGTTTATCGCGCTGGCGGAATCGACGGGACTGATGACACGCATCGGCGATTTCGTGTTGCGCGCGGCAGCGCAAGTGATCCGCAATATGCTTGACCGGCATGGCTGGGCGCCGCCGCTGGCGGTGAATCTTTCGGCACAACAGTTCGCGGATGCCGCGCTGGTCTCACAGATCACGCAGGTGCTGGCTGACGCGAAAATCCCGGCTCATTTGCTGGAGCTCGAGATCACTGAAACGGCTGCGATGAAAGATGCCGAGCGAACGGCACAGGTGCTGGTCGCGTTACGCGCGATCGGCGTGCGTGTCGCCATTGATGATTTTGGCACCGGCTATTCGTCGCTGAGTTATCTGCGGCGCTTCGCCGTGGATGCCATCAAGATTGACAAATCTTTTGTGGACGACATCGGCACGGACGCGAACGCCGAGGCGGTATGCGATGCCATTTTGCGCTTGGGCCAGTCACTGCATACCAAGATTGTGGCCGAGGGGGTTGAGAACAGTTGCCAGTTGGCGTTTTTGCGCGCGCGACGTTGTGATGAAGTGCAGGGCTACTTATTCAGTAAACCCGTGTCGCTGTCGGCGTTTGAAAGGGACTGGGTTGCGGTGCATGCCGTGGCATGAGAATGTAAAATATTGTGTTAAATCAACTAGTTATAGCGTTTCACTTGATCGGCACCGATGCTGTGGTAACGTTATTCTTCGATCAGTGCAGCTTATCGTGACCGGGGGGAGATGAATGGCTTACCACAGTAATGCGGCACAGGTGCCGATATGGGCACTCTTGTTGGCAGCGGCGGCGGGCCATGCGCAAGCGCAAAAATGGCCGGACAAGCCGGTGCGCATTATCAATCCCACACAAGCAGGCGGGCCGTCGGATGTGATGGCGCGCAGCATGGCGCAAAAGTTTACCGAGGTATTTGGGCAGACGTTCATCGTTGATAACCGGCCCGGCGCCAACGGCATCATCGGCACTGAATTGGCCGCGCGCGCGAGTCCCGATGGTTACACGCTGTTGGCCGGCACCAACGGTCAGCTCGTGGCAAATACAGCCGTGTTTCCGAAGTTGCCGTTCGATGCCACGCGCGACTTTGAGCCCATTACGATTGTGGTGGCGTCGCCGTTCGCGTTGGTGGTGCATGCCGGCATCGCCGCGAAGTCGGTGACAGAATTGATCGCGCTGACGAAGTCGCGGCAGGGCATGTCGTATTCCTCGTTTGGGCCGGCGAGCATTCCGCATTTCGGCATGGAACTGATTGCGCTGCGTACCGGCATGCGGCTCACGCACGTGCCGTATAAAGGCGGCGCACCTGCCGCTGCGGCGCTGGTTGCGGGCGAAGTGAATGTGTCGCTGGATTCGGTGCAGAATCAGTTGCAGTTCATTCGCGGCAACCGGGTACGTGCGCTGGCGATTGCCAACGGTGTGCGCGTCAAGGTGTTGCCGGAGGTGCCGACCATGGCCGAAGCCGGCGTGCCGGTGTCCGACATCGGTGGCTGGTATTCGCTGCTGGCACCGGCGGGTACGCCCAAAGCCATCGTCGCGCGGCTTTACGAAGCATCGGTCAAGGCCTTCAAGACGTCGCCGGAATTGCGCGATCGCTTTGAAGCTACCGGTTCTGACATTGTGCTCAATACGCCGGCTGAGTTTGCCCAGCGCATCAAGCGCGAAATTGGCGAATACACCAAAGTCGCGCGCGATGCGAACATCACGGTAAATCAATAACTGTTGGTCTAAGGTGTGGTAACGCCCTCGATGGGAAACGGCTTGCTGTTGACTTCGATATGGCTGTGCAACGGCACCGGTTGCGTGATCAAGCCTTCTGTGAAACATCCGGCTTTGGCGTTCTTGATCAGCGCGCCCCGCCAAAGACGCGCTATGCGTCAACGCCCACAGATTTAGCCTGCACGCGGGTGTGGCGCTTGCCGCCAACGACAGACAGGGCCTCGAACAACTCTGCCGCCATAAATAGTGCCTGACAGAAAACCCCCAATTTTTGAAACACGCAGCCTCAATTTTCAGCACCGCGCGTGCTGATTTTTGTTTTTTTGGCACGAGCGCCAAAGA
>JAYTWR010000158.1:0-30399 GCA_043743335.1 Burkholderiales bacterium
CTCAACACCTCCTCATCGCTTAGCGCAAAATCATCGTGGATGACGCAACTCGCACGCCCTCGCATCAAGCCCAAGGAGCGCTCGGATTGAGGCTTGAGCTGACTATAAGGAATGATGGCTGCGATCTTTTCTCTCTTTTTGCCGTAGCTGATTGCTACCGGCTCGCCATTTTTAATGATCTGCCCCAACACCTCAGAAAACTGCGCTTTCAATTCACCTACGGTCATCGTCTTCATGGTTATCTCTTTGATCGCCGAGATTTGAGAAGCTACGTTTTTCGTGTCAAGTTGTCAAGTAATTGAGGGCATGAAGTCAGTAACTTCTCGATCACCTCCGTCCGCTCTATCCCTGCCTTGAGCCTGCCGACGAGTGGTTCGCTGCGCTCACCACGTTTACGCTGTTGATCTTTGATGCACTGGTACACGGCGGCGCGCGCGAGGCGCTGATCGATGGCGTGGTGGTTACCCCCGTACGTCGCGGGCAAGGTTATGGCCGTCTGATGTTGAAAGAAGCCATGCGCATTGCACGCGAGTCAGGCTGCTACAAACTGGCGCGTTCGTCGAATCAAAAGCGCGTGGATGCGCATCGCTTTTAGGAGTCGCTGGGGTTTGAGAGGCACGGCGTTAGTTTTGCGATCAGCCCGCCATCGACTTATGCCGGCACGCCAAACCGTCACAAGCCGTTAGGTTCCAATCACCCCACCATCGTCCTTGCGAATGACCAGCGTTGCCGAGCGTGGGCGTCCACCGCTGGGGCCATCAGGCCAGGTGCTCACGGCCTTGGGTGCAGCGGGGTCACTGCGCTCGCTGGAGGTCTCCCCCGGATGCTGAATATTGACGAAAATTGTCCGTCCATCGGGTGTGGCGATGATGCCAGTGACTTCACAACCATTGGGTCCAGTGAGGAAGCGCCGGAACTCGCCCGTTGCGATGTCAGCGACGAGCATCTGGTTGTTGCCCATGAATTCGTAGTCCCCCTTGTGCATGGCGCTGGTAGAGACATCGGTTTGTATCCATAACAGGCCACCATCATCAAACCACAAACCATCGGGGCTGCCGAAGGCGTCGCCCTTGATATTGCCGCGCTTGTTGGGGTTGGAGTGCTGCGGGTCGCCCGCAAGCACAAAAATGTCCCACATAAAAGTGGTTGCCGCCGGGTCACCGCCCTCCTCGCGCCAGCGGATAATGTGGCCGAAGGTGTTGTTGACACGCGGGTTCGCATTGTTGGTTGCCGATGATTTTTCCACGCCACGGCGCACGTTGTTGGTGAGTGTGCAATACACCTCGCGCGTCGCCGGGTGCACGGCTATCCACTCGGGCCTGTCCATGGGTGTGGCTTTGACTGCGTCAGCGGATGCGCGTGTACGTATCAACACATCGGCTTGATCACGAAAGCCGTTCGCCGGTGTCAGGCCGTTCGCACCATGCGTTAACGCAATCCACGTACCGGTGCCGTCGTCTTTAAACTGTGCTACGTAGAGTGTACCGTGATCAAGCAGATCACGATTGGCATCGCGATTGCCCGTATTCCACGTGTCACGCGAGACGAATTTGTAGATGTATTCAAACGCCCGGTCGTCACCCATGTAGACGGTCACGCGGCCATCGCGCCCAATGGTATGGCACGCGCCTTCGTGACTGAATCGTCCGAGCGCCGTGCGTTTGACGGGTGTGGCGTTGGGTGTATAGGGGTCTATTTCAACCACCCAGCCAAAGCGGTTGGGTTCGTTGGGGTGTTTGCCCGCGTCGAAGCGTTCATCGAATTCTTCCCAGCGGTAACCCCGCCCGCGTGGCGGAATGCCGTTGCGGGCTTGATCGGGCGTTAGCGTGCCCGAGTTCATGAAGTAACTATCCCAGTTTTCTTCGCACGTCAGGTACGTGCCCCAGGGGGTGTAGCCGTGGGCGCAGTTGTTAAGGGTGCCCAGCACCTGCCGGCCCGAGGGGTCTGCTGCTGTTTTCATGCCGTCTACACCGGCAGCCGGGCCTGACAACGCGACCGGCGTGCGTGCGGTGATACGCCGCGCAAAGGGCGAAGGACGCACCACTTCCCAACGGCCATCCTTGTTTTGCACTTCAACCAGCGTAACGCCATGCGCGTTTTGTGACTTGCGCACCTTTTCTGCGCTCCAGTTGGCAAACCCGCCCACATGCAGCAAGCCATCGTCGCTGTATTCATGGTTCAGGGCCAGCACGCCGTGGGTTGGGCTATCGCTGCCGCGCGGTAAGGGAAAGTAATGCATGCCGTCGTGATGCATGCCGGCTTGCAATGCCTGGTCATCCGCAGTGTTGCTGGCGTCTGGCCTGAAGGCGGGGGAACCCGGGGCGTGGCCTGTTTGACCAATCGGATCCCCCCACTTCAGCAGCGGGGTTGCGGTGTAACCCTGTGGCACGCGCACATTGTCGGCCATTGACAATGGTACAGATTCAAATCCCAGTGTGCCTTGACGTTGCAGTCCTGTCGCCCCCATGGTTGCACACGCGGCGAGATGCAGGGGGAGCGCGGTGGATACCGAGAGTGCTGCGGCGCCTTTCAGTAAATCCCTGCGAGAAAGCCGTTTCGCTAGAACGTCTGAAAATGTTTGATTGTGCGAACCATTGATGGTTTTGCAATCGCTATAGCTGTGGCTCATATCATTTTGACCGTTGGGGGAGAGAGCCGAAGATGCTAGGGGTTCCAGATGACAGTGCCGTGACAGCGAATATCAAGGGTGCAAACATCGGGGATTTTTACTTCCGCCAACTCTTGTCCAGATAGCGTCGGCCGCCGGTCTCGGTGACTTGCAATACCGCTTTGTATGCGCCGTTGCTCACACGCAGGGTGCGCGTTTCGATAGCCACTTGCTCTTCATCGGGGCCATCGGCGAACGCCTCATGTAACACCCGGCCATCGAGCGCATGGGCTTTGGGATGGCCCAGCAAGTGAAGGATGGTGGGTGTGATGTCCACATTGGCACTGGGAGTGCGCACACGTGCATTGCGTTTGAAATCCGGGCCCCACGCCAGCATGGTGTTTTTCACCGTCCATGGGCTCATGCTGCCGTGCCCAGCGGTGCTGGTATTCATCGGGCCGGTTTGCCCGCCGGTGAGCATCACATAGTCGGTGCCGGGGACGCCGTGCCGATTGCGCGCCGACGACCATGGAAAGGTAAACACAACGTCGGGGCTGCGTTCGTTGCCGCCCAGATGTACGTATTCAAGCGCGAAGGCGCCTGCTACTGCGCCTTCGTGTACCAAGCCGTTACTTCTGGCGGTGAATATCACGCTGGCCCACGGCTGTTGTTGCAACCAGGTGGCAATCGCACGGATTCTTGCGGGGTCTCGGCCTTTGACGTGCAAGGCAATCGTCTGGCCCGATGAGGCGATCACAGCATCGTCGCTAAAGCCGCCGGACAAAAGTTCTTGCCCAACGTTTACGCCATAAATTGTCTGGCCAAAGCCGTGATCCGAGACAACCATAATGTTGGTGCGCTCGCGCAGCCCCAGCTTTTCAAGTGCATCAAGAACCAATGCCAGATTACGGTCGCTATTGCGAATGGTGAGTATTGCCTCGGGCGCCCCCGCACCAAATTCATGCTGGATGTGGTCAGGTTCGGTGAGCCACGTATAAACCACCGCCGGTTTCAATTCCGGCAACACGTATTCGCGCAATACTTGCATCGACCAGTCGACTGCCGCATTGAAGTTGGCCTTTGCGCTGCCTTTGACCGGTTGCGGCCCGAAGCGCTTTATCACCGCTTCGCTCACAGCAGACGGCCACCCGACAGAAACGCCAGGATAGAAATCACCGTTAATCACAGTGCCGTTACCGCGCGGTGCGAGTGGCGCCATTAACAGTGCGCTACCCGTGGAGCCCGAACTCACTACCACGAAACGATGCCCCGTCTCCGCAGTTAGTTCGGCCATCGATGGCGTCATTAAAATTTTTCCGCCACTGACTTCGCCTAGTCGTAGTAGTGGCATAAAATTATCGTTATTGAAGGCGCGTGCCGGATCCACGGACGGGATAAACACTTGATTGCCCATCATGCCGTGGCGCGCTGGTTGCATGCCGCTGGAAAGCGAAGATGCGTTGACGCGAGTGACGCTCGGGAATATTGAGTGGCTGTTCTCGAACGTCACGCCTTCGCTGCGCAGGCGGAACAAGGTTGGTGTGTCACTGGCGTTGATGCTATCAGGACGCAGGCCATCGATAACAAAGACCAAGTTCAACATTGCCTTGGCGGACGTTTGTGCATGGGCAACATTCAGCGCACTCAGTAAGCTCAGCATCATTGCACCCGCCGGGACGCGCCAGAATCTTGTGTCGCTGTGCCTCATGGTGATTTACCTATTTGGATTGATGGGCCGGATGCTAGTACGTGCAGGTGACAGTTCCATGACCGTGGCGTGGAATGCATCGTGTTTACGCGAAAAAAAACGCAACCCGCGAGGGTTGCGTTTGAAATCCACCAAGGAGGGGGTTTGGCAGAAAGAGTACCCATCCAAGGGAGTTAGGTGAGCACAGGCCACATATTGCCCGTGCAATATTGCAGGATTATTTCAGTTCTGCGATTCGATTTGCTTACCCACGATCAAAAACACGTTCGTTCAACAGCAGTGTCGTGAATGCACTTACCGCTTGCTCCAGCGGGCCGCTGTTGTCGATGTTGACCAACCACGAGGGCGGCGTATCGAAGGCAGGCAAGCGCGACAGACGTGCTTCAATCGCCTCTACCGATTCGCGGCTACGTGCAATCAAGCGCGCACGTAGGAGATCACCAGGGGCGGTGATTTGGACTGCCAGCAACGACGGGTAACGCGTCAGCGCTTCATGCAAATAGGCGCGTGAGCCATTGACCACCACAGTCTTGTTGTCAGCCAAATGATGGTCGATGATTTTGCTAATGCCGTAACTCAATCCGTTAGCCTCCCAGTCGAGTGCGAACAAGCCGTTACGTTTGTAGTTGGCGAATTCTTCCGTGCTAAGCGTGATTTCTTGCGGGTCTGCTACGGTGCGCGTGACATGGCGACGAGTGAAGTATAAGTATCTGTTTTTATTGAGAATTTTACGTGACTCGTAGATTACGGCATCCTTCCCCGCGCCCGACGGACCCATCACGTAGACTAGGTAACCTGCGTCTGAATGTGATTGCGCTGGCGTGCTAGTTGTACTGTGTCACCTTAGAGGGAAATTAAACACCAAAAGGTTTCGCCCGTCAGAGGAGAAAATCCATTTTTGTAACACAGCACAACTAGTTGTCATGGAAATAACACCGTGTGCTGCCGTCAAAGCCATAGCGGCGCACCAGCACAAATGGCGCGTGACGCCGTGGCTGCAAACACACGGCAAGGTTATTCAGCACCAAGGCTTCCTGATTCAGTTCCTGTATGGCTGGCCCGAGCACCTCTAGTATTCGCGCTTGTTCGGGCAGCGGTAGACGTCCGGTGAGGGTGACGTGAAAGCGAAAGTCTTCGAACACATAGGGGTAGCCCCATTGCAGTAGCAAAGTGGCTTGGCGTGGTGTCAGGCCCTGCTTGTGATGGCGAGCAATTTCCCCCGCGCTCGCTCGCTCGCGCAAATTGTCGATTGCGGCCACGCACTGGTTGGCGAGCATCGCCACTGCGGCATTGCGCACGGGGTCATGCGCGAGCGTGAGCGCTACAAAGCCATCGATCACGCTTAGCTCCAGCGGCGTCAACGTTATGGGCACCTGCGTGGCTGCGAGATGAGCGGTCTGCCGGTACAAATCGTGCGGTGCGTAACCCGGTGCAAGATGCACAGGCGCCTTCAGTGTGGCGTGCAGGCCATAGCGCCGAGGTTCGCACGTGATGCGGTCGCGATAATCATCATCCAAACCAGTGGTCGTCGCATTATCCTGCCCAACCGATTTGCCGGTGATGATGTCTCGTCCCAGCCAAGAGGTTCCGAAGCGCCACCAAGCGCTAGACTCGCTGGGGACAAAGTAAATCGCGTAGCGCGACTCCGTGGTGTACGCCGGTTCGGGAGTGAACAATGAAACATCGCGCGTATTCGGCCTGACGGTAGCCAACATGGATTACTCTTGTTTGTCTATGGGACGCCAGTGTAAAAGCCGTGTGTGACGGAGGCGTGACGAAAGTTTTCACCCGTGCGTCACAAAATCTTCATCTACGGCGCGTAGAGTGCGGCTAATTTCATAGAACAATGTCCGCTTGCAACCCGTGACCCCTGATTTGACTGCGCGCCAGCACTGGATGTCGGTGTTGGCCCGTGCAGACGCGCCCTCGCTTGAAGCCGCTTTTGCGCAGTTGACGCCGATGCCACGCATGCAGTGGCTGCGTCGGCCTGAAACCGGTTTGGTGATGGTGCGCGCGCGTATCGGTGGTACGGGTGCGAAATTTAATGTGGGTGAAGCGCCGGTAACACGTTGCGCAGTGCGTATGGAGAGCGGCACCACCGGCATGGCATGGGTGCAAGGGTGCGACGCGCGCCACGCCGAACTGGCTGCACAACTGGATGCCCTATTGCAGGAACCGCAGTTTTACGATGTTGTTCAGCGCGACGTGATCGCGCCCATGGCACGTGCGCAATTGAGCGCGCGTGAACTTGCCAGCCGCAAGGCGGCCGCCACCACGGTGGCGTTTTATACCCTGGCCCGAGGAGAGGACAAATAATGGATACAGCCATTGCAGCACCATCACCCGCAATCTCCGTTTTAGCAACTGCATCGGCGTCAGCTTCGGTATTGGCACCGGGGTTTGAGAACCCCACCTACGACAGCATCAAAGTGTTCCGCGCTGTGGCTAATGCCATGTCCAAGCCAGGGGCCATTTTTCACGTGCAGGTGCTGCCACCTGCGCCGCCACAACTAGCACCGGCGTGCGCAGCGTTGTGTCTGACGTTGCTAGATCGTGACACACCGCTATGGATGCAAAACAATCTGCCGGTGGTGAGCGACTACTTGCGCTTTCACTGCGGTTGCCCCATCACGCCGGACGAGGGCGAAGCCTCGTTTGCGCTGATGAGCAACATGACGGCCCTGCCTGCACTGGACTTGTTTAACGCGGGCAGCGCGGAGTACCCCGACGACTCAGCGACCTTGCTGATACAGGTGGCCAGTTTGTCGAACGCCACCGGCGTCAAGCTGTCCGGCCCCGGTTTACGCGAACCGATATATCTGGATGCAGCAGGTGTGTCTGCCGATTATTGGCGTGCGTTGCAAGCCAGCCGCGCACGCTTTCCGCTGGGCGTGGACATCATCTTTACTTGTGGCGAACACATTGCAGCGCTGCCGCGTACCACGCAAGTGGCGCTGTAATGTACGTCGCAGTTAAAGGCGGCGAGCAGGCCATTGAAAACTCATGGCGCTTGCTTGCTGAAAAACGGCGTGGTGACACGAGCGTGCCGGAACTCAGTCTGGCGCAGATACGCGGGCAACTGGGCTTGGCGGTTGACCGCGTGATGGCTGAAGGCTCGCTCTACGATCCTGAGTTGGCCGCACTGGCATTGAAGCAAGCGCAGGGCGATGTGTTGGAGGCCGTGTTTTTAGTACGCGCGTATCGCACCACGCTACCGCGCTTTGCCGGTTCGCTGCCTATCGACACCGCAGGGATGCAACTTGATCGGCGCATCTCAGCCACGTTCAAAGACGTGCCGGGCGGACAAGTGCTGGGCGCCACCTATGATTACACCCAGCGTTTGCTGGATTTTGAATTGGCGGTCAATGTCCCTACGGCTTCCGCTGCAAATGCGCCTGTGGCCGACAAAGGGCTGGGCATTGCGCCGCCCGTCACCAGCATGCTCGGTAACGAAGGGCTGGTTGAACCCGAGACACCGCCAGAAGGTGATGCTGATCCGCCCGATCTCACGTGTGACCCCGTTCGCTTTCCGGCGGAGCGCGCGTTGCGGCTGCAAAATCTGGCGCGTGGTGACGAGGGCTTTTTACTGGCGTTGGGTTATTCCACGCAACGCGGCTACGCCAACACGCATCCGTTCGCGGGGGAGATACGTCAGGGCAAGGTTGCGCTTGAAATCATGCCAGAAGAATTGGGCTTTGCCATTGATATCGGCGAGATTGATGTGACCGAATGCCAGATGGTGAATCAATTCGCTGGCAGTGCCACCGCCGCGCCACGTTTTACACGCGGTTATGGTTTGGTGTTTGGCGCGAACGAGCGCAAGGCTATGGCCATGGCGCTGGTGGATCGCAGCCTGCGTGCGCAGGAGTTGGGTGAGGCAGTGACCGCGCCCGCGCAAATGCAGGAGTTTGTGCTCGCGCATAGCGACAATGTAGAGGCCTCCGGTTTTGTGCAGCACTTGAAGCTGCCGCATTACGTGGATTTTCAGTCGGAGTTGGAACTGGTGCGCAAGTTGCGTGCGGAATATGCGGCGAAGCAGGTTGCCGTCAATCACGCAGAGAAAGCCGCATGAGCCCGACTTCCGGTTACAACTTTGCGTATCTGGACGAGAGCACCAAGCGCATGATACGCCGCGCCATTTTGAAAGCGATTGCCATACCCGGCTACCAAGTGCCCTTCGGCAGCCGCGAGATGCCGCTGCCCTATGGCTGGGGCACGGGCGGCATACAGGTGACCGCGGCAGTGATCGGTCCCGATGACGTATTGAAGGTGATCGATCAAGGTTCGGATGACACCACCAATGCGGTGAATATCCGGCGCTTCTTCGCGCGCACTACGGGCGTGCGCACAACGGCGCGCACGCGTGAAGCCACCCTTATCCAAACACGTCACCGCATACCGGAGACGCCGCTGCGCGAAGGGCAGATCATTGTTTATCAAGTGCCGATACCGGAGATGTTGCGCTGGCTGGAGCCGCGTGAGGCGGAGACCCGTGCCATGCATGCGCACGCCGAGTATGGCGTTATGCATGTCAAGTTGTACGAAGACATCGCTCGCCATGGGCATATTGCAGCAACCTATGATTACCCGGTGATCGTCAATGATCGCTACTTGATGAGGCCGTCGCCGATACCGAAATTCGATAACCCCAAGACGCACATGAACCCGGCGCTGCAACTGTTTGGCGCGGGGCGCGAGAAGCGTATTTACGCAGTGCCGCCGTACACCGCCGTGCGCAGCCTTGATTTTGAGGATCACCCGTTTGAGCTGCCGTGTTGGGAGCATGCCTGTTCGTTGTGTGGTGCGCGCGATAGCTTTCTCGACGAAATCATCACCGACGATCAAGGTGGCCGCTTGTTTGTGTGTTCCGACAGCGACTACTGCGGTGAGCGTCAAGAGCACCACCAGCGCCACCCGGCAGGTGGCTCACAGGCGGCTGCATGACTGATACCGCTTTGCTTGAAGTGCGTGCGCTGACACATGCCTATGGTGAGCATGCGGTGTGCAAGGACGTGAGCTTCAGCATCTACCCCGGCGAAATACTGGCTGTAGTGGGTGAATCCGGCTCGGGCAAAACCACGCTGCTGCGCTGCCTGTCCGGGCAGTTGCGCCCGCGTTCGGGTCAGGTGTTATTTCAAAACCGTGTTGGCGATATTGTTGATGTGTGGGCTGCATCGGAGTCGTCACGGCGCATGCTGGCGCGCACCGATTGGGGCTTTGTGCATCAAAACCCGCGCGATGGTTTGCGGCTGGCAGTTAGCGCGGGCGCCAACATTGGTGAGCGCCTGATGGTCATGGGTGCGCGGCACTACGGCCAACTGCGCAGCGAAGCCGAATCATGGATGCACAAGGTGGAGCTGGATGTCTCGCGCATCGATGATGCGCCCGCGTCGTACTCGGGCGGCATGCAGCAGCGGCTGCAGATTGCGCGCAACTTGGTCACACACCCGCGCCTCACGTTTATGGACGAGCCTACCGGCGGCCTCGATGTATCAGTGCAAGCGCGCTTGCTGGATTTATTGCGTGGGCTGGCTGCGGATCTTCATCTGGCGGCGATCATCGTGACGCATGACTTGGGTGTGGCGCGCTTGCTGGCGCAACGTACGCTGGTGATGAAGGCGGGCGTGGTGGTCGAAGCGGGATTGACTGATCAAGTACTCGACGACCCGCAACACCCGTATACGCAATTGCTCGTGACCTCAGCAGTGGTAATATGAAAAATATCATTGAAATCAATAACTTATCTAAGATTTTTACGCTACATTTACAAGGTGGCGTGACATTGCACGCCCTGCACACCCTGTCGATGACGGTGGGCGCGGGCGAATGCGTGGCGTTGACCGGGCCCTCCGGCGCAGGCAAAAGTACGCTGATGAAATGCGAGTATGCGAATTACCGCGCTGCGCCCGGCAGCGTGCACGTGTGGCATCGCGGCGCGGCGGTGGATGTTGGCGGCGCACAGGCCCGCGACATTATCGAGCTGCGTCGTCATACACTGGGTTATGTGAGCCAGTTTTTGCGCGTGATCCCACGCGTGCCCGCGCTGCGTATTGTGATGGCGCCGTTGCTCGCCATCGGCGTGGTTCCTGAACTGGCGCGTCAACGTGCACAGCACTTGTTGGAACGCTTGAACGTGCCTGCGCGCCTATGGCCGTTGCCGCCAGCGACGTGCTCGGGTGGCGAACAACAGCGGGTGGCCATTGCACGGGGCTTGGTGGCGCGGCCACCGGTGCTGCTGCTTGATGAACCCACTTCTGCGCTGGATGAAACCAATCGCAATGCAGTGGCCGAGCTGATACGCGACGCACGGCGTCAAGGTGCAGCCATCCTCGGCATTTTTCACGACAGCGCAGTGCGTAACAGCGTGGCCACGCGCTTTGTGCAACTGCGCGCCACGTCGGCACAACAACCGGTTGAGCATAGATGAGCCAAACACACCATATCACGCAGGCGCGCATAGTCACCTGTGATCAGGAATTCACCGGTAATCTGAAAGTCTGCGATGGCCGCATCGTGTCAGTCTACGGTAGCCAGGGCGGTGCGGCATGCAAGACGGCAGAGGACTGGCAGGGTGACTATTTATTGCCCGGCTTTGTCGAGTTGCATACCGATAATCTGGAAAAGCACTTAATGCCGCGCCCCAAGGTGAGCTGGCCGGAATTCCCTGCGCTGCTCGCGCACGACGCTGAGATCGCTGCAGCAGGCATCACCACCGTCTATGATGCATTGGGCGTGGGCGATGTGGACGAGGCGGCGCTGCGCGGGCGCGATATGTCAGGCCTGCTCAACGCAATGGACCGTGCCGAGAACGCCGGGCTGTTGCGCGCGGAACACCGCCTGCACGTGCGCTGTGAGTTGGCAGCGGCAAATACCCTGCGGCTGTTCCAGCCGTTTGCCCGGTGTGCGCGCGTTGGGCTGATTTCGTTGATGGATCACACGCCGGGCCAGCGGCAGTGGACAAAAATCGAACAGGCGCGTGTCTACTACACCGGCAAGAAGGGCTGGAGCGATGGCAAATTTGACGCCGTAGTCGCCGAATCCAAATCACTGCAAGAGCGCTACGCCGGGCCGCACCGGCGCGAAATTCTGAATCACGCGCATGCACACGGCATACCGTTGGCCAGCCATGACGACACCACGCTGGATCACGTCAACGAGGCGCTCCAGGACGGCATTGCGGTATCGGAATTTCCCACCACACTGGACGCCGCGCGTGCTGCGCACGAGCATGGCTTGGGCGTGGTGATGGGCGCGCCAAATGTGGTGCGCGGCGGTTCGCACTCCGGCAACATCGCCGCCGCCATGCTGGCGCGCGAAGGTTTGCTCGATATCCTGTCGTCGGACTATGTGCCTTCCAGTTTGCTCACGGGTGCATTTTTGCTGACCACCCAATGCGGCTACACACTGCCGCACGCCATTAACACCATCAGCCTAAATCCCGCTCGCTGCCTGGGGCTGGATGACCGTGGCGAGATTGCCGAGGGCAAGCGTGCCGACTACGCGCGCGTACGCGTGACGGATGGCGCGCCCAGCGTGATCGCGGTGTGGCGCGGTGGTGAACGCGTTGTGTAATGTGCAATGTGCAATGTAAGCGTCTAACCGCCCCACGTATCCACGCAGAGGTTTAGGGGGGTGATCTCACTTTACTAATATGCGACTGCCTACGAACCATCCGCAACGCTATCTGCTGAGCAACGAAATCCACGCGCGACCGCCACCAGAAATCGTTGCGCCCGAGCGTCTTTCGTATATCGCCATCAACTACGATGCCGACTCCTCGAACGTAGTGATCAACGATCTCGCGCGACTGTGTGTAATCTGGGGCGTGCAATCGCCGACTGCCGCAGTGACCCATTTCAATGCGGAACATTCCAATCTGCGCCTCAAATGGGAGCGGCACACCGAATTTGTGAGTTATACGTTTTCGCGCAAAGGCGATTTTGAGCGCCCTTTTGAAGACCCGGTAATCGCGCTTGTAAACGAAGAATGGCTCGCAACACTCTCAGGCAAGCTGGTCGTGGCGATTCACCTGGCGGTACAACAGAATCAGGTCTTCGTACCCGACTTGGAGGATGTAGCAGAGGAATTCGGCAACACTTACCTGGTCGGCGCGAAAATCGCCGGTGGCAATGGCATCGTGCTGACCGACCTCATGATTCACGCCGACGATTTCAGCCGCATGCTGCTGATGGACGTAAAGCTCGGCAAGCGCCAGGGCGGGCGTACTGTGCAGCGCCTACTGGAAATCGAAACCTACCGGATGATGGCGCTGCTGGGGTTACCGGTAGCGCGGCGCACTGCGGCGATGTTGACGAATGCAGAGCGTGAATTGGCCGAGATTACCTCGCTCATGGCCGAAGACAGTGCCCAGGATGAACCCGCGCTGTTGGTACGCTTAACCAGGCTCGCTGCAACGGTGGAAAGCGAAGTTGCGGCGAACAGCTTTCGCTTCGGTGCATCACGCGCCTATTACGATCTGACAAAACGGCGCGTCGCAGAGCTCCGCGAAGAACGCCTGACCGGCATTCAGACGATTGAGGAATTCCTCGATCGCCGGCTCGCCCCGGCGATGGCCACCTGCAGTTCAGTGGAAAAACGCCTGCTGGATTTGTCTGAACGCGTCGCCCGGGCGAGTGACCTGCTACGTACCCGCGTGGACATCGAACGCGAACAACAGAATCAGGCGCTGCTTGCCTCCATGAACCATCGTGCAAGAATGCAGTTGCGATTGCAGCAAACGGTCGAAGTACTCTCCATTGCAGCCATCACCTACTACGTTGTCGGTCTCGTCGGCTATGCCGCCAAGGCACTCAAGGAAACTGGCGTGCCGTTATCGGTGGAATTGGTGACGGGTGCCTCGATCCCGTTTGTGGTGCTGGGAATCTGGCTGGCTGTGCGACGGGTACGAAAACACTTAGGCGTGGAGCCGGAAGACATCGTGCTACCGTAATGCAGCGTACTTACTCGATCTTGTCGGGCGCAAGCAGCGGTTTTTTTTCGCCGCCACGCGCAAGATTCACCAGCGCCATCGCGTAACCCAGCATGCTGCCTGCACCGGGGCGGTTATCGACAACCACCGCCTGCCCCAGGCGCTCACCCACACGCGGGCCGATCAAACGCGCGGTGTAATCGGTGGTGCCGCCGGGGCTTTGCGGGACGATCAGTCGTATGGGGCGGGTGGGGTAGTCAGCGGCTAGCGATGCGCCCATAAACACCAAGGCCAGCATGCCGGTGGGCATTACGGATTGCGAACCTGGCATGGATTACCTTGCAATCAACCGCATCATGCGCGCGGACTTGTCGATTTCCCCTCTGAGAAATCGCGCAAACGGTTCCGCCGCTTGATCGATAGTGCTAAACCCGCGTTCCGACAAAGTGCGGCGTACCGCTGGTGTTTGCAGCGCCTCCGATACGTCCTTGGCAATTGTGCGGGCTATGCCCGGCGGTGTGGCGGCGGGTGTCATCAACCCTATCCATGTGCCGGGCTCATCGAAGGGGATTTTTAGCGCTTCCGCCACGGCGGGCACATCCGGTAGCAGTGGCGAGCGTTGTTGGGTACTCATGCCTAATGCACGCAGCTTGCGTGCATCGATGAGTGGCATGGCGCTGGTGACAGAGGCGAACATCAGTTGCGTTTCGCCCGTGACCAGCGCCACCAGCGCGGGTGCAGCGCCTTTGTAACTCACCGCCATCATCTTGGTGTTCGTCTGCTGCATGAGCTGCGTCATCTGCAGTAGCGCCGGGCTGCCCGAACCTGAGGTGCCGAAGTTGAGCGCTCCCGGCTTAGCCTTGGCGAGGAAGATGAGGTCTTGCGCGGATTTTACTTGCGCCAGGCTTGCATTGATCACCAGCACATTGGGTACTGAGGCCATTAACACAACCGGTGCAAAGCCCTTCACTACATCAAAGCTCAGCGCGTTTTGTGCGGCGGCCATCGCGAGCGCATTGGAGGCCACGAATATGGTGTAACCATCCGCAGCGGATTTTGCGACAGCCTCGGCGGCTAGGTTGCCATCCGCGCCGGGCCGGTTCTCCACCACTACGCCTTTCGTCCATTTATCCGACAACTGCCGCGCGACAATTCGCGCCTGCGTATCGATGCTGCCACCCGGTGCGTAACCAACGACCCAGCGCACGGTACGATCCGGGTACTGTGCTGGTGCGCACGTTGCCATTAACAAGAGAGATAACCCCAGCCACGAACCGTGCCGAACCATAAGTATTTGTTTTTTAACGCGTTTTATGTGCATCAATCAATTGCTTGGCAGTCGGCGCCGCGGCCGAGGCAATCAAGCCCTCACCTTCCAGCATTGGGAAAATACCGCCGCTTAACATCAGCTTGAGCAGGCTCTTGGGCACGGCCTTCGCTTGTAAACTTTGCGCATTCGCAACATGGCGCACTTTGAATTCATCAACGTCAATGCTCGCATGGTGCCCTTCCTCAAACGCTGCATACACGCCGGGGCATTCCAATGCCAGCAATCCAAAATTCACTGCATTGCGAAAAAACAACCGGCCCAGTGACTCTGCAATCACGCAGGCCACACCCACATTGCGCAGCGCGAGCGCTGCAGGGCGGCTGGAGCCCATGCCAAAGCTATTGCCGGCGACGATGATGTCGCCGTCGCGTACTTGCGTGATCCACTCGGGCCGGTTAGCTTGAAATAAATATTTCTGCCGCTCTTCATCGGGCAGGAACATGACATGGCCGGGCAAAATCAAATCGGTGTTGATGTTGTCGCCAAACTTCCATACGCGTCCGCTGATCATGTCTTCACCTTTTGTGTGGCCGCCGATAAAAATTCACCGGGGTGGGTGATGAAGCCTGCTATGGCTGAGGCTGCCACAGTCGCCGGAGAGGCCATGTAGATGCGCGAACTGGGGTCGCCCATGCGGCCCTTGTAGTTGCGCGTGCTGGCGGTGATGCACACTTCATCCGGGCCGAGTATGCCCAGGTGGCCACCACCGCAAGCCCCACACGTGGCGTTGGTGACCACGGCGCCCGCGTTGACCATGGTCTCTACATAACCAAGTTTCAAGGCTTGCCGGTAAATGGCTTGCGTGCCCGGTGTCACGATGAGCCGCGTGCCTGCGGCGACTCTGCGACCTTTAAGCACGTCGGCGGCCATGGCCAAATCTTCCAGATTGCCATTGGCGCACGAGCCAATAAAGGCCTGATCAATGTGCTGACCTTGCGCTTCGCCCACGGGCACCGTGTTGCGGATCACGCCATCGGGCAGCGCGACTAGTGGCTCCATCTCGCCGAGATTGATAACGCGCCGCTCGTGATAGTGCGCGTCGGCATCGGGGTATTGCGCTTGATAGGGCGCTTGCGTGCGTTCGCGCAGGTACGCAAACAAAGTGTCATCCGGCTCAAACATGGAGAACTCTGCATTGAGTTCCGTGCCCATGGTGGAGATGGTGCGTCTTGCCGATACGCTCATGCCAGCCAGCCCCGGCCCGCCGAACTCCACGTTGAAACCAGTATGGTCGCCATGATTGCCCGCCATATGCAGGAACACATCCTTGGTCACCACGCCGGACTTCAATGCGCCGGTGAAGTCATAACGCAAGGTCGGGCACACTTCAAACCAAGCCTTGCCGGTGGTTGTGGCGTAGATCATGTCCGGCGCACCGATGCCACGCGCTGCGCAGTTGAGTGCGCCCGCGCTGCCCGTATGAGAATCCTGACAAACGAGGACAGTGCCTGGCAACGCATAGCCGCACTCAGCGGCAATCACATGCGCAATGCCTTGGTCGTAGCCCACGTCATGAAAGCGCTTGATGCCGAAACGTTTAACAAATTCGCGCCCGATCACTTGTGCCTCAGCGCAGGCGCGATTGGGCGCAGGAATGCGATGATCAAAAGCCACCACCAGTTTGTCAGGGTCAAACACCTTGAGCACATCGCGCCAATCGACCGGGAAAAAACTGCTGTCGAAAAGCACTACGGTATCCACGTCCACATCCGCCAGATCGCCAGGCGCAACAGACGTCTGCCCGCTGGCGCGCGCAAGGATTTTTTCGATGATGGTCATGCCCATGGGGTGAGTGCTCCTGGTGTGGCTATGAATCTGGAAAAGCCGTTTCTTGAATGTGCCTATTTTTCTGCAAGGCAGTTATTTCACGCCCGGCCAAACCCGCACCGCCAAATTAGACGATCCCGGCGCAGGCGTGAGCGGCGCCACCATTTTGTCGCCCCACGCGATCATGTCGGGGCACTTATCTTCATGTTTGGTGAAGTATACGTTGCGCATGGCGAGTGAGGTGAATTCGTAGAGGATGGCATGCTTGTGCCCAACCTGCCACCGATGCCAGTTTGCGCGTGCGTATGGAGCCAGGGGGAACTGATTCGGTGGCATCATGTGAGCATCAACACTTTGCGAAAAAGCAAAGGGCCAGGTCTAGATTCGTAGCATTGCTCATGCGCATGTGCCGCCGAGAACGCCGAAGCTGCGGATGTTTATCCTGCTGCGGCCTGAATCAACTCCATGCCCTTCTTGAGCAATTGATTGACCTGTAGATTACCCGTTGACTGTTCACGGCCGTTAGCCTTGCTCATACTGCTCGCAGTCGAGCACCAATGGGGTCTCTTAACATTACAACATTCTCCCGTTTTCATGCTGACCTCGCAGCATGGCCGTAAGCGTCCAACCGCTCCACGTAGAATTGTGTGAAGTGAATAGGCAGACTGCATCGCTTTGACAGAAGAAAGCGAGCATGGCAAAGGACGAAGCGAAGTGGGCGTATTAGACGAAACATTTCGGAGCTTGGCGGAGATCGGCGGGCCAGCGGTCTGACGCGTATCGCATACTGCCAGCGCGAAGGCCTCAAGCCGACGACGTTTGATTGCTGGCACCCACTGATTGGGGCCGATCCCGCAGAAACAACTTGGACGAAGGCGCAGGTGAACGGTTCTGCACTTATGCTGCATTGGCCTCTGCGAATGTTTTGTTAAGTAATTTATTTTAAACGATATTTTTATCAATCAAAGCGATGCGCCTGCGCGCGCAAACTTTCTTCGGCCAGGGCGCGATAAGACTGCACACGCGATGCGGCAATGCGCCCTTCACGACAGGCTTCGTCGATAGCGCATCCGGGTTCTACTCGGTGCGTGCAATCGCGAAAGCGGCATTGCCCCAGCAGCGGGCGAAATTCGACAAAAGCGTGCGCGGTGTCTTCGCGGCTGATGTGGTGCAGGCCGAACACTTGCAAGCCCGGTGAGTCGATCAGGCGACTGTGAGCGTTAATGTGATGCAGCAGCGCGCCCGTGGTGGTGTGTTTGCCAGAATCGAGCGCGACGGAGGTTTCCGCTACCCGCACGGTGGCACCCGGCACTAACCGGTTCACTAATGTTGATTTACCCATGCCGGATTGACCGACCAACACACTGGTTTGCTGTTCCAGCAACGGCAACAGGGCGCTGATGTCTTGTTTGGCCGACAGGCGTAACACGCGATAGCCCAGCGCGCGGTGCGTGGCGAGTGATGCCCACGCGGCGTCGCTTTGCGGCAGCTCGGATTTGTTCAACACGATCAGCGGCGCGATGCCGCCATGTTCGCAGGCGGCAAGGCAGCGGTTGATCAGGTCGTCGTAATAACTCGGCACGGCGGCCACCACAATGATGACCTGCGTCACATTGGCGGCGATGAGTTTTTGTTTGTGCGCGTCGGAGCGATACAGCAGCGTGGCACGGGGTTGAGTGGATTCGATAACGCCGTTGCTGTCGTTGTTTTTGCCGCTGCGGCGAATGTTGACGACATCGCCGCAGGCAATGTCGCTGCGCTTGCCGCGGGTTGAGCACTCAATCAGCGTGCCGCCGGAAAGTTCGACGCGGTAGCTGCGGCCGAACGCCGCGATGACGAGGCCGTTTTCCAGTGCTGCCAGCGGCTTACCGGCGGTCACAAATCAAACAGCGCATCGAGCTTGGCCGCACAAATGAAACCGTTCTCCGATAAACCCTTGATTGCGTGGGTGACGTACGACACGCGGCACTGGTTGTAGCCCAGTACGATGTCGGGGTGATGGTCTTCACGGTGCGAAACCCACGCTGTCGCGTTGACGAAGGCCGTGGCCTGATAATAATCTTTGAAGGCGTAGGTTTTGGTGATTACGCCGTTGTCGAATGCCCAACCCTGCAACTGCTTCAACAGTTTGTCGATTTCACCGGCAGTCAGCGGCGACACACCGCCTTCGCAGGGCTTGCATTTGCTTTTGGCAAGATCAATCGCATTCATGGTAAAAATCCGTTTAAAATCAATTAGTTATGCTGCTATCCCGCTTGGCCCTGCAAGCGTCCTATGCGCGTCAAGGCGGGCGGGTGTGAATCGTAGAACATCGAGTGCAGCGGGTCAGGCGTGAGCGTGGAGGCGTTGTCTTTGTAGAGCTTCACCAGCGCAGAAATCAAATCACTGGCGGAGGCGTTTTGCGCGGCATATTCGTCGGCTTCGAATTCGTGCTGGCGCGAGTACATCGCCGATAGCGGTTGCAGCAAAAAAGTAAAGTTGGGGATCACCATCGCAAACAAAATCAACGCCATCGCGGGCGAGGGCGTTGCGACGCCGAGGCCTTGATAAAACCACGGTTGATCCAGCAGGTAGCCGAGCAGCCACAGAAAAAAGAAACTCGCCGCGAACGTCCACACAATGCGCTTCACCACGTGCTTGCGTTTAAAGTGCCCCAGTTCGTGGGCGAGCACGGCTTCAACCTCCGGCGGACTCAGGCGTTCGAGCAGTGTGTCAAAAAACACGATGCGTTTGCTTTGACCGAAGCCGGTGAAATACGCATTGCCGTGGCTGCTGCGGATAGAGCCGTCCATCACCATCAGGCCTTTGACTTTGAAGCCGCAGCGCGCCAGCAGTTGCTCGATGCGCTCTTTGAGTGCCGCGTTGTCCATAGGTTTGAATTTGTTAAACAGCGGTGCAATCCACACCGGGTAAATGGCCAGCAGCAGCAACTTAAAACCCATCCACGTCAGCCACGCGTACAGCCACCACAGGTCGCCGGATTTTTCCATCAGCCACAGAATGACGGCGACCAACGGCAAGCCGAAGGCGGCACCGAGAGCCAATCCCTTGAAAAAATCCTGCCAAAACAGCACCGGCGTCATTTTGTTGAAACCGAAGCGGGCCTCGACACGAAACGTGCTGTACAGGCTGAACGGTAGCTCGGTCAGCGTCATCACCAGCCCCACCAATACAATCAACCCAAGACCACGCGGAATGCCCGCCGGCAACCAAGCCGCCGCCACATCGCGTAGCCATTGCAGGCCACCGCCCAAAGTCAGCAACAGCAGTAGAACGATTTCGAACGCTGCCGAGATCAGCGCCAGCCGCGTTTTGGCGCAGGTGTAGTCGGCAGCGCGCTGGTGCGCTTCCAAGCTGATTTGGCCGGTGAACTCGGGGGGTACGGCAGCGCGCTTGGCACCGACGTGCGTCAAGTGACGCGCGCCCAGCCAAAATCGCAGTGCGGCGGTACACGCCACGGCAAGCAGAAACAGCAATCCAAATGAGTTCATGAGGCGTTCATGGGTTAACTATGACAAAATAGGTGCAAACCACAAAGCACGGTATCAATGGTTCGCGGTATCAATGGTTTCCGTCAATCAGCACCAGCATCAGGATCTACGTCTGGATCCGCGTCTGTATCCGCAACTGAGTCATTTGCACCCGACATCATTTTGATTATGGCACAAGACCCCAACAACCTCATCTGGATCGACATGGAAATGAGCGGCCTGAACCCGGAAACGGACAGGATACTCGAGGTGGCGATCGTGGTGACGACGTCGCAATTGGACGTGGTGGCCGAAGCGCCGGTGTGGGTGGTACACCAGTCGGACACCGTGTTGGATGCCATGGATAGCTGGAACAAGGGCACCCACGGTAAGAGTGGGCTGATTGATCGGGTCAAGGCATCGGTGCTGACCGATGCCGAGGTGGAGGCGCAGATGCTGGCGTTCGTGGCCGTGCATGTGCCGCCCAAAATGTCGCCGATTTGCGGTAATTCGGTGCATCAGGATCGCCGGTTTTTGGTGCGCTACATGCAGCAGTTCGAGGATTACCTGCTGTATCGCAACCTCGATGTCAGCACGCTAAAAGAATTGGCGCGACGCTGGAAGCCCGAAATCATGGCGGGCCTCACCAAGCACGGCAAACATGAGGCGCTGGCCGACATCCACGAATCCATCGCCGAGCTGAAGTACTACCGCGAACACATCCTGAAAATTTGATGTCTCAGCCTCTGCGTGGCCCGCGTGGCCCGCGCGGCGCGCGTAGCTTGAAAGGGAAGCGCGGTTCCACCCACATGATTGTATTTCTTGAAGCGGCTGGAGTTGATTCAGCGGGGCGATCAACTCACACTACGGGTACCCGCCACCGGGGCAAGCCCGGCGCAATAACGTCGTTATAACGTCGTTATAACGTCGTAACAACGTCGTAATGGCCACGCAGCACCGTCAGGGCCGCGTCTTGTAGTAGTTGATCAGGCCGTTGGTTGACCCGTCAAACGTCGTGGCGGGTTGCGCACCCACGAGTACCGGCAGGATGCGATCCGCGACCTGTTTGCCGAGCGCCACGCCCCATTGATCGAAGGCATTCAGATTCCAGATAACGCTTTGCACAAACACTTTGTGTTCATACAGCGCGAGTAACATGCCGAGGCGTTTGGCATCCAATTCATCGACCAGTATCGACGTGCTGGGGCGGTTGCCGGGTACGGCTGCGTGCGGCGATTTTGGATCGGGCTTGCCGTTCATCAATGCTTCACCCTGCGCAAAAAAATTCGCGAGCAGTAAAGCATGCTGCTCGCGAAAGCCGGACGCGCTGCGGCAGGCGGCAATCAAATCGGCGGGAATCAACAGCTTGCCCTGATGCAGCAACTGAAAAAACGAATGTTGGCTGTCCGTGCCCGGCTCGCCCCACACAATATTGCCGGTGACGCAATCCATGGCGCTGCCGTCGCGCGCCACGGATTTGCCGAGGCTTTCCATTTCAAGTTGCTGCAAATACGCGGGCAGGCGTGACAGCGCCTGCGCATACGGCAGCACCGCACGCGCCTGTGTGTTGAAAAAGTTGACGTACCACACATCGAGCAGACCGAGCACCACGGGCATGTTGCGCTCCAGCGGCGCGGTGCGGAAATGTTGATCCATCACGCGCGCGCCCGCGAGCAGAGCCTTAAAGGCATCCATGCCGACATACAGCGCCACCGGCAGCCCCACCGCCGACCACAGCGAATAGCGCCCGCCCACCCAATCCCACATTTCAAACACCTGCTGCGGCGGAATACCGAATTGCGCCACCTTGTCAGTGTTCGATGTCACAGCGGCGAAGTGTTTGGCGACAGCCGCTTCGTCGCCGAGTTGTTCGATCAGCCAACGCCGCGCGGCGCGTGCGTTGGTCATGGTCTCCTGCGTGGTAAACGTCTTGGAGGTGATGATGAACAGCGTGTTGGCAGCGTTCAATCCACTCAGCACAGCAGACAGGTTTTCGCCGTCCACGTTGGACACAAAATGCGCGCGTAAGCCTTCCTTCGCGTAGGGGCGTAGCGCCTGACACGCCAGTTGCGGTCCCAAGTAAGAACCGCCAATGCCGATATTGACCACATCGGTAATGCGTTTCCCGGTATGCCCGGTCGCGGCACCGCTGCGGATGCCTGTGACAAATTGTTCGATTTGCGCCAGCACGCGTTGCACATCCACGGTGACATCGCGCCCATCGCACCACACGGGGTGGTTGGCGCGCAAGGCCACGTGCAGCACCGCGCGATCTTCGGTGTGATTAATGTGTTCGCCATTGAACATGCGTTCTATCCACGCTGGCAGGTCACGTGCGCGAGCCAGCGCCGTCAGCAATGGTAACGTTTCGGCGCTGATGAAATGGCGCGAAAAATCCAGTAACAGGCCGTCCAGCGACAGAGAAAATCGGGTAAAGCGTTCTGTGTCGGCAGCGAAAAATTGCGCGATGCACGCACTGGCGATACCCCGTTGGTGCGTTTGCAGGGCGACCCATTCAGGACTATGGATGAGGGAGGAAGGCATGGTCACAGTAACAAAATTTGAGGTTTGCGCGTCGCGGCTATTCTACCTGCTGGCGTGGTGGCGTTTACAATGGCACCATCGAATTCTGGAGCAATCCGTTGCCGGTGATTTTGGAAGCCTTGCGCAAAGCGCTGCGTGATCTGTGCCGTCCGCAGGTGTTGCTGATGGTGGCCGTGCCGATTTTGTGCGCGGCGGCGGTGTGGATGCTGATCGGCTGGCTGTGCTGGGCGCGGCTCACAGCGTGGGTGAACGCTTGGCTGCAAGCTACGTCCCTCGCACATTGGCTAGGTGAGTGGGCAACGGGCGCGCTGCGGGTGGCGGGCAGCATGATCGCCGTAGCGCTGCTCATGCCGGGTGTGATGTTGACCGCGTTGCTGATGACAGAACTGTTCACCATGCCAGGGTTGGTGAATCATGTGGCGACGCACGATTTCCCGAACTTGGTGCGCCGGCGCGGCGGCACGCTGGGTGGTAGTGTGCGCAACACCACGGTGGCCATAGTGAGATTCGCGGTGCTATGGCTGGTAACCTTCCCGCTGTGGTTTACCGGCATCGGCGCGCTGGTGATTCCCGCGTTCAATGCCGCGTATCTGAATCAACGGGTGTTTCGCTACGACGCCTTGGCGGAGCACGCTGACGCTGACGAACTGCGCACGGTGATCGACAACCACAAGCGCCAACTGTACGGGCTGGGTCTGTGCCTATCCGTGTTCTATTACGTGCCGTTGCTCAACCTGCTGGCCCCGGCGCTAAGCGGCCTCGCGTTCACGCATTTTCAGTTGCACGTGCTGGCCCGCTTGCGCACTAAAAAAGAATTGGGCGTCGCAAGCGGCGCCCAATCCTCAATCCTAATAACGCAATCCTGAACGTCTACAGCCGCTCAAACACCGCTGCTATGCCCTGCCCGCCGCCGATACACATGGTCACCAGCGCATAGCGTCCACCGGTGCGCTGCAATTCATACAGCGCTTTCACCGTGAGAATGGCCCCGGTGGCACCGATGGGGTGGCCCAAGCCGACGGCACCGCCGTTAGGATTGGTTTTCGCCGCATCGAATTTCAAATCACACGATACCGCCAGCGCCTGCACGGCAAAGGCTTCGTTGGATTCGATCACATCCATGTCTTCGACCTTGAGCCCCGCCTTGGCGAGTGCGCGCGTGCAGGCCGGCACCGGGCCGATACCCATGATTTTGGGGTCTACACCGGCCAAGCCGTACGATACCAGTCGCGCCATGGGCTTCAGGCCCGCCTTGTCGGCAGCATTGCGCTCCATCATCACAATCGCTGCTGCGCCGTCGTTGATGCCCGACGCATTGCCGGCAGTTACCGAACCTTCTTTTTTGAACACCGCGCGTAGCTTGGCCAGACTTTCCAGCGACACATCCGAGCGTGCGTGTTCGTCGCGGTCAAACAGCGTCACGCCTTTGCGGGTTTTCAGTTCGACAGGCAGGATTTGATCCTTGAAGTAGCCCTTGTCGATGGCGTTGAGCGCGCGGCGATGGCTTTCCACCGCGAACGCATCCTGTTGCTCGCGCGTGATTTTCCATTGCGCCGCGATGTTTTCCGCCGTGATGCCCATGTGTACGGTGTCGAACGGATCGGTCAGCGCGCCCACCATCATGTCGACGGCGCTGGCGTCACCCATGCGCTGACCGGAGCGCAGGGCGGGCATCAGATAGCCGCCGCGGCTCATCGATTCCGCGCCCCCGGCCACCACGACGTCCGCATCACCGAGTTGTATGCTCTGCGCCGCACTGACGATGGCTTGCAGGCCGCTGCCGCACAAACGGTTTACGGTAAGCGCGGTGGTTTCTTGCGGCAGCCCGCCTTTGATGCAGGCTACGCGCGACAGATACATGTCTTTGGGTTCGGTGTGGATCACATTGCCGAATACCAATTGGTTCACCTGCTGCGGATCAATTTTGGCGCGTTTGACCGCTTCACGTATGACTAGTCCGGCCAGTTCGGTTGGCGCGATGTCTTTCAGTGCACCGCCGTAATCACCGATTGCGGTACGCACACCACTTACCACCACTACTTCACGCGCTGCGTTCATGGGAATCTCCTTAACTAATTGATTTTAAAAGATAAATTATAAATGAACGGGTTTAGTCTACGCTGTCGAAATCCGCTTGTCGAGCCGCACGATACCGCACGATACCGCATGTCGCTATGCACCATTTATGGCTGCCTTGTGGGCGTCGCCGGTGCTTGCGAAATGCGCTCGTAGAGCCGGTAACGCTCAACCTTGTCGCCGGGCCGGTAGCCTTCCCAGATTTTGAGCCATTTGCCGTCCAGCGGTGTTTCTTCGGCAACCGTGCCTTGCGTCAACAGCAGTTCACAATCGCGCCGTCGCGCAGTGACTTCATCGCGATAGGTGATAACGTCCGCGTAGTAGTGCAACATCGCGCGCTGCGATTTGCCCAGGTTGCGGCTGGATACGCAGCCATATTGAGTCGGCAGGCTTTGCTGCATGCTGGTGAATACTGCACGATAACTTTTGCCGGTATCCACCCAGCCCACAAACAGGGTTGCGGTCAGCCCCCACAGTACGGCAATCCCCGCCGCCCATACCACCGCCGGTTTCTCTGGAGAGCGTTTTAACTTCGCCAGCAACACAAACCACGCGACGGTGTAACACGCAGCCAGCGCAAATGGCAGCCACTTAAAGCCCGGTGTATAGCCTGGTTGCAAACGATGCAAATGACCGTGCAGACGCGCGGGCACACCGAGCTCCAAACCCGTCCAGTAAAACCACGCCACCACGATAAAGAACGTGACGCCGGTAATGCTGAACCACAGCCACGCATTCGCGGCACCACGCCGCAAGCTGCGCGCCGCGGGCGCGGCCAATAGCGCCAGCGCGGGCAACAGCGCCAGCGCATACAAATCGCGCGGATTGCTTGCCAGCGACAGCAATAACAGCGTTACGACAAAGCCCGTTAACGGCAGCACCACTGCCGGGGTCGCGTAGGGCGCGCGTGGCGTGTCCTGCAGGACGCGGCGCGACCACGGAAACCACCGTGACCGCAAAGACCAGAGCGACCATAACCCCAGCATCCACACCGGCCACGCATGCCACGGCATGATGCGCAGGTAGAACAGGCTGTCGCGATCCGCGCTGCGCAACAGGGCGTAAAAATCCTGCTGCAGCCACAAGTCCAGCAGCGCGGGCGAGCGCAGATGCAGGGCCAGCGGCCATGCCGCCATCAGGGGCACGGCCACCGGCAGGGCGACCAGCAGCGCGCGCGCATAGCCACGCGTGCGCCAAGCCGCCGACACCGCCGGCAGCGTCGCCACGATGAGCGCCAGAATCAGCGTTTCCAGTATGCCCTGCGACAAAAACACCATGCCCAGCGCCGCGCCGAGCAGTAGCCCGCCCGCGAGCGCGCGTCGCAGCGCCAAGGCCAGCGCGTAATACGCCAGCGCAAACCCCGCCAGCGCGGCGACATCGGTAATAGCTTCATGGCCGCGCAGCACCAAACCAAAGCAGCCCATGAGCAACAGCCCGGCAATCGCGCCATTACCCTTGCCATGCAGCTCGCGCCCGGCCATGCCGCAAAACAGCAACGTCAGCGCCATATACAAGCCCGTGGCGAGACGCGCGCCGTCGTGCAGCGGCAACAGAGGCGATGCCAGCGTTGCCGTCAACAAGGCCGTGAGGTAATACAGCGGCGGCTCGTCGAGATAGGCTTCGCCCGCCAGTGTGGGTGTGAGCCATGAACCCCCTTTCAGCATGTCGTAAACAACGCCGAAGGTGTGCGCGTCGTCGGTTTTCCACGGATCGTGCCCGATCAAACCCGGCAAGATCCAGGCCGTGCACAGCAGTGTAATGAGGAGGTGGCGCCGGGACATGATGTGGGATGCTGCGCGCGGCTTCTCTTTGTTGTTTTCGCGTGCGGCGATTATCCCACTTTTCACTGCGGCATCTCGCCGTGTGCGCCACAGGCCCCACGCGGTCAGTGTCACGGCGTATCAGGGTTTCCATGAAAAACGCCTTCGTCAAAAGGCTTCGGGATTGAAGCGTTGGGCGGCGTTTTTCAGGTGATCTGTCCGTGGCTTTTCTGCACACGCACCACGGGCGTGCATCACGATGCAGCATGCACTGTCGCGTCGCACCGTCGCGGTGCATGCCAGAAATCAGGGCGTCAGGCGCTACTGCACAAGCAGTGCGGCATATAAAAAAATATCAATAAAAACAATGAGATACGTTTATCTATCGATTGCGCTTCCGAGTGCTGGCACACATTCTGCTCGGAGTTGCGGTGACCTTAAAAAAATCAGAGGACGCCATGACCGACACCCTTAAAATTTACGACAGCAACGCCCCAGTACAAGCGCCTTGCTCCTGCGGACATCACGCCTCGCAACACGAGCATAACCGGCAGTCGGCGGTTGATCCTGAAGGGCTTGGGTGTGAGGTGGTTGAGTCGGCCATGGTGCGCGCGCTGTTCCCCGATGACCGTCAGCGTCGCGGCTTTCTCAAAGCCGTGGGCACGAATAGCGCTATGGCGGCCATCGCCGCCGTGCTCCCGATAGGCGCCATGCAGGCGCTGGCGCAGGACAAGCGCGCGCCGGAGAAAAAGAATCTCAAGATCGGCTTCATTCCCATCACCTGTGCCACGCCACTGATTCTCGCGCATCCGCTGCGCTACTACGCGGCGGAAGGTCTCGAAGTCGATGTGATCAAAACTGCGGGCTGGGCGCTGATACGCGACAAAGTGCTGAACAAAGAGTACGACGCCTCGCACTTTCTCGCGCCGATGCCCATTGCCATTTCCATGGGCGTGGGGTCGTCTGCGCAGCCGATGCAGGTGGCGACCATTCAGAACGTCAACGGTCAGGCGATTACGCTGGCCAACAAGCACAAAAACGCGCGCGATCCAAAAATGTGGAAGGGTTTCAAGTTTGCTGTGCCGTTTGAGTTTTCCATGCACAACTTTTTGCTGCGTTACTACGTGGCGGAGCATGGGCTGGACCCGGATAAAGACATTCAAATCCGCGTGGTGCCGCCGCCCGAAATGGTGGCCAACCTGCGCGCCGGTAATATTGACGGTTACCTCGGTCCCGATCCGTTTAACCAGCGCGCGGTGTATGAAGAAGTGGGTTTCATACACCTGCTGACCAAAGAGTTGTGGGACGGCCATCCGTGCTGTTCGTTCGGCGCGCCCACGGCCTTTATCAAGGAAGCGCCCAACTCGTTCGCCGCCCTGTTTCGTGCCGTGCTAAAGGGTGCCGCGCTGGCGCGTGACCCGGCCAATCGCAAAACCATCGCCGAATCCATCGCACCAGCAAATTATCTTAATCAGCCGGTTGCCGTGTTGGAGCAGGTGCTGACCGGGCGCTACGCCGATGGCTTGGGCAATGTGAAGAACGATCCGGCGCGGATCGATTTTGATCCCTTCCCTTGGTACTCGATGGCGACCTGGATTTTGTCGCAGATGAAGCGCTGGGGTTACGTGAAGGGCGACGTGCGCTGGAAGGATTTGACTGAGCAGGTTTATCTGCTTACCGACGCACGCAAGCACATGACTGCGATGGGCTACAAGCCGCCGTCGGAGAACTACAAAAAAATCATCGTGATGGGCAAGGTGTTCGATCACACCGCGCCGGACGCCTACATCAACAGTTTCGCCATTAAACGCGCTTAGGAGCACCATCATGGACAAAGGCATGCACATCCGCGCAGGCGCGCTGTCATTGGTTATCTTCTTGTTTTTGTTGGGTATTTGGCAGGCCGCCACCGTAACAGTTGAAAAACCCAGCGGTGCGTTGACCGAGTACGAACAGCTCATGGGCAAGAGCGCCAAAAAGCAGGATGGTCTGCCGACGCCCGCGCAAATGGGTGAAACGGTGAAGAAGCATTTGTCCGATCCGTTCTACGACAAAGGCCCGAACGATAAAGGCATCGGCATCCAGCTCGCGTACTCGCTGGCACGCGTGATGGGCGGGTTTTTGCTGGCGGCGCTGGTGGCGATACCCCTAGGCTTCATGATCGGCATGTCGCCGCTGCTGCATCGCGCGCTGGATCCGTTTATTCAAGTGTTGAAACCCATTTCGCCGCTGGCCTGGATGCCGCTGGCGCTCTACACCATCAAAGATTCGGCCACCTCATCCATCTTCGTGATTTTCATTTGCTCAATCTGGCCCATGCTGATCAACACCGCCTACGGCGTGGCGTCGGTGCGCAAAGACTGGCTGAACGTGGCACGCACGCTGGAAGTGAGTGTGATGCGCAAAGCGTTTCAGGTGATTTTGCCGGCAGCAGCACCCACCATCATGACCGGCATGCGCATTTCGATGGGCATTGCGTGGCTGGTGATTGTGGCTGCCGAGATGCTGGTGGGCGGCACGGGCATCGGTTATTTCGTGTGGAACGAGTGGAACAATCTCTCGCTCACCAATGTGATTTTCGCCATTTTGATGATCGGCGTGGTGGGTATGGCGCTCGATATGATGTTCGGCATGCTGCAAAAATTTGTCACCTACGTGGAGTAAAAAAATGGCTGACAAACCCTTTTTGATAGCGGAAGGCCTGGCGAAGAAATTTCCGGGTTCGGGTGGTAAAGCAGATGTGACGGTATTCGATGATGTGCATTTCAGCATCGAAAAAGGCGAATTCGCCTGCATCATCGGTCACTCTGGCTGCGGCAAGACCACGATTTTGAACGTGCTGGCCGGGCTGGATACCGCCAGCGGTGGCCACGTGCTGATGGACGATCGTGAAGTCGCCGGGCCCAGTCTCGAGCGCGGCGTGGTGTTTCAGGGGCACGCCTTGATGCCGTGGCTGAGCGCAAAGAAAAACGTGGAGTTCGCTGTGCGCTCGAAGTGGCCCGACAAAAGCCAGAAGGATATCGACGCACACTGCCAGCGTTATCTTGATCTCGTGGGCCTTTCCGGCAGCGAGCACAAAAAGCCGTCAGAGTTATCGGGTGGCATGAAGCAGCGCGTGGGCATTGCGCGCGCGTTTGCCATCGAACCCAAAATGCTGCTGCTCGATGAGCCCTTCGGCGCGCTCGATGCGCTGACACGCGGCAACATTCAGGACGAGCTGAAAAAAATCTGCGCCGAGACGCATCAAACCGTGTTCATGATCACGCACGACGTTGACGAAGCGATTTTGCTGTCGGACAAAATTTTGCTGATGTCCAACGGCCCGCAAGCGCGTATCGCGGAAATTGTCGTCAACACGCTGCCGAAAAATCGCTCGCGCGAAACGCTGCACAAAGCGCCGCACTTTTACGCCATCCGCAATCACTTGGTGGATTTTCTGGTGAGCCGTTCCAAGCGCTTCAGCGAAGCATTGCCGGAAGGTTACGACGCGAGGAATCCGCCGGTGGTGATGCCCGGCGTCGAAAGCCAGCCCGTGCCGCCCGCGCCCAAGGCTGCGATTACGCCGCCGGAATCAGCGGTGGTGGTGAATTTTCGCTAGTTAAATTTCCATTAAAATTCAATTACTTACACGAGGATATCATGAAAAAAAGTATTGCCGCAGCAAAACCCATGCAGCGCACCGACGTCACCGAACTCGTCGTCGAAGGGCGTCTGAAAAAAGGCCTGAGCTGGAGCAAAATCGCCAAGACCGTTGGCCAAAGCAAAGAGTGGACAACGGCCGCGCTGCTCGGCCAGATGAAAATGACCAAGCCGCAAGCCGAAGCCGCCGGTAAATTACTCGGTCTGCCGCCCTACGCCATTCTGCTGCTGCAACAAGCGCCGTATAAAGGCTCGTTGCCGACGGCAGTGCCGACCGACCCGTTGATTTATCGCTTCTACGAATTGGTGAGCGTCTACGGCACGACGTTCAAAGAGCTGATCCACGAAGAATACGGCGACGGCATCATGAGCGCCATCGACTTCAAAATGGACATGACGCGCCAGCCTGATCCGAACGGCGACCGTGTGCAGATTGTGATGAGTGGGAAATATTTGCAGTACAAAACCTATTAGTTAGTGCCTGACAGAAAACCCCCAATTTTTGAAACACGCAGCCTCAATTTTCAGCACCGCACGTGCTGATTTTTGTTTTTTTGGCACGAGTGCC
>JAYTWR010000159.1:0-50791 GCA_043743335.1 Burkholderiales bacterium
GCGTGCGAAATCCTCCGGCGTGGTGGGCGTGGCTTCTGCGCCCTGCTGCAAGAATTGCGCTTTCGTCTCGGGCGTAGACAGCACTTTGAAGATCGCCGCGTTGAGTTTGGCGATGATGGCTTGCGGCGTGCCCTTGGGGACCACTACGCCCGCCCAACTGGTGGAGTAGTAGCCGGGCACGCCGGCCTCGGCAGCAGTGGGCACGTCGGGCACTTGCGGTGCGCGTTTGTCGCCACCCACCGCCAGCGCCTTCAAGCGCCCTGCGCGCACATGCGGCAACGGCGCGCCGATGGGTGCGAATGTCCACTGCGATTCATTGCTAACCACGGAGATGATGGATGCGCCCGCGCTTTTGTACGGCACGTGCAACGACTTCACACCGGCCATGGAGGTAAACAACACCGCCGCCAAATGCCCGCCGCTGCCCACGCCGGGCGAGGCCATGGCCAGCGCATCGGGCTTGGCTTTCATCAGCGCGATCAGTTCGCGCACATTGTTGGCGGTGATCGAGTTGTGTACGGCCAGCAGATTTTGCCCCACGTCAGTGAGCGACACCGGCAGCAAATCCTTCAGCGCGTCATACGGCATTTTTTTATACACATGCGGCGCCACCGCCAGCGCGGGCAAGTTGCCACGCGCTATGGTGTAGCCGTCGGGCGCTGATTTGGCAGCAATGTCGATACCCAGCATGCCGCCCGCGCCGGGACGGCTATCCACCACCACTTGCTGCCCAAAATGATCCGACAGTTTTTGCGCCAGCAGGCGCGTGAACAAATCGGCGTTGGAGCCGGGGCCGTTGGCGAGGATGTAGCGGATGGGGCGGTTGGGGTAGCCTGCAGCGGTATCGGGTGTCGCTGCAATGACTTGTGTAGAGGCAATCGCCAATACTGTTGCGGTATAGGTACGCATTTTCCCCGCCATTTACTTCAACCCGCTTAACCCATAAGCCTGCGCCAACAGTTCATACGAGCGCATGCGTGGTGCGACGTCATAGGTCCAGCTTACGATCACCAGTTCATCGAGATCGAGCCGCTGCGCCAATTCATCCAGCCGCTTTTTAACCTGCGCTGCGGTGCCCACCACCGCATGGCGCAGCAGCTTTTCGCGGAAGCGTTCTTCATCCGCCGACAACTTACGTGCGTTGACTTCTTCGGGTGAGGCCAACGGCTGGCGTATGCCGGACTCGCGTTCGATCAGCGCACGCTCGCGTGGTTTGAATTGAAACAGTGCCTCTTCCTCGGTGTCGGCCGCCAGCGCAAACACGCAGATGGTGCATTGCGGTTTGGGGTGCAGTTCACTGGGACGGTAGTTCTTGCGATACAACTCCAACGCCCTGTCCACATCAAAGCCGTAACTGAAAAAATACGCGAACGCATACGGCATGCCGAGATACGCCGCGAGTTGCGCGCCGTAATCGGAACTGCCCAGCACCCACATCGTTGGCGTTGTTGGTCCTGTGGGATGCGCCACCACGCGCTGAAACGGGTGGCCCTCCGGCAAGGGTGTGCCGGTCAACCAGCATTGCATTTCCTGTATCTGGCGCGGGAACTGGTCATGCACATCGTCCGGGTGCGGGTTCAACGCCATTGAGGTCAAGCGGTCGGAACCCGGCGCGCGCCCCACGCCGAGGTCAACACGCCCCGGCGCTATCGCCTCCAGCACACGAAACTGTTCCGCCACTTTGTACGCCGAGTAATGCGGCAACATCACACCCGCGCTGCCGATGCGTATGCGTTGCGTGGTGGCACCAATGGCGGCCATCAACACTTCCGGCGCGGTGCCGACAATGTTGCCGGAGTTGTGGTGCTCTGACACCCAATAGCGGTGATAACCCAACTCATCGCAACGCTTGGCGTAGGCCAGCGTTTCGCGGATGGAGTGATCCTGCGTGCGGCCCTTGGCTGCGGTGGATTGGTCGAGGACGGATAGTTTCATGTGCATCATGTAGTGGGTGTATCAGGCCGCCATTACTTCACGTAAAACGTCGGGATGCCGCGCAACGATTTTCAGCAATGTTTCAGCCGCGCCCGACGGTTGGCGACGTCCCTGCTCCCACTGTTGCAATGTGCGTGCCGAAATCTTCAGCGCTGCCGCAAACTGAGCCTGCGAGAGGCCGCTCTTCACACGTGCCGCCACGATATCGTTAGCTTCGACTCTATATTTTGCGCCATGACGCCCAGCCTTTACGTCGCGGATAGCTTGTAACAGTTCTTCGCCAACGTTACGTTTGGCGTCGCGTGCGAGTAACGTTTTTTCACTTAGTGGCATGCCCCATCTCCTGTGCGATTTTTCGCAACACGTTTGCCGGAACACACCAGCCAAAACAGTTAAAATTGTTTAAAAACAAATACTTACAGCGGCTTTAGATGCACCTTGCGGAATTTCACCACGCCCGCACTGCGCTGGAGCGTAATAACGCCCTTGGGTAATTTGCCGTCGTTGATGTTGAGCGTCTCCACGCCATTCAACACCACGCGGATGTTGGCGCCCTGCGCGGTGATGTCGTAGGTGTTCCATTGCCCGGCGGCCTTGACGCGATGCGTGGTCTTGCCGTAGTTGGGTATGCCACCAGTGCCGGTGCCACTGTCGACAGCGGCATCGTTGATGTTCACTTCATAGCAATTGACGGCGGTGATTTTCGCGGCGTCGGAGCAACGGATGAATACACCGCTATTGGCTTCGGCGTCGGTCCAAAACTCGGCGACGATGCGAAAGTCGCCGTAGGATTCTTTCGTCACCAGATGGCCAACACCGACATCGGACACCGCAAGGCCATCCTGTATGCGGAAGTTCGGGTTGCCGTAGAGGTTGAATTTATGCAGGCTGCTGCCGTCGAACAGTGCTATCCATCCCGGCTCACTGGTATTGACTGATTGTGATGCGCAGCCGGACAAACCCATTACTGCCACCAGCAAACTGACAATCCATGTTGCGATGCGTTTCATTGCAATCTCCCTTTGATTTAACAACATTACTGACCCGTGAAACAGCTTCTTGAAAATTAAGGTCTCTATTCATCTACTATGAAAAGTCAAAAGCTTCCCTCATCCCACCCCTTCTGCTTCGCTCTAAGTGTTCTCTTATCCCGAGGGGAGAAGGGCTTTGAACCCTCTCCCCCCGGGAGATGGCAGGGTGAGGGAAGGTGTGGTTGTTTAATGACGTATGAATAGAGATAAATCAAGTCGAATGCGAAGAAAACGCCACGGTCCCCGCGCGTGCATTTTCATCCGTCTTCACATTCACCAACGCCACCATACCCTCATCCACTTTCTTCTGCGCACGCACGAGCGCGGGGCCGATATCTTCAGGCTTCTCCACGTATTCGCCGTAGCAGCCCAAGCCCTCGGCCATTTTGTCGTAGCGTGTGTAGCCCAAGTTGCGTCCGGTTTTTTCTTTTTTCGGATCAGCCGTCCAGCCGCCGTTCAAGCTGATGACCACCAGTATCGGCAGCTTGTGACGCACCGCTGTGTCGAGCTCCATCGCGTTCAACCCAAACGAGCCGTCGCCATGCACCACGATCACTTGTTTATCGGGGCACGCTGCCTTGGCACCCACGCCAAACGGCATGCCCACGCCCATCATGCCGAAAGGGCCAGAGTTCAAGCGATGCGCAGGGGTGAAAGTCGGCATGGATTGACGGCCGTAGTTCAAAATCTCTTGGCCATCGACCACTAAAATTGCATCGCGCTTCATGAAGTTTTTGACTTCCTCGCACAGGCGCAGCGGGTGGATCGGCGTTTTGTTGAGGGCCATACCACCGCTGGTTTCGCCGCGTTTTTTGGCGTCGCCGGAAGAGAGTTTTTCACGCCACGGCGCATAGTTTTTTGCATCGATCTGGCTCATCGCCGCCAGCATTTGTTGCAACACGGCTTTGCAATCGCCGACGATGCCAATATCCACCTTGCGCGGTGAGCTGGCGATTTCATCGGCGTCGATATCAATGCGCGCGATGGTCGCACCCGCCGCAAAGCGTGGGGGTGCTGCGTGGTTGATGATGTAGTTCATGCGCGTGCCGACAATCAATATCAGATCGGCATCTTTAAACGCCGACGAACGCATGGTGAGGAACGACAGCGGGTGATCATCGGGCAGCACGCCACGGCCCTGCGGCGTGGTGTAAAACGGAATGCCCGCCTGCTCGACAAATTGCGTCAGCTCCGGCCACGCTTGCGACCAGATGACGCCGCTGCCGGTGAGGATGATGGGGTTTTTTGCCTTGCCCAGCGCCGCCATGAGCTTATCGACTTGCGCTTGCTCGCCTTGCGGGCGCGCGCGCAGCAACGAGCGGCCACTCAAATCCCACTGCACTTCTTCTTCGGGGCATTTGCCATAGAGGATGTCCGCAGGCATATCCAGATACACCGGCCCCGGCTTGCCGCCCATCGCCTTCTGAAACGCCGTGTTAACCATTTCAGGAATGCGGCGGATTTCAATGGCCTGCCCCACCCACTTGCAGCAGCCGCGCATGATGGCGACTTGATCAATCTCCTGAAACGTTTGCCGTCCAAATTGATGAATGGCGCTGGAGCCGCCAACCGCCACCACCGGCGCGCAATCGATCAACGCATTGGCCATACCCGTGGTGAGATTGATCACACCGGGGCCACTGGCCGCCATGCACACCGCTGGCTGTTGCTTCAAGCGTGCATAGGCTTGTGCGGCGAGGGCGGCGGCTTGCTCGTGCCGCACATCGATCATGCGTATGCCTTCTTTGGCGCACGCGGTTTCGGCGTGCTGCATGGGGCCGCCCATGATGTAAAAAATATCCTTGGTGCCTTCGTTCTTAAGCGCGCGGCCCAGTATCTCATTGCCGGTAATGTCTGCCATAATATAACTCCTTGATTTTTAATGGATTATTGAAGCTGCGGGCCGACGACTTTATCCGTGGTCAGTGCTGAAATCTGATTGGCATCCATGCCCAGCCAATCCTTCAGCACATCGCCAGTGTCTGCACCCAGCAGCGGCGACGGCCTCACAGTTGCCTTCTGCCCGTCAAAACTCACCGGCCATGTAATGGCCTTGAACGCGCCGTAGGCCGGGTGTTGTATCGGCTGCAAGGTGCGGCGATTGACGAAATCAGGGTCGTTAGTCAGTTCCAATGTGTCGCGCACCGCGCCGGCAGGGATGCCCGCCGCGCCGACGAGATTCATTGCTTCGTATTTATCGCGCTTCATGGTCCACTCCGACAAAATCGCGTCGATCTCGGCCTCGTTTTGCACGCGGGCTTCGCGCGTGTCGAATTTTGCATTGCCGATCAAATCAGTGCGGCCGATGACTTCCAGCAATTTGGGCCAGTGGTTGGGATTCGCACGGCTGGTATAGATGTAAACAAAATCATTCGGCCCACCGGGTTTGCACGGGTAAATATTCGCCGGCGGATTGCCGCCGCCGATGGAGCCTGCGCCCGCGCGTGGTGCCGCCTTGCCGGTTTTTGAGGTCACCGCCATGGAGTTGCGTATGTAGTGCAGCATCGCATCCTGCATGCCGACATTCAGACGCGTGCCTTTGCCGGTTTGTTGACGCCGGAACAGCGCGCCGAGGATGCTAATCACCATCAACATGCCGGTGCCGGTATCGCCCAGCGTGGTGCCAGGTTTGATGGGCTTGCCGTCGGGATCGCCGGTGATGCTCATGGTGCCGCCGCAGGCCTGCGCGATCATATCGAAGGCGAGATTTTTTTCATACGGACTGCCTTCACCAAACCCTTTGACTTGGCCGTAGACGATGCCCGGATTAATTTTCGACAGCACGTCGTAGCCCAAGCCCAAGCGTTCAATGGCACCGGGTGCAAAGTTCTCTATGAACACATCGGCCTTTTTCGCCATGTCTTTCACCAACTGCAGGCCGCGCGGGTCTTTGACGTTGATGGCGATGGAGCGCTTGTTGGAGTTGTACATCAAAAAATACGGATCATCCTTGTGCGGCTTGCTCGAACCCACGCGGCGACCGGGGTCGCCGGTCTTCGGATTTTCAACCTTGGTGACATCAGCGCCCAACCACGCCAGCACCTGCGTACACGAGGTGCCTGCTTCAAACTGCGTCATGTCCAGCACGCGTATGCCCTTAAGACAGCCTAGCTCTGTATTCAAGTCAGTCATGCGATTCTCCTACGAGGGATGGAGGAAAGAAACAGATGGAATGGAACAACCATAGCGGAAGGCTTGATGCACCATCTTAGCGTACGCGCGAAACCAATTGCGCATTGCGATTTGCCCTATACTTTTATCGACGATCAGCAAAACGCCAACCAGGGACGCCATCATGATCACTACGGTAGCTCGCGGCAGCATCAAGAATCTCAATAAAATGAACACCTTAGCGTATCGCTTCGGCGTAACAGCCACATTGGCCACCGCGGCTTTGACGGCGTGCCCGTCATTGGCAAACGCACAACCGGCGCGCTACCCGACGAGACCGGTACGCATGGTCGTGCCCCTGCCGCCCGGCGGCTCGACCGACATCATCGCGCGCATCGTGGCGCAGAAATACACCGAGGCCCTAGGCAAATCCGTCATCATCGACAACCGCCCCGGCGCAGGCACCTCGCTGGGCAACGAACTGGTGGCGCGCGCCACGCCCGATGGCTACACGTTGTTGTTCGCCAGCGCGTCGATAGCCACCAACGTGCCGCTGTATCCCAAGCTGCCGTTTCATCCGGTGAAAGACTTTGCGCCTATCGGCACCGTCGGACAATCGTTTTACGTGCTGATCGTGCAGCCATCCTTGGGGATTAACTCGGTGCAGGAATTAATCACTGCAGCCAAAGCCAAACCCAAATTCATTCAATACGCCTCGGCCGGCCAAGGCACCATCACGCATATGGCGGTGGAGCTTTTCATGATGAACACCGGCATCAAAATGCAAGACGTGCCGTTCAAAGGCGGCGCACCGGCGCTGGTGGCTTTTCTCTCCGGCCAGATGCCGGTGATTTTCAGCCCTATCGCGGAGTGCCTGCCGCATCTGCGTGCCGGCACCAAAGTGCGCCCGCTCGCCGTCACTGCCGCCAAGCGCGCACCTGAGTTGCCTGAGACGCCCACCTTCGCCGAGGTCGGTGTGCCCGATTCTGTGGTGATGTCGCGCACCGCGCTACTGGCACCATTGGGTACGCCGCAAGACATCGTCAAAATACTCAACAGCGAATTAAATCGCCTGCTGCAGCAACCGGACACGCGCGAGCGCATCAGCAGTCACGGCCTAGCGCCGGTGGGCGGCACGCCCGAGGATTTGCAAATCTACCTGAACGCGGAAATCGCGCGCTGGACCAAGGTGGTGAAGTCTGTGGGCATAAAGGTGGAGTAGCGGCGCCTGAAGCCGCAGACATAATGCTAAAAGACACCACCGCCAGTAGTCAAAGCCCGCGCGACCGATTTCCATTTGTGAGTTTCGCGATTTCAGGTTAAATTGACAGCGGTTACACAGTTTCACAAAGGGGAACATCTATGAGCATTAAAGGTAAAGCCTACATTGCAGGCGCGTTCGAGCATCCGCTGCGAAAAGCGCCCAATCATTCGTTGTCGCAATTGCACGCTGAGATCGCCAAGGGCACTTTGGAAGACGCTGGCCTCACCAAGAACGACATCGACGGCTTGTTTGTCGCCGGTGACGCGCCGGGCGGCAACGTCTGGAGCTTGGCGAATTACATGAACCTGAATCAACTCAAGCATATCGACTCCACCGACATGGGCGGCTGTTCGTATATGTTGCATGTCGCGCACGCGGCTGAAGCCATCGCCGCCGGCAAGTGCAACGTCGCGCTGGTCACCTTGGCCGGACGCCCAAATTCCGAAGGCAGCAGCGGCACGCAAGTGCGCGACCGCGGTGCCGGTGTGCCCGACTCGCCGTTTGAATTGCCGTATAGCCCGGTAACTGTGAACTTGTATGCCATGTGCGCCATGCGCCACATGTATCAATACGGCACCACCAGCGAACAACTTGCTTGGGTCAAAGTGGCAGCCTCGCACCATGCGCAACACAACCCTAACGCCATGCTGCGTGACGTGGTCACGGTTGAGCAAGTGCTGGCCTCGCCGATGATTTCCGACCCGCTGCATCGTCTCGATTGTTGCGTGGTCAGCGACGGCGGTGGCGGCGTGATCGTGACGCGGCCTGAAATCGCCAAGCAGCTCAAGCGCCCGCTGGTAAAAATCACCGGTGTCGGCGAATCCACCAAGCACCAGATGGCAGGCAACGTCGATCTCACCTACTCCGGTGCGGCATGGACCGGCCCGCGCGCGTTTGACATGGCGGGCATCAAACCGTCAGACATCAAATACGCCTCTATCTACGACAGCTTCACCATCACCGTAATCATGCAAATCGAAGACTTGGGCTTCTGTAAAAAGGGTGAAGGCGGCAAATTTGTTGCCGACGGCAACCTGATCGCTGGTGTCGGCAAGTTCCCGTTCAACACCGACGGCGGCGGCCTGTGCAACAACCATCCAGCCAATCGCGGCGGCATGACCAAAATCATCGAAGCCGTACGCCAACTACGCGGTGAAGCGCATCCGAAGGTGCAGATACCGAACTGCGATTTAGCACTTGCGCACGGCACTGGCGGCGCACTGGGCGCACGTCACGGCAGCGGCACTGTCATCATGGAAAGGGAATAAAAATGGCTACTCCATATCAAGAACGTAAAATCCGCGATCCCGCGCTGAACCCCGGCGACGAGCCCTACTTCAAAGCCGCTGGCGAAGGCAAGCTGATGCTCATGAAGTGCAAGGATTGCGGCAAGGTACATCACTACCCACGTGCCATCTGCCCGCACTGCTTTAGCCAAAACCTAGAGTGGGTGCAAGCCAAAGGCACCGGTGAAGTGTATACCTTCAGCGTCACTCGCCGCGGCACTCCCACGCCCTTCGCCATCGGCTACGTCAAGCTGGACGAGGGCGTAAGCCTGATGACTAACATCATCAATTGCGACCTCGACACGATCCAGTGCGGCCAGAAAGTGAAAGTGTGTTTTGTGAAGTCGGAAAACGGAACG
Organism: Burkholderiales bacterium; assembly: GCA_043743335.1. GTDB lineage: Bacteria > Pseudomonadota > Gammaproteobacteria > Burkholderiales > SG8-41 > UBA5216. The sequence goes on from JAYTWR010000159.1 coordinate 8,987, forward strand.
GCTGTGCCGATGTTTGAGCCGGCATAACTACGCTTCTTGGCAAGCACTGCCCTCCATTGTAGAAAGCCGGAGGGTTAGTGTTGTAGACAGAAATGCAAAGGGCCAAGCGGCAATGCTTGGCACTTTGATTTTGCCTAAACTGTTACCACTTCAACTATCGTCAGTAGCTCTGATGCCTTTTCAGAAGTCAGAATGTTAGTCATTAGGAGTCACCGTCGTTAGATAAACGCGTGATTTAAACTCAAGACACGTTTTTCAAAACCTACGCCGCTTTCTTAACGCTCATCCGCACACTAAGTCCCGCCTTGGCGGCAAGCAACACCAGCGCATCAAGGCTAAACCGTTCAAGGCGATGCCGAAAAAGATCGCTCAGGCGCGGTTGCGTAATACCCAACTTCCTCGCAGCCTCTGTTTGCGACAAGCCTGATTTGCGCGTGTAGCGTTCAATCGCGATCATCAGATCAGTGCGCAACAAAAGATTTTGTGCCTCGTCTTCGGCAAAGCCGCTATCGCGAAACACATTGTCACTGCCCACCACCATTTTCACTTTGCCGCTCATACCGCCCTCCGTTCTGCGATCAGATCGCGATAGCGTTTTGCGCCCGTGTCCAAATCCTACCTCGAAGTTTGCTGCGTTTTCTTGGTTAGAACGTACACCAATCAACCGGGCCAACGACGATTTTCTTCAATCTATGCCGCCTTCGCCCCTAATGCTACGGTGCGCAACGCCGCAACACGCACCAACGACAGCCACACATAGCCCAACATGATGGCCGCGCCACCCGCGAGTGCCACGCGTGGCCCTACCCATGCGCCGGTGGCGTTGAGCAAAAACCCGCTGAGGAACATCAGGCTCCAGACCAATGAGAACACGCTCATCACGCGCCCGCGATATTGGTCGTCAACCAATGTTTGCAGCATGACTTGCGCGCAGGTGAGAAAGTAGCCGTGGCACAGGCCCGTCACAAAGATCGCGGCGAATGACACCCAGTACCAATCGCTGAACGCGAGAACAAGCAGCGCTAGGTTATAAAAGGTGAGGCTGCCTACCAGCAGCTTGCGCCACGAGATATGCGGCTGCACCCACGCATGGGAAAAGAAACCCATCAACGCGCCGATGCCTGCGGCAGCGGCGAGTAGGCCCAACCCGCGCGAATCCACTTGCAGCACGTCCTTGGCGAACACCGGCAGCACGTGAATAAAACCCATCGCCAAGGTGGCGTGCAGCAGCGCGGTGACGATGGTTCTGGCGAAAACTTCGTTGGCGCGAATGTAACGCAGGCTCGCGGTGAAGTTGCTGACCAAGCTACCGTGTGCGCGCGCCACCGCCTGACCGGGATGCACCAGAAACAACACTGCAGCCATAGTGCACACCGCCGCTGCGGCGAGCAAAAACGTCACCGGCGCGCCCGCTGCCGCAATGAGATAGCCCGCGATCGAGGGTGCAATCACACGACTCGCGCCAAACGCCATGGAAATCAACGGCACGGCGGACCGCAGCATGGAACGCGGCAACAGGCGCGGGAAAAACGACGCGCGCGCGGGCTCGTCGATGGCAGCCGAGGCACCCCACAGAAAGGCGCCGAGCGCCAGGTGCCACAACTGCGCCACGCCGAGCAGCGCCGTCACGCCAACCATAAGCATAGCGAGTGCTGCGTTGACTTGCGCCAAGCCGATGAGTTTGCGCGCATCAATGCGATCAGCCAACACGCCGCCCAGCAGTGTCAACACGAACTGCGGCACAAAGCCGCACAAATGCACCAGACCCAGTTGCGCCTGCGAGCCTGTGATCTCGAACGCAAGCCAGCCCAGCGTGAACGCAAACATCTGCTGGCCGATCACTTGCGTCACCAGTGCCAGCCAGTAACGGCGAAAGTCAGGCACACGCAGTGCGGCTAGCGGATTGGGTTTTTCTTCCAAGTCATTGTTCAAGCGTAAGGTAGCGACAGTTATGTTTTATCGCAACTATTCAGCGTCTACGTAGGATGCCGGTGAGCGTAGCGAACCGCATCGTTCGCGTGATGGGCGTACGCAAGGCAATGTCACGATGTCAGCACCACGACCGATGCGGTTCCTTCGTCACCGACATCCTACATTGAAGCTGAACAGATACGTTTTATCTTTAATCACTATACCACTCGCCCCATACTACGCCGCCAAATAACTCACGTGCGCCGCCACAATGCGCCAGCCTTCGGGCAGGCGTACCCACGACTGGCTCTGCCGGCCCTTGCGACCGCCGCGTGTGAATTCGCAATTCGTGGTGGCTGCGTCACGGCCATAGGTAGTGATGACCGTTTTGCCGACCACGCGTGCCACGCTCGCCGCGTCGCGCGTGCCGCGATACGACGCAATGGCTGCGTGCCCGTAAAGATTTTCGCCGATGCCGTAGCGCAGCGTCAGCGTGTGATCGCAAAAAAGTTCATTGAGCACGGCTACTTCATTGTCGATAATCGCCTGTTGGTAGCGAGCAAATGCATGCGTGACTTCAGCCAGCGTTTGCGGGTGGTTAATTTCCATAGGTCTCCAATGCGTGTGATGTGTTTGTGGGCAACGTAGCGCGCGCTGATGAGCCGTGCGACTCGCTGCAGGTTATCATTCCTATAATAGCGCTATTAGGCAAGCGGTTCGCCGTGTTGAAGAAAGATGAACATCGTGACAACCATAGCTACCCAAGCAACCAAAGCAACCAAAGCTACCCAAGCAACCAAAGCGGAAGTCCTCGCTATCATGCGCCGCGACATCGGCCAACTCTCTGAACCCGGCGAATGGCTCACCATCACGCAGACCATGATCGACGCTTACGTGGCGTTCACCGGCGAAACCGGTTGGATACACACCGATGTCGAACGCGCGAAGCAATCCAAATTCGGCGGCACCATCGCGCCGGGCAATATGGGCGTTGCGATTCTGCCGAAGATGAGCCGCGCGCATTCGCATTACAGCCGCTACCCGCGTAAGTATTCGTTGAATCAGGGTTGGGACAGCATTCGCTTCCTGCAGCCCATGCCCGCCGGTGCGCGCGTGCGTGCGCGCTCGCTGCTGAAAAGTGTCGACGAGCGGCCCGATGGCTCGTTACGTGTGGCGGTAGAGTTTCGTCTCGAGATTGAAGGCAACGACAAGCCGTGGCTGACGGGCGTGAAGGTCGGACGGTTTTTCTTTGATTAGCCCTTACCCGTTACCAGAATCATAGTAAGTAATTGATTTTAAACAACTATTATTGAGACTCCCCCATGAGCCAACCCCGCAGCTACGACCCGCGCACCTTCAAGGCACTGACCTTTCACGATGCCGCCGCAAAATTTCGCAGCCACCAAGATACGCCGCGAGCGTATCTCGAACGCTGCCTTGAAACCATCGCGGCGCGCGAGCCCGTGGTGAAGGCTTTCGTTACCCTGAACCACGCCAACGCACGCGCGGCGGCGGATGCCAGCAGCGCGCGCTGGAAGGCCAGCGCGCCGCTCTCACCCATCGACGGCATGCCGATCGCCATCAAGGATTTGCTCGAAACCAAAGACATGCCCACCGCAATGGGCTGTGAGGCGTATCGTGGTAACGCCACGCACCGTGACAACGCCGCCGTGTGGGCGTTACGTGAAGCGGGCGCGGTAATCCTGGGTAAAACCGTAACGGCTGAACTCGGCGGCACGCAGCCCGGCCCCACCACCCATCCGTTCGACCCCGCATGCACGCCTGGCGGATCATCGTCCGGCTCGGCGGCAGCGATTGCCGCGCGCATGGTGCCAGCGGCGCTGGGCACGCAAGTAGGCGGCTCCATCATTCGCCCTGCGGCGTACTGCGGCAATGTCGCGTTGAAGCCCACACAGGGCGGTATCAATCGCGGTGAGCGTCAAACCACCAGCATGAGCACCACCGGCGTGCACGCCGCTTGCCTTGAAGACATGTGGCAAGTCGCCATCGAAATCGCGCGCCGCGCCGGCGGCGATCCGGGCAAGCCGGGCTTGTTCGGCCCGGCAACGCCGCCCGAACCCGCAAAGCCACAACGACTGATCGTGATCGAATCCGCTGGCTGGATGAAGCTCGACACCGCCACACGCACGGCGTTTGAAGCGCTACTCGACAATCTGGCGCGCACCGGCGTCACGCTGTTGCGGCGCAAAGATCACGCGTGGATCGAAGCCCTGGAGCAATCCATCATCAAGGCCTCCGACATCGCCAACGCCATGACCGCATGGGAAAACCGCTGGTATCAGGCTGCACTCGTCGAGCGCTACCCGCAAGGCGTGAGCGAGCGCCTCAAAGCCACCGTCAAACGCGCCAGCGCCATGACGCCCGACGAGTACCGTGCGCTGCTGCTGCAACGCGCCGCCGCGCAGCTTTGTCACCAAACCGCTGCGCCGCTGGCCGACGCCATCATCATGCTCGCCTGCTCCGGCCCCGCGCCGCAGTGGGCAGGTGACGTGCCCGGCCAGCCGCTGGCCGCACGTCCCACGGGCGACTCGGTGTTCAACACCCCCAGCTCCATGCTGCACGCGCCGTGCGTGACCCTACCGCTGCTCGGTGTGGATGGCATGCCGGTGGGGGTGCAACTCATGGGGCAGCAGCACGACGATGCGCGCGTCACCGCGATGGCGCGGTGGCTGTCGGGGGCGATTCCGCCAGCGGTGGTGTAGTACGCCACTCGATAGAGTATACGTAACTAGTTGATTTTTAATAGTTATTTACAACCCTGGCGTTACCGCATCAAACGCCCGTCACGGTCGAAACACCGCAAACACCTTGTCCGAATTGGTAATCCACGATTCCAGAAACGTGGCGTGATTGGGCTTGGTGCGGCCGAGTTCGTGCATCGCGCCCGCGAGACAAAACCAGTTCAGCAGTTCGTGATGGCCGCTGTCTTCGACTTGATCCAGCGTGGTGTTGCGCCAGAAATCCCAATCCCCTTTTTGCAGGGCCTCGAAGTAGCGCCTGTCGGCGGCTACATCAGGAAACAGGCGCGAATTTTTTTGCACCAGAAATGAATGGCTCCAGCTTGACGACGCAATGACCGCCACGCGATACGGGCTGCGCTGCAACGCGCGCGCCACCGCACCGCCCAACTGAAAGCAGCGCCACGGCTGCGGTGCCGGCGGATCGAGCTCAGTCATGTGCGCATCAGACGAAGGCGACGGCGGCGTGCCCGCCCCGGCGAGCAACCAGCGTCCGTAGGCATTCACCGCAAACGGCACCACCGGATAGTCGAAGCCCTTGCGGTCGTAATCCAAAAACAAAATCGAGTTCGCAAACGCGTGCCCCAACGCATGATGCAGGGGCTTGTAGCCGTAGGCGACATCAAAGCCCTCAGTCAGTAGCGCGCTGGCCAAATACTTGCCGGCGGCGCGGTGGCCGTTCACGCGTATGGTTTTGTCTTCCGGCTCGTTCCACACGTTACGCCCGCGCCGATAGTGCAGCCACGGTTGAAACGCTACCGACTCGTACGCCAGCACCGAGAACGCTGGCACGCAATCCTCCTGAAAATTCTCATATTGATCGTCGCCCCAAATCAACACCACATCCGGCTTGAACGCATCCAGCTCAGCGCGTATGTGGCGAAACTCATCAATCATGTCTTGCCGATGCGCGTCGGAGTGCGCTTGGCCCTGGTCGTTACCCCATTGCGCGCGCATGGTCGGGTGCCAGTTTTCCGGCGCACGCAGCGCTGCCGGCAGCGCTGGGTCGTCCAGCGTTTTTTGCATGCGCCACGCCATATTCACGCTGGCCGCGAGATTCGGATAATGCGTAATGCCCAAGCCCAGTATCTGTCCCATGGAATGCTCCAACCTGTCTGATAAATTGCCGTGTGCCCGCCATGCTAGCATTATCAAAGGCGCGTGGAAGCCGTGACTTAATCTGCCAGCCGGTGTTAGTTGTTACGTGCTGATGACGCCATCTGGCGAGACTCAGTTACGCGCTCAAAGCGGCGGTTGTGTAGTATCGGACCTTATCGTAAGATAGTTTTCAGAGGCCTATCGGCGTGCAACTTGTTTATGAGTGAGCGCAGGCAGCACCGTTCCTTCGGCGTAAACGGGTGCGTGTTTCACGAATCGAGACCGATAGGCACGGACTTCACTCCGATTGTTCAAGCGCTTTCTTTTCTCAGACCTTCTTGAGGGGCATACAACCATGAAGCAATTTGTCAACCGTCGCAGATTCATGCTGGGTTCGGCCGCCGCCGTTTCGCTTGGCAGCATCGCCCACACCACCTTCAGTCAGCCTGCTGCGGCACCCGCAGCATCTGCGGTACTCAAGGCCCCAGTCGTCGATTCCTTGGTGGTGCAAATCGTCACCGACAGCAGCTACGACACCCCGCGTGCGCCATCGCACAAACTCGTCAAAGTGCGCCGTAAAGGGTTCACCGCCGCGCCCAACACCAAGACACTGCACAGCGAATGGGGCCTCGCGATGACGTTGGAGTCGCGCATCGGTTCCGACACGCGCAATCTGATGCTCGACTATGGCTACACACCCGAAGCACTGGTGAATAACATCGAGTTCATCGGCGTGGATACCGCGAAGATTCAGGGCCTCATCATGAGCCACGGCCACTTCGACCATTTTGGTGGGCTGATCGGATTCCTGGAAAAGTACCGCAGCCGTCTGCCCGCAGACCTGACGCTGTACGCGGGGGGTGAAGAGAATTTCTGCAACCGCAAGTCTGGCACGGGCGTGCCGGGGCACTTCAGCGATTGGGGCGTGCTGGACCGGCGCGAACTTACCCGGCTCAAAGTCAAAGTCGTGCTGTGCGAGCAGCCCACGGTGATCCAGGGCCACGCCTTCACCACCGGCGTCATCCAGCGCAACAGCTTCGAGACGATCTTCCCCAGTTCACAGGTTTCCTACCGCAAGCGCGCCGACGGCGTGGGCTGCGATATGCCGGCCGAAGACGCCAAGTGGAAGGGCGAGTACGCGAAGCAGGACAATCACCTGCACGAACACGCCACCTGCTTTAACGTGAAGGACCGCGGCCTGGTGGTCATCTCATCTTGCGGCCACACCGGCATAGTCAATTCGGTACGCCAGGCCATGGCGGTCTCGGGCGTCAGCAAAGTTCACGCCGTCATGGGCGGGTTCCATTTGTTCCCCGCAGACGACGCCTATCTAAAGCGAGTGGTCGCCGAGCTGGAGACGCTCAACCCGGACGTTCTTATCCCCCTGCATTGCTCGGGCCCGGAGATGGTCGCCGTGGTGCGGGCAGTATCCCCGAGCAAGTTGATAACCTCGACGACGGGTACCGAATTTACATTCGGCGCCTAAAACTTTTCGGGCTACTTGGCGGCATCAGCTTAGCCGCCACGCTGCTGGCGGCAGCAGTGTATTTCGCCTATCCGGAAAAACAAGTAGACCGCCAAGAAGATTGGCGTGCAGATCGGCGTGCCGATGCAGCCCGTCTGATGAATGATCTCATGACCGGCAAGACACCGGTGGGCGGGGCGTTCACGCTCACCGACGGCTCGGGCAAGCCACGTTCGCTCGCCGATTTTCGCGGCAAGCTGGTGCTGCTGTACTTTGGCTACACGTTCTGTCCCGATGTTTGCCCCACCGACCTCGCTCGCATTGGGGCCATGATGAATGCACTCGGTGCCGAGGCTGATTCTGTGCAGCCCCTATTCATCACACTCGATCCGCTGCGCGATACGCCAGCCTTGATCAAGGAGTATGCCGCTGCATTCCATCCGCGCATCATCGCCCTGCGTGGCAGTGAAGAGGAGACACGGAGAATCGCCACGAACTACAAGGTTTTTTATGAGAAGGTACCGCAAGGCGGTACGTATTTTATCGATCACGCCGCGTTTACGTTCCTTATCAACCGCGACGGCAAGTACATCGCCTTTTTCCCGCCGGGGACACACGCCGATCGCATGGCAGTGATGGTGCGCGAGGCGCTAGAACAACGCAGGTAGCGACGAAAACGGGGTGCCGCCCCGATACTTTCGCACACGCAAGCCGGTCGATGGTTCAGCACGTACAATGCGCTCCGGCATTCGATGTTTATTCCCGTCATGATTCCCGCCATGATTCCAAGTTAAGGAACCGCTATGTTGTCCCTCACCCCTGCGCTACACGCGGTCGCCAATTCGGCAGGCACCGCACCCGCGAAGCTTAAGGCGCCGCTCAACGCCTGTGATTGCCACATGCACATTTACGACCCGGCGCGCTTTGCCATGCCGCCCAACACCGGCAAGCGCGCAGCACCCACCCACGCTGAAGTGAGCGAATACCAAAAATTGCAACAACGCATCGGCACCACGCGCGTGGTAATCGTGCAGCCGCGTCACTACGCCACCGACAACCGCGTCACGCTGGATGCGATTGCGCGGCTTGGCAATGCGCGCGGCGTGGCGGTGGTTCACCCCACGATTACCGACGCTGAATTAAAGCAGTTCGACGCCGCCGGTATCCGCGGCATCCGCTTCAGCCTCGGCGATCCGGCTACGTCTGCGGTCAAGCCGGAGATGATCGAGCCGCTGGCCCAGCGTATCGCGGGGCTGGGCTGGCATATCCAGTTCAATATGGAAGGCGAGCAAATCGTTGCGCTGGCCGATGTGCTGCGTCGCCTGCCAACGCAGATCGTCATCGATCATCTGGGCCATCCCACGCAGCCCGCTGGCATCCGGCATGCGTCGCATGCCATTGTGCGCGAGCTGCTCGACCGGGGCCGCGCGTGGGTCAAGCTATCCGGCGCGTATTACGCCAAAAGCGACATCGGCCCGCCGCTCTATCCCGAGGCCACGCAGATTGCGCAGTCTTTTGTGCAAGCTGCACCGGAGCGTTTGGTATGGGGCAGCGACTGGCCCCATCCACCCAAGCCCGACAATGACAAGCCCGACGACGCACTGCTGTTTGATTTGCTCAGCGTGTGGGCACCCGATGCCGCTGCGCGTCACCGTATACTGGTGACCAATCCCGAAGCGCTGTACGGGTTCCCGAAATCCGCCTGACACCCGACCACCGGCGCAGCCGAGTGCCAGCCGCGCCGTCCATCTAACATTGAAAGTCCCTTCATGAACAAACCCGAACCGCTGTTCCCGCCCTCAACCCACTGCCCCGACTGCGGCAAGAAAACCCGCATCAAATGGGCCGCACCGCGTGACGTCCCAGGCGAATTCACCGGGCTGGGCAGTCTGAATTGCCTGCACTGCGGCGCACACCACGTACGTGCCGTCGGCCCCACTGACGCCATTGAAACCGCAGCGCAAATGCTCGCGGCGCAATACCATGAGAATTGCGGCCATGATCACAGCCACAGCCATGGGGAGGATCCTATGCACGGGGTAACCGTTATTGCGGGCGGGGAAAACTTTGCTTATATCCGGCTACCAGATTGAATCGGGTCGAGCGCGATATACCGTTGAACCATCGCCCCAGCGACACATCCATTTCAATCAGGCCAATCTAAGAAATCTAAGTTCGACTGCCGGGCGGAACAGTACCGCGCGAATCTGGCTCCGGATAGCAGCCTATCGAAGCCACGTTTCAGGCTCACTGAGTTCTCACGGGCGCGTGTGCGGGTGCGCGCGTTAGCACAACAGAGTGCATCGCCTTCCCAAAACTATTGTAACTAATTGATTTTAAACAACTATTCCAGCATTATCCGCTGCGCGCGTATCACTCGCCCCCAACGTTCGATCTCGGTTTTGATCCACTGATCGAATTGCGCGGGCGTGCTGCCCACCGTTTCCAAACCGAGTTCGGCGAAGCGCGATTTCACCTCCGGCTGCGCCAGCACCCGCGCGCACTCGGCATTCAGACGCGCGATGATGTCCGCTGGCAGCTTTGAGGGCGCGAGTAGGCCCACCCACGATTCTGCGCGGAAGTTCGCATACACACGCATCATCACCGGCACGCCGGGCAGCGCCACTGCGGGCTTTTCAGACGTGACGGCGATGGCGCGCAGCCGCCCGCTGCGCACATGCGGCGCGGCGGTGGAGACCGTGGGGAACATGGCATCAACGTGGCCGGCAATCAAATCGGTCACCGCGCTACCCGCGCCTTTGTAGGGCACGTTGGTAACGTTGACACCCGCCTCGAGCTTGAGCAGTTCCATCAATAGCCGCGCGGGCGAACCGGGGCCGACGCTGGCGAAATTGAGCGCACCGGGTTTGGCTTTGGCCAGCGCCACCAACTCGGTCACTGTCTTCGCTGGCACGCCCGGATTCACCGTGAGTACCAGCGGCCCGCGCACCAGCAGCGAAATGGGCGCGAGGTCGGCCACAGTATTGTAGTCAAGGTTTTTGAATAAATGCGGATTGGTGGCGTGGCTGTCGAACACCGCGAGCAGCGTGTAGCCATCGGGCGCGGCACGTGCGGCGACAGCGGTGCCCAGCGTGCTGCCCGCGCCCACACGGTTTTCAACAATGAATTGCTGCGCCAACGCTTCGGAGAGCTTTGCCGCGACGATGCGCGCGCTGACATCCGCTAAGCCGCTGGGCGCGTTGGGCACGATAATGCACACGGGTTTGGCAGGCCAAGTTTGCGCCTGTGCTGCGCCTGTCGCCAGCGCGCAGGCCAGCCACAGATATTTGTGTCTATGGCTTACTGGCGCAACGTCGAATGCCGCCCTCACCCCCCTTCGCCCTCAGGAAGGGCGGGCGTGAGGGAAGTTTTTGATGTGTCGCCGGTACGCAGTAGACGTCTTGTGGCAATCACATCGTCAATCAATTTTCATCCCTGTCGCCTTCACCACCCGCGCCCAGCGCGCGATTTCACTCTTGATGTAATCGCCCAGATGTTCCGGCGTGCTGCCCAGCGGCTCAAACGCTTCGGGTATCAGGCGTTGGCGCAGCTCGTTGTTTTTAAGCGCCGCGTTAAATTCACGATTAAGCCGCGCAATGATCTCGGGCGGCGTGCCCGCCGGCACCAGCGCGCCGTACCACACCGCCGAATCGTAACCTGGCACCGTCTCCGCAATCGCCGGCAAATCCGGCAAAGCCGGGGAACGCTTGGCCGTGGTGACGCCCAGCGCACGCAAGCGGCCCGCGCGGATAAAACCATTGGTGGAGGTAAACGTGAGATAGCTCAATTGCAACTGCCCCGCCACCAAATCCGTCATCGCGGGCGCGCCGCCCTTGTACGGGATATGCACGGATTTCACCCCCGCCATCATGTTGAGCATTTCCCCCGCGAGATGCGAGCCGCTGCCATTGCCCGCCGAGCCGTAGCTCAACGCAATGAACTGTGAAGCGGACTGTGAACCGAGCTGTGAAGCGGGCTGCGCACGCGCCAGCGCCACCAATTCCTTCACCGAACGCACGGGCAGCGCCGGATGCACCACCAGCAAATACGGCGCAATCCCCACCAGCGCAATCGGCGCGAAATCACGCACCATATCGTAGGGCAGCTTGGGATACAGACTCGGGTTCACCGCCAGTTGCGCGGTGATCGCGAAAATCAGCGTATAGCCGTCCGGCGGCGCTTTCGCCACCGACTCCATACCGATATTGCCGCCAGCGCCGCCGCGATTCTCAATGATGATTGGCTGGCCCATGGTCGCGCTCATCAGTTGCGCCAACGGACGCGCAATAATGTCCGTGCCGCCGCCGGGCGGGTACGGGATCACCATGCGTACTGGCTTGGCGGGATAGGATTGTGCAAAAACCGGCCACGCGGCGCCCAGCCACAATAGGCCCATCACACCTCGTACCATGACGCGTACCATTGCGCTAAACATGCCTAGATTCACGGGTTCACTCAACTTGAAAATGTAACTATTCAGCTTAACCGTAGGATGTCGGTGACGAAGGAACCGCATCAGTCGTGGTGCTGACATCGTGATAGGGCCTTGCGTACGCGCGTCACGCGAACGATGCGGTTCGCTACGCTCACCGGCATCCTACGACGAAGCTGAACAGTTACTTGAAAATAGGCTTAGATTCTGTGACAAGGGCCGTCTTATGTCCATCGCGGCGCGATAGGCGCTGACGCATGCGCCATTGGTGTGGGCACTATTCATCTTGCTGGTTGAAGGAATCAGTCACGTTTTTAACCCCAACCGCTTAGCCATTTCCCCAAAACTTTGTATCTGCTCACGCAAAATTTTATCGAGTTCCACCGGCGTAGTCGGCGCGAGATGATAGGCCTGCGCATGAAGGCGCTCCTTCACATCCACCTGATCGAGGACTCGCGCGACGTCGCGGCTGATTTGGTTACGTATTGCCATCGGCGTGGCGGCGGGTGCGTAAAGCGCATGCGAGCCGTCGCGCCCAAAGCCTTGTACAATTTGCGTGACGCCGACGAAATCCTTGTGCGGGTCGTACGGCAGATTGGGTTGCAGCGCAGCACCGATGGGAAATTGCGCGGAAATCAGTAGCAATGTGTAGCCGTCGGGCGTGGCCTTGGCGAGTATCGCTGCCGCCAGTGTGCCCGCGCCGCCGGTGCGGTTTTCGACGACCACGGGTTGCTTCCATACCTCGCTCAGTTTAGTGCCGATAGTGCGCGCCAGCATGTCGCTGGGGCTGCCGAAAGCGCCTGCGAGCAGGCGCACGGGCTTGACGGGATATTTTTGCGCAGGCTGCGCGAGAACGGTTCCCGTCGTCAGAACGGCTACTGCAACAAACATCGAGATCACCGGTTTGCGCACGCGATTTCTCCTTGTGCTTATTGAGAATGATGGTAGCGCAAATTTCTTACAGGGTGCGGCAGCACGCCCTCCGGCAGCACGCCCTCTAGTTGCGCACGGCAGACCTGACGCGCACAATGGCAACCACTCGGAATTAGGCGCCATGCCGATTGTTGTACGATTTTTTTGCACCCATTCAACTTCACGTAGGATGCCGGTGAGCCGAGCGAACCGCATCGTTCGCGTGATGGACATACGCAAGGCAATTTCACGATGTTTGCTCCACGACTGATGCGGTTCCTTCGTCACCGGCATCCTGCGTTGAATCAGAACAGTGACGATTTTTTTTAAGCTTATTCCCCAAAAACGCAATGAAACGAACATCTGCTGCACGGCTGGCCGTGGATATCGGCGGCACCTTCACCGATGTGGTGTTGCAGGCGCATAACCGCCAATGGACCACCAAGGTGCTCACCACGCCCGCCGCGCCAGAGCTTGGCCTGCTGGAAGCGCTGCGCGTCATTTTGGCGGAAGCCGGCATGACGGAAAGCGAATTGGAACTGTTGATCCTCGGCACCACGCTCGCCACCAATGCGTTGATTGAGCGCAAGGGTGCCAAAACCGCATTGATTACCACAGCCGGTTTTCGTGATGTGGTGGAAATCGGCTGGGAACACCGCTTTGCGCAGTACGACATTTTTCTCGACAAGCCCGCGCCGCTAGTGCCGCGCGATATGCGCTTTGGCGTGGCGGAACGCATTGATGTCAGTGGTAAGGTTTTGCTGCCGCTGGATGAGGCGGCGGTCGTCAAACTCGCGAGCGATCTGCTGCGTGAAAACATCGACAGCGTCGCCGTGGCGTTTTTGCAAAGCTACGCCAACCCCGTGCACGAGCAGCGCGTGCGCGAATTGCTGAAGCAGCATGCGCCCGATCTCTGGGTCACGCTGTCGTCCGACGTGTGCCCGGAAGTGCGCGAGTACGAGCGCACCTCGACCGCTTGCGCCAATGCCTATGTGCAACCAGTGATGGCGGGCTACTTGCAGCGTCTTGAGGCGCGGCTGCGTGGCTTGGGCGTGCGTTGCCCAGTGTATTTGATGACCTCCGGCGGCGCGCTCACCACGCTCGCCATCGGCGCGGCGGAACCGGTGCGGCTGGTGGAATCCGGGCCGGCGGGCGGCGCGATTTTGTCGCGCACCGTGGCGCAACAGTGTGGCGTCACTCGCGCGCTGTCGTTCGACATGGGCGGCACCACCGCTAAAATTTGTTTTATCGACGATTACGAGCCGCAGTTGTCGCGCAACTTTGAATTTGGCCGCGTCTACCGGTTTTTGAAAGGCAGCGGGCTTCCCATACGCATACCGGTGATTGAAATGGTGGAGATCGGCGCAGGCGGCGGCTCGATTGCGCGCATCGACGGCATGCGTCGGGTGCAGGTCGGCCCCGACAGCGCCGGCTCCGAGCCCGGCCCCGCGTGTTATGCGCGCGGCGGCACGCAGGCCACCGTCACCGACGCCGATTGCGTGATGGGCTATCTCGACGCCGGGCGCTTCGCGGGTGGGCGAGTGAAACTCGAACGCACTCGCGCAGAAACCGCCGTGATGGATAGCGTGGCCAAACCGCTGGCGTTGAACGTGGAACTCGGCGCGCTCGCCATCAATGAAATCGTCACTGAAAACATGGCCAACGCCGCGCGCGTACACGCCATGGAGCTCGGCAAGACCGTCGAAAACTACACCTTAATCGCCTTTGGCGGCGCGGCCCCGCTGCACGCCGCACGCCTCGCCACCAAGCTGGGCATTACGCGCGTGATCGTGCCGCAAGACGCCAGCGTCGGCTCGGCGTTAGGGTTTTTGACCGCGCCGGTGGCGTTTCAGGCCGTGCGCAGTTGGTATGCGCAACTCAACACGTTGGACATCCCGCAGGCCAATACTTTGCTCGATGTCATGCAACAGCAGGCCACCGACATGGTGCGCGCGGGCGCGGGCAACGCGCCACTGAAAACCACGCGCGTCGCCTTCATGCGCTATCAAGGCCAAGGGCATGAAATTGCGGTGGATTTGCCCGCAGGCCAGCTCGCCGCGCGCGATGCGGCTGCGCTCACGCGCCGTTTCACCAAGGCGTATCACGCGCTGTACGGCCGCACGATTCCGCATCTGGGTGTGGAAATCATGAGTTGGGCGGTGACCGTATCCACGCCGGTCAAGCCTGCGGCGCGCGCACGCTTGACCAGCACGGCTGGCACGCGTGCCAGCGTACGCGGCACGGCAACCCGTCGCGTGTTCGAGGCCACGCAGGGCAAGTTGCGTGACGCCCGCGTATACGAACGCACGCAGTTGACAGCCAGCGCGGTGATACCGGGGCCAGCGCTGATTACCGAAGATCAAACCACCACCGTCGTCACAGCAGATTTCACCGCGCGCGTCAACAGCGCGGGCGCGCTGGTGCTCGACCGCAGCGGGAGCTGATACCCATGGCCAAAAAATCCGCGCGCAATTCGCTCGCTGAAATTCAAATGCAGGTGATGTGGAGCCGGCTGATTTCCGTGGTCGAAGAACAGGCGCAAACCTTGGTGCGCACCGCCTTTGGCGCGGCCACGCGCGAAGCCGGTGACCTATCCGCTGGGGTGTTTTTGCCCGACGGGCGCATGGTGGCGCAGGCCGTCACCGGCACGCCTGGCCATGTGAATTCCATGGCGGAATCTGTGGGGCATTTTCTCGCGGCGTATCCGGCGCACACCATGCGCGCGGGCGACAGCTACGTGACGAATGACCCGTGGAAAGGCACCGGGCATTTGAATGATTTCACCATGGTCACGCCTGTTTTTTTGGGCAAGCGTCTAGTCGCGTTGTTTGCCTCAACGCTGCACGTGGTGGATATCGGCGGCATCGGTTTCGGTCCCGACGGCGGGCAGGTGTATCACGAAGGGCTGTTCGTGCCCATCATCAAGCTGGTGGAGGATGGCCGCTTCAGCGACATCATGTTGAAGGTGGTGCGCGCGAATGTGCGCGAGCCGGTGCAAGTTGAGGGTGACCTGTATGCGCTGGTGGCGTGCAATGAAGTCGGCGGACGGCGCCTGCAGGCGATGATGCAGGAGTACCGGCTCAAAGAAATCAACACGCTCGGTGAGTTCATTGTCAACCGCTCGCAAGCCGCCATGCTGGCCGCCGTACGTGCGTGGCCGCAAGGTTCGTGGTCGAACAGCATGACCATCGACGGCTATCACGCGCCGCTCACCTTGACCGCAAAACTCACCGTGTCGCGTAGCGGCATCGACATTGATTTCACCGGCACTTCACCGGTCGTGGCGCAAGGCATCAACGTACCGAAATCGTATACCGATGCGTATACCTCGTTCGGCGTGCGCTGCATTATCGGCGCGGATATTCCGAATAACGCCGGTTCGCTGGCGGTGGTGCGCGTGGCCGCGCCGGAAGGCTGCATTCTCAATGCACCGTTTCCGCTGGCGGTAGCTGCGCGCAGCACGGTGGGACAAATGTTGCCGGATGTGGTGTTCGGCTGCCTGCGTCAGGCGCGCGCGGATAAGGTGCCCGCTGAAGGCACGTCTTGTTTGTGGAACATTCGTCTCGCAGGCGGGCAAGGCGGGCCGGGCACGTCCGCGGCGGAAACGCTGAAGGCGAAAAAATTTACGGTGGTGGGCTTTAACACCGGCGGCACCGGCGCGCGTCCAACGAAAGACGGGCTGTCGGTGACCTCGTTTCCCTCCGGCGTGCGCAACGTATCGTTGGAGATCATGGAGACGATCAGCCCGTTGATTTTTTGGCGCAAGGAATACCGCCCCGATTCAGGCGGCGCGGGCATTGCGCGCGGCGGCTTGGGGCAAATCATCGAAATCGAAAACGGCGACAACGCGCCGATGGTGCTGGCCGCCACCTTTGATCGTATTGACCATCCCGCGCGCGGCGCGGAGGGTGGTGCCGCAGGCAGTGGCGGGCGCGTGCGGCTTAAGTCCGGTAAAGAACTCAGCGGCATGGGCCGTCAGTTGGTGCCCGCTGGCGAACGCTTGATTGTCGAAACCCCAGGCGGCGGCGGTATTGGCGATCCGCGTCGCCGTTCGCGTGAGGCTGTGGCGCAGGATGTCAAACTCGGTCTGGTTAGCAAAGCGCAGGCGCGGGCACTCTATGGCGAAAAAAATAATTCATAAGTATCTGCATCAACGTAGGATGCCGGTGAGCGCAGCGAACCGCATCGCTCGTGTGATGTGCATGCGCAAGGCCGTATTACGCATACGCGCTACGATCGATACGGTCCCGTCATCACCGGCATCTACAGAGAAGCTAGGTAGTTATAAAACCGTTTAAAATCAATTAATTATGGAGATATCGTATGCGCGCACTGTCGTTGTTGATGCTGTTTTTATTAAGCGCGTGTGCCAGCATGGGTGATAGCGCCACGGCACCGTCAGCGTCGCTGTGGGTGACAAGCTGGGGCGCGTCAATCCAAGGCCCGTACCCGATTGGCAACCCGTCCGCCATGCCCGACATGAAGCACGCCTTTGCGCAGCCCGCGAGCGGCGCGCGCGACCAAACCTTTCGCCTGATTGTGCGACCCACGCTGTGGGGGCGTGAAACGCGCATCCGCTTGTCGAACGCGTTGGGCACGAAGCCCGTGACCTTTGATGGCGTGCATGTGGGCCTGCAAAACTCCGGTGCGGAAATTACCGTCGGCACCAATCGGCCCGTCACCTTCGGCGGCAAGCCGGGCGTGACGATAGCGCCAGGGCAAAGCGCGTGGAGCGATGCGGTGGCGCTGCCGTTTGTGCGCGACGCGGCAGCCAACGAACTCGCCGGGCGCAAGCTCGCGGTGAGCTTTCACATCGTGGGTGAGAGCGGGCCGATGACTTGGCACGCCAAGGCGCTGCAATCGTCGTACGTCACATGGCCGGACGCGGGCGCGAAGGGTGCTGAGGAAAACGAAGCGTCTTTTCCGTTTGCCACTGCCGCGTGGTTTTTTCTGGATGCGCTGGACATGCGCTCTGATGGGAGTGCTTACGCCGTGGTGGCGTTCGGCGATTCCATCACTGACGGCACGGCTTCCACCATCAACGGCGACGACCGTTGGCCCGACGTGCTCGATAGGCGGCTGCGTGCCGCCTACGGCAATCGCGTGGCGGTGGTGAACGCTGGCATCGGCGGCAATCAAGTGCTGGGGCCAGCGGTATATCCGACACCCAAACCTTTCCCCGGCGGGCCGTCGGCGCTGTCACGGCTGGAACGCGACGTGCTCACACTCTCCGGCGTCAAAGCCGTGATCTGGCTCGAAGGCACCAACGACTTCAGCCGCAACGGCAACGCCCCGTTTGAAGCCGTCGAAAAAGGCCTGCGCGACGGCGTCGCCCGTATTCGTGCGCGCATTCCCGGTGTGCGCGTGATCGGTGCCACGCTGACCTCAGCGTTGAATTCCAGCAGCGCCGCACACGGCTTCAAAGAGCAGGACGACAAGCGCCGCAAGCTCAACGACTTCATCCGCACCTCAGGCGTGTTCGACGGCGTAGCCGATTTCGACCGCGCCACCACTGACACCAGCACCGGCGAAATGCGCGCCGAGTTTGTGCCGGACAACACCGTCGGCGGGCCCGGCGACAAACTGCATCCGAACCGGCTGGGTTATTTGGCGATGGGAAATGTGATTGATTTGAAGTTGCTGGCCCCGGTAAGCGCTGGGCAGTAACTAATTGTTTTTAAATGACTTTTAAGAGGACGATATGAAGCAATTATTGACTGTGCTGTGTGCAATCACACTATCAGCGCTAACGGGCTGCGGCATCGAAGTCGCCACCACCGCCGCGACGAGTGCCGCGATCAAAAAGCAGGAAATCGAAGCGGGCAAGCAAACCAAGGCGATGGCCGAGAAGAATATTGAACAGGCCACGCAAGCGATGCAGCAGCGTAACGAACAGAATAGCAATGCGGATAAATAGATTGATCCCTGTTCGCGATAAAGGTAACGCACCATGAAAGCCCTGGTCATTGGCGGCACCGGCCCCACCGGCCCGTATACCGTCAACGGTCTCCTGCAACGCGGCTATGAAGTAACCATTTTGCACGGCGGTCAGCATGAGGTGGAGTTCATGCAGCCGGTGGAGCATATTCATACGGATCCGCACTTTGCGGAGACGTTGGGGCCGGCGCTCGCGGGGCGCAGCTTCGACATTGTGCTGGCGACCTATGGGCGCATGCGCATTATTGCCGAGTTAATCAAGGGCAAGACCACGCGCTTCATCGGCGTGGGGGGTTCGCGCGTTTACGCGCTGCGTAACGATCTGCGCTGGGGGCCGTTGGGGCAGCCGCTGCAGGTGGCGGAAGACAGCCCGCGTTGCGATGACCCTGCCGGGCCGAAATTCAATCACCTGATGTGGGTGTCCGAGGAAGCGGTGATGCAGGCGCATCGCGAGGGGCATTATCAGGCCACGTATTTTCGCTATCCGCTGCTGTATGGCCCGCACGCGCCGGGCAATCCCGATTGGAGCGTGGTGCGCCGAGTGCTCGATGGCCGCCAACAGATTGTGATCGCGGCGAACGGGTTGATACGCCGACGCGGCTATGCGCGCAATACGGCGCATGCGCTGCTGTTGGCGGTGGACAAGCCCACAGAATCCAGCGGGCAGATTTACAACATCCGCGACGAGCGGCAATACACCCAACGCCAGCACGCCGCTTTCATTATCCAGCGGCTGCAGGGCGCGTGTGAGATTGTGGAGGCGCCACCGACGGTGGCGCACCGGGTTTACAAGGGCGGCGCGGCGGAGTTGCCCGCCGGGGTGATTGAGTTCGACATCAGCAAAATCAAGGCGCAACTCGGCTACCGCGATATCGTGACGCCCGCCGAAGGCTTGGCGGAATCGGTGGATTGGTTGGTGGCGAACCGCCCGCCGCCGGGGGGTGAGATCGAGCGGCAATTGGGCGATCCGTTTGCCTATGACGCCGAAGATGCTTTGATCGCTGCGTGCCGACACGGTTACGCCGCAGCCGAAAGCGTTGCGTTCCCCGACATGCAGTTAGGGCATATTTACCGTCACCCCAAAAAACCGGGCGAGGCGTGGTCGCCGCCTAAGGACCAGACACCAGAGGTGCGCTGACGCGTGGTGCAAAGCGTGTTAAAGCGCGCCAGTGGCTCGACGTGCTCAAACATTCGCTTTACCCGTTGTGCGACATCGACCCAGTAAGCGCTCGGCAATCCATGCTGCGTAATCAGGATGGCAAGATGGGTTGCCGGTCGCGCTCAAGCGCCGACAGAATTTGCGTGGCTTGTCGCTTTAACGTGGTGACGAGTTCGGTGCGCCTAGAGTGACACTAAAGTTCTCCGATTAACCCCATTCCCCGCGCGCCTTCGTTTACAGATCCAGCATCGCAGTGGTGCGAAACTCACAGGAGCTGAAAATGAAATTTCTCAATAAATTTAAAGTCTTATCTATTTTAACGCTCATGGCTGGCCCCGCTGCGGCCATTGGCAACATGGCCGATGTCACGGTTTACGACCGCATGGAAAACCGCGCTTTGCCGATTCATCAGCATAACGGGCGCTATTACGTGGTGGGCAAGCCGGGTAACGAGTATCAAATCCGTGTGGCCAATCGCGGGCGCAACGAAATTCTGTCGGTGGTGTCAGTGGACGGCGTGAACGCGGTGTCGGGCGAGACGGCCAACTGGAATCAAACCGGCTACGTGCTGGGCAACTATCAGGCATTTGATATCAAGGGCTGGCGCAAGAGCACCGATCGCATCGCGGCGTTTTATTTTACCGAGCACCAAAATTCATACGCGGCGCGCACCGGGCGACCGCAAAACGTGGGCGTCATCGGTGTCGCCGTGTTCCGCAAGAAATACGAGCCGCCGGTGCGTATTGAGCCGCCCGTGAGGCCATGGCCGCGTTCGGATTCGCCGTGGCCGCAGTCAAGCGATGGCCCTGCAGCCGGTGCGGCGTCCGATAGCGCGCTGGCGAAAGAAGCGCCCGCCGCTCCCGCTACGACGGCGCCGTCGGCGGAAGCGCGCGCGCCGCAAAAATCCACCACGCTCGGCACCGGCCATGGCCGCAGCGAAGCATCGCATGTGACCTACACCAACTTCGAGCGTGCGAGCAGCGCCCCGGCGGAAGTCATCACCCTCCACTACGACACCCATGAAAACCTCGTGGCGCAAGGCGTGATTTATCAGCCGCCGGTGTATGCGCGTCCATCGCCGGTGCCGTTTCCCGGACAGTTTGTGCCTGACCCTCGGTGAACGGGTGAACAGGTGAACGAGTGGGCGCATCCGGGGGTGCGGATGTTCCTCGGTTACTGGTTCACGCCCGCACCCGTTCACCGCCGTTGCGCGAGCGCAACGGCTACAGCATACTGGTATCCGTTATGGTTACGGATGCCGCCACCAGCGACGAACAGCTCATGCTTGCCTATCGCGACGGCGATGCCGGCGCATTCGACACGCTCTACCGCCGCCACAAGGGGCCGGTCTACCGCTACATGCTGCGGCATTGCCGCGACGCGGGCGTGGCGGACGAGCTGTTCCAGGATGTGTGGATGAACCTAATCCGCGCGCGCGAGGGCTACACCGTGCAGGCCAAATTCACCACTTATATCTACACGCTCGCGCACAACCGGCTGATCGACCACTACCGCAAGCACGGCCATGTGGCGCTAGTGTCGCTGGATGCGGAAAGTGACGACGGCGAAACTGCGCCGCTCGTCGCCGAGCCCGTCGCCGCGCCGCGCGACGAGCCGGAAAAGCACCTGGATATCAAGCAACAGGCGGCGCAACTGCTGGCGCTGCTGGGCGCACTGCCGCCGCCGCAGCGCGAGGCGTTTGTGATGCAATACGAGGGCGGCATGAGCGTGGAAGAAATCGCCGACGCCACCGGCGTGACGCGCGAGACGGCCAAGAGCCGTTTGCGCTATGCGCTGGCAAAAATCAGACAAGGATTAGGGGCTTGGCACTGAGCGACGACAACCTGGACCGCGATCCGCACCTCGCCCGCCTAGTGGCGGCGGCGGGCGATGAAGCGCCGTCGCCAGCCTTGGACGCTGCGATTTTGGCGGCAGCCCGGCGCGCGGTGAGTGCCGGGCCGCAAGCGGTCACGCCCGTGGGCGGCGGGGAGACCGCCGCACCCGCGCCACGCCGAAAGCGCAATGGGTATGTGCCGGTGTCGATTGCAGCAGTGCTGGTGATGAGCGCCAGTCTGGTGACGATTGTGCAGCAGGAAAAAGGTGACGATCTGATGCAGCCACCGCCCGGCGTACCGGCACCGGCACCGGTGCCGTCCGCCACTGCGCCCGTGCCCGACGCCAAAGTCAGCACCCAAGACACAGCGCCCGGTGCCAAGCCGGATACCACTACGCTGCGTGATGCGCCCGCCAAACTCAAGCGCGACAGCGCTGATTTGGCCGACGCGGCTTCTGCCACCGCCAGCGCCAAGGAGGATTACGCTAACAAGCTGCGCAAGCCAGTCGAGTCGGCGCTTCAGCGCAAGGCGGACACGCCTGCGGACGCAGCCAAGGATGCCAGCGGGGATATCGTCCGCCGTGGCGCGCCGCCTGCGCCAGCGGAAGCGGAAGCGGAAGCGAGCCGATCTGGTGTGGCGGCTGGCGCCGTCGGGAACTTGGGTAGCGCAGCGCCCGCACCCCCGCAACCGCCCGCCGCGCCGGCAGCGGTCGTGGCACCAGTCGTGGCACCGGTCGTGACGCCTGCCGTGACGCCTGCCGTGACCCCCATTGCGCGCGCGAGTCGAGCAGAGCCCTTCCCTGCCGCTCGTGAAGACACCTCTGCGCGCTTGCGCGCCGAAGCGGATCGCAGTGCCGCCAGTGCGCGCGGTGCCATTCAGTCTGCGCCAATGGTGCCGGAAAGCGCGTCGGCACCCGTCGCGCGTCAGGCAGAAACGCGTAGCGCGGTCGGCGCACGGGAATTCGACGGAGCGGGTGCCGCGAAAACCGCGCCCACCCAGGCCGCAGCCGATGCCCCCGTGGCTGAACGCGTACCCGCGCCAGCGTCGGTGGTGGCGTCGGTGGCAAAGCCGGCCGCGTCGCCGCCACCGCCGCCCGTATGGCGCGGACTGGACGATCAGCCTGTGGAAAAATGGCTGGAACGCGCTGCCGAATTCAAGCGTGATGGCCGCGCTGCCGACCTTGATGCGCTGATGACTGAATTGCGTCGGCGCTTTCCGCACCACCCTGCGAGTGCGCGTTAAATGATGAGCGACGAAATCCCGAATCCCCCTGTGGCCGCTGAGTCGGATGCGCCAGCGGATACCAAACCCGTAGCGCCAAATCCCGAGGACTACGCGGGTTGCTGCGACAGTGGCTGCTCGCCGTGCGTATACGATCTTTACTGGGAGGCGCAATCGCGGTACGAAGCCGCGCTGGCCGAATGGCAGGGGCGGCAATCGCAAAGCGCTTTGTAACCCTTTGATATATATATGGTTATTTTTAAGTCCCTGATCTATAAGCGCTTTATTTTTTGCGGCGACGGCAATCTTTTCAGAAATGGTAAAGCCGAAATCCGTGTTACGCCGCAATAATTACAGAAATTATTTGCAATATAATGTTAAAAATACAACAAAAACAACGAGTTAAAATATATTGCAAAGCAGCAATTATTGAGGCAGAATAGCCCCCGTTGTTGATCCGCTGTGTTTTTGAGGTTGCAGACTGGCGATCACGACAATAGAATGGCCCCCTCTTTGAACTACCCGTCCCATACCACTACTAATTGTGGTTTTGGGGGCCTAAAACCACAAGGGAGCACGGTTACCGTACCAAGGTAACTTTCCGGTCAGCGAAGAACAATCACGCCTGTCCGAAAACAACGGAGGTTTTGCATGTACGCAAAATCGATGCTTGAGTATGCACGCGCGCGTGCGACCGCCAGTACTTGGTCGCGCCATTTGGGTTTTGTTCCGGTAGTGCTGGCTTGGACTGTAGCCGTACTGCCGTTTACGCTGGAGTGGCAATACGCACGGTTCCCTGCGTCCGGTGGTAACTCTACACCGCTGTCGCAAGGCCCGTCGCACAGCCAATCACGTGCGATGCTGGAAAATCCGTTTCACGGCTTGGTATTGGCTGCGGCGGTAACCGAAGCAAAACGCCCCGTCATGGCGCTGGATGCCCAGCAGCGTGCGGTGGCGGCGCATATCACGCGCAAATTTGGCGTGTCGTCCGAGGTGGTGCAGGAACTAGTGCGCACGGCGTTTGCCGCTGGCACGCAGTTTGGCGTAGACCCGCTGTTGGTGGTGGCGATCATGGCGGTGGAATCAAGCTTTAATCCCATTGCGGAAAGCGTCGCTGGCGCCAAGGGGCTGATGCAGATTATCCCCAAGTACCATCTGGAAAAATTTGCCGATTTTGGCGGCGAGCACACGATATTCGATCCGCGCGTAAACATCCTCGTGGGCGCGCGCATTGTGCGCGAATACCTGCTGATGGCGTCGGGCGACTTGTTCACCGCGCTGCAAACCTACGCCGGCGCGCTGGCTGACCGCGACGCCGCCTACACCAACCGCGTGCTCAACGAGAAAGACCTGCTCGACTCGCTTACCGGCGGCAACAAAACCGAGCGCGGCAATCGCGTCACCCTGCAGCTTAACGCCATGAAGCCGGGCACGCTGGTGGTGCCCCGCATCGCGGAGCCGACGGCGCTACCGGGGCCGGTGGAAGTCACCCCGGCATCGCCGCCTGCCGTCAACAGCCCTTCAACGGCTGCGCCGTCAACCCCGCCACCGGCTGTGCACCCTTCGGTGCCGATGGCCAAGGCAGTTGAAGAAGCCAAACTCAAGCTGCCTGCCTTGCCCGCCCCCGTGCAGTCGCCCGCGCCTGGGGCATCGGGTGTGGCCCTGACACAAAACCTGCCTGAGTCTGTGCTGCGGTTTTAGTGTACCGCTGCACAGTCGCCCCATCGGCTGCGCGCGCTTGCTTTCAGTAGCCCGTCATCCGCCGCAACCACTCAGGTTCGCGCAAACTGCTATATAGTAGTGCTTTGCGCTGCGCAGTGACGCTGCGGCGCTGGAGCCCGCGATGAGCGCACCCGAACCGCCGCAAGATTTTATGGCCTTCATGCAAAAGATGTGGAACCCGATGTCGTTCCCGGTTCCGGGTATGTTCATGCCCACCGCCAACGTCGAAGACATCGAGAAAAAAATCGCCGAGTTAAAAGGCGTGGAAAACTGGCTCACCATGAACATCGGTTTTATTCAGATGACGGTGAAAACACTCGAAATGCAAAAGAACGCGCTGTCGTCATTTGCCAGTGCCATGCAAGACGATCCATCGTCGGCAGAAAAGCCCAAAAAATCCGGTCAGCGGTAGCATCGCCATTCCGGCAACACAGCAGGCACATGAAGGCGTGGCTCACATGAAATTCATTAAGTATTTGTTTTTATTGAGTTTTTTTGTATTTTCTCATGGTACATCAGCGCAAAACTATCCCGCCAAAACCATCCGCGTGATCGTGCCTGCGGCGCCCGGCGATTCTTGCGACACGCTGGCGCGGCTGATCGGCACCAAGGTGTCTGAGCGCCTGGGCCAAGCGCTCGCCATCGACAATCGTGTCGGCGCGGGTGGCCAACTGGGTTTGCAAATGATCGCGCAAGCGCCCACCGACGGTTACACCATCGGCTGCGGGCAAGGCGGCAATATGGTGATTATTCCGCTCGCGAACAAAAAAGTGGCTTACGACACGCACAAGGATTTCGCGCCGATTGCGCTGATGGCGTCGAACTTTCTCGCGCTGGCGGTGCATCCGACCGTGCCGTTTCGCAACGTCAAAGACCTGGTTGTTTACGCCAAGGCCAATCCCGGCAAGCTCACCTTCGGCACCATCGGCGAGGGCACGTTTTTGCATTTCGCCACTGAGCTCCTCAGCAAAGAGGCGGGCTTCAAGTATCTGCACGTGCCGTTCAAGGGCGTGTCCAATATCGTTACCGACATCATCGGCGGGCGCATCGACGCGACACTCGGCTCGTTTGTCACGCTGCAGCCGCACGCGGTGTCGGGCCGGCTGAAAATTCTGGGCGTCGCGCGCGACAAACGTGCGCCCAACTATCCGCAGTTTCCGACCATTGCAGAAACCCTGCCCGGCTTTGCCTCCGGCGGCTGGTTTGGATTTATCGCGCCAGTGGGCATGAACAAAGATCAAATCGCGCTGCTCAACCGCGAAATGAACGCCGCCATGAAGCTACCCGACGTGCGCGAAAAAATGATCGCTTTTGGTTTGGAAATACACACCGAGTCGCCAGAGTTTTTCAGCAAAACCATACGCGACGATTTTGAAAAGTGGGGCAAGCTGGCGCAGGATATTGGTTTTAAACCGCAATAAGGCTGTGGGGAGTTAGGTGGTGCGGCGTAATCGTTTTGGAGGATGATGATGCGTTGTAACTATTTGATTTTATTGAGTTTATTGTTCTATATTGAAGTGGGCGCGCAGCCCGCTACACCGGGCTCGGGGCAAGCCTATCCCCAGCGCAACATCCGCGTCATCGTGCCGGGCGCAGCGGGCGACACTTGCGACATGATGCTGCGCCTGATCGGCTTCAAGTTTGTCGAGAAGACCGGCATGTCGTTCATCATCGACAACCGCGTTGGTGCGTCGGGGCAACTCGGCCTGCAACTCATCGCGCAGGCACCGACCGACGGCTACACCATCGGCTGCGGGCAAGGCGGCAATATGGTCATCATCCCGCTGGCGTACAAAAAAGTCTCCTACGATTCGCACAAAGATTTTGCACCCATCGCCATGATGGCGTCGAACTTTCTCGCGCTGGCGGTGCACCCGAACACGCCGTTCAAAACCACGCGCGATTTGATTACCTACGCCAAAGCCAATCCCGACAAGCTCACTTTTGGCACCAATGGCGAAGGCGCGTTTCTACATTTCGCCACCGAGCTGTTTCGCAAGGAAGCGGGATTTACCTATCACCATGTGCCGTTCAAAACCGCCGGTGCTATCACCACCGACTTGATCGGCGGTCGCATCGACGCGGTGATGGGCGCATTCATCACGGTGCAGCCGCACGCGGTATCCAAGCGGCTGCGGGTGCTGGGCATCGCACGGGCGACGCGCGCCCCCAATTACCCGGATTTCCCCACGCTCTCCGAGACCGGCGTGCCGGGCTTTGCCTCCGGCGGCTGGTTCGGTGCCATCGCGCCGGCGGGCATCGCCAAAGAGCACATCGCCTTCCTCAACCGCGAAATGAACGCCGCCATGAAATCGCCCGACATCCGCGACAAAGCGGCGCTGGTGGGGCTGGAACTGCACACCGAGCCGCCGGAATTTTTTACCCAAATGCTGCGCAGTGATTTTGAGAAATGGGGCAAGCTGGCGCGGGATATTGGCTTCAAGCCGCAGTAAAAAAAATCCCCTCCCCCGCAAAGCGGAGGAGGGGGCAGGTTAGGGTTAAGGTGGGAGTGAAAGTTCTCAAAACCGCCGCTGATGATCATGCGCTTCAGCAAAAATGTGCTGCGCAGCGAAGTCCAGCCGGCGATTCAGTTCCACGCGTTCATGCGGCGTCAAAAACCCGTCAGCCACAAACGCACGTTCCATCGCCTCAATGTCGCGCTGCTCGGCCATTAAGCGGCGAAACTCCCAGTGCGTAATCGTACCGTGCTGAAAACCGCGTTCGATGCGCGCACGCTGCTCCGCTTGACGCACATTGATTTCACGCAAGCCCGCCAGCGGATGCTGATGCGGCGCAACCACCACCGGCTGCACCATCGGGCGGCCATGGCCATGGCCATAACCATAACCATAACCATAACCGTAGCCTTGAGCATAACCATGCGGGCCGTCAGCCTGCGCCGAAACCGCCGCTGAAATCAGAATTGCCGCTGCTGCTGCCTTGAGTATCGTTTTCATCATGCACCTCGCTTCGTTTGGGTTGATCGGGGCGCAAACACTGCGCCCGTGATACCAA
This sequence comes from Burkholderiales bacterium, assembly GCA_043743335.1. Classification (GTDB taxonomy): domain Bacteria; phylum Pseudomonadota; class Gammaproteobacteria; order Burkholderiales; family SG8-41; genus UBA5216. Next base: position 36,453 of record JAYTWR010000159.1, read on the forward strand.
AAACGCCTGTGCGGGTGCGGCGCGTACCGCTTGGCAGGCGAGTTTGTAAGCACCTGTTACCGGAACGCGGGGTGTGTAACGGCGTGTTTCCGTGCGGTGGTTTGCAACAAAGCGTTACACTTGGGCACGATCCAACGAAGGGCGATTAAACTGCAGAACAAGCCGACCGCACGGCAGAACGCCCGGTGTATTCTGCGTGGTCTGCGTTTTCTTCGGCAAAAGATTTCGACCTGCTAATGATGCACAAGAGTTTTCATAACTAATTGATTTTATTGATTAAAATGAGACATCATTCGTGCCTTTCCGTGGTCGTAGCGGCCCTGATGCTAGCCTCGGCAGCCGCAGCCCAGCCTTTCCCCACACGCCCTCTGCGCATCATCCAAGGCTTCGCGCCCGGCGGGAACGGCGACGCGATTGCGCGCATTGTCGGTGACGAAATCAGCAAAACCTTGCGCCAGCCGGTGGTGGTGGAAGCGCGTCCCGGTGCGGGCGGCACTATTGGCGCTGATTTGGTGACGAAGGCCACGCCTGATGGCTACACGCTGTTTCTGATGACCGGCGGGCACGTGGTGGCGGGCGCGCTGTATCGCAAATTGCCGTATGACACGGTGACGAGTTTTGCCATGTTGTCGACAGTGACGTTTTTTCCGTTTCTGGTGGTCACGCGCGCCGACGGTAAATGGCCGAGTATGAACGCGTTGATTGCTGACATGAAAGCCGCGCCCAAGCCGATTGCCTTTGGCTCGGCGGGCATCGGCTCCACGCACCACTTAATTGGTGAATTGATGGCGGCGACGGCGGGCGCGAAGATTCTGCACGTGCCCTACAAGGGTGATTCGGCGGCATTGACCGGCATGCTGGCGAACGAAGTGCCGTTCATGATTGCGCCGCCGACGGCGGTCATTGGCCACATACAGGGCGGCACCTTAAAAGCGCTGGCGACCACGGGCCGCGCGCGCTGGCAGCGTTTGCCCGATTTGCCCACGATAGACGAATCTGCCGTGCCGGGCTTCGCGGCAAGTTCGTGGATTGGGCTGGCGGCCACGGCGGGCGCGCCGCGTGAGGCGGTGAATCGATTGAATGCGGAAATTAACCGCGCCGTGCGCGTGCCGGAAGTGAAATCGCGGCTCGAAGACTTCGGCGGCGAAGTGCGCGGCAGCACCACCGGCGAAATGCAGCGACACGTCGCCACGGAACTCGTACGCTGGCAGCAAGTGGTACGCGACGCGCGCATTCCGCAGCAGTAATTTTAGGGATATATTCTGTGCGAATGAACAGTCAAAAGCTTCCCGTTTCGAAACCGTTGCGCGCGAACGATGCGGTTCGCGACGCTCACCAGCAACCAAGGTTTGTTCGACGTATCACGTAACGCACCCAGGGGGCAGCATGGCAACAAAACTCAAAGAAGTGGATGTGGTGTTGGTGGGGCTGGGATGGAGTGGCGGCATTCTGGCCAAAGAGTTGTCGGAGGCGGGCATGACCGTGGTGGCGCTTGAGCGCGGGGCGATGCGCACCCCCGAGGCGGATTTCGCCGTACCGCGTATTCGCGACGAGTTGCGTTATTCGTCGCGCAACGATCTCATGCAAAACCCGGCGGTGGATACGCTAACCATCCGCAACAACGTGTCGCAGACGGCGTTGCCAATGCGCCGCATCGGCTCGTTTTTGCCCGGCGAAGGTGTCGGCGGCGCAGGCGCGCACTGGAACGGCATCACCTGGCGCTGGAACGACACAGAGCTGAAAGTGCGTTCGCAGTACGAAGAGCGTTACGGCAAAAATTACATTCCCGCCGACATGACCATCCAAGATTGGGGCGTGACGTACGCGGAGCTCGAACCGTACTACGAAAAGTTTGAGCGCATTGCGGGCGTGTCCGGTAAGGCCGGCAATTTGCAAGGCAAGGTGCAGGCTGGCGGCAATCGCTTTGAAGCGCCGCGCGCCAACGAATACGCATTGCCGCCGATTGAGCAAACGCTGGCGGGCGATATGTTCGCCAAAGCGGCAATCGAAAAGGGCTTCAATCCGTTCCCGGCGCCCACAGCAAATGCCTCGCGCGCCTATACCAACCCCGATGGTTCGAAATTCGGCGCGTGCCAGTATTGCGGCTATTGCGAGCGTTTCGGTTGCGAGGCCAACGCCAAAGGCAGCCCGCTGCATACGGTGATCCCGATAGCCATGCGCAACCGCAATGTAGAGGTGCGCACGCATTCGTGGGTAACCAAGGTGCTCAAGGATTCCAGCGGCAAAAAAGTCACCGGTGTGACCTACACCAACACCACCAACGGTGAGGAGTTCGAGCAGCCCGCCGGCATGGTGGTGCTGTGCGCGTATGCGATCAACAACGTGCACATCATGCTGCTATCGCAGATCGGCGAGGCGTACGATCCGGCGACACAAAAAGGGCTGGTCGGCAAAAATTATTGTTACCAAACCGGTGCGGGCGCGACACTGTTTTTTGACGGCAAGTATTTCAATCCATTCATGTCCACCGGCGGCTCGAACTATCGCATGGATGATTTCCACGCCAACGTTGATTTTGACCGCTCGAAGTTTGGTTTCGTCGGCGGCGCCACCATCGGCGGGGGCATGACCAATGGCCGGCCGATCAGCTATCGACCGCTGCCGGGCGGCACGCCGCAATGGGGCAAGGCTTGGAAAGACGCCACGGCCAAGTGGTACAACAGCGCGATGAGCATAGGCTCCAGCGGCAGTGTGATGGCCAACCGCTACAACTACTACGATCTAGATCCGACGTACAAAAATGCCTTCGGCCAGCCGCTGATGCGCATGACTTTCGACTACAAGGAAAACGAGCACAAAATCGGCCGCCAGATTGCGCAAGTCATCAACGACATCGCCAAATCGATGAACCCCACGCATATGAACCCGGCGGGTATGCGCGAAAGCTGGACGGTAGTGCCGTATCAAAGCACGCACAACACCGGCGGCACCATCATGGGCACCAGCCCCGGCAACAGCGTGGTCAACAAATTCAACCAAAGCTGGGATTGCCATAACCTCTTCATCATGGGCGCGAGTGTGTTCCCGCATAACAGCTCGTATAACCCGACCGGGCCGGTGGGTGCGCTGGCGTATCGGGCGGTGGATACCATCAAGAACCGCTACCGGAAAAATCCGGGGCCTTTAGCTTAATCAGGCGCGATGGGATGTAATAGACGTTAATTCTTAACTAATTGATTTTAAACGATTATTTTTATCGGGAGATCATCATGAAAGACGAAGGCATCAAGCGGCGTGATTTTTTGAAAAGTGCAGTGGCTGGCGGCGCAGTGGCCGCAACCACCGTGGCGGGCGTCACCGCCCAAGACGCACAGGCGCAGCAAAAACCGGCGGCACCCGTGCATCCAGGCTACTCGTTTTTGAATCCGGACGAAGCAGCGTTTGTCGAGGCGGTGGTGGATCATATGATCCCTGCCGATGATTTGACGCCCAAGGGCACAGACCTGGGCATCAACATCTACATCGACCGCGCGCTCGACGGCGGCTGGGGCAAGGGTGATCGCATGTATATGCAAGGCCCGTGGAAAGTCGGCCACCCGAATCAGGGTTACCAGTTGCCGCTGTCACCGGCGGAGTTGTATCGCGCGGGTATTGAGCAATGCAATGCACACTGCCGCAAGGCGCACGGCAAAACGTTTGATCGTCTCGATGCCACGCAAAAGCAGGACATGCTGGTAGCACTGCGCGACGGCAAGGTGACATTTGCCAACGGATTGCCCGCGCGCACCTTTTTTGGCACGCTGTATCAAAACGTGATGGAAGGCATGTTCGCCGACCCCATCCACGGCGGCAATCGCAACAAGGCGGGCTGGCGCATGATTGGCTTCCCCGGCGTGGTGGCGGTGCATCAGCAAAACATCGTCAAATTTCGCGACAAGAAATTTGTGGTGGAACCCAAAAGCATTGCGGATTTGAGCTAGCGCCATGACCACCAAACTCAAAGAAGTCGATGTCGTCATCGTAGGCATGGGCTGGACCGGCGGCATTTTGTCGAAAGAATTGTCTGCCGCAGGCCTCAAGGTGGTAGCGCTGGAGAAAGGCAGCATGCGCAATCCGGAAGATTTCGCCGTGCCGCATGTGCGCGACGAGTTATCGCATGTACATCGCCACAAGCTGATGCAAAACGTGGCGCGCGATACGCTGACTGTGCGCAACAACCTTAAACAAGAGGCGCTGCCCATGCGTCGCCTAGGCTCGTTTTTGCCGGGTGAAGGCGTGGGCGGTTCGGCCGTGCACTGGAGCGGCGGCACCTGGCGCTGGACGGATATGGAATTCAAAATACGCTCGAATTACGAGGAGCGTTACGGCAAAGGGATTATTCCCGCCGACATGACCATACAAGATTGGGGCATCACCTACGCCGAGTTAGAGCCGTACTACGACCGTTTTGAAAAAACCGCCGGTGTGTCAGGCAAGGCAGGCAATTTGCGCGGGGCCATACAGCAAGGCGGCAACCCATTTGAAGCGCCGCGCCAAAATGAATACCCGCTGCCGCCACTGCGCAGCGTGCTGGCAGCGGAGATGTTTAACGAAACCACGCGCAGCATGGGTTATCACCCGTTCCCGCGCCCCAACGCCAATGCCTCGCAGGCCTACACCAACCCGGATGGCTCTAAATTCGGCGCGTGCCAGTACTGCGGTTATTGCCAGCGTTTTGGTTGCGAGGCTAATGCCAAAGGCAGCCCGCTGCACACGGTGATTCCCATTGCCATGCGCAACCCCAATTTTGAGTTGCGCACGCATGCGTGGGTAACGCGCGTCAACAAAGACAGCAGCGGCAAAAAAGTCACCGGCGTCACTTACGTTAATGTGATGAACGGCGAGACGTTCGAGCAACCCGCCAGCATTGTGCTGCTGTGCGCCTATGCCATCAACAATGTGCACCTGATGTTGCTGTCGGACATTAGCCAACCGTATGACCCGCTCTCGCAAAAAGGCGTGATCGGCAAAAACTACTCGTATCAAAACGGCGTCGGCGCGCGGCTGTTTTTTGAGGGCAGGAATTTCAACCCCTTTATGGCAGCAGGCGGCTCCAGTGATTTGATCGATGACTTCAACGCCGACTGGGCGTTTGACCGCGCCAAGGCCGGCGCGCTGGGCGGTTACAACATATCTTGCGGCTATAACACCGCGCTGCCCATTAGCTTCCGCCCGGTGCCGCCGGGCACACCGCAATGGGGCACCGAATGGAAGGCCGCCACCGCCAAGTGGTATCAAACGGGGCTGAATATCAATTCGTCGGGCAGCGTGCTATCCAATCGCTACAACTATTTTGACCTCGACCCCACTTACAAAAATGCGCTGGGGCTGCCGCTAATGCGCATGACTTTTGACTACCCGGAAAACGAAAAGAAAATGGGCCAACACGCGGCGAACACCGTGAATGCTATCGCCAAGGCCATGAACCCCACACGCATGGCGCCCGCCACCTCGCGCGATTCATGGACGGTGGTGCCGTATCAAAGCACGCACAACACCGGCGGCGTCATCATGGGGCCCAGCCCGGCCAACAGCGCGGTCAACAAGTACCTGCAAAGCTGGGATGCGCACAATTTGTTTGTGGTGGGCGCCAGCGCCTTCCCGCACAACGCGGCGTATCAGCCCACCGGGCCGGTGGGCGCGCTGGCGTATTGGACGGCCGATGCGATCAAAAACCGTTACATCAAAAATCAGGGCATGCTGGTATGAACTTCAAAAAATTGACTTACATCGCAGCGGCTTCACTATGCACGTTAGCGGCGCAAGCGCAAGACACTGCGCGCGGGCAAAAAATGTTTGAAGAGTGCGCCGCGTGTCATTCCCTGAAGGCCGGCGAAACCGGTGTCGGCCCATCGCTGGTCGGCGCAATGGGGCGCAAGGCGGGTGAAAACCCCGACTTCCGTTTTTCACCCGCGATGCGCCGCAGCGGCATCACTTGGGATCAAACGTCGTTGAACGATTTCATCGCCGATCCGCAAAAAATGGTGCCGGATAACCGCATGCCGTACTCCGGCTTGCCTGATGCCAAAAGCCGCGCGGATTTAGTGGCTTATTTGCTCACGGTGATGAAGTAATCGCGAGCGCGGTTCCCGCGTGACGCGCAGCTACCTGTTCTTCGGCCAGTCGTCTTCGTCAACTATGATGTTGATGACGCGCGTGCGCTTGGGGCCAGCGTAACGTTCCATTTTCACCAGCACCGGATACAGTGCTTCGAGCTTGGCGCGCGCGTCGGATTCTTTCTCGAATTTGAGCAAGGCACCGTTGGCCCCTTTGACATCGTGCCAGATGCGCGCGTCGGTTTCGTCTTCTTGCACTTGCAGTTTGAACATGGGGCTGCCCCGGTTATTCCGCTTTTATTCCGCTTTGGCACCGGTGGCCTTAGCCACGCGCGCCCACTTGTCGAGTTCGGCTTGCAAAAACCGAGCGAATTCCGGCGGCGTGTTGCCCACCGCTTCAAAGCCGAGCGCGGCGAGACGCTCCTGCACGTCGGGAAGCATTAAACTTTTAGCCGCTTCGGCTTGGAGCTTGTTGATGATGTCGCGTGGCGTTTTCGCCGGCACCATCATGCCGTTCCATGCAAGCGCTTCAAAATCCGCCACGCCAGCTTCCACCATCGTCGGCAAATCCGGCACTGCCGCTGAACGTTTCAAAGCGGTGACTGCCAAGCCACGCAAGCGACCCGCTTTCACCTGCGGCACAGACGCAGGGCTCACCACAAACATGAACTGTGCCTGATTCCCGAGCAGCCCAATGACTGCCTGCCCGACGGTTTTATACGGCACGTGAACCACATTGACGCCGGTCTTCAAGCGCAAAAATTCGGTAATAATGTGCGCGGGCGAACCGGTGCCGCCGGAGGTGTAATTGATTTCTCCGGGCTTGGCTTTGGCGAGCGCGAGCAATTCTTCTACCGATTTCGCCGGCAGTGCTGGGTGCACACACAAAATAAATGTAATCGTGCCGAGCAGGCTCACCGGCGCGAAATCGCGTTCCATGCTGTAAGGTGTTTTGAAGTAATTCGGGCTAATCGTGTGGGTGCCGGTGGCGAGCAGCAGCGTGTAGCCATCTGGCGTGGCGCGCGATACCAGCTCCGCCGACATCATGCCGCCACCGCCACCGCGTTCCTCCACCACGATTTGCTGGCCCCAGGCTTCCGTAAATTTCTGTCCGACAATGCGCGCCATAGCATCCGGCCCGCCGCCGGTGACCCAGCGTATGGGCTTGTTGGGAAAGGTGGCGGCAGGCCCGCGCGCCGTTGCGCCCGTTTGCGCCAGTGCGCCGCCGGTCAATGCGATGGAGCTCAACAAAAAAGTTCCAAGTATTTGTTTTATAAGGGATTTCACGATGTCATCGTGCAGCAAAACTGTGGCAGTAGCCTACTGCTGAATACGCTTTTTCATCGAGCTTTTGAATCTCAGTTTGCGGCATGAAATTCGCATGATAGGCTCGCTGCACGAACAATCGTGCAGAAAACGTTAAACATCACGGATGAAAGTTCATTCACTCAAGCGCACCATCATAGCCCAATTCCTGGTGATACTGCTGCCGCTGGGTGCGCTGCTGGCGTATGTCACTATCGAAAATGCCGCCCGCACAGCGCGGCTGAATGCGCTTAACGGCCAGCACTCGCTGGCGCTGATGGCCAAGCAACGTTTTGCTGCGTTCAGCAGCGGCGTGGCCGACGCGGCAGGTAAAACTGGCTTGAGCGAGGAGTCGCTCAGCGCATTGCGTGACGCACATTGGGCGCTCGACACCCTAGCGAAGCGCGCGCAATCGAGCAGCTTGAGCGCGACGGCACATACTTTGCGCACCCTGCGCGAGGCGTTGGAGGGCGACGGCGGTAAAAGTGCGCTGCTGGCCCAGCGACCCGCCCTGCAGGCCGCACGCGATGCCATGGATTCGGCGCAGGCGTCTTACGACGCACAGTTTAAAGCCGAGATTGCGCGTTCGATTGAACAATCGGATTGGGACACGCTGGGCGTCATGATCGTGTCCATCGTGGTGTTGATTATCACCATCGGTTGTATTTATCTGATGATACGGTATCTGTCGCAGCCCTTGGCGCTGGCCGTGTCGATAGCGGATCGCATTGCTGAAGGCCGCAAGGTGAACGAGTCAGAATTCAATTTGCGGTTCGACGTCGGCAATTTGATTCAATCGCTGGGGCATATGCACGGCAACCTGTCGAAATACCAACGCGAAGCCGATGACTATCGGCGCAATCTCGAAGAGAAGTTCGAGCAGCTCGCTGAAAGTCAGGCAAGCCTTGCCGAGGCACAGCAGTTGGCAAAACTCGGCAATTGGACTTGGAATCCCGTGCTGCAGAAGTTGCACTGGTCGGATGAAACCTACCGCATACTGGGGCTCACGCCCGGCGCCTGCAAGCCGGAATGGAAGAACTACCTGAAATTCGTGGATACCAGCGAACAGGCGGCCGCCCGCGAAACCATTCAAGGCTTGCTGGCGGCACCCGATTACGTTGAAGGCGAAACCCACATCACCACCGCTGATGGGTTGTATCGGGTGATGCACACGCGCTCGACCTCTGTCGCCGGGCCGGATGGCGATGTGCTGCGGCTGCACGGCACCATTCAGGACATCACCGAACGCAAGCATGCCGAGGAAAAAATTCACTACCTCGCCATGTACGACTCGCTGACAGGGCTGCCCAACCGGCAGCTTTTTCACCTGCAGATCGAGCAGTCGGTTGCCCGGGCGCAACGCGCGGGCGGGCACATGGCCATCATGTTTATTGATCTGGATCGCTTTAAGCGCATCAACGATACTTTGGGTCACGCCACGGGCGACATGTTATTGCGCGAGGTGGCCATGCGCCTGAATCACTGCGTGCGCAGCAGCGACAGTGTGGGCCGCGATGGCGCGTCTGATCTCCCCAGCGGACAAATCGCGCGGCTGGCGGGCGACGAGTTCACCGTCACGCTGGACGCGTTGGCAGAGCCGCAGGACGCGGCGCGCGTAGCGCGGCGCATTATCACCGAAGTGGCGCGCCCGTTCATGTTCAACGGGCAAGAGGTCATCATCACCACCAGCATCGGCATCGCCGTGTTTCCCGGCGACGGCGATGCGGCGGAAATGCTGCTGCAACGCGCCGATGTCGCCATGTATCAGGCCAAGCATATGGGCCGCAACAGTTATCAGTTTTTTGCCGGTGAGATGAACGGCGCGGCTATTGAGCGGCTGCGCATGGAGGGTGAGTTGCGTCGCGCCGTGGAACGCGGACAACTATCGTTGCATTACCAAATGAAGATCGATGTACGGGACGGTAGCATCGCTGGCCTGGAGGCACTGCTGCGCTGGCAGCATCCGGTCTTCGGCATGGTGCCGCCGGTGACTTTTATCCCGATTGCCGAGGACATCGGCCTGATCGTTCAGTTCGGGGAATGGGTGCTGGAGGAAGCGTGCCGCCAACTCAAGCAGTGGCGTGACGCAGGGTTGCCGCGCGTGGCGATGGCCATTAATTTTGCCAGCCCGAGCTTTCGCGAGCTGAATCTGGTGGAGAAAGTCGCTGCCGTGATAAACCGTCACGGCGTAGACCCCGGCGAACTATGCATCGAGGCGACGGAAAGCATTTTAATGCGCGACGCCGATGCGACGCTGGTGACACTGACACGGCTGGGCGAGCTCGGTGTGCGCTTGTCAATCGATGACTTTGGCACCGGCTACTCGTCACTGAGTTATCTGCGCCGCTTTCCTATTGACCAACTCAAGATCGACCGTTCGTTTGTCAATGAAGTCGCAGTGAACAGTGACGATGCCGCCATTGTGGCTGCTATTGCATCATTGGCGCGCAGCCTGAATCTGGAGGTGGTGGCAGAAGGCGTGGAAACCGCCGAACAGGCGCGCCTGCTGGCTAGGCAGGGGTGCCATATCATGCAGGGCTATTTTTTCGGTGCACCACTGCCGGCTGAAGCCTTAACGCCCTTGCTCGTGCAAGGCGCGGCGCTTAACCGGCGCATGTTGGATTTGATGGGTGAGAGTGAGAGTGAGGGTGCAGGGCAGGAAGCCGGGTAATCCGCGCGGCCAACGGGCTTATTCAGCCCGGATGTCCTGACTTTTTTGGAGTCGTTGATATGCACGCTTTTGTTGGCAGCTTTACCACTGCGCGTCGCAAGGCGCGCGGCAAGGGCATCAGTGTTTACCACGTCGATGACGTGTTAGGGGCATGGTCGTTGGTCGAAGTGTTTGAAACCATGGCTAACCCCGGCTATGTGGCGCTCGACAGTCAGCAGCGTTTTTTGTATGCCTCGCACGGCGACGGCGACACGGTGAGCGCCTACGCGGTTGAGGCAAAAACGCGCAAACTCAGATTGCTAAATCAACAGCCCAGCAGCGGCGACAACGGCCCGCATGTGACGGTGGGTCCGGGCGACCGCTATGTTGTGGTGGCCAACGGGCCGGGTATTGTGGTGCTGCCGATCAACGCCGATGGCTCGCTAGCGCCCGCGACCGACGCGGTAGTGCCGCCAGGCAAAGAAGGGCCCTACAAGCGCGAACAGGGGCTGGGTGCGCATCCGCATCAGGTGTTGTTCGACCCAACTGGCCGGTATTTAATTTCGCCTGACAAGGGCGTGGATGCAACACACGTCTACCGGTTTGATCTCGCCAGCGGCAAGTTGGTCGTCAACGATCCGCCGTGTGTGAAATCACGTTACGGGGCGGGGCCGCGGCATTTGTCGTTTCACCCCACGCGACCTGTAGCGTATTTAATCAACGAGCTAGATTCAACGGTAACCACGTATCAATGGGATGGCACCTGCGGCGCACTGACGCCTGTGCATATTATGCCGACCCTACCGCCCACCTTCATGGGGGACAACACCGGCGCTGAAATTGCCGTCGCGCCGTCAGGCAATTTTGTTTATGTGTCGAATCGCGGCCACAACAGCATCGCCACCTTTGCCGTGAACGCGCAGGACAGCACGCTCACGCCCATCGGTTGGGAGCCGACGCAAGGCAAAAAGCCGCGCTTTTTTACGCTCGATCCCGCCGGCGAAAAACTCTACGTAGCCAATGAAGACAGCGATACCATTGTGGCGTTCAAGCTCGATGCGGCGAGCGGCAAGCCCGTGCCCAGTGGTTTGATTATTCACACCGGCTCGCCGTCGTGCATTGTGTTCGCAACATAAAATTCAATAAAATCAATTACTTATAAGGGTACTCCATGGATCTCGAACTCAAAGGCAAAGTCGCCATCGTCGGCGGCGCGAGCAAAGGGCTGGGCCGTGCGTGCGCGGAAGTGCTGGCGGAAGAAGGCATGACCGTGGTGATGTGCAGCCGCAGTCAGGCTGATTTGGATCAGGCGGCGCAGGCGATACGCGACAAGACCAAAGCGCAAGTCATGGCGTTTGCCGGCGACCTTGAAAAAAACGAGGTGATTCAAAAACTGGTGGCGGCTGCGGCGGCGAAATTTGGCCGCGTGGATGTGCTGGTGGCCAACTCCGGCGGGCCACCGCTGGCGAAATCCATCGACGCCACTGAAGAACAATGGGCCGTAGCCGTGCAGCGCTCGCTGTTCTTTTTTGCGCGCATGGCGCGCGAAGTATTGCCGCATATGCGCGCACAAAAGAGCGGGCGCATTATCAACATTCTCGCCAGCACCGTGTATCAACCGATACCCAATCTGGCGCTGTCGGGTGCCACACGCATGGGCGTGGTGGCGTTCGCCAAGAGTCTGGCCGATGAAGCGGGACGCGACGGCATATTGGTGAATAACATCGCGCCCGGCTCGCTGCTGTCAGAACGCATGCTCGGCAATGTGACGGCGCGCGCCAAGGAGCTGGGCATTTCGCTGGAGAAAATGCTCGAAAAGCGCGCCAAAGAAACAGCGGTGGGCCGCATTGGCGAACCACGCGAACTGGCGAATCTGGTGGCGTTTTTGGCGTCGGGCAAATCAAGCTACATCACCGGCACCACCATACGCGTGGATGGCGGGTTGGTGCGCTCAGTGATGTAACATGGCTAACGTGAGAAGGTCGCCACCATGAAAATCACCAAACTCGAAACCTTCGTCGTCGATGGCGGCTGGCGCGCGTGGACGTATGTCAAAGTCGAAACGGATGAAGGCATCACCGGCTGGGGCGAATGCTCGGATTACCGCGTGACCAACGCGGTCGAAGGCATGGTGCGCGATCTTACGCCGCTGTTGCTGGGCAAAGACCCGTGCGCGTACGAAATGCGTTTCATCGACATGATGCGCATCACGCGCTCCAGCCCCGGTGGCATTACCGCGCGCGCGATTGCGGGCATTGAGTGCGCACTGGTGGATATCGCCGCGCGGGCGCGCAATATTTCCGTGGTGGAACTCCTCGGCGGGCCGACACGCGACACAGTGCGACTGTATTGGTCGCATTGCGGCACCACGCGCGTGCGTCATCACGAGATGGTGGGCCAACCGCCGATCAATGATTGGAGCGACGTACACGCGCTCGGCAAAGAAGTCGTGGCGCGCGGTTTCACGGCGCTTAAAACCAACATTGTGATGCCGGGGCAAAACGGCACGTGGATGAGTGGGTTCGGTGGCTTTGGCGTGGCCATGGGGCCGAACGACGAGTGGGCACCGAACGGACTGATTGAGCACACCGTCAAACACATCGGCACGCTGCGTGATGCGGTGGGACCGCATTTCGATATCAATCTCGATTTGAATTGGCATTTTAAACCTGAAGCCTGCACGCGTATTGCCAAGGCGCTGGAGCCGTTCAACCTGCACTGGCTGGAAATCGACACGCACGATGCGGCGGCGCTGCTGCAGGTCAAGGAATCGACCCGCACGCGTATCTGCACCGGCGAAACGTTGATACACATGAAAGAGTATTTGCCGTTTTTCCAGCGCCACGCGGCGGACATGTTCATGATCGACGTACCGTGGAACGGCATCGTGCAGGGCAAAAAAGTGGGCGATCTTGCGGCGACGTTCGGTCACAACATCGGGCCGCACAATCACTACAGCCATCTGTCGACGCACATGAGCGCGGCCCTGTGCGCGACGCTACACAATGTGCGCATCATGGAAATCGACATTGATGATGTCCCGTGGAAAGACGAGCTCGTGACGCACGCGCCGGAAATTGTCGATGGCCACATGATTATCCCGAAGCGGCCCGGTTGGGGTACAGCGATAGTCGAGGAAGTCGCGCGCGCCCATCCGTGGGAGCCGCACAAGGCCGCGCACGCCAAAAAGCTGGCGCAGCCGAAAGGATTTTGACAGCGGCTGACGGACGCTTGATTTCTGGCTACTTCTTGCCGTCGCGGTGATACGCGAGCAGCTCAGTGCGCTCTTTCTTGTAAACCGCGCCTTTCCAGTTAGCTTCATCGAGCTCGAAGGCGACGTAGTTTTGTGTGACCGGACTGAACCAGTAGCGATAGGTACTCACGCCTTCGCCGCTGGCGCCGTCTTTCTTCATTTTCGTTTTGAATTTTGACGAGCCTTCGACACGGAGCGTGTCGAATAGGCCTGCCGGTACGATGATCTGTTCCTGGCGCACCACGCGATAGGAAAAGGCATGTTCCGACACCAACCGATCGTTCTCGATCACGCTGGTGGAAGCCCACGTCTTTCCGGTGTGCAGCGGAAAATCATGGTGCGGTCGCTTCGGTGTCCAGCTCAGGGTGGTTTTGCCGTCACTCACTCTGCGCAAGAGATTCAGTGACTTGTCCGCAATGAAGTTGCCGAAGCGGAATTCGTGATTAGCGATAGTTGTAAGCCGACGCGTAAATTTTTCTGTGACCGAGCCGCTCATCAGGTCGATGACCTGATATTCCCAGCGCGCGCCCACTGCCAATTACCGACCAAGACATCCACAACCACAAGCCTCCCGCGAGAATCAGGGCATATTTATTCGCTGCACTTCGCAGGGCATCTGGCGAGGGAAAGTAGTCGCTGCCGGAAGTAAACAATACGGCATACGAGAAGCCCACGCTAAACACGATAACGCACATCGAACTAATCAGCTTTCGATAAAAGGGGGCATTACTCGAAGGAAGCGTAGCAATATTTCCGAGTTCAGTTTTGGAGAACCGTGAGAGTATCCGATAGGCGAAATACACTTTCACTGGCATTAGCAGGATGGTCAGCGCAAGATAGGATGCAATATTCGGACTTACCGACGGTGGCAACATAAAGTTAGTAACGGCCGGAAAAATTTCTCCCATTCCTTTGGTAAATGAAATGATTCCTGGAATTCGAGATAGCTCTAAAACTGAAAATATTGCCTCGATAACTAGTGCCTGACAGAAAACCCCCAATTTTTGAAACACGCAGCCTCAATTTTCAGCACCGCGCGTGCTGATTTTTGTTTTTTTGGCACGAGCGCCAAAGA
>JAYTWR010000160.1:0-24066 GCA_043743335.1 Burkholderiales bacterium
TCTTTGGCGCTCGTGCCAAAAAAACAAAAATCAGCACGCGCGGTGCTGAAAATTGAGGCTGCGTGTTTCAAAAATTGGGGGTTTTCTGTCAGGCACTAACTAATTGATTTTATTGACTTTTTTAACTTACAAGAGGATCCACCATGATGCCCGCCGAATACGATGTCACAGGAAAAGTCGTTTTTATCACCGGTGCCGCACGCGGCATCGGCAAAGGCATCGCGCAGGTGCTGGCCGAAGCCGGCGCGGATGTCGCGATCAATGCGCTGACGGGCAAATACGTCAACGACACCGCCGCCGATATCGCTGCCAAATCCGGCCGGCGTGTAGTGCCGGTGATCGCCGATGTCACCAAACCGGACGAGGTGCGGCGCGCAGTGGATTCTGTGCTCAACACGTTTGGCCGCATCGACGTGCTGGTCAACGCCTTAGGCGATTCCATCCGCAAGCCGCTCGCCACGCTGCCCGGCAAAGCGGACGCGGTGCCCGGCGTTACCGACGACGAGCTGCGCTTCATCATGGACATCAATCTCACCGAAGCGCTGCTGTGCACGCGTGCGGTGGGCCCGCACATGCTTGAGCGCCGCTCCGGCAAGGTCATCAACATCGCCGCGTGGACGGCGCATCAGGGTGGGCGCGACATGGTGCTCTACACCACCGCCAAAACGGCGCTGGCCGGCTTCACCCGCGCGCAAGCGTTGGAGTGGGCACCCTACGGCATCCACGTTAACGCCATCGGCCCCGGCATGTTCCCCGACGTGGTGACTTCCGGCGAAGAGCGCGTGCGGCAATCCACGTTGCGCGCCGAGCAAACGGTGCCGCTCAAGCGCCCCGGCAAGCTGCGTGAAGTGGGGCTGCTGGCGCTCTATCTCGCTTCGGCGGCGTCGGATTACATGACCGGGCAGACCATTCTGTTGGATGGTGGTTTGGGTTTGTAAATTCGGCAGGCACGCTCATCACCAAGGTCACCCATGAACAACGCCTATCCCCAAAACGCCACGCAGCAAATCGCGCAATTTATCGCGAACACACGCTACGAAAACATACCCGCGCCGGTGCTGGCAGCCACGCGCACCATTATTCTCGATGGCATCGCCAATGTGCTCGCGGGTTCCACGCTCGACGAGCCGGCGCATGTGCGGCGCTACGTGGATAACCTCGGCGGTCGTCCGGACTGCACGGTGGTGGGCTCGACCGCGCGCACCAACGCACCACTCGCGGCCTTTGCCAACGGCGCGACCATGCACGTGCTCGACTTCGAGCCGCAGGGCGTGCCCTCGACCCACGGCACCTCAACGCTGCTGCCGGGCATTCTAGCGCTGGCGGAGAAAAACGGTTTCAGCGGGCGTGCTGTGATCACCGCGTTCGCGGTGGGTTGGGAAATCCAGCAGCGCATCGCCACCGCCGCCCAAAAAGCTACCGAGCGGCCCTTCCATCCGCCGGGCATTTACGGCCCGCCGTCGTGCGCCGCTGCGTGCGCCAATTTGATGGGCTTTAACGAACATCAGACGCGCATGGCGCTGGGCATCGGCGCTTCACGCACCGGCGCGCTGTTCGCCAACAACGGCACCATGACCAAATGCACCCACCCCGGCAACGCCGGTCGCATGGGCGTTGAAGCGGTGTTACTGGTGGCGGGCGGCTTCACGGCCAACGATTCGATTTTCGAGACCACGCGCGGTTACGTCGAAACCCTGTTCGGCGACGATTTCGAATGGGACGCGCTGCTCAACGGCCTCGGCACGCATTGGAATCTGCAGCAGCGCGGCTTCAATATCAAACGCTATCCGGCGCAAATCCACATGCAGTGGGGCACAGAATCCGTCGTCATGCTGCGCGAGAAGCACGGCATCAAAGCCGACGATGTCGAATGGCTGGAGCTGGAAGTCTCATCGCGCCGCCCGGGGTTGTCGCGCCCTGCACCCGCTACCGGACTCGACGGCAAATTCAGTTACGAATACTGCGCAGCGGTGGCTTTGACGCAGGATATTGTCGGCATTGATGCGTTCTCCGATGCCGTGCGTTTCTCCGCGCCGGTGGAAGCCGCACTGAAAAAAATCCGCTTAAAGCCGAACCCCGATATCTCGACCTCCAGCATGGAAATCTGGGTGCAAGCCCGCGCCCAACTCAAAGACGGACGCCTGCTGGTCGAGCGCTGCGACGCCTATCGCGGCAGCGCGCGCAATCCCATTACCCGCGACGCGCATCTGGTGAAAGTGCGCGACTGCATACGCCGCGTGCTGCCAGACGCCAAGATGGAGCGGCTGATTGGCATAATCGACGGCCTCGACGACTTGCAGAACGCACGCGAGCTGGTGCGAGCGCTAGCGGGCGAGTAGCGGGTTTTTGCATCAGGAATAGCCATGTCCGATTTACCCGCCAATCATCGTCTGTTACTCGCCGCACATCCGACAGACATACCCGGCCCGGCGCATTTCATCGCCGATAGCGTGCCGGCGCGCGCGCCCGCCAACGACGAGGTGTTGCTGGAAACGCTGTATCTCTCGCTCGACCCGGCCATGCGTTCATGGATGAGTGCCGGTGCCATGAACAAGCAGCGCATGGCGCTGGGCGACGTGATGCTCGGCGGCGGCATTGCGCGCGTGTTGCAAAGCCGCTGCGATGGCATTAGCGCAGGCGACTTTGTGCAGGCGCGGCTGGGTTGGCAATCGCATCCGACCCTGCCGGGGCGCTATGTGCAAAAACTCGACCTCAGCCTCGGCAGCGTGGAGGACTGGATAGGCCCGCTGGGCTTGAGTGCGGTCACCGCTTATTTTGGTTTGCGTGACATCGGCGGCATGAAACCGAATGACCGCGTGCTGGTGTCAGCCGCCGCCGGCGGCGTGGGACAAGTCGCCGTGCAAATCGCGCGCATCGAAGGCTGTCGCGTCGCGGGCATTGCCGGCGGCGCGGACAAATGTGCCTATGTCGCACGCGAACTCGGCGCGCACGCCGTCATTGATTACAAGGCGGAAAAAGATTTATCCGCAGCCATCGGCCGCGCCTGCCCGGACGGCGTGGATGTGTATTTCGACAACGTGGGCGGCGCAACGCTCGATGCCGCGCTGGCTCATTTGCGTGAGGGCGCGCGCGTGGTGCTGTGCGGTCGCATTTCGCAAGCCCACGCAGCGGAGCCGTACGCCGTGCGCAATCTCGGCAAGCTCGCTTCAGCGCACGGGCGCATGCAGGGCTTCTTGGTGTTCAACTACCACAGCCGTTACGACGAAGCACGCACGTGGCTCGCAGTACGGCATCGCGACGGCAGTTTGCGTCAACGACTACACGTGCTGGAGGGCTTGGATCAGGCACCCCATGGCCTCGGTATGCTGTTTCGCGGCGAGAACACCGGCAAGCTGGTGGTGCGCTTACCCCAGCAGAGATAAATTCAGTAACTAATTGATTTAATAGGGTTTTTAAACCCTACGCATCGCCGCCCGGCAACCAAAGATGATCCACCGACGCATCCGGAAACCAGTACACAAACCCGGCTTGTTCGGCATAGTACTGATCGACGTTGGTGTCGCCGATGTGAATATATTGCGCCGCGCTGATGTCTGCTTTGACTTGATCGAGCCGGTGCTTTAGCACCGTGAAGGCCACCGGAATATCATGCGCCGCCCACATGCGTTGCTGGTGGCTCACCGTACGGTCGGAGCAACTGCCGATGATGTAGCCCAGCGCTAACGCCTCCCGCACTTTGGCCATGGTGATGTAGCCGGGCGGATCGCCGGTTTCAAGCGTACCGTCGATGTCAAAACTGATGAGCTTGGGCATCGTCCGCGTCATTCACGTCCGCCGTTACTGCACGCCCGCCGCAGTCGACCGTAGCAGCCGGCCGCCTTGCGCGCCGGTGTGTTCGCCATGGCGAAACGCCACTTTGCCGGCCATGATCGTAGCCATGATACCGCGTGACTTTTGCTTGAGGCGACGCGCCCCACTGGGCAAATCGTTTTCGATGGTGGGAATTTCCGGCGCTATGGTCGCGGGATCAAACACATTGATATCCGCGATGCACCCTTGCCGCAGCAGGCCGCGGTCGGTAAAGCCCCACGCCACTGCTGGCGCGAGCGTGATCATTTTCACGCCCTCCTCCAGCGTAAACATCTGACGCTCGCGCACCCAATAGGCCAGCAGGTGCGTGTGTATCGATGAATCCATAATCAGACTGACATGCGCGCCGGAATCCGAAAATGTCATCACCGTGCGTGGATGGCGCAGCGTCGCCAATGCTTCAGTATCATTCTTAGGCACGGTGGCGATATCGAACTGCATGAACAACTGGTTGAAATCGCTCTCCACCGCGAGATCCATCATTAACGCCACCGGATCAACGTTGCGCTGCGCCGCCAGCTCGGCCACCGTGGGATTGCGTCGCACAGCGTCGCGAAACACATACATATTGTCGTAGTCCGGTTTACGCGGTTCGCCGCCGCCAGTGCGGTACACACCGGTTTTGGTGGCATCCACCAAACGCTTGCGCTGTTGCGGATCGGTAAACGCCTTGCGCTGTTCTGCGATGGGCAAACTGCGTACCGCTTTCCATTCCGCCAGATCATCAAACTGCAAGCGTCCCTTGAATGAAAGCATGTGCGAAATACCGCGTGTGTGCGTCTGCCCGAACATGCGACCGCCGGCTTGTGCGGTGGCGTCTAGCAAATTCAGCGTGTCCTGCACGCCCGGCGCACCGGCAGGCACACCGAAGGTGACGGGCACGCCGCTGTTCACCGCCAGTGCCATCAAGCGGTCGTTCACGACTTTACGCACTGCCGGGTCTGCCGAGCGCGCTTCGCTTTCCCGCGAATACTCGAAGATGCCCCGTCCGGTCGAGCCCATAACGGAAACCAGATGCGCCATTTCCTCCCATGACGCATGCACCGATGCCACCGGCCGATTATCCGGCTCCGGCAGCTTGTGGCCATGGGAGCGCGAGCTGGTGAAGCCAATGGCACCCGCATCCAGCGCGTCACGCAACTCATGCGCCATCGCGCCCATGTCATCTTGCGTAGCCTGCTGTTCAAACGCACGCGCGCCCATGATGTGTGTGCGCAGCGCCGAATGCCCGATGTTCGACGCGTAATTGATGGTCTTCGGCAGCTTGTCGACAACATCCATGTACTCGCGGAACGACGTCCAATTCCAATCGATGGCTGCCGCCATGGCGTCAGCGGAAATGTCCTCGGCCCGTGCAATATTGCTCACGATCATGTCGCGCTGCGCAGCGGAACCCGGCGCCAGTGTAAAGCCACAGTTACCCATCACCACCGTGGTCACGCCATGCCAGCACGAACAACTGCCCAGCGGGTCCCAAAACACCTGCGCATCCATGTGGGTGTGGCCGTCTATAAATCCCGGCGTCACCACTTGACCGGTGGCATCGATTTCTGCTTTACCCCGTTCACTGATGCGCCCAATCGTCGCGATGCGATCACCCACCACGCCCACATCCGCGCGGTATTGCGGCAGCCCGGTGCCGTCGACAACAGTACCATTGCGAATCACGAGATCGTACATGGTGTTTCCTCCTGGTTAAGCGTGTGGTTAAGCGGATGACTAAGCGGGTGACTGCGCAAAAGGGCGCGGAATCTGCATTGCGGAACGTGTCGGAATATAGCCTACCACACCTGGTTCACGCGCCTCCTGCGCGATACGTTTTCGCCCCACCGCGCGCCGCGCATCCGTTATGTGGAGCGCGGCAAAGCCATTGCTCCGCGCCCGGTGATTGATGTACATTGAACCGAAGCCCATTGGATTGCGCTGCACGAATTGTCGGGTTAACCGATTCAATGAAGCGCCTTCCCCGTCAAAGGGAAGGCGGGGATGCGGATGGGGTAGCGTTGCTATTGTTGTTTCACGTTGCACGCGGCCCTCTCGTTCCCGCTCTAACCCTCACCTCAAGGAGCATCAAAATGGCTTTCGAATCCATCGCAAACGACTACGGACTGATCGGCAAAGTGGCCATTGTTTCAGGCGCGGGCGGGCCTGTCGGCGGCGGGCTTGAAGAAGGTGTGACCAATGGCCGCGCTGCCGCGATTTTGCTGGCACGCGCCGGTGCCAAAGTTTGCGTAGCAGGGCGCACGCTTGATCTCGCCCAACACACGGTGGACATCATCAAAAAAGAGGGCGGCGACGCCTTCGCCCATGTGGCCGATGTGACGAAAGAAGCCGATTGCCGCGCTATCGTTGACGCTACCGTGTCACGCTACGGGCGCCTCGATTGCCTCGACAACAACGTCGGTCGCAGTGCGCCCGGCGATGTAACGCAAATGCCCTTGCAGGAGTGGCGTGACATGTTCGCGCTCAACGTCGACAGCATGATGTTGATGTGCAAATACGCCATTCCTGCAATGGCCGCGAACGGCGGCGGGGCCATTGTCAACATCGGCTCGCTACGCAGCATACGCCCGCAAAAATCAACGGTTTACTCGGTGACCAAAGGCGCGGTGGTGGCACTAACGTCAACGCTGGCTGCCGACCACGGCGCGCAGGGCATCCGCGCCAACTGCATTATTCTCGGCCCGGTGTTTACGCCGAACATCAATCGCAATCTCACCCCGGAACGCCGCGCCTTGCGCGCACAAGCATCGTTGATTAAGCGCGAAGGCACGGGCTGGGACACCGGCCATCTCGTGCGCTTTTTGCTGTCCGAGCAATCCAAGTTCATGACTGGCCAGAGTATTTGTCTTGATGGTGGATCGTCCATCGTCGGGCCTTCGCGGTAGCCGCGCTTGCGGTTTAATCTTCGATCTTGATATTCGCCGCCTTAATCACCTTCGCCGCCTCGGCATAATCAGACTTCATCTGCGCGGCCATTTTCTCCGGGCCGGTGTGATAGGGGTCCATGCCGGAGGCGATCAGCCTGTCGCGAACGTCAGGCGTTGCCAGAATTTTTTCCACTTCAGCCGATAGCCGCACGACCACCGCGCGCGGTGCGCCGGCGGTAGTCAACATGCCTTGCCAGTTTTTGGGATCGTAGTTCGGCAGGCCGGCTTCGGCGTAGGTCGGCAACTGCGGCAACGAGGCGGTGCGTTTTTCACCGGTAATCGCCATGCCCCTTAACTTGCCGGCCTTGATGTGCGGTATCACGTTAAGCGCGTTGGAAAACGACGCCTGCACGGTGCCACCCATAAGATCGATGATGCCCTGCTGCCCGCCTTTATACGGCACATGCTGCATCTTCACCCCGGCCATAATGTTGAACAGCTCGCCCATCAAATGTTGCGAGCTGCCGCTGGCCACCGACGCCACATTGAGCTGCCCGGGCCGCGCCTTGGCGTAGGCAATGAATTCTTGGAGATTACTCACTGGCGTCGCCGGATTCACCACGAGAATGTAATTGGTTTTAGCGATCACTGTGACCGGCGCAAAATCCTTAAAAATATCAAACGGCGGTTTCGTCAACAAACTCAGAATCACCTGGCTGTTTCCACCCAGCAGCAGCGTATAGCCATCCGGCGCGGCTTTGGCCACGGCATCTGCACCCACCAGCGTGTTGCCGCCGGGCCGGTTATCGACAATCACGTTGCGTCCAAATGCTTCAGTCAATTTGTCTGCCACCAGCCGCGATAAAGTGGTGGTGCTGCCACCCGGCGGATAGGGCGTGATCCAGCGGATGGGACGACTGGGATAATTTTGTTGCGCAAGCGCCGCGCTGCCAGCCAAACCATGCCCCGCTGCAATCAGCATCCAAGGCAAGACGTTGTGACGCCGCATCGTGTTCCCTCCTCTTAACGAACGACCTATCGGTATTCAGACACCATCATAAGCGGCCTATGCTACAGGGCATGCACTGCAATTGCCAAGTACGCACGATACCGCTCAAGATACGCTCACGATGCGCTCACCATGCGCTCACCATGCGATACGTTCAATTGACTGCACCAGCGGGTAAAGCGACACTCAGGCGACACTCAGGCCACACTCGCGCCACACTCGTGAACTCAAACACCGCTTCCCGGAGCCCTACCGATGTCAGCTACCCAAACCTTAGCCCAGTTCGTTGCCGATACCGGCTACGCCGATTTGCCGCCCAGCCTCATCACCGAATGCAAAATCGCCACACTGGACGTGCTGGCCGCCGCATTTGTCGGCTCCACCATGCCGTGGGCGCAGCGCGTGGTGGAAATGGTGCAAGAGCTCGGCGGCAAAGCGGAAGTGTCAGTGGTCAACCAGCCGTGGCAAACGGATATCTCCCGCGCCGCACTCGCCAATGGCGCAATGATCGGCGCATTCGAGTGTGAGCCGCTTACCGGCTCGCACGCCAGCGGCACCGTGTTGCCAGCGGCGCTGGCCATTTGCCAGCGCGATCACCGTGCGGGAAAAGATTTTCTGCTGGCCATTGCCTTGGGCTTCGAAGTCTCAGGCCGCCTACAAAAAACTGCCGTGGGTCTTGAAAATACCCGAGGCTTTCACAACCCCGGCGTGCAAGGCCCGTTCGGTGCGGCGTCTGCTGTGGGCAAGCTGTTCGGCTTTGATGCGGCCACCATGGCCAGTGCGTTGGGACTCGCCGGTTCGTGCGCTGCCGGCCTGTTGGAATTCGCTTGGAAGGGCGACGACACCAAGCGCGTGCATTTGGGTCGCGCGAGCTCCATGGGACTCGAAAGTGCGTTGCTCGCCAAAAAGGGTTTGCACGGCCCGGTGACCGTTATCGAAGGGCCTTACGGATACTTCAACGCCTTCTCCGAACCCACCGACATTGCCAAACTCACCGAAGGCTTGGGCAAAAAATGGCTGATACAACCCGCGTCGCACAAAGCGTTCGCTACGCACGTCACGCACCAAGCCGTAGTGCAAGCCATACAGGACATGAAGCGCGAGCACGGCTTTGACGCGAAAAACATCACCAAGGTGAGCATACGCGGCCCACACCGTATTCTTGAAGACCGCCACTGCGTGCGCGACCCGCTCACGGTAATGGGCGGTCAGTACAGTCTGCCGTTCACCGCAGCCGTAACGCTCACGCGCGACATGTCAAACCCGCTGGTCTACAACGACGCCGCGGTGAACGATCCGCTGGTGCGCGCGCTCGCAAAGAACATGGAGCTCATCGTCGACCAATCTATCCACGAATCTCACGGCGCGATTCCGCCGGCGGAAGTCACCCTCACCTGCGGGGGCAACACTTACCGAAAAACCACCAAGCCGCACAAAGGCTCACCGCTCAATCCGCTCACGTGGGCGGACGCCTGCGAGAAATTCAGCCGTTACACCAGTACCATCATTGCCGCAAAGCAGGCCCACGCAATCATGGACGCGGTGGCCGATCTGGAAAATCAAAGCGATATGTCGCGCGTGGCAACGCTGGTGAGCAAGGCTTGATCGCCCTGCATAGAATTAACATAACTAATTGAGTTTATTCACTTTTTTATTATAAAACCATTTGCACTACCGAGGACATACCCATGAATTCCGTCGCTGAATTGGCCGAACGCAGCATCGCCACCGAAACATCGGCAGTTGAACACTGGCTCGCCGCGTTCGAGACGGCGCTGCGCAGCGGCAACCCGAGTGCGATTGCCGCGCTGTTCACAGCGGACAGCCACTGGCGCGATTTGCTCGCATTCACGTGGAATCTCACGCCGCATGTGGGTGTCGAGAAAATTGCTGCCGCCTTGTGCCAACGGCAGGCCCAAACGCAAGCACACCACTTTGCCATCGCGCACGGCCACGCACCGCCGCGCCGTACACGCCGGCATGCCGTGGAGGTGATTGAGGCAATCATTGAATTCCAAACTGCTGCAGGCCGTGGCAATGGCGTGGTGAGACTGCTCGCTGACAAGCCCACGCAAGCGTGGGTGCTGCTCACCGCGCTCGATACCTTGGACGGCTTTGAAGAGAAAACCGGTGCACAACGCCCCAAAGGCGAACCGTACTCGCGTGATTTCGGCGGCGACAACTGGCTGGATCAACGCACCCGGCAACAGTCCTATCAGGACCGCGACCCCACCGTGCTGGTCATCGGCGGCGGGCAAGCGGGTTTGGCCATTGCAGCGCGGCTCGGCCAATTGGATGTCGATACGTTAGTGGTCGACAAGCACGAGCGCGTCGGTGACAACTGGCGCAAGCGTTATCACTCGCTGGCGCTGCACAACCAGATACAGGTGAACCACCTGCCATATATGCCGTACCCGCCCACGTGGCCCAAGTACATCCCCAAAGACATGCTTGCCAACTGGTTTGAGGCGTACGCGTGGGCGCTGCAACTCAATTTTTGGAGCGGCACTGAATTTACCGGCGGCACCTACAATGAAACTCCGGGGCACGATGAAACTGCCGGGCGCTGGACCGTGACCCTGCGCAAGTCCGACGGCAGCGCGCGTACGCTGCGTCCGCGCCACATTATTTTCGCCAATGGCGTCAGCGGCATCCCGAAAATACCAGACCTGCCGGGCCTCAACGACTTCAAAGGCCAAATCATCCACTCACACAGCTTCACCACCGGTGCCGCTTGGCGCGGCAAAAAGGCCTTGGTGCTGGGCACCGGCAACAGCGGTCACGACGTCGCGCAAGATCTGCATAGCCACGGCGCGCAAACCGCCATCATCCAACGCGGCTCTACCACTGTGGTCAGCGTGGATCCCAGCGCCAAGCTCAACTACGCGTTGTATGACGAAGGCCACTCGCTAGACGACACCGACCTCTTCGCCACCGCAGCGACTTATCCGCTCATGGTGCGCGGCTATCAACTCGCCGTCGAAAAAATGGCGGAACTCGACAAAGACATGATTGCCGCGCTGAAAGCGCGCGGCTTCAAGTACGACCTTGGCGACGACAACACGGGCCATCAAATGAAATACCGGCAGCGCGGCGGCGGTTACTACCTCGACGTGGGCTGTTCCGGCTTAATCATTAACGGCGAAGTCGGCCTGCTGCAATTCGATCAAATCGAGCGCTTCGTTGCAGACGGCGCACTACTCAAGGATGGCTCAATCGTGCAAGCCGACCTGTTGGTGCTCGCCACCGGCTATCACACGCAGCGTGAGCTGGTGCGCCGCCTGCTCGGTGATGCCATCGCCGAGCGCGTCGGCGACATTTGGGGCTTTGAAGCCAGCGGTGAAATGGCGAATATGTGGAAGCCTACCCCGCAGCCAGGCCTGTGGTTTATGGCCGGCAGCCTAGCGCAATGCCGAATTTACTCGAAGTATTTGGCGTTGCGAATCAAGGCGGAGGAGGAAGGCGTGGTCACTGACTGATCATTCACGGACAGCCCCTCACGGACAGCCCATATGGCATGTGCAGGATGGCGGTGGCGAAGGAACCGCATCGTTCGAGCGAACATCGGCATACGCATCCATGAATGCAGTTCCCTACGCTCACGGGCATCCTACGCACTGACTCATACGCCGGAGTTCGACAGCCCGCCGTTAATGTGCAACGTCTGCCCGGTCATATAAGCCCCCACCGGGCCGCACAGGCTGCGCACCATGCCGGCAATTTCAAACGACGTGCCACGACGACCCAGCGGAATGCCGCTGGTGCGATTCGGTAGCTCGTGACCGGGCGCACGCGAAGTGTCGATCTGCCCCGGTGAAATGCAGTTCACACGAATGCCGAACTCCGCCAAATCCTGTGCCAGCGCTTTGGTGAGACCAACGACGCCGTGCTTGGATGCCGCAACATGCGCGCGATCCTTGAGGCCGAGTAACGCAGTAACGCCGGCGAAGGTGACAATACGCCCGTCACCCGCCAGCTTTAGTGCGGGCAAACATGCCTTGGTGGCGACGAACACACTATCGAGGTTGGTGGCCAAAATACGCCGCCAATCTTCGTAGCTGATTTCATCAAAATGCACATGCTCACGAACGGCCGCATTGAGCACCAGAATGTCGAGACGGCCAAAGCGTTTAATCACTGCCTCGATCATGGTGCGCACCTGCGCAGGCTCGGCCATATCGGCTAGGTAAGCCTCGGCATCCGGGCCTATGGCCTTGATTTCACTCACCACGCCGCGCGCCTGATCGATGTTCGAGCGCGTATTGACAGCGACTTTGGCGCCGCCAGTAGCCAGCGATAACGCGATGGCGCGCCCGATGTTACGCGCGGCACCGGTGACGAGCGCGACTTTGCCGTTGAATTCATCGCCTTGGTGCATGCCGGGATCTGTCATGGTTTGTCCTTTGAGTTAGAGTTTGTTGTTCCAAATGCGAGTATATGGCTGGGTTACCGACGAACCGGACGACTCAGGGCAGATACGCCCAAACCCTACCCCGTCGTCAAAACGACCTTGCCCGCCACCTTGCGTCCGGCAATCGCATTGAGCGCATCGGCGGCTTTTTCCAAGGGGTACGTGCCCCACACATGCGGTTTGATCTTGCCTGCGGCGTACAACCTCCACATCTCACTGGCGACCGCGATACGCTGCGCGGGGTCGCGCTTGGCCATGCCGCCCAGCCACACGCCGACAATGCTGCAGCCTTTGATCAGCGCCAGATTCAATGAAATTTTCGGAATGGGCCCCGCCGCAAAGCCGATCACCAGAAAGCGTCCGCCCCACGCCATATCGCGCAGCGCGAGTTCGGAGTAGTCGCCGCCCACGGGGTCGTACACCACGTCGAGGCCTTTGCCCTGGGTAATCGCTTTCACGCGGGCGCGCATGTCTTCGGTGTTGTAGTTGATGGTTTCATCCGCGCCGTGCTCGCGGCACACTTGGAGCTTTTCTTCGCTTGAGGCGCAGGCGATGACTTTTGCACCCAGCGCCTTGCCGATCTCCACCGCCGCCAAGCCCACACCGCCCGATGCGCCCAACACCAACAGCGTTTCACCGGCTTTAAGGTGACCACGATCCGTCAACGCGTAATACGAGGTGCCGTAGGTTGAAGTCAGCCCCGCCGCGCTGGCAAAATCACACGCATCCGGCACAGCTTGCAGCCGGTCGGCTTCAACGCTCACCTCCTCGGCATAGCCGCCGCTGGGCGACTGCGCACTCACGCGATCGCCGACCTTCCACCCTTCCACACCTGCGCCCAAGGCCTTGATGACGCCGGCGACTTCAGAGCCGGGAATAAACGGCAACTCTGGCTTGGTTTGATACTTGCCCTGAATAATCAGCGTGTCAGAGAATTTGACGTTGGCCGCCTTCACGCTCATCACCACTTCGCCCGGCTTGGCCTCCAGCGCGGCGCGCTCTTCGATCGCCAGCGAATCCGGCGGCCCCCATGCTTTGCACACGATTGCTTTCATTAGCGAATTTCCTTTTTAGCGTAACAAAAAATTATCTGTTTAAAATCAATTAGTTACAAACAATTTACTTTACTTTACTCTACTCTACCCAGCCCGCGCAGCGGCATTGAGTTCGCCAACCGGATCGCTAAAGGGATCGCCGACCGGCTCGCTCATGGTGAGCCGGAAGCGCGCTTCGCCCGCGATGCCGCCATCCGGCAAAAAGCGCCGCTCGGCGAAATCGGTGACGCCCGCGCGCGTAATGCGCAACACCGTCGAGCAGCGCGTGCCGTAGTCAGGATGCACAATGCGCAGCGGCGACGAGCGCCGTTCGCGTTCGAGCGTGCGGCCCCGCTGCGGCAGATCGCTGTCGGGCGCGGGTGTGGTGTCGTTCAGTAACGCCATGTGCGCATCCACATCGAACGGTTTTTGGCTGAGTTGCGTGAGGCCCGCGCGACCGCGAACCACCTTGGGCCACGGCGTATCCAGCAGTTCATTCGGCAACCCGTGCACGCCCGGCGTCACCCGCACCGGTGCTGGCGCGCGGTTGGAATAAAAATAAAGCTCCGTGCCGTCCCACACCAGCAGACAAAACCCGTTGTAGGGCACGGCCTTGCGCCGGATGTCTTCGACGTAAGCCTTCGCTGGCATGTTGCCTGCGAGAAAATTTTTCACCAAATCGCCGCGCGTTGGGGCATCGGCGCGATGCGTCGGCGGGTCACGAAAATTGGTCAGCGTCGCAAAGCGTCCGCGCGTGGATACACCCAGCCACGTGCCGCCGCCCGCAAGATCACGGCCCGCAACGATATCGGGATGGTGTTCCCACAATGCCGCCGGTGCCGCCGCACGGTTAAAGCGCTCGTCGCGATTGGCCGCCACGATCAACGGCGCACCGGGAACCACATGATAGGCAAAAAGAATCAGGCACATGACGCCGGATGTTACCGCAACTCGCATCCGCGCCGAAATTCTCTGCCGCTATAATGACCGTTCACCCCACAACAGCGGCAGCAGCAGCGGAGGCGGAAGCAGAATGGCGCAAGCAACAGTGCGGCTGGGCTACATTGGCGCAGGCGGCTACCTCGGCGCTGTGTTGCAAGTCACCTGCCACTGGCACGCGGCTTTTTTCGGCTTGGGCAGCCTGTTTGAAGTTGGCAATCGCTGGTTCGGGCGGCACACCCGCGTCTTCGGCTATCGTCGCGGATACACTGCCGAGGGCGTCACCGTGCCCGCGCGCGCCGGTCGCAGTGCCGTGCGCCCTGAAACTAACATTGCCATCGCAGAATTAGCTGACGGCGGCATTATCACCTACCAGCACAGCACCGTCGCAGGCGACACCGCACGACCGCGCTGGGAAATCGTCGGCGCAAACGGCAATGTCGTCGTCTACATCGGCACGGCCAATGAACCCGCGACATTCTTCGGCGCAAAGCGTGGCGCACGTGAGCTGCAACCCTTGCCCATCGCGCCTGACTATAGCGGCGGCGTCAACGTGGAAGCCGACTTCATTGCCGCCATTCGCGGCAAACGCCAACCGGCGCGCGCCGTGCCACGTTTTGATGACGCCCTGCGGTTGCTGCAATTTGGTGAGGCTTGGCGTATATCGACCGAGACCGGTGGCTGGTGTGATTTGGCTTGACGCTCGTCACCAGCGCCGGTTGACGGCACCACGCTGAATCGCAATACTCACGCAGGCATTTTATTACGCAGCAGTGTTTCTTAAAGGAACGCATTTTGGATTGGATCACTCCCGACATCGCCATCGGCGACGCAGATGATGCGCGACGCTTTACGGTGTTGCAAAGCGCAGGCATCACCAGCATTTTGTCGCTGAACGGCTGGCCCAATGGCGCGGCCAATGCGCACGGGCTCACGTGGCGCTGCGTGGAACTTATCGATGGCCACGGCAATTCGGTGCATCGCTTGCACGAAGCCATCGGGCAACTACACGCACTGCTGGCGCTGGGCAAAGTGCTGGTGCATTGCATGGAAGGCGTGAGCCGCTCGCCGCTGGTTGTCGCCAGTTATTTGGCCGACACCGCCGCGCGCCCGTTTGAAGACTGCCTGCAAGAGGTGGCAAAGCTGCGCCGCTGGGCCGCGCCGCAGCCGGGCTTGATCGAATTGCGGCGCGAATACGAAGCAGCGATACACCCGCAGCAGCGCATTCCTGCCGTCACTGCTTTTGCTGACGCGGCGCGAGTATCTGCGCACTGATACTGTGGTGCCATTAGACCCAGCGTTGGATGCGCGAGTGCCGGACACCATCACTGAGCCTGCAGCACCGCTGCGCGCATCGGCCAGCGAACCGCTGCGCCGGTTTTTGCAAGCGGCGCGTAGCGCGGGGCTGCGCGTTTCCGCCGCAGAGGGCATCGATGCCGCGCGCGCGGTGGATATCGTCGGCTACGCCAACCGCACACGGCTGAAAGACACGCTGGGACTGGTGATCGCCAAAAGTGAAGACGAAAAATCGCTCTACGACGAGGCCTTTGAGTTGTATTTCCAGCGCGCGGAAGTCGCGGGCGACCCAGCGGCTACGCCCACGCCCGGACAGAATGCACAGGATACGCCGGACGCGCCTGCGCACACCTTATCCGACCTGCTGCTGGATCATCAGCAAGCCGCGCTCGCCGTCGCCATGGAAGTCGCCGCGCATGAATTGGGCGTGGAAAAAATTCGTTATCTGACGCAAAAAAACGTGTTCGTGCGTCAAATCGTCAATCACATGGGCCTGCGCGATGTACGGCAGGAAATTGAAGTGTTGCTCGCCAGCGGCAGCGCTGCAGACGCTGAGCGCGCGCGCCGTCTGGAAGCCGGCATTGAACAATTGTGGGACGCAGCGCGGGATGTGGTCGAGCGCAATCTGCTGCTGTTCGCGCAAGGCGAAAACGAGCGCATGCGCGAGCGCCTGCTCAAGGCCGCACGCATCGAAAGACTCGACCGCACGCAGATTGATCGCATGCGTGTGCTGGTGCGGCAAATGGCCAAACGCATCGCCACACGCTTTTCGGCGCAGCGTAAAAAGCACCAGCGCGGACAGCTCGACATCCGCCGCACCCTGCGTCGCAACATGAGCTGGGGCGGCATACCGTTTATTACCGTGTGGAAGCAAAAACGCGTCGACCGCGCGCGTGTGATGGTGCTGTGCGATGTGTCCGGCTCGGTGGCGTGGGTGTCTCAGTTTTTGCTGATGTTTTTGTATTCGTTGACCGAGGTGCTCAGCGATATCCAGTCGTTCGCCTACTCCGATGCGTTGATTGAAGTCAGCGACATTCTCGAAAAACAGCCGATTGATGACGCAGTCAACGAAGTGATGAAACGCGCAGGCTTCGGTTCATCCAATTACGGCAACGCGCTGGCCAATTTTGAGGACGGCTGGATGAAAGATGTCACCAACAAAACGGTGGTGATTATCTTGGGCGACGCGCGCGGCAACAACACCGACCCGCGCGCTGAAATATTGTCGCGCCTTGCGCAACGCGCCAAGCGCGTGCTGTGGCTGAACCCGGAGCCGCGCTCGGCTTGGGGCACGGGCGACTCTGATATTTTTCGCTACGCCCCCTTTTGCAGTCTGGTGCGTGTGTGCGCGACCTTGAACGATTTGGAACGAGTAATTACCGATCTCTTGGAGGACGCATGAAGCCGTCAACTGTTTTGCGCGCTTTACCGTTGATATCGTGCGCAACTCGGCACCCAATTTCATGACGGGCGCCACGTTGGCAGCGGACCAATTGCGCAGCATTTACATCGAAGGTAACGTTGAGCAAAAAGACTACACTGTGTTTACCGGCGCGGTGATCAAGGGCGCCTACACGCTGGCGTTTGAAACCTCCGGTTCCGCCATCGATGACCCCGATGTGGTGCTCTACGAAAACTTCAAGTGCGAATCGATACGAAATTACAACAAGTACTGCAATCGCGAAGTCGAAGCCAAGATTGACGAACAATCCGCGACACTGGATCCGGTGAAACGCAAGCAGTTGGTGAACGCGCTTGATTTGCTGCTGCAACAGGAAACCGCGCGCGTGGCGGTGTATCACTCAACCAGCGTGGCGTGCTGGCAGCCTTACGTTAAAGGCTATCTGCGCTCGGCCAACGGCATCTACACGCACCATCGCATGGAAGATGTGTGGCTCGATAAATAGCGCGGGCGGGCTGTGCAGGGCGCTGCACAGCCATAGCAGCTATTCATATAACTCATTGATTTAACACGATTTTTTTAAACCCGCTTCAACGTTCCACAGCAAACTCGCGACGGCACACCTCGGCCAGCGCAGCCACGCCCTGATTGATTTCTTCATGGCTGGGGCTGGCAAAACACAGGCGCAAACGGCTGCGGCTGTATTGTTTATCGACTGACCATTCCGGGCCGGGATTAATGGCCACGCCCGCTGCCAAAGCCATGGGATAGAGCTTCAAGGCATCCACGCTGTCAGGCAGTTTGACCCACAGAAAGATGCCGCCTTTGGGATCATCAAATTCTGCTGCCGCGCCGAAATGCTCGCGCAACGCTTCCATCAGCGTTTCCAGTTTGCCGCGCAGCGCGCGGCGCAGCACCGGCACGTGTTTGGTAAAATGGTTAAGGCAGAATTCCGCCAGCACCATTTGCTCCAGCGCGCCGGAACCGGCATCCGTTTTCAACGCCAGCGTACGTGACATCACCTCCCACGGCGCCACGATATAGCCGACACGCAGCGCGGGCGCGATAGATTTTGAAAACGAGCCGATGTGTATGACGCCGCCGCGCTCGCTCATGGCGTAAATTGCGGGCGGACGCTGGCCCGACCAAATCAAATCGCAATAGCAGTCATCTTCGACTATCGGCACGTCGTAGGCGGCCGACAGTCGCAGCATCTCCTGCCGACGCTCCACCGGCAATATAGTGCCTGTCGGATTCTGCACGGTAGGAATGGTGTAAATGAATTTGGGCCGCACGCCTTTGCGCTTTAAGTCTTCCAGCGCGTTGGCCAGCGCATCCATGCGCATGCCGTCACGGTCCAGCGGAATGCCGACAGGTGTGACACCCAGCCGCACTAAACGATTGATTGAGCCTTGGTAACACTCCTGCTCGATCAGGACGGTATCGCCGCGTTCGAGCAGCGTGCTGTTCACCAAATCGATCGCCTGCAACGACCCTGAGGTAATCAAAATGTCGTCCGCCGTGCAGGCGATGGCCGCGTCAGCTTTCAATTTGCCCACCAGAAACTCACGCAGCGCACGATAGCCCTGCGGCCCGCTGCTTAAGCCGTAAGTTGACAGCGTGCGCCCTTCGCGTTTGAGCACCGCGTCGGCAGCGGCGATGAGGCCTTCCAGCGGCAAACGATCAGGGTCATTGTTGCCACCGGTAAAATCAAATTTGACACGTCCCGTCCAGCGCGCGGCGGCAGCCGGCAAGCCCTTAGCCAACACGGGGGCAAAATCAAAGGCTACTGAACGCATGGCGCGGGATCTCCGGTGGGGTGGTTTGCGATGGACGGAGCGCCGAGTTTAGCGCGCATAACGCGGCTTGTGCGGGGGCGCGCGGGGGTGCGCATTGACAACGTCCACAACCACCGCCCACCCTCAACCGTTGGCATGCCCCGGCGCGAAACCCGCTTTGGCCGACCGCAAGTGACACGCCGTCCAATGGCCCGCGTCGATTTCGATCAGCGGCGGCGCTTCCACTTTGCAGTGCGCCGTGGCATACGGACAACGCGTATGGAAATGGCAGCCGGGCGGCGGGTTGATCGGGCTCGGCACATCGCCCTGCACCAACCGCTTCTGGCGCTTGAGTTTGGGATTAGGGATCGGCACCGCGGCCAGCAGCGCTTCGGTATAGGGATGCTGCGGGTTCGAAAAGAGCGCCTTCTTGGTGGCGTATTCGACGATGCGCCCCAGATACATTACCGCGACGCGATGGCTAATGTGCTCGACCACCGCCAGATCGTGCGCGATAAACAGATACGACAGATTCTTCTCAGCCTGCAAATCCATCAATAGGTTAATCACCTGCGCCTGTATCGACACATCCAACGCCGACACCGGCTCGTCGCCGATAATGAGTTGCGGATCGAGTGCCAACGCACGCGCAATGCCGATGCGTTGCCGCTGTCCGCCGGAGAATTGATGCGGCAAGCTGCCCATTTGTGACGCACGCAGGCCCACACGGTCAAACAGCGCAGCGACTTTTTCCTGTCGCGCCTTGACGCTGCCCATGTGATGCACCAGCAGCGGTTCGCCGACAATTTCCCCGGCAGACATGCGCGGATTGAGCGATGAAAACGGGTCCTGAAAAATAATCTGCGCATCGCGTCGGCTGGCGCGCATCGCCGCCTTGTCGAGCGACAAAATGTCGCGCCCCAAGATGCGCACCTCGCCCGACGTCGGCTCAATAAGGCGAATCACCGCCCGCGCGACCGTCGATTTACCGCAGCCGCTTTCGCCGACCAGCCCCAGCGTTTCACCGCGCGCAATCGAAAAACTCACGCCATCCACCGCGTAGACGTAGCCAGCGGTCTTGCGCAGCAGACCTTTGCGCACCGGGAAATGCTTCTTCAGGTGGCGCACGTCCAGCACAGGCGTGGCGGCATCAACACCGAGAGTACCCGTTGCGCCCACAGCACCATCAGGCATGGCCGCCTCCCTGCACTTTGTCTGCATGCCAGCACGCCACGCTGTGACCCGGGCGCTTTTCTTCATACGGCGGGTATGCGTTGCGGCACTCGTCGCTGGCCCACGAGCAACGCGGCGCGAAGGTGCAGCCCTTGGGCAGGTTCACCAAGGCGGGCACCATGCCCGGAATTTCTTTCAGCCGCTGATGCTGCGCGCCCAACCCCGACATCGCCGCCAAGTGTGGCACTGCCGCGAGCAAGCCCTGCGTATAGGGATGCAGCGGCACCTCGAAGAGGTCTTCAACAGCGGCCTCCTCCACCTTGCGCCCACCGTACATCACAATCACGCGCTGCGCGGTTTCGGCCACAACGCCCAAGTCGTGCGTAATCAACACCACCGCCGTGCCCAGGCGCTCTTGCAATTCCATAATTAAATCAAGTACTTGCGCTTGTATCGTAACATCCAGCGCGGTGGTCGGCTCGTCTGCCAGCAGCACGTGCGGATTGCACGCCAGCGCCATTGCGGTCATCGCGCGCTGGCGCATGCCACCGGAAAGTTGATGCGGATATTCGCGCGCGCGTCGCGCCGGCTCGGGGATTTTCACCAGCTTGAGCATTTCCACGGCTTTGTCGAAGGCCTCTTGCCGCGATACGTGTTGATGCAACATGATCGCTTCGCTGATTTGGTTGCCAATGGACCACACCGGATTCAGCGAGGTCATCGGCTCCTGAAATATCATCGATATGTGATTGCCGCGCACCTTACGCATGTCGTCGTCAGAGAGCTTAAGCAAATCTCGACCTTCTAGCGTGATGCTGCCCGCGACGATGCGTCCCGGCGGATCGGGCACCAGTCGCAGAATCGACAGCGCGGTCATGCTTTTGCCGCAGCCCGACTCGCCGACGATGGCAAGCTTTTCACCCGCCTTGAGCGAGAACGACATATCGTCAACCGCTTTAACCACACCCTGACGTACAAAAAAATACGTCTTGAGGCCCTCGACCGCCAGCACGGTCTTCGCCGTTGCCGGTGTCTCATCCATTGGCTTCTCGATGGGGTTATCCATTGCCGACTCAGTTCGAGGTGCGCTGACGCGGATCGAGCAAATCCCGCAACGCATCGCCCAGCAGATTGGTGCCGAACACCGCCAGCGTAATGGCGGCCCCCGGAAAAATCACCAACCACGGCGCGGTGCGCACATATTCCGCCGCCGACTCCGACAACATGCGCCCCCACGACGGATGCGGCTCCGGCACGCCAAGCCCGAGGAACGACAACGACGCTTCCACCAATATCGCGCTGCCCAACCCTGCCGTCGCCAGCACGATTAACGGCGCCAGCGTGTTGGGCAAAATATGGCGAAACGCAATGCGCATTTCACTCATGCCCATGGCCCGTGCCGCTTCCACAAACGGCATTTCCCGCAACGACAGGGTACTGGCGCGTATCACGCGTGCGATGCTCGGCAGCTTGGGAATCGCGATGGCAATAATCGTGTTCATCAGCGACGGCCCTAGCGCCGCGGCCATCGCCATGGCGAGTATCAAAGTGGGCAGCGCCTGCAACATATCAATCACGCGCTGTGCAATGAGGTCTACCCAACCGCCTAGGTAACCCGACGCCAAACCGATCAGCACGCCAAAAAACACCCCCAGCAGCGTTGCACCGAACGCCACCGCCAACGAGGTGCGCGCGCCATGGATCACGCGGCTGAACAAATCGCGGCCCATGAAATCCGTGCCCATGACAGAAGCGGTCGAAGGCTGGGCGAGCGAAATCGCGGGATTGGTCGCCAGCGGATCATGCACGGTAATGTACGGTGCAAACAAAGCCACCAAGATGAACAAGGTCACGATGACAAGGCCCACGCAACCCAGCGGATAGCGCCGCGCAAGGAACACCGCCATACCCCAGCGCGACTGGATGTTGGCACCGGCCTTGGCCAGTTCTGCGTCGAAACCGCCGGCGGTTGCCGCAGCCGCTAAATTGTCCGTGCCCTGCAAGGCACTTTGGGCAGTATCGCCGGGCGGTGGACTCATGGCATTCTCTGTGGCGGTACGGACTTAATCCGCATACTTGATGCGCGGGTCGATCACTGCATAGAGCATATCGACCATGAAATTGGTGATCACCACCGCGCAGGCGCTGAACAGCACGAGGTTTTGCACGATGGGGTAATCACGCCAGCGGATGGCTTCCACCAGGTAACGCCCCAGCCCGGGGATGTTGAACACCGTTTCAATCACCACAAATCCGCCGATCAAATGGGACGCCTCGATACCCAGCAGCGTGATAATCGGCAACACGGCATTACGCAGCGCATGGTGGTAGTAAATCGAGCGCTCCGACGCGCCCTTGGCGCGGGCAGTGCGGATGTAATCCTGACGCAGCACTTCCAGCATGGAGGAACGCGTGAGACGCACAATCAGCGCGGAGCTGCGAAAGCCCACCACCAGCGCCGGAATGCTCAACAGCATCAACTCATGCCACAGCCCGCGCGGTTCGTTTGAATAAATGGGGATCACGCCGAACACGTGCACCGCAAACATCAGCACCAGCAAACCACACCAGAACGACGGCAGCGACAGCGCGCTCAGGGTAACAACCCGTAAAATGTTATCGACAGCACCGTTTTGTTTGACCGCGCTCCAGATGCCGAGTGGTATGCCGAACGCAACGGTAAAAAAGAGCGTCAGTGCCGCGAGCTTTAACGTCACCGGCAGACGCGGCAGAATTTCAGAAACAGCGGGCCGCTCGCTCATATACGAAAAGCCCAAATCGCCGCGGGCGAGACCGCCGATCCACTTGAAATATTGCTGCACCAGCGGCTTGTCGAGACCGAGCTCGGCTTCGATCTTGGCCTTTTCCACCTGATCGACAAAGCCCGACGACTCGAACAGGATGTCGGCGATATTGCCCGGCACGATTCGCATCAGCGCGAAGATGATGATGGACACGCCCAGCACGGTCACGAACAGCAGCGCCGTTCGCCTAATCAGATAAGCCCCCATTCCATCCTCCTGCCCTGTGGTGCGCTATCGTGTAATGCTTTTGCATCGCGTGGTCTGCGTCCCGTGCAAGGCCGCGATCTGTTGGTGTACGGCGCTCGCACGCTTGGCCACCGTCGCGTGGGCTTGCCGCATCAAGCATGAAACGCATGATGGGTGAAAGGCCGTTGCGTTGTCAATCACGTGCCCGTGGCAGCGAATGCTGGCCTGCGTGGTTGGTGCACCGGCACTCTGCTAAACTGGATTGCTATTCTCCCCGGACTTAATCTGCATCATGGACATTCTCCAAGCCCATCAACATATTGCGCGTCTCGACGCGCTCGCACAACACCGCTCTGCGCCGTTTATGGAAGGCCGCACGCTACGCTGGCGCGTCTTCGGCCAAGCAAGCCGGCACCTGCCGCTGGTGCTGGTGCACGGCGGGCACGGTAACTGGTTGCACTGGTCGCGGAATATTGATGTTCTGATGCAGGATCGTCAGGTGCTGGTGCCGGATTTGCCCGGATTTGGCGAATCAGACGATCTGCCCGAAGGCACGGCAGAAGACGCGGTCATCGCAAGGCTGGCTGATGCGCTGATGACATCGTTGGCGTCATTGCTGGGTGGCAAACCGGAAATCGACATTGCGGCGTTTTCGCTCGGCGCCATCGTCTCGGCCCAGACTGCCGTGCGGCGCGGCGGCGTGCGCCGTCTTGCGCTGCTGGGCTGCCCTGCTTCCGAAACACCCAGACGGCCCAAGGCGAAAATGACGCGCTGGCGTCATTTGGATGACGCCGCACAAAATGCCGCGCTGCGCCACAACTTGCTCACACACATGATGTACGCCGACAGTAACGTCGATGCGCTGGCGTTTCGTGCCTACGCCGACGGCATCAAGGCGACACGGCTCAGCACCCGCGGTGCCGCACACAGCGTACCGCTTAAGGACGTTCTCAGGCCTTATACCGCTCCAGTGATGTTTCTCTACGGCGAGCACGACGTGATTTGCACGCCGGCGCTTGCAAAGACAGCCCTACAAAACGCCGCGATACAGCGCGAATGCCATGTGCTCGCCGGCGGCGGACACTGGGTACAGCATGAACGCGCAGATTTGGTCAACGACGCGCTCACCCGCTGGTTCAGCGTGGCGCGTTCAACAACGCCAGCGGTTGCTGAAGCGAGTTAATGTGAGATGCCGATAACGGACGATAGGAAAAGCTAGGGGAATACACGTAACTAGTGCCTGACAGAAAACCCCCAATTTTTGAAACACGCAGCCTCAATTTTCAGCACCGCACGTGCTGATTTTTGTTTTTTTGGCACGAGCGCCAAAGAA
>JAYTWR010000161.1:0-5632 GCA_043743335.1 Burkholderiales bacterium
GGCGAGTTCCGGGTACGCATTCCGCCGCATGTACATCGTTCTCTCGCGCTGGAAGCTCGGGAACAGGGCGTGAGCCTGAACCGGTTGGCTAGCGCGAAGTTCTCTGGTTGATCGCTGCTAGCGCCGGGTAATCAACACACCAGGCCGCGCACCCGTAGCTTTGCCGTCACGCCAAACCGCCTCACCGTTCACCATCACCGTATGTATGCCCCGCGCGGGCGTGGTGGAGTTTTTAAAGTCTGCGGCGTCAATGACGGTGGCCGCATCGAACAAGGTGATGTCAGCATGCGCACCCACTTGCAGCACACCGCGCCCGTTCAAGCCAAATTTTTTCGCGGGCAGACCGGTCATTTTGTAGACCGCTGTTTCCAGCGAAAACAATTTCAGGTCGCGACTGTAATGGCCCAACACGCGCGGAAACGTGCCCCACAGGCGCGGGTGCGGCTTGGCATCGTGCGGCAGGCCATCGGAACCGATCATGGTTTCGTCGAAGGCTAAAATGCGCTGCACATCTTTTTCGTCGAGCATGAAATAGATCGCACCAGCCGGGCGGATTTTTTCCACGGCTTCGGCTTGCGTGACGCCCAAGCGCCGCGCGACTTCATCCAAGTCAACACCGGAAAATTCCGGATGCGGTTTCGACCAAGTAACGATGACGCGTGACGATTGCGCCAAGCGGTCGTCACGCAGCACGGTGGATGAGGCGATGTACGGATAGCAATCGAGACACACTGCCTGCTCACGCATTTTCTGTTCGATCAACGCCAGCGTTTCCGTCGAGCGTCCATGGTTTTTAAGGCCCACGGTTTTGTGATGCGAGATCACCACGGGTGTATTGAGCGCTCGCCCTATGGCACAAGTTTCCTCAATAGAATCAAGCACTTGGTCATCTTCGTTGCGCATGTGCGTCACGTAGATGCCGCCAAACTCGGTGAGCGGGCGGCACACTTCGATAATTTCTTCCGTCGGCGCGCAAGCGGCGGGGGGATACGCGGCACCGGTAGAAACACCTATCGCACCCGAGGCCATCGACTCGTGCGCCATCTCGCGCATCCTGGCAATTTCGGCCTTGGTCGCGCCACGTTGAAGGTTGTCCATCACCGCCACGCGAAACGTGGTGTGGCCCACCAGACACGCAGCGTTAATGGCCGCCGGTTTGGCCGTGAGTTCTTCGCGGTAGGCACCAAACGAAGGGAAGCGAAACCACCCGCCTTCAGTATCCAGCAAATCCAGTGGCGGCGTCTTTTGTGCATCCTTGGGCGAGTGCGCAAGGCTGATGCCGCAATTGCCGACGATCACCGTGGTTACACCCTGGCTCACCTTGGGCGTCATCGCCGGGTCAGAGAACAAAAGCCGGTCATCATGCGTGTGTACATCGATAAAACCGGGGGCTGCAATGTGCCCGGTGGCGTCGATCACGCGTTCCGCGCCAGCGTTTTTTAGTTCGCCAATTTGGGCGATGCGTCCATCACGCACGCCGATGTCGGCTGCAAAACGTGGAGCACGCGTGCCATCAATAACGGTAGCGTTGCGTATCAGCAAATCAAAATGTGGCGCGCTCATGGTATCAATCCAACCTAGTCTAAAAGTTAATCCAACTTTGCCCCAGACTTCTTAACCACATCGCCCCACTTCACCGATTCCTTTTTCACGAACGCGGCAAATTCTTCGATGCTGCCCCCTACAGGCTCTGCGTCTATCGCCGCGTAGCGTTCTTTCAACGCAGCCGATTGCAGCGCGCGATTCACCTCCGTGTTCCAGCGCGCAATGATGTCACGTGCAGTGCCCACCGGCGCCACCAAGCCACCCCAAGCCGTGGTTTCGTAGCCGGGCACGCCGGCCTCAGCAATCGTCGGCATATCGGGAAACACCGGCGAGCGGCGCGGGCCACTCACGCCCAGCCCACGCAGCTTGCCCGACT
The DNA here is from genome assembly GCA_043743335.1 of Burkholderiales bacterium. GTDB lineage: Bacteria > Pseudomonadota > Gammaproteobacteria > Burkholderiales > SG8-41 > UBA5216. The sequence goes on from JAYTWR010000161.1 coordinate 1,922, forward strand.
TCACATGCGGCGAGCTGGAGGTCAGGTTGTCGAACATCAGTTGCACCTGCCCTGCCATCAAATCCTGCAAGCCTTGCGGGCTGCCGCGATACGGCACGTGCACAATTTGCGTGGCTGTCATGATCTTGAACAGCTCGCCGCCCAAGTGCCCCGTGGTGCCATTGCCCGCCGAGGCATTCAACAATTTGCCGGGGTTCTTTTTGGCATGATCAATCAGCTCGCGCACGTTCTTCACCGGTAGCGCCGGATGCACCGCCAACACATTGGCCGTCGATAAAAACTGCCCAATCAATGTGAGCTCACGATCGGGATCGTACGGCTGCTTGGGCAACAGCGTTTTATTGATTGCCAGCGTCACCACGTTGGCGTAGCCGATGGTGTAGCCATCGGGCGCGGCACGCACCACCATCTCGGTGCCCAGCGTTTGCGCGGCACCGGGGCGGTTATCAATCACGATCTGCTGGCCCATTTGTTTAACCAGTTCAATCGCCAAGATGCGCGTCACCACATCGGGCGAGCCGCCCGCAGCAGACGCAATAATCAGCCGTATCGGCCGCTCCGGGTACGCTGCCATTGCGGCAGGCACCACTGCCAGCAGTATTGCATAACTAATTGATTTTATTGAATATTTTATCATTGCTCACATACTCGTTTCATGAGTTCGCGCAGGAACGTCTCGCTGCGCGCAATCTGTTCCAGCGACACAAATTCGTTCGGCTTGTGCGCCTGCTCAATCGAGCCGGGGCCGCAAATCACCGTGGGTATGCCGGCTTTTTGAAACTGTGAGCCTTCGGTACCGTACGAGACCTTGCCGGTTTCCGTGTTGCCCGCCAGTGCTTGCGCCAACGCCACAACCTCAGTCTCAGCGCTGTTATCCAGCGCAGGGATTTGCGACATCAATTGAATATCAAAGCCCGCGTTGGCGTAGACCGCCTTCATTTCAGGCTCCAGTGTTTTGGTGACGTAGTCTTTGAATTCTGCGAACAATTTTTCAGGGTCGTCACTCGGCAAATGGCGAAACTCAAAATCAAACGAGCAATCATGCGGCACGATGTTCAACGCAGTACCACCATGCAACACGCCCGTGTGTACGGTGGTGTGCGCCACGTCAAAGCCACGATCGTACGGCCCGCTGTCGCGATGCCGCCGCGCCATGCGCTTCAAGTACGCCACCGCTTCGGCTGCGGCCTCCACCGCGTTGACGCCACTGGGCGCATAGCCGGAATGCGCCGCCAGCCCGCGCACTGTAGCGCGATAACTTTTCTTGCCCTTGTGCGCGATCACCGAAGTCATCATGGTCGGCTCACCCACAATGCACGAGCGTGGCTTGATGCCCGCCGCCGTCAAATCGGCAATCATGCGTCCGACGCCGATGCACCCCACTTCTTCGTCGTATGAAAATGCCAGATGCAATGGTGACTTGAGACCGCGCTGCACAAACTCAGGCACTTGCGCCAGCAGCACCGCGATAAAGCCTTTCATATCCGATGTGCCTCGGCCAAAGAGCTTGCCGTCACGCTCGATCAACGTGAACGGATCGGCGTCCCAAGCCTGCCCCTGCACCGGCACCACATCGGTGTGCCCGGAGAGCACGATCCCGCCATCGCGTCGGGGGCCCAGTGTGGCAAACAAATTGGCCTTGCGCTTGTCGTCATCAAACGTCACGCGAAAATCCGCGTCAAACGGCTTCAGATACTCACGCACAAAATCAATCAAATCGAGATTCGACTCGCGGCTGACGGTGGGGAAGCTCACCAGCCGCTTGAGCATGTCCACGCTGGCCGGGGATGCGGCATTCATCGGCGCACCCCACTCAAATAGGACTCGATTTCCGGTATGCTGCGCACACCCGAATTTTGGAGCGTTTGGAGACGATTGATGAAACTCAAATTATTGGCCATAAAAGCTGTCCTCGCATTGCTTGTTTTACCCGCCACGTCGTTGCGCGCTGCCGATATCAGCATTGCGCTCAGTGCGGACGTAACGTCCATGGATCCACACTATCACAACCTTACGCCCAACAATAATGTCGCCGAGCACATTTTTGAAACCTTGGTCACCAAAGACGCACGCTCAGCACTTAAGCCTGCGCTGGCCGAATCGTGGCGTGCGGTCGATGATCTCACATGGGAATTCAAGCTGCGCAAAGGCGTCAAGTTTCATGATGGCAGCGACTTTACCGCGCAAGACGTGGTGTTCTCGCTGGATCGCGTGCCCAACGTACCCAACAGCCCATCGTCGTTTGCGGTGTATACCAAAGTGATCACAGAAAAAATTGTCGTTGATCCGCTCACGATACGGTTTAAAACCGCCGCGCCCTACCCGCTGATGCCCAATGACATGAGCACTGTGTTCATCATCTCAGCGCGGGCCGCCAAGGGTGCCGCCACTGAAGATTTTAATTCCGGCAAAGCAGCCATCGGCACTGGCCCGCTGAAGTTTGTGCGCTACGCCAAGGGTGACCGCATCGAGCTGGTACGCAACGACACGTATTGGGGATCGAAAATCGCCTGGGACAAAGTGACCTTGCGCGTGATTCCCACTGACCCGGCGCGTGTAGCGGCGTTGTTGGCGGGCGATGTGCGCGCCATTGAAAACGTGCCCACTGCGGATATCGCGCGCGTGGCCAAAAGCAGCGATTTCACGTTATATCGCACGGTGTCGCATCGCGTGATGTACCTGCACATCGACAGCCATCGCGACCGCTCGCCGCACGTCACCGGCAAGGACGGCAAGCCGCTGGATAAAAATCCGCTGAAAGACGTTCGCGTGCGGCGCGCCATCTCCAAAGCCATCAATCGCCAAGCGCTGGTGGAGCGCGTCATGGAAGGCGCAGCCGTCGCTACCGGGCAGTTGATGCCCGAAGGCATGTTCGGCTACACCAGTGCGTTAAAGCCCGAAGCCTATGATGTTGATGGCGCCAAGAAATTGCTGACCGAAGCAGGCTACCCAGACGGTTTCAACCTCACGCTCCACGCCCCCAATGACCGTTACGTCAACGACGAACAAATCGCTCAGGCCATTGCGCAACTGCTGTCGCGCGCGGGCATCAACGTCCGCGTTGAAGCCATGCCTTCAGCGGTTTACTTCACGCGCGCCAGCAAACTGGAATTCAGCCTGATGCTGCTGGGCTGGGCGTCCGACACGGCTGAAGCGTCGTCGCCCCTGAAAGCGCTGCTCGCCACCTTTGACACGGCCAAAGGCTTGGGTGTGGCTAATCGCGGGCGTTACTCCAGCGCCAAGATGGATGCGCTATTGGCGCAGGCGCTGACCGTCGTGGACGACACCAAGCGCGAGCGCCTGCTGCAGCAAGCCACCGAGGTCGCGATGGCGGACTTGGGCATCATTCCGCTGTACCACCAGCACAATCTGTGGGCCACGCGCAAAGGCGTGCGCTACACCGCACGCACCGACGAGCGCACGCTCGCGCATGAATTCCGCTTGCAGTAGGCGTAGGACAAGCCTGCGAATTGATGCACGCTAGCGGCGAGACACGCTGGCCCATTCATCCGGGTGATCGCTCATACCATAAAGGAACAATATAACTAATTGATTTTAAAGGTTTTTTGTATATATTCAGTCCGGGGCAAAAGATAGCGAATACCTCCCTCACCCCGCCCCTCTGCTGCGCTTCAAGTGTGCCCTTGTCCCAGAGGGCGAGGGGAGCAAACCGTACTCGCAATCACGACACCATTTGAGGTTAGCGCGGGC
>JAYTWR010000162.1:0-49908 GCA_043743335.1 Burkholderiales bacterium
ACCGCGCCGCGCCTCGAACACCCCGAGCAGGTGCGGCAGACGCTTGCCGGGCTCAAAGGCAAGGTCGTTGGCTTCATCGACAACGCCAAACCGAATTTCAACCATCTCGTCGACGATCTCGCTGAATTGTTGACCAGCCGGTATGGCGTAAGCCGCGTGTTGAAGCGTCAGAAGCGCTCCGCATCGGTGCCCGCGTCCGACGAGGTCATCGCTGAGTTCGCGAAGGAGTGCGATCTCGTCATCACCGGCTCGGGCGATTGAGGTTCTTGCACGTCGTGGAGTATCCACGACAGTGTAGAGATGGTGAAGCGCGGCAAGGCGGCGATCACCATTTGCTCGACCGCGTTCAAAACGCTGGGGCATGCGCAGGCATCCGCGCTGGGTAAAAAAGATTTGCCCATCGCCGTGATGCCGCATCCGTTTGGCTTGCGCAAGCGCGACGAAGTGCGCGCGATTGCGGAAAAATGTGCCGACGACATCGCGCAGTTGATGACCAAGGCGGGTGCACGATGACGATGGCGATGGCGATGGCGACAACAAGCACAGCGGCTGCAACATTCGAATCGCTCAATGATCTTGACGCCATTAACAAGCTCTACCGCGAACGCCGCTGGAGCGATGGCCTGCCCATCGTACCGCCGACTCTGGAACGCGTGGCGCGCATGCTGGCTGCAACAAAGCGCAAGCCAGATGAAGTCGTCGCTCTGCTGGCGCCCGGGTTTGGTGAAGCAACGGTGGAGCGCATTGCCATCAACGCAGTGATGGCGGGCTGTGACGCGGAATATCTGCCGGTGTTGATTGCCGCTACCGATGCCGTAGCGCAGGCGCAGTTCAATATTCAAGGCATCGAGGCCACCACCAATTCCGCTGCCGTGTGGCTGGTGTTGAACGGCCCCATTGTGCAAAAACTCGACGTCAATGCCACATTCAACTGCCTCGGGCAGGGTTCGTGGGCCAACGCAACCTTGGGCCGCGCCATGCGGCTCATTTTGCAAAACATCGGCGGCGCGCTGCCGGGCGATATGGATCGCGCCACACAGGGCCAGCCTGCCAAGTACACCTTTTGCTGCGGCGAAAACGAAGCGCAAAGCCCGTGGGATGCGCTGCATGTCGAACGCGGCTTCTCGCGCAACACCAGTACCGTGACGGTGGTGGCCGCAGAAGGCACGCTCAATATGAACACGCATTCGAAAGAGGCCGACGAAATGCTGCGCGTGTTCGCCGAGTGCATGGTGCATCCGGCCAGCAATGAATATTGTCATGCCGGCGAACCGTGGCTGGTACTCGCGCCGGAGCACGCCGACATCCTCAAGGCCGGTGGCTACAGCAAACGCGATGTGAAAGCGCGACTGTGGGAACTTTCCAAAATGCCGGCGAGCCACTTGTCGGTGAAAGACTTGCTGCGCGCGCAAGCGTCGCGCAGCGATGAATACGGCGAAATCAAAGGCGACACGCTGCTGACCATCGCGCGTAAACCCGAAGACATCTGGTTCATCGTTGCCGGTGGGCCGGGCACGCATTCGGTGTATGTGCCGTGCTTTGGTAACTCGCGTGCCGTGACGCGAGAAATTATTTAACTAATTGATTTTAAAGGGTTTTATGATATTATTTTCGGTGCGTCTGCGTCTGTGCCATCGTGGCGTGGCGCTGGCTGCGGCTTTGATGCTGGCCGCGCCCCATGCCGTCGCGCAGGCAGAATACCCCAGTCGCCCGGTGCGTCTGATCACACCGGCGCAACCCGGCGGCACCACAGACATCCTCGCGCGTCTGTTCGGCACGCGGCTGGGCGAAAGCTTCAAGCAGCAATTCGTGGTGGACAATCGTGCCAGCGCGTCGGGCGTCATCGCGGGCGAGCTAACGGCCAAAGCACTGCCGGATGGCTACACCTTGTATCTGGCCTATCACCAACACACGGTGAACGCGGCCTTGAATCCCAAGCTGCCGTATCACGCGGTCAATGATTTCACGCCGATCTCGCAGTTGACCTCGGCGGGCTTGCTGCTGGTGATTAACCCGGCATCGCCGCCGAAAAACCTCAAGGAATTCATCGACTGGAGCAAGAATTTCAAGGGCCCGCTGAATTTCGGTTCGGCGGGCAACGGCAGCGGCGGTCATTTGTCGGGCGAGTTGTATAACCTCGCGGCGGGTGTCAAGGCGCAACATATTCCGTACAAAGGCTCGGCCCCTGCGCTGATTGATTTGGTGGCGGGGCAATATCACTACAACTTTGTCGGCATGTCGGCGGCGCAGGCACTGGTCAAAAGCAGCAAGCTGCGCGCACTGGCGGTAACAGCGCCCAAGCGTGTGCCGTCGTACGCCGATTTGCCAGCGATGAGCGAATTGCTGCCCGGCTTTGAAGTGGTGGGCTGGTACGGCGTGATGGGGCCACCAAAGCTGCCCAAGCCGATCGTCGCCAAACTGCACGGCGAGCTAATCAAGATTGTGCAAATGAAGGACATCCGCGACCGCATTCTCGCCGACGGCGCCGAACCCGTGGGCAGCGAGCCCGAAGCTTTCCGGCAATATCTATTGGCCGATTTGGCGAAGTGGGCGAAGCTGGTGAAGGAAAGCGGCGCGAAGCTGGATTGATTGTGGCGTAACTACTGCGGCTGAATGCCTGCCGTCTTGATGACGCGTATCCACTTGGCGACATCGTTGCGGATTTGCGTAGCAAATTCTGTTGGCGTGTTGGCGACCGGCACGAAGCCCATCTCGACCAGCCGCGTGCGCGTATCCGCCGCGTTGACGGGCTTTACCCACAACTCATGCAGCCGGCTGACGATGGGCTGCGGTGTGCCAGCGGGCGTTACCACGCCCCAGAACGGATCAGCGTCCACGCCGTTGATGCCCGACTCGGTCAGCGTGGGAATATCCGGCAGCGCGGCGTAACGCTTGGCACCGGTGATAGCGAGACCGCGTACCCGGCCGGCTTTGATGTACGTGGCCATGGCCGCAGGGGTATTAAAACTCATCGCGACTTCGCCCGAAACGATAGCAGCCATCGACGGGCCGCCGCCCTTGTACGGCACATGAATCACATTAACGCCGGTGGCACCGCGAAATAACTCCAGCGAGAGGTGCATCGCAGAACCGTTGCCCGACGAGCTGAACGTCAGTTGACCGGGCTGCGCCTTGGCGAGCGCTATCAATGCTTTGGCGGTTTTGGCCGGCACCGACGGATGCGCCAGCAGTAGCAGGGGTGACGACGCAATCATAGTCACCGCTGAGAAATCTTTCGTCGCGTCATAGGGCAGCTTGGCGTAAAGCCCCGGATTGATCGTGAGCGCCGCGTCGATCACGCCGATGGTGTAGCCGTCCGGCGCAGCGCGCGCGATGGCCTGCGTGCCGATGGTGGCATTGCCGCCGGGACGGTTATCCACCACCCATTGTTGCCCGGTATCGTCAGCCACTTTTGCGCCGACCAAGCGCGCCAGCAAATCCGAACCGCCGCCGGGCGCATAGGTGACAATCACACGCACCACCCGATTCGGATAGGTGGGTGGCGTCTGCGCTTGCGCCGCGCACGGGGCTGCCATCAGCACGGTGCCAATGGCGCGCGCGATGCTACGGCGGATGGAACGACGGTGAGCAAGTTGATTGGACTGCGCGCAGATGTGCATGGTCATGTCCCAAGGTGGATGACGCCATTTTAACGCAGTCAATATGCGCGACGCGCAAGCGTGCGTGCTGCGCTACCCGCTACCCGCTACCCGCTACCCGCTACCCGCTACCCGCTACCCGCTACCCACAGCAACAAACTATCCACTACACTTGCCCCATCGAAGGCGTGCTGAAAAAGAGGCGTTATGAATGAAAATGTTGGGTCTGTTTCTGATTCGTGGGTGCATCGCCGTATGGGCTTGCTTATACAAAATGGCATGAGTCGAGAGGAAAGTGCATGAAACGGGTTATTCGATTTGCCGTGGGCGCGGCGTGTGTCGCGCTATCGGTGGCGGCGCTGTCGCAGCCGATGTCATCCACGCGCCCCATACGCCTGTTGCTGGCGTATCCACCGGGTGCGTCCAACGACTCCAATGCGCGTGCGGTCGCGGCGCGCATGACACAAGCCATGAAGCAGCAGGTGATCGTCGACAACCGGCCCGGCGCTAACGGCATTGTCGCCACGTCGCTGGTGGCGCGCGCGGCGGCGGACGGGCACACGCTGATGTCTATCGACGTGGCGCATACCGCGAACCCCGCGCTGTACGACAAAATTCCGTACGACACGGTGAAGGATTTTGCTGCGATTTCATTGATCGCGCGCGTGCCGATGGTGTTGCTGGTGCATCCCGCGCAGCCGTTCAAGAACATCAAAGATTTGGTGTCGTACGCCAAGGCGAATGCGGGCAAGCTCAACTATGGCTCGGCTGGCGTGGGCAGCGCGATGTTTCTGGTGGCGGAACTCTTCAAGGAAGCGGCCGCCATCGACGTGGTGCAAATTGCCTACAAAGGCGGCGCGCCGGCGTTGATTGAGTTGGCCGGCGGCCAATTGCCGATGGCGTTTATTTCGCTCGTCGCCGGCATGCCAGTGGTGAATGGCGGTCGTGCGCGAGCGCTCGGCGTGAGCAGTTTGCAACGTTCGCCGCAGTTCCCGGAGTTGCCGACGATCAGCGAATCCGGCGTGCCGGGTTTTGAATTTTATTTGTGGCAAGGCGTTATCGGACCCGCGGGCATGCCGCGCGCGACGGTGGCCCGGCTTAACAGCGAAATCAATAGCGCGCTCAATCACACTGAAGTGAAAGAGCGGCTCACGGCAGCCGGCAACGAGCTTATCGGCGGCACGTCGGCGCAGGCCGGTGATTACATCCGCGCGGAAGTGGCGCGCTGGCAAAAAATTATCAAGCCGGAGATGCGTTTGAGTCGATAGCGAGAGTTTAAAAAATTGTTTTAAATCAATTACTTATAGAGTATCACCGGCCCAAGGTGTGGGGCGGCATGGAACTGGATTTCATCGCGTACTTTGATATTCCCGAAATGCTGGCGCGCGGCGATTGCTCCGTCGGCTGGAACGTCGCCCACCTGAGTTCGCATCACCGCAACGTCGCGATGTTTTGTGGCGAAGCGCAGCAGGAAATGTGGGGCGGGAACCGCGATTGCTTGATTACCTCTGGCATCGCGTTCGCGCAGGGTCGCGGGCAATGAGTGAATGGCGGCTTGATGCTGAGTGGGCGTTGGTCGTTTTGCTCCGGCGTAGATGTTTCGCAGTGGAATATGTTTCCGGGCTTGCGCATCCATACCAACCGTAGTTCGATTATTGACACAAGGCAACGATAAAAATGAACAGTGAAATCCGCGACAACATGAATATTGACTGGGATGCACCGATTACGATGGACGACGGTGTGGTGATGCGCGCGGACGTGTTTCGTCCTGTCGCTGCAGGCCACTACCCGGTGATTATCAGTTACGGCCCCTACGCCAAAGGCCTGTCGTTTCAAGAGGGCTACAAAAGCCAGTGGACGCGGCTGGAAAAGGCCGTGCCGGACATGCTCACCGATTCCAGCAATAAATATCAAAACTGGGAGCTTGTCGATCCTGAACGCTGGGTGCCCGACGGCTATGCGGTGGTGCGCGTGGATTCACGCGGCGCGGGGCGCTCACCCGGTGTCATCGACAGTTGGTCGGCGCGTGAGGCGCAGGATTTTTATCACTGCATCGAGTGGGCGGGCACGCAGCCGTGGAGCAACGGCAAAGTGGGCATCAACGGCATTTCGTATTACGCGATGAACCAGTGGCAGGTGGGCGCGCTGCAGCCGCCGCATCTCGCCGCGATGTGTATCTGGGAAGGTGCGTCGGATTATTACCGCGAGCTTGCCCGCCATGGCGGCATCCTCAGCGATTTTCTGAATTCATGGTTCAACCGCCAGGTGCTCACCGTGCAATATGGTTTGGGTGATCGCGGCGCGCGCAGCGTGGTGACGGGTGAGCCCATTGCCGGACCGGACAATTTTACCGATGCACAACTTAAACAGAATCTTGCGGATGTCGATGGCGAAGCGCTACGCCGGCCGCTGATTGACGACTACTACCGCAAGCGCATGGTTGATTTTTCCAAAATCACAGCGCCGCTGTTGTCAGCGGGCAATTGGGGCGGGCAAGGTCTGCATCCGCGCGGCAACTTCGAAGGCTATTTGCGCGCAGGTTCGCCACAGAAGTGGCTGGAGGTTCACGGTGACACGCACTTCACGCATTTTTACAGTCGCTACGGCGAGGCCTTGCAGCGCAAATTCTTCGCGCACTTTTTGAAAGGCGAAAATTCCGGCTGGGCGCAACAGCCGCGCGTGTCGCTCAACGTGCGCTGGCCGGGCGAGCAATTCGTACTACGTGCGGAAAACGAATGGCCGCTGGCGCGCACCCAGTGGACCAAACATTTCCTGCATCCGGATGGTTTGAGCTTGAGTGCAGACATTAATAATGCAATAAAATCAATTAGTTACGATACCACGGGCGAAGGCCTGACGTTTATGTCAGCGCCGATGGCGCGCGATCTTGAAATCACCGGGCCGGTGGCGGCGAAGTTGTGGCTGTCATCCGACACGACAGATGCGGACGTGTTCGTGGCCCTGCGCGTCTACGACCCGGCGGGCAAGGAAGTGGTGTTCGTCGGCGCCAACGATCCGCGCACGCCGGTGGGTTTGGGCTGGCTGCGGGCGTCGCAACGCAAATGTGATCCGGCGGAAAGCCAGCCGTACCGCCCGTGGCACACGCACGATGAAGTGCAGCCGCTAACGCCCGGTGTGCCGGTAGAACTGGCTATCGAAATCTGGCCGACGTCGATAGTGGTGCCGTTGGGTTATCGCATGGGTTTCACCGTGCGCGGCAAGGATTACGAGTTTGACGGCACCGATGCAGGTGTGGCGCATGCGCCGTACCCGATGAAGGGGGTGGGGCCGTTTACGCACACGCTGGATCGGGCTGCTGCCGTTTTCGGCGGGAAGAACACCTTGCATTTTGCAGACGGGAAAATGCCTTATGTGTTGTTGCCGGTGATTCCTGCTTGAGATATTTGTAGGATGTCGGTGAGCGGAGCGATTCGGTTCAATCGTGGTCGAAATGTCGCGACCGGTTCGTCTCCAAAAACGTGGTCTGTCCCCTATTACGCGCTATTATTCTCGCCGTACGCGCTCACGTCGGGAACGGTAACAAGCCCACTTTGCTACCTGTTTTAGCGGGGTGAACGGTTACAATTTCTCCTATTTCCCCTGCTTTAGTCCCGCGCTACCACGGTGTCGTAAAGCCCGTAATGCGTCAGGCCTTCATGACTCTCGATGCCGGTATAACGAAGCGAGGCATCTTCGTAGCGACGGAAGGCAAAAACGGCCTGGTTCATCTGCTCAGTGTTAAACACCTTCAACCGCACCAGCAGATGAAAATCTTTTACCGTCAGGCCGGTAACGGCCTGAAACAAGTCCGGTTCCAGTTTTGTGATGACATCCTGCAGCGTATTCTCGCGGAAGTCGGTCAGATACATAAACGCGGGGATGCGCGTAGCAAACTTGATCAGCTTTTTCTGCACCATTTTGCGCTTGGACTTGTATTCCTTCTCCTCGTCAGTCAGTTGCTTCTTTTGTTTTTCCGTCAAGTCTTTTTCCTTGGCCTTGTTCTTGAGTTCCTTGACCTTGTCGCTCTTGTTGATGATGGTCTCGATGATGTTATCGCCCAGCGAGCGCCAGCCCTCGATGCGCTCAACGGCGGCCATCGCCTCAGGGTTGTCCAAGATGCGGCGCAGGGTATCGTTGTCAACATTCACAAGCAGTGCTGATTCCCACTTTCGCGCCAGCAGCGTGGCCGAGGTGCCCGCCATCGCAATATCGAGAATCCCACCTGCATCGACCTGCGTCATGTTGGCGCCGTCATAAGCCAGCACGGGCAGGAACGACACGAGGTCCCTGACCGCATTCTCCGGGTTCGACTCGTTGGGCGACAGGCCAATTCCGTACTCGGAAAGCTGCCGCAATGCACGCGTGGGCGCGAAGTCAAAAACAAAACAGACGGGCTTGAGTATCTCTTCCTCGTTCGGGTTGTCACCATTCGGGTTCTTGATCGACCACGGCGACTGCACGCGGAACGCCGCCTGAAAATACGTCTCCGGCGACTTGAGATTGCGCAACATCAGAATAGACGACCACTGTGGCACGGTGACACCAGTAGTCAGCTTGCCGCACGACAGCGTGATGGTCTTCGTTTCGAATCCGCTGCCGATGGCCTTGCGCACGGGAGGCAACGCCTCCAGCCCGATGCCCGCCGATGCACCCGCAGCAACGACCACTTCATAATCGTGCCAGAAGGTGTTGTGCTTCTCGGCCAACAGGTTCGCCATCGCGTGACAGGCGGCGACGTTCGGCAAGAACCAGAACGAGTGCTGAAGGTAAGGCAGCAGACGCACATCCGAGTACGGAAACGGTGGCCGCGTACCCGTCTTCAGGTGCTCGACCGACTTGGCCGCATACCCGCCGCGGATGATATCCAGCCATTTCTGCACATCGTTTTTGTGTTTGAACCGCGCTTTCGCGCCCGCGCCCGACGCCTCAAAAAACGCGTTGAGATCGAACTCGTCGAACTCCCCGGCACTCGCAATCGCCAGCAACTCGTCCGGCATCTGGTAGGTCAGCAGACGCATCTGCGGCAACGCGCCGTAGGGGTTCCAGATTCCCGGGTGCTTCGCCGCAAATTCCTCTTTGGCGCGCTGCTCGTCGGTGTACGTCCAGTTGAAAATCTGCTCCTCGATGAACTCGCCCCTCGCCAGTGCCTTGAACGGCGTTCCGGAGAGATAAAGATAAGCCTTGGTAGTGATAGGCAGAATTTCCATCTCCTTCCGGGAGAGCACGGTGAGGTCTTCGTTCACTTCCTCCAGACCAACAGCGTATTCAAGTCGGGTCTCTTTCACGGCGATGGCACCCTCTTCGCCCTCAAAAAGCTCTTTCGCGGTTTCCCGCCACGCGCCAAAGTGATATTCATCGAATACCACAAGGTCCCACTTCACCTTGTGCAGCCATTCGTGCTTCGGCTTGATGTTCCCTACTTTGTCCCGGCCAAGCAGGTCCTGAAAGGAGCCGAAGTACACCAGCGGCTTCCGGGCGGAAACCTTGGTAGGGTCACTGCCAGACGACTTGGACAAATATTGCCAGCCGTCAAAATCCACGTGGGACTCGAGGTCGGTCAGCCACGCATCCTCGACGGCAGGCTTGAAGGTCACCACCAGCACGCGCTTCGCGCCGAGCTTTTTAGCGAGTTGATACGTGGTGAAGGTCTTGCCGAAGCGCATCTTCGCATTCCAAAGAAAGCGCGGCATGGCGTGCATATCCTCTTTCCAGATCGAGTGAAAGTAGGCATGTGTCTTGTTCACGGCCTCGATCTGCTCCCGGCGCATCGCAAAGGTTTCGTGATGCGTGCCGGTGAACTGCTGGCCCGTACGCAACTCCGTAAGCACGGTCTTTACATCCTTGACCGTACAGCGCATCCACTCCAGTTCGGTATTCTCGAATTTCTTTGTGACCAGCGCTGCACGCACGTGGTGATCGGTGAAGATCGTGCCGTCATCGCGCTCGGCGGGTTCGTCCAGTTCAACCTTGTAGTTCTTGATAGCCGCGGTCTTGAGCTGCTCCGCGATGCGCTGCTTCACGTCGCGCGTGGTTTGCCCCACCTTGAGGAGACCCTTGTGCGCCTTGTCGTCAATCGAATAGGCATAGATGCGCGGCCGAGCTTCCGGCTTGGGCGCGAGGAGTTCCTCGATGGTCTTACTCATCACCGCCATCATCAGCGGTAAGTTCATCGAATAAATCGCCGCTAATTTCCATTGGGCGCACGATCCCTTCAATGAACGCGATTTCGCTCTTGGTAAGGCCGTATTTCTTGTAGAGGTCAGCGTCCGTCCACGGCTTCGTCCATTCTTGAGTCGGAACAAAGGTGTAAACCTTCCGCGTCGTGTCCTGCGATGGCTTGTGCAGAAGAATCAGGAAGCGCGTCAGCCGACAGCAGAGATAGGACAGGACGCTTTCGGCCTCAGTCTTTGTATCGAACGGGCCGATATACATGTATGTCCACGAGGAGATACTACCCGGCTCACCGATGAATGGCGTGCTGATGATGCGATGCGGGTAGGTATCCCGATTGCCTGTACCTGGAGCGGCCCGGCCAATGAAGAGTTTCCATTTATCGAAAACGGCTTGTTCCTTCGCAACTTTTGATCTTGGGATATACCCAACGCCACCATTCCTGTAAACCTTCAAGTCATTTCCCGATTTCTTCTCTTTCCCTTTGAAGGTGCTATCGAGACCGAATGCTCCAATAGAACTTACGAGATTTGCAAACCGCTTATTTTCAGGCAGCGATAGTGTTCTCTCTGCACTTTCTATCCCAGAGACCTTCTCGAGAATGGACAGCCCTTCATTGAAGCGAATGAAGATGTCCGCGCCCTTTTCCAATAGCGGGCGGGTGGCCGTCGAAACAGGCCAATCCTTGAAATTGGTGCTCACCCTGCAAGGCCCTGGGTTGTCCCGGTCCCACAGGAAGTAGCACACGCCGCCCTTGAGTCCCACGCCCGGAAACACATCTGCCGCGCTAAGGTAGTCGTCAATCGTGCGGATGCGCGTGTCGGCAAGCATGGCACCCCTGAACTCATCCAAGCCCATGCCTCCTGCAAACCAGCGGGACGGAATAATCATTGACAAGTAGCGCGGCTCCAGCTTCTTAGCCTGCTCCACGAACTGCTGATAAATCGGTCGTGCTTGCTTGCCGTGCCCATCCGTTTCCAACTGATACGGTGGGTTGCCGATAATCACGTCAAACTGCATATCGTCTCCAAACATCTCGGCCATTCGAGCCTTGATGTCGTCGGTGTGAATGAACGCGTAGGCGTGGGTTTCTCGCCCCTCCTCGCGCTTAAAGATTGTTCGCGGCGCTCCGCAGTACTCGCACTTGCCACCCACCCACGTATGTTCCAACTGCTCAAACCAGATGTTGCCCGCATCGTTGGTGAAGCTCTTGGCGACGGAGTGCTTGCCCTTCGCGTGCTTCGAGCAATACAGGCTGCGCCGCGCGAGCAAACTGGTGAGATGCGTGATGCCGATACCAAAAACCTGCTTGGTCAGGATGTGGCTGACGCGCTGTTCAAGGCTCGGGATTTCACCCGCCAGTCCCTTGGTGAGACGGCTGGTAATCTCGCGGAGGAACACGCCGGACTTAGTAAATGGATCGAGGAACTTCACCCGCTTGTCCGCCCAGAGGTTCGCGCCGCCATGGCCCACCGCCCACGCCTCGGCCAGCGTGTCCAGCATCCGGTTCGCGAACTCAGGTGGCGTGAAGACCTCGTCATTCGAAAGATTCGCAATGCACGTCAACACGTCCGGGTTGCGGCCACGGAGCGAAAAGCTAGCCTGGCCGTTCATGCGGTTTCCTTCGCAGCATTGTCGAGCGTCGCACAGGCAAGTTCTCTTACCGTCATCGGCGGATAAGCCTTGGTCGGCGTGAAAATTTCGTGCTTGCCCAGATGCGCGAACAATGAACCCTCCGCGCTGAAGGCAGACGAACCGGTGAGCACATCAAAGCGGAAATCGCGCCGCTGGAATTTGCCCTTGCCCAGATAGCCCCACTCCGCAAAGGTGATCGGCTGGCCATCGTGGGTGCGCATCGTCAGCGCGTCGCCATGCACGAGGTTCTGCGACAGCACGTAGAACGCGGCGCGATAGAAATCGTCGGTTTCTTCGAGACCGAGGTAGTCACTCAGGATTTCCCGCATGTTGCCGCGGCACTCGGTGATGTTGTCCGGCAATAGCTCAATGCCGTAAGCGCACATGACCGCGAGCAAGGCGTAGTGCCGCTTTTCAAAATCGGATTTGCCGTACTTGAGTTCGACGGCAGCGAGCTTGCGCTGCAAAATCCGCACGAGGAAGTTGCCGCTCCCGCACGCCGGCTCCAGAAAACGGGAGTCAATGCGCTCGGTCTCGCCCTTGACGAGATCAAGCATGGCCTCGACCATCCAATCAGGAGTGAATACCTCTCCGTGGTCGGCGACACGTTGTTTGGATTTGACTAGACTCATGGGTAGATTGTAGTCGGTGAATCAGAATGCCACCGACGCAAGTTGCGCATTCAGCAGCTGGACGAAGGTGCGCAACATTACGGGGTCACGAACATTACGGGGTCAAGTCTTGTTGTTTGCCAAGAAGCTCATGCTCAGTCCCGTCTTGACGTATATCCTGTGCAACTATCCGCCCTCCCTGCTCTGCCCGCCGCCGGGCTTGCGCCACGTAGGTATCTAAATTGTCACCCGCCTCGGCCAGTAACTTTTGCCGAATTTGGTGGATTTCTTCAACAACAGGATCAGTCCACATGGCTTTCTCCCAATAATTGTAGCGGGGTTAAGAGTTGCGGGCACTCGAAACCATTTCATCGCACACACGTTCGATTTGCCGCATGGTGGCGCCATTTGCAATGTGCTTGAAATTCCAGGTCAGCAGAATGTCCACGCCGGTCACGGCGCAGACCGCAATATGCAGCGCATCCAATTTCGCCTTTTGCGGTAACGCACCGGCCTTGAGCAAGGCTTGAGCCAGCACCATAATCTGCGGCTGAGAAATAGGCTAAAGAGAGCCAGGCTCGATTTAACCCATAAATACTCGTAAAAACAACAACTTATAAATGGTAGTCAATTGTCGGGGAGGGGGCTCTTCCCTACCCGTATCACCGCATTTACGCGCGATAACCCACGCGTTCGGCACAATGCGCTTCGCACTTCGACATCGTTCAGGAAAGGCGTATTGACGCCCTTGTCGATGACTCGGTTATCAACCGTCCCGATCCAGCACCGCCTTAATCGCCTCTGCTGACACTTGAATCTCCACGCCCGCGCGTTCCTTCTGTAGCATCAAGAACGACCGCGAATCCAGATTGCCCCAGCCGCGATTGAGCGCCTCGGTCATTTCGGCGTGGGTGATATTGGCGATTTTCATGGGGACGCCGATTTCGCGGGCGAGTTCAGTGGCTAGCGTCACGTCCTTGTGCGCGAGTTTGAGCGCGAAATCGGGCGGGTCGAATTTGTGCTGCATGAACTGGTTGCCCATGCGGTCAAACGTGCGCACACGGCCCAGCGCGCACTGGCGCAGCGCGGTCCACAGCGCCACCGGTTCCACGCCAGCCTTCACGCCCAAGGTCATGAGTTCAGAAATCGCGGCCTGCACTGCGTAGCCAGAGGCGTTGTGCACGAGCTTGGCGACGGTGCCGTCGCCGCTGTTGCCGATGTAAAAAACCTGATCGCCGATGGCATCCAGCACTTTGCGGTATTGGTCGAAGACGGCTTTGTCGCCGCCGACCAGCAGCGCCATCTTGCCCGACTGCGCGCCATTGGGGCCGCCGCTTACCGGGGCGTCGAGCATGTGAATGCCTTTTTCGGCGAACTGTTTGTGCAGCGCGCGCACGACCGTCACCGAGTTGGTGGAAAGATCAAACCACACGGTGCCGGGCTTCATGTTCGCCAGCAGGCCTTCGGCTTTGAGCGCGACATCCTGAACTTCTTTGGGGCCGGGCAGTGAGGTCATGATGACGTCGCTGTTCTGTGCGATGGCTTTCACGCTGTCGGCCCACGTGGCACCGACGTCGATGTGCCGCTTCGCCAGATCACGATTCAAATCGTTGACCGCGACTTCAAACTCCGCTTTGCACAGGTTGTAGGCCATGTGGCCGCCCATGGTGCCGATGCCGATGAAACCGATTTTCATGATGATGCCCTTGTGGTTAATTTAATAACGTGGGTGCGCAGTTGCATTGCAAAGTGTACTCGTCTATCGTTGACGCATGATGAATCAGTTGAACGTTTTCGTTACTGCGGTGGCGGTGGCGTTGGCGCTGCCGGGGCTAGGCGTTGCTGGCATTGCCCAAGCGCAAACCCGTGCGCCCGCAGTCTACCCCACGCGACCGATACGCATGCTGGTACCGTTCCCGCCGGGCGGCACGCCGGATATTCAGGTACGGTTCCTCACGGAAAAGCTGCTCGTGCGCATGGGGCAGCCCATCGTGGTGGACAATCGCGCGGGGGCCAGCGGCAATCTCGCCATGGAAACGACCGCGCGGGCGCAGCCCGATGGCCACACGATGGTGATCGGCACGGTGGGTAACTGGACGGTGAATCCCCATCTGTTCAAGTTGAATTACGATGTGTTGCGTGATCTCACGCCCATCATCCACATCGCCACCACGCCAGCGGTGCTGGTGGTGCATCCGGCGCTGGCGGCAAATTCGGTGAAAGAGGTGATTGCACTCGCCATCAAGGCACCGGGCGCGTTGAATTATGGTTCGTCGGGCATTGGCGGCATGGGGCACATGTGCGCTGAGTTGTTTGCCAAGATGACCAAAACCAAAATGACGCATGTGCCCTACAAAGGTGCGGCGCTGGCGCTGACCGATCTGACCGGCGGTCACATTCAGCTTTTGTTCAACAGCGCCTCGCTCACGTTGCCGCACATCAAGGCCGGGCGCGTGCGCGCATTGGCCACCACGGGCGCGACGCGCTTTGCCGCCATGCCCGATTTGCCGACCGTGGCCGAAGCCGGGGTGGCCGGGTACGAGAACACCAGTTGGTCAACCATTGGCGGGCCGGGGCGCCTGCCGGCGGCGCTGGTGGAGCGTATTAACCGCGACTTCAACGCCGTATTGCAAGCGCCTGAGATGATCGAGCGCTATGCGGGTGCCGGTTCAACCGTGACGGGCGGCAGCGCCAAATTGGCGCAGGATATTGTGCAAGCCGAGTTCGTCAAATACGGCAAGCTGGTAGTGGATGCCGGTATCCCGCTGGCGGGTAGTGCGCAGTAGGGCAAGGAAAACCTCATGGACCAACGCCACTATTGGCCGCTGGTGTTGTGCGCTTCGGCGATATTGATGATCACCATGGGCGTGCGCCAGTCGCTCGGCCTTTTTGTATCGCCGCTGAACAGCTCGACGGGTTTGGGTATTGTCACCGTGAGTTTTGCGCTGGCAGTAGGGCAGTTCGTGTGGGGCGCGGCGCAACCGGCGTTCGGCGCGCTGCTGGACCGTGCGGGCACGGTGCGCATTATCGTCGCCGGGGCGCTGATGATGGCGGCGGGCCTAGCGTTGACGCCTTTCATGTCGAGCGGCTTTGGCTTGATGATGTCGCTGGGCGTCTTGATGGCTGCGGGTGCGGGTGCAGGCAGTTTTTCTATTCTGATTGGTTCGGCGGCGCAGCGCCTGCCAGCCGAAAAACGTGCATTCGCCTCGGGCTTTATCAATGCTGGCGGTTCGTTCGGACAATTCTTGTTTGCGCCGCTGTCGCAGGCGGTGATCGCCGCGTTCGGTTGGGTGGCAGCGATGTGGACGCTGGCCGCAGCGTGTCTGGCCACCATTCCACTGGCGTTCAAGCTCGGTAACAAGCCGCCCGCCGCACCGGTGGCCGGTGCGCCCGCAGATCTGACGCTCAAGGCGCAACTCGGCGTGGCGTTTCAGAATCCCAGTTATTGGTGTTTGCATGCAGGGTTTTTCACCTGCGGTTTTCACATTGCATTTTTAGTGACGCACTTGCCGGGCGAGGTGGGCCTGTGCGGTTTGCCGGCGTCAGTGTCGGCGGTGGCACTGGCGATTATCGGCGTGGCCAATATCGCCGGCAGCTTGAGTGTGGGTTGGCTCGCGCAAAAATACCGCATGAAAATGCTGCTGTTTTTTGTCTATGCCATGCGTGCGGTGGCGGTGGCGTGTTATCTCGCCGCGCCCAAAACGGAACTCACCTTTTATGTATTCGCCGCAGTGCTGGGCATGACTTGGCTCGCCACAGTGCCGCCAACCGCCGGACTCGTCGGCAAACTCTTCGGCGCGCGCTGGCTCGCCACCCTGTTTGGTTTTACGTTGTTGTCGCACCAGATTGGTGGCTTTTTCGGCGCGTGGCTGGGCGGCATTGCGGTGGACAGCAGTGGCAATTATCAGTGGATGTGGTACGCCGATATTGCGTTGGCGAGTGTGGCGGCGCTGGCAAATTTGCCGATACGCGAGACACCGCCGCCGGTTGTGGCAACAGCGTAAATCATAAGTATTTGATTTTAAAGGAGTTTTATGCCGACCCATGGGCGCGTGATCACGCGCGCGCGTTTCGTGGTGGAGAGCGGCGTGAGCAAACTGGTAGCTGCGTGAGGTATCTATTGCTGCTGGTGCTACAGGTGGTGGCGTGTGCGCAGCAGGCGGCCGTTGCACAGCCGTTTCCCTCAAAACCCCTGCGTATCGTGGTGCCGTTTACGCCGTCGGGTTCAGTCGATGTGGCCGCGCGCGCCCCTGCCGATGGACACACGCTGCTCATCGCCGGCTTTACCTTCATCGCCAACCCGGTCATGCGCACCAAGCTCACGGTTGATGCGCTGATTCGCTTGGCTTGACATGCGCCCGGTCGGCCACGTTTGTGAGTCACGGTACGCGTCTGGCGAGGGTAAAATACACGCTCACAGCCCGCGACTCCCAGCGCGGCGTATTCGTTGTGTGTCTAACGTTGCGTGTCTAACCGTGCTCATGCCATGACTCTTCCTGACTACGAAATTTACTGCGTCAAATACGGCGAACGCCCCGGCCAGCGCCCGGATCATTTTCTCGGTGGCGATCCGCACGATGCGCCGATGCCCATGGATTACTACGTGTGGCTGGTGCGTAACGCCGAGCGCATGGTACTGGTGGATACCGGCTTCACGGCGAAAATGGCGATACGCGGCCGTGTGCTGCTGCGCACACCTGCCGAGGGTTTGGCGCTGATCGGCGCGCAGGCTACCGAGATACGTGATGTCATCATCACGCATTTGCATAACGACCATGTCGGCACGTTTTATGATTTCCCCAACGCCCATTTTCATTTGCAGGACAAGGAAATGGAATACGTGACCGGGCGTCACATGCGACACAATATTTTCCGCCGTCCCTATGAGATTGACGAAGTGACGGCGATGATCCGCAAGGTCTACGACAACCGTGTGGTGTTTTACAACGGCGAAGGCGAGGTCGCGCCGGGCATTAGCGTGCATCACATCGGCGGGCACACCATGGGCTTGCAATCGGTGCGCGTGCATACCCAGCGCGGCTGGGTGGTGCTGGCTTCCGATGCGAGTCACTATTACGAGCACTTTGAAAAAGATCGCTGTTTCCCGTTGGTGTATCACCTGGGCGAAATGATTGAAGGCTTTGCCACCTTGCGGCGGCTGGCGGATTCGCCGCAACACATCGTGCCAGGACATGATCCCCTAGTGCTACAGCGTTATCCGGCGGCGTCGCCGGCATTGAAGGGCATCGTTGCGCGCTTGGATTTGCCGCCGGCGCAGTAGTCAGTAGCGGGTGGGCAAAGCGCAGCATGCCCACGCGGAACGGTGTTGCTATAACAATAACGGTGGGCACGCTACGCTTTGCCCACTCTACGGTGGCATAGTCAAGAGTGAAATATGAAAATTTCAATAAAAACAATTAGTTACATACTTTTTTCTGTTTGCGCATGGGGTGCTGCTGCACAGCCATATCCCACCAAACCCGTGCGCCTTATTGTCGGCTTCCCGCCGGGCGGTTCCAACGATATCGTCGCGCGTGTGGTGGCACCCAAGCTCGGCGAACTGCTGGGTGGCGTGCAAGTGCTGGTGGAGAACCGCGCGGGTGCCAATGCCACCATCGGCGCGGATTTGGTTGCCAAGGCCGCGCCCGACGGCTACACCTTGTTTCTCGGCAGCACCAGTTCGCTGGTGATCAGCCCGCATACCTATGCCAAGCTGTCGTACGACACGATGCGCGATTTCGTGCCTGTCACCACCATTGCCATGACGCCGGAAGCGATAGCCGTACACCCCGCGCTGCCGGTGACCGATTTGAAATCGCTCACAGCGCTGGCCAAGCAGCACCCCGGCAAGATGGATTTTGCCTCCAGTGGCAGCGGCGGCTTACCGCACTTGGCGATTGAGCTTTATAAAACGCTGGCGAATATCAACCTGCAGCACGTGCCGTTCAAGGGTGCGGGCCCGGCGGTGACGGATCTTTTGGGCGGCCACGTGCAGGGCATCATCATGGATTTTCCAGCGATTCAGGCGCAGATGAAAAGTGGCAAGTTACGCGGCGTGGCACTGGCCGCCGAAAAACGCATCGCGCAAATGCCCGAATTGCCGACGACGGTAGAAGCCGGGTTGCCGAGCTTGCAGGCGGTGAACTGGTTTGTCATCGTCGCGCCGGCCAAGACGCCCGCGCCGGTGGTCACGCGCCTCTATGGATCGCTGATTAAGGCCGTGAGCGCGGCGGAAATCAAAGAGCGTCTCGCCAGCGTGGGCGTGGAAGTGTTCACGCAAGCCTCGCCCGCCGCCACGGGGGATTTTTTGAAAGACGAACTCGCGCGCTGGGGCAAGGTGGCCAAGGCTTCGGGGGCGCGGGCAGACTGATTCGCGGGTTTCACGCATGCTGCTTTCCCAACCCGCCCAAATCGGCCCGCTCAAACTGCGCAATCGCGTGGTGATGGCGCCGATGGGCACCAACTACAGCACGACGGACGGGCTTTCCACCGAACGTGATCGCCAGTATTACGCCGAGCGTGCGCGCGGCGGCGTGGCGATGATTATGACCGAGGCGATGGTGGTGACCGAGTTCGCGCGGCCGCATCACAACTCGTTGTGCGTGTATCACGATCGTTTTATTCCGGGGCTGGCGAGTCTGGTGGATGCCATACACGCGCATGGCGCGCTGGTGTGCGGGCAGCTTAATCATCGCGGCGCGCTGCTGCGACGGCATGTGCTCAACATGGAGCCGGTAGGGCCGTCGCCTTGGAACAATCCGAATACCGGCGACGACGTGCGTCCGCTCACCATCGCAGAAATTGTTGAGATTCAACAATTGTTCGTGGCGTCGGCGCGGCGGCTGTATCAGGCCGGCTACGATGGCGCGGAAATCCACGCGGGTAACGGCTATTTGTTCCAGCAGTTTTTTACGCCGCGTCTTAACCATCGCACCGATGCGTATGGCGGCTCGTTCGATAACCGCGCGCGCTTTTTGCTGGAAACGCTAGATCGCGTGAAGCAGGCGCTGCCGGATTTTCCGTTGATTGTGCGTTTGTCGGTGACGGAATTTACTGACGGTGGCTACAGCGAAGCTGAAATCATCGAGCTATCAAAAACGCTTGAAAAACAAGGCGTTGCAGCACTGGATTTATCAGGTGGCAGCAACGAAAGCCCGCAATTGTCGAAATACTGCATCCAGCCGCCGTCGTTCGCGCGTGGTTGCCTTGGCCCGTACGCAAAGCCGATCAAGCAGGCGGTGAATATCCCAGTATTGGTGGCTGGGCGCGTGGTTGATCCTGCTGATGCGGAGCAACTCATTGCTGACGGCTGCACGGATTTTGTCTCGGTGGGTCGCGCGCTGTATGCCGACCCGCACTGGTGCGCGAAAGCCTTCGGCGAGGTGAAAGCCCCCATCCGCAAGTGCATCGCGTGCAATGTGTGCTTCGAGCGGTTGACGCTGGAAAAAGATGTGGCGTGCGTGCACAACCCGGTGATCGGCACCGAGTTTGAATCGTTGGAGCACGCTGAGCCGCAGTTATTTCCTGCGCAACAGACCAAGAAGCCCAAACGCGTGCTGGTGATCGGCGCGGGTGTGACGGGCCTTGAGGCCGCACGCGCAGTCGCCGCGCGCGGGCATCACGTTGAAGTCTGGGAAAAAGCCGCGCAGCCCGGTGGGCAAATGCCGCTGGCGATGGCAGCACCGGATAAAACGGAAGTCGAGCCGATACTGGGTTACCGCTTGGCGATGCTGAAAGCACTGAACGTGCCGATACGCACGTCGATGCGCGCATCCACAGCGGCGATACGCGCTTACGCGCCGGACTTTGCGATCGTGGCGACCGGCGTTGCGCCGCGTGCGCATCCGTTTGAGGTGTCGCAGCTCGCGGCGACGGTCAAGGTGATGCACGCTTGGGATGCACTGCGTGATCCGGCGCAACTGGCGACTGCGCAACGCATCACCATCATCGGCGGCGGCATGGTGGGCGCGGAAGCCGCTGATTTGCTGACACTGCAAGGCAAGCACTGCACCATCGTCGAAATGCTGGGCGTCATCGCCAACGGCATGGCGCGCAACAACCGCATGGAGCTGGTGGAGCGCTTGGCCGCGCGTGGCACGTCAATGCTGACGCGTGCAAAGGTGGCGCAAGCGCGTGGCACCACACTCACGCTGCACGCGGATGATGGTACCGTGCGCGACATTGACGTTGGCGATGCGCTAATCTTCGCCACTGGCCCCGCGCCGGTACGTGAGGTGACGCCGCTGCTCGATGAAGCCGGCGTGCCATACGAACTGGCCGGCGATTGCTACCGCCCCGGCGATTTTTTGTCGTGCCTGCGCGACGGCTGGTTGGCGGCGTTGTCGGTCGAGCATCGTTTTCGTTGAGGATGAATTTAATTTAAGTAATTGATTTTAAAAGGATTTTATGTCACTCCCTAATTACGAAATTTACGCCATCAAATACGCTTGGCGCGATGCCAAGCGCACCGTGCATTTTGTCGGCGGCGATCCGCACGATGCGCCCATGCCCATGGATTACTTCGTGTGGCTGCTGCGTGGCGGCGGGCGCGAGATTGTCATCGACACCGGCTTTACGCAATCGATGGCGGATAAACGCAAGCGCCAGTTTTTGCGTACGCCTGCCGAGGGCTTGGCGCTGGTGGGTGTGAACGCTGCGCAAGTGAAAGATGTGGTGATTACGCATTTGCATTACGACCACGTCGGCACGTTTCAGGATTTTCCGGCGGCGCAATTCCATTTGCAGGATGAGGAAATGTCGTACGCCACGGGCCGTCACATGCGTCACAAGCAGTTCAACCACGGCTACGAAGTCGATGAAGTGGTGGGCATGGTGCGGCTGGTGTACAAGGATCGCGTGTCGTTTTATCAGGGTGACGCAGAGCTTGCGCCTGGTGTGAGCCTGCATCACATCGGCGGGCACACCAAAGGCTTGCAGTGCGTGCGCGTACACACCGCGCGCGGCTGGGTGGTGGTGGCGTCTGACACCAGCCATTACTACGAGCACTTCGAACAGGGCCGCGTGTTCACCACGACGTACCATCTCGGACAAACGCTCGACGGTTACGCGCGGCTGCGGCAACTGGCGGATTCGATCAAGCACATCGTGCCGGGGCATGACCCACTGGTGATGCAGCGCTATCCGGCCGCGTCGCCGACGTTGCAAGATATCGTGGTGCGGCTCGATGCCGTGCCAAACTACTGATGATGTAACTTAGGGATCAACACACCGTTCTGGACAAAGCGTTGAGTGCCGCGCAAGTGGCACGTTATCGCGAGCAGGGTTTTTTATTACCGGTAAAAGTAATAAGCGCTGACGAAGCGCGCGCCGCGCGTGAGCAGGTGGAGGCCATCGAGGCCCAACACGACGGCACGTGGCCGCGCGCGCAGTCGCTGAAATCACATTTTTCAAGCGGTATTTTTGGAGTGTATGGTTATGAGCAGCGCCAAGCCCCCGTTGTTGCCAAATGCCACGCGTGATCTCGCGCGCTTCGCCTCGGCGATACAGTTCAGTGATCTATCGCAGGACATTGTAGAACGCATCAAACTGTGCGTGCTCGATCACATCGGCTGCGTGCTGTACGGCGCGACGTTGCCGTGGACGCAAAAAGTCGCTGATTTGGCCATGGCCGAGGGTGCCAAGCCGGTAGCCTCGCTCTACGGCATGGGCAAAAAATCGTCGGTATCGCTGGCCGCATTGGTGAACGGCACGTCGGGCCACGCGTTTGAGCTCGACGACATCCACAAGGAATCCATTGTGCACATCGGCTCGCTGTCGCCGCCGGTGGCGCTGGGTTTTGCCGAGGCTGCCGGTGGTGCCACCGGCAAAGACGTGATTACTGCGATGGTGGCGGGTTACGAAATCGGCGCGCGCGTGGGTAATGCGGCGACCATGGGCTTGTTTTTTCGCGGCTTTCATCCGCAAGGTACGTCCGGCGTGTTTGCGTCGGCGGCGTGCGCGGCACGCATGTTGAATCTCAATGCAGAGCAATTTCAGCACGCGCTGGGTATCTCCGGCTCACAGGCCGGCGGGTTGATGGCAGCGCAGGAAGGCGCGATGGTGAAGCGTTTTCACTCAGGCCGCGCGGCGCAAAGCGGGGTCTATGCGGCGCAGCTCGCGCAGCGTGATTTCACCGGCATCACCGATGTGCTGGAGGCGGCGTATGGCGGCTATCTCACCGTATATTCTGATACGCCGAATGCGGCGCGCCTGACCGATGGCCTGGGTAAAACCTGGGAGACGCTCAACGTGGGTTACAAGCCCCACGCGAGTGTGACGAGCATCCACACCGCGCTGGATGGTCTGAGTGAAATCATGCGTGATCATAATCTCAAGGCCGGCGACATCGCCAAGCTCGAAACCGGCTTGAGCCCGATGACACATGTGCATTGCGCGTGGGAATACAAGGCCCAAGGCGTTACGGCGGCGCAAATGAATTTGTTTTATGGCCTTGCCGTGACCGCGCTTGATGGTATGGCGTTTACCGAGCAGTACAAACAATCGCGCTTGAACGATCCGGCCATTTTTGATTTTATTTCACGCGTGAGCGCCTTTGTGGACCCCGAAATCGAGAAAATGGGGGCACCGTACCGTCACGCCGCGCGTGTGCGGGTGACGGCCAGAGACGGGCGCGTGATTGAAAAGTTGCTACATCACCGCCGTGGCAGCCCGGAGAATCCGCTCAAGCCCGAAGACATTGAATACAAATTCCGCCACGTGGTGAGCGGCTGCGTGGCCAAAGCAGATATCGATCAAATGGTGAAGCTAGCGGCATCGCTTGATAAAATGAGCGATGTGTCGGCATTGATTGCGCTGATGGCGAAGCCGGTGAAACACGGCTGAGCAATCGCTCAAAAAATATGTTGTAGTGCCTTCCCTCACCCCGGCCCGCTGCTTTGGGGGGGGGCGACCGGATAGATGTGTGTCATTAACGAACTCACGAACTCACGAACTCACGAAAGACTAAGACTAAGACCATGACCCAACTGACTCACGCCCAACAACTCGCTAATCGCTTTGCCAAACTCAGCTACACCAATTTACCTGCCGAGACGCGTCATTCGGTGAAGCGCCTGCTGCTGGATTATCTTGGCGTTGCGCTGGCTGGCAGTCAAAGCGAAAGCGGCCACATCGCACGGCGCTTCGCGCGCGAACACGGTGGCAAGGGATTGGCCGGGCTGATCGGCGACAAGGCGCAGGTGACGATGCCGTCGGCGGCGTTCGCCAATGCGATTTCCTCCCACAGCATTGAACTCGACGATATTGATGTGCTGGCGCTGTTTCACTTCAGCCCGCCGGTGTATTCGGCGGCGCTGGCGGTGGCGGGCGCGCAGCACGGCAGCGGCCGGCAATTGATTACCGCGCTTGCTGCCGGTTGTGAAATGATGGAGCGCGCCAGCCGCGCCGCCAACAATTCGCTACGCAATCGCGCGTTTCACACCACGCCAACTTGCGGTGTGTTCGGTGCGACGGTGGCTGCGGCGAAGCTATTGAATTTGAACGCCGCCAAGATCACCAACGCGCTGGGCATGGCGGGCGCGCAGGCTTCGGGCCTGATGGAAATGTATGGCCCGTCGATGCAAAAGCGTTTTAACCCCGGCCCCACGGCGCGCAATGGCGTGACAGCGGCGTTGATGGCGCAAATTGGCTTTACCGGCGCAGACAGCATTTTTGAAGGCGAGCGCGGTTTTCTGCGTGCGTTCACCGATAAAAACTTCCCCGGTGAATTGGTAAAAGGTATCGACAAGCCCTATGAGTTGCTGATTGAATTTAAGCCGTACTCGTGCGCGCGACCGATACATAACGCGATTGATTGCGCGCTGGCAGTGCGCAAGCTGCCGGGCTTTGACGCGAAAAAAGTGAAAGCCATTCGTTTCGCACGGCACTCCGACTGGGCGCTGTATCACCAGAACAAAGCCCCACGCACGTATCACGAGGCGCAAGTGTCGCTGCCGTTCTCGGTGGCGGTGGCCTTTCTGGAGGGGCAGGCGCTGCTCAAGCAATACAGCGACAGCAATATTCGCAATCCGCAGGTGAAAGCCCTGTCCAATGCGCACACTATTGTGGTGGATGACAAATTGCCGCGCGGCGTGTCGTGCAAAATGACGGTTACGCAAAACGACGGCAAGACCTTCACCGCGCAAATCGATTATCCCAAAGGTTCGATCCAGAACCCGATGACCGACGACGAATTGCTCGGCAAGTTCACCAGCCTTGCGACGCCGGTAATCGGCCCCAAGCGCGTGGAAGCGTTGGCCGATGCCGTCATGAACATCGAGAAAATCAGCGATGTCTCGGTGTTGCTGGAACTTTCTTCAAAAAAGTAAATAAAATCAATAACTTATGCAATATTTTGTGAGGGCGCTGCGTGCGCCTGCGGTTTGTTTTGCGGTGTCGGCGGCAGGCTTTGCTGCGGGCAATGTGGATGCGCAAAGCGCTTACCCCAATCGTCCGATTCGCCTGATCGTGCCGTTTGCACCAGGCGGGCCGACGGACATCATCGCGCGCGTGATGGCGGCGAAACTGACCGAGGCACTGGGCCAGCAAGTGGTGATCGACAACCGCGGCGGTGCTGGCGGCAATATCGGCATGGGGCTGGCGGCGCGCGCAGTGGGTGACGGCTATACGGTGCTGATGGTGAGTTCGAGCCTGATGGTGAACCCCAGTTTGTATGCCAAGCCCGGCTTTGATCCGGTGAAAGATTTTATTCCCATTACCTGTGTGGCTGCGTCGTCGAACATTATCACCGCGCATCCGTCGCAGTCTTTCCGCAATGCGAAGGAGCTGGTTGCGGCGGTGAAGGCTAGCCCCGGCAAGTTCAATTACGCGTCGCCGGGCGCGGGCACCACGCCGCATTTGTCGGGGGAATTACTGCGCCTGTCGCTGGGCATTGATATTGCGCATATTCCCTACGCAGGCGCGGGCCCGGTGGTGCAGGCAGTGCTGGCGAATCAGGTGACCACGGGCATTACTGCCGTGCCGCCCGCCGCGCCGCATATTAAAGCGGGCTCGTTGCGCGGTATCGCCGTGCTCGCGGCAAAGCGCTCGGCGAACATTCCCGATGTGCCGACGGCAGTCGAGGCTGGCGTGAACGGCATTGATTCCGACACCAAGCAGGGCTTTCTCGCGCCGGCGGGCACGCCGCAGGCGATCGTCGACCGGCTGCACCGCGAGGTGGTGAAGCTGATGCAATTGCCGGACGTGAAAGAGCGCATGGCGGGGCTGGGCTTTGACATCGTGGCGGATACGCAGCAGGAATTTGCGCGCACGGTCAACGATGAGATCGCCAAGTGGGGAAAGGCGATACGTGCTGCCAAAATCAAAGTGGAGTAGCGATGAAGACTTTGGTCTATGGTGCCGGCGCAATCGGCGGCTATTTGGGCGCGATTTTGTCTGCGGCGGGCGAGGATGTGACGCTGGTGGCGCGCGGCGCGCAGTATGAGGCGATGGCATCCCGTGGCGTGATACTCGAAGGCCCGCGCAGCGGCCGGCCTGATCCGGTAAAGGTGCGCGTGGTGCGGCCCGGTGAAGAAAAAGGCCCGTACGATTTGATTTTCGTGACGCTGAAGGCGCATCAACTGGCAGCGGCGGCGCAGCACGTACGCACCTTGGGCGGCAAGGACGCGATGTTTGTGTTCCCGCAAAACGGTTTGCCGTGGTGGTACTTTGACGGCATTGAGTCGCCCTACAAAGGCGCGCAACTGAAAACACTGGATCCGCACGGCGTGCTGTCGCGCACCTTTGATGCGCACAATCTTGTTTGCGGCATTGCGTTCAAGCCGTCGGATTTGGTGGCGCCGGGGCGCATTCGTTTGGCGGATTCCGATGGCGACGCCATGACTGTGGGCGAAATCGATAACCGCATGAGCGAGCGCATTCAGGTCATCGCCCAATTGACCAACGATGCCGGTTGGGCGGGTAAGGCGGTTACGGATATCCGCAAGGGCAAGTGGACCAAGTTGTTGTCCAATGCAGTATGGAACACCTTGGGTACGATCACGCAGGCTACTGCGGCGGAAGCGGCGAACTATGCGCCGACTGCGCAGCTCGCACTCGCCATGACGCGTGAGGTGATGGCACTGGCGGCAGCAGCGGGCAGCCCGCTGGATTTGAGCGCCGAAGCACTGGTGGCGGCGAGCGCCAAGCGCGTGTCGCTGCCGTCGTCAACGCTGCAGGATGTGCGCGCAGGCCGCGCGCTGGAGCTGGATGCGATCCTCAATTCGTTGCTCGAAGTGGGCGCACTCACCGGCGTGGCCACGCCCAATCTGCACGTGGTGGCCGCCTGCGCCAATATGGTGAATCAGCGGATTACGCTGGACGGCGTGGCGATCAAGCCGGTGAAGGTGGCGTAGTTTTACGCAAGGTCGAGTGCGCAGCGCCCGCGCTTGGGTAGCAAGCAAGTGAGCAAGTGAGCCAGTGAGCCAGTGAGCCAGTGAGCTAGTGCGCTAGTGCGCCAGTGCGCAAGTTAGCGATGGTCCGGCGGCGGGGCATCGCTCAGATCAATGTCGAGCGGTTCTTCAATGCTGCTTTTCATGCGCTTGCGGGTTTTCTCAAGCATCGTGACGACTTCCAGATCAAACCAGCGCAAGAATGCCTTAGCCTCGCCGTGGCGTGAAATGGCCGCTAGGCGGCGCACACCGGATTCCGACAGAAACGGTTCCTTTTTGGCACCGCGCACGCAGTAATCGGTGGTGGCGTAATGCCGGATGCTGCGTTCTACATCACTGTAGCCGAGGGCTTCGCACACCGGCTTGGCTTCGAACCACGCGCGGTTGCGGTACATAATCATGCGCATCTGCGTGTAACCGTACTTGAACACACGCGCATCACTGTCATAGGCGTGTGCGCGCAGTGCATGCACCGAGCTACCGAAGAGGTTCATGATATCCGTGGTAAACATCACCCCAATCAACGGTGCCATGAACACGATGGCAAGCGAGTTGTCGGTATAGGCCGACCAGCCTACCGCGCCGCCGGCAAATAAAATTTTTAGCAACAACGCCATGCTGTGCGCGGGCCCTTTAAGAAACTGGAGACATTACAAGCGAAATTACAAGCGACATTACAAGCGGAATGAGGTTGTTATCGCCGCCGCACGGGTGGGGTGCAGTGGCGCGCGTCGGCAGGGTCGCTTCAATGCGCATGGATGTTAGTTGTACTGTGTCACCTTAGAGGGAAATTAAACACCAAAAGGTTTCGCCCGTCAGAAGAGAAAATCCATTTTTGTAACACAGCACAATTAGGAAACTCTATAAAAATACAATAAAATCATAGGGTTAAGTCGGTCTCTGCATCGCGGGCGATTGCGGTGTTTTGCACTTCTGCTGCGGTGGTGACGGGGCAACTGGCACGGTAGCAGAAAGTGTACCCCTACGCTCGAATTAACGCATGATAAAGTGAATGCACGATTAACCGGAGTGGTGGCCATGTTGAGTAGGATTGAGTGTAGGTTTGCATCGCGTTGGACCAGCTTGATACATCACGGTTACGCGCTGGTGGCGCTGTGCGTCGCGGTGCCCGTGGCCGCGCAGACGTATCCCGCCCAGCCCGTTCGGGCGCTGGTGGGCTACGCGGCAGGCGGTGGCGCGGACGGGTTTATACGATCTATCGCCAACGAATTGAGCGAGGCCTTGGGTCAGCCCGTCATTGTTGAGAATCGCGCCGGCGGCGGCACGGTGCCGGCGACGCAAATCGTCGCTAACGCCAAGCCGGACGGCTACACCATCTTTGTTGCCGACAACGCGTACGTGGTCAATCCGGCGCTGATGGCTAAGTTGCCGTACGACAGCTTGCGCGATTTCACGCCCATCATCGCGGGCGAGTCGTCGAGCACCAGTTTGCTGGTAGTGCATCCGTCGTTCCCCGCGAAGAGTGTGAAGGAGATGCTCGCTATCGTGCGTGCGCAACCGGGCAAGCTCAATTATTCGTCCGGCGGCAACGGCACCGTACCGCACATCTTGGGCGAATTGATGAAGCACGAAATGAAAATCAACTGGATTCACGTGCCGTACAAAAGCACGGGGCTTTCCATCTACGCCACCACCGCAGGCGAAGTGCCGATAGGGTTGGGCGGCATTTTCGCGGTTAAAAGCCTGGCGGAAAGCGGCAAGCTGCGCCCATTGGCGTTGGCGAGCGGCGCACGCAGCGATCTCATGCCCGCTGTGCCCACCTTTAAAGAACAAGGCTGGCCCGCCATTGACGGCACGGCCTATCGCGGCCTGATCGCACCTGCCGGTACGCCGCGCGACGCGATTCTGAAAATCAATGCAGCAGCCAACAAGGCGTTGCAGGTGCCGGCGGTGCGAAAGCGCTTTGCCGACGTGGGCTACACTGTGCTTGGCGGCACGCCAGAGGAATACGGCAAGCTCATTCGTAGCGAGATGGAAAAGTGGGGCAAGATTATTCGCAACGCGGGAATACGGGTGGAGTAAGACTTGACTGCTCTGAGAACGCTATAACACCCGTAAGTGGTGCGCTGCGGCACCCTGCACTGCGGTTAACGGAATGTTTTGATCGAAGGTGACCAGCGTGCCGTTGTGCTTGACCGCCAGTGCCAACAGGTAAAGATCAGTCACTTGATGGTGGCCATGTACGCGGTTGAAATCGACAGCGGTATCGTCGCGTAGTGTGACATCGTCGGGCCAGAATTCGTGATTTAAGGACCGGCACGCATGGACGAGTTGCGCTCGAACGCGTTGCAAGCCCAGTGCGCCGCGCTTGCCGTAGCTGGGGATATTCAGTATTCGTATTACGCTGTTCTCTATCAGTGGCGAAGTCGCGATGGCGATGTCAGGCGTGTCGATCAACGCGTTGGCTTGGGTAGACGCGACATGAGCATCATCAAACAACGCAACCCATACGTTTACGTCAAGCAGCAGGCGGCGTGAAGATTTCGTAGGTGACGCTTGCGCAAGATAACGTGCCTGCGGTTCTCGCACGGACAGCGGCGTCTGGGGGAGGTTAGGATACTGAGGAGACTGAGGGGCACCACGCGAGTGGTCGGCCATCGCTAAATGCCTTCTCGTTCCATCAACTCGCGCACATGCTCAATGGTGATCACTTCGTCTCGCGCTGGCAGGAGCGCAAAACGACCGCGTAGCGGCGCGGCGGTTTCGGGTGCCACGCCAGCGCCCTGTGCGCGCGCGCCCGCGCGGATTAGTGCGGACACTGCGTCGCCCAACGATGCTTTTTCACGCGCAGCGTAGTGTTTGGCGACGAGCAAGGCATCATCTGCAATGGACAGGGTGGTTCTCATGGCGTACTCCCTATGATTGGTGAATCGCATCATAGCATCAAATTGATGTTCAAAATATTTTTCTCTTGACGTTTGATGCGCAAGCACCCTAGATTAAGCAGCATGATTATAAAAAAACAATTTAAAAACAAATACTTATAAAAATATAGCGCAGTGAGCATGGTATACTTCGACCATGTTAGACGTCAGCGCGAAGCCCCCCAAAGACATCCTCAGCTACCGCAAATACTGGGCCGCGCGCTTGGGCATTGCGCCCTATTTGCCGATGTCGCGCGCGGAAATGGACGCGCTGGGCTGGGATGAATGCGACATCATCATCGTCACCGGCGATGCCTATGTGGATCATCCGAGCTTTGGCATGGCCATCGTCGGGCGCTTGCTGGAAGCGCAGGGATTTCGCGTGGGCATTATTGCGCAACCGGATTGGCACAGCGCGGATGCTTTCAAAGTGCTGGGCCGGCCGAAACTCTTTTTCGGCATCACGGCGGGCAATATGGATTCCATGGTCAACCGCTATACGGCTGACCGCCGCTTGCGCAGCGATGACGCCTATACACCCAATGCCGAAGGCGGCAAGCGTCCGGATCGCTCTGTGATCGTCTACAGCCAACGTGCGCGTGAGGCTTTTCCGGAGGTGCCTGTGGTTGTTGGCGGCATTGAAGCCAGCTTGCGGCGCATCGCGCATTTTGATTATTGGTCAGAGAAAGTGCGTCGCTCGGTGCTGCTGGATGCGAAGGCGGATTTGCTGGTGTACGGCAATGCCGAACGCGCGATTGTGGAGATTGCACATCAACTCGCCGCCGGTAAACGTCCTGATGAAATCACCGACATACGCGGCACGGCGTTTGTGCTGAAGGCACTGCCCGAAGGCTGGGTGGAAATTGATTCAACTGACATTGATCAACCGGGTGTGTTGAACCCGCCGCTAGATCCCTATGCTATGGAGCCGCAGAAGACCCGCGGCACGTCCTCGGGCGCATCTCAAGCCGACCCAGCAGATGTTTCTAAACAAGTCGTCCGCTTCGTCAAAAAGCCCAAGAACGAAGACCGTGCCACCAGCGTCATCCGCATGCCCGCGTATGAGGCGGTGGCTAGTGACCCTGTCCTCTACGCACACGCCTCGCGCATTCTGCACATGGAGGCCAACCCCGGCAACGCACGCGCGCTGATACAAAAGCACGGCGCGCGAGATGTCTGGCTGAATCCGCCGCCGATACCGCTCACCATGAAGGAGATGGACGCGGTATACGAACTGCCGTACGCGCGCCTGCCGCACCCGACGTATGACGGGGCAAAAATACCGGCGTATGAAATGATTCGCTTCTCGGTAACCATACAACGCGGTTGTTTTGGCGGTTGCACCTTTTGTTCGATCACCGAGCACGAGGGGCGCATCATCCAGAATCGCTCTGAGAATTCCATTATTAGCGAGATCGAACAGATACGCGACACCGTGCCGGGCTTTACCGGGGTGATTTCTGATTTGGGCGGACCGACGGCTAATATGTATCGCATCGCGTGCAAAAGCCGTGAGATTGAATCCGCGTGCCGCAAGCCCTCGTGCGTTTACCCCGGCATCTGCCCTAACCTGAATACCGATCACTCATCGCTAATCAAACTCTACCGCCGCGCGCGCGAATTGCCCGGCATCAAAAAAATATTGATCGGCTCTGGCGTGCGTTACGACTTGGCGGTGGAATCGCCCGAGTATGTGAAGGAGTTGGTGCAGCACCACGTTGGCGGTTATCTTAAGATCGCGCCCGAAGCGCTGGCCGAAGGCCCGCTGTCGAAAATGATGAAGCCCGGCGTAGGCACGTATCACAAGTTCAAAGAACTCTTCGACAAGTATTCAAAAGAGGCGGGCAAGGAGCAATACCTGATCCCGTATTTCATCGCGGCGCACCCCGGCACCCGCGATGAAGACATGCTCGAACTCGCGGTGTGGTTAAAGCAAAACGGTTTTCGTGCCGATCAAGTGCAAGCCTTCTTGCCCTCGCCCATGGCTACCGCGACGGCGATGTATCACTCCGGGAAAAATCCGCTGCGTAAGGTGACGCGTGCCAGCGAAGAGGTGTTGATTCCCAAGGGCCTCAAAGTGCGCCGCTTGCACAAAGCCTTTTTGCGCTACCACGACGCCGAGAATTGGCCGACTTTGCGCGAGGCATTAAAACGCATGGGCCGCGCCGATTTGATTGGCAACAGCAAGCGCCATCTCGTGCCAGCGTATCAACCGCTGGGCACCGGCAAAGCGCCGGAAGGCGCGCGGCGGCCCACCAAGTATCAGAAATTTCGCACGCAGCAGACTGGTTTGCCGCCCGCGCCGGTGGCGAAGGACAGGGCAGCGCGCAAGTCGGCAAGGTGAGCAACGCAGTTAGCCTTGGGGTGGAGTTTGTAACTAATTGATTTTATTGATTATTTTGTTTGTAACGCCAGATCGCCCGCGGGGGCGCGCTGCATTCGCACCAAGGTTGTCATCACCAAAAAATCCAGCACGCAGTAAAACACGCCAGCCGCCAGCGGCGGGTTGGTGGTGGTGAGGCCGATCCACGGCACTTCAACGCGCCAAGCCCAGTTGCCCAGCCACGTGCCGTAAATTTCCATGGTGAGCGACAGCGCAAACATCACCGCATACAGTTTGCGCGACGGGCTGAACGCCATGCACAAAAGCAAAATCGCAAACAGCAGCAGCCCCAATGTATCGGTGCCGGTCCAGGCCAACAGCAGCACAAACGGCGCTGACGCGGCAGGCACGACCCAGGTAATCCAGTCGCCCATGCGCGCGGCAATAATAATGCCCAGCATTAACAGCAGGGCGTGGCCCGGCGGCACAAACGCGGGGATATTGCCGAGTCGGTAGTCGTACAGGCCCCACACCAGCGACAGAAAACATTCGCCCAGCGTGGCGTAAATCACACATGAAATCAGGGTGATTTTTTCATCGCGCGGCGCGTGCCGTGTCCAGTGCCACAGCAGCGCCCACAGGCCGACGCTGGTCAGTGTTTGTCCCCAGAACGGCAGGTATTGGTCAAAGGCCAAACCCGCTACGATCACGGTGCAAATCAGCGCGGCGCGGCGCGTGTCGCGGGCATGAATGGCGGCTTGAGTTTGAGTGAGCATCGCAGGGTGCGATAATAGCAGCGCTGCGGCGCACGTACCGCACGTACGCGCCGCAAAACCTTAATTCGAACGGAGCCCCTATGAAATCCTGCTGGATTGTTTCTACGCACGACGCTGCCAATCTCGAGTATCGCGAAGTGCCGATTCCTGAACCCAAAGCGGGCGAGGTGGTAATTCGCAACTACGCCTCGTCGCTCAATCGTGGCGAGTTGATCGTTGGCAGCGTCGTGCATGGCGGGCCGTTGAAGCTTGGCGGCGGCGATGGCGCGGGCATTGTGCACGCGCTTGGCGCGGGCGTCACTGGCTTCAAGGTGGGCGATAAAGTGTACGGGCGCGTGATGGGCGGCTGGGCGGAATACAGTGCCGCGCGTGCCGAGCAACTGATGCCTTTGCCCGAGCGCATGACATGGGAACAGGCGGCCTCGGTCGGCGTGGCGTTTCTGACGGCCTATGAGTTGATCTATCCGCCGTACGGCAAACTGAAAAAAGGCGAGACGCTGTTGGTGGCGGGTGCCTCATCGGGCGTGGGCGTGGCGGCCGTGCAAATCGGCAAGGCGCTGGGTTGCACGGTGATCGGCACCTCGGGTTCCGCTGACAAAATCGCCAAACTGAAGGCCGTGGGCATGGATCACGGCATACAAACACGCAAGCCGGATTTTGCAGAAAAGGCCAAAGAACTCACCGGCGGCAAAGGCGTTGATCTTGCGATTAATCTGATCGGCGGCTCAGTGTTTGCAGAACTGATGCGCTCGCTGGCGCGCAAGGGGCGCATCGGCATCGTCGGCTACGTCGATGGCGTACTGAAAGCCGAGATTGACTTGAACGCGCTACATGCTAACCGCTTTGAGGTGTATGGCGTCTCCAACAGCAAGGCTACAGCGGAAGAAAAGGGCGAGGCCATGCGCTGCTTTATCCGCGATGTGGCGCCGATGCTGAACGACGGACGTATTGTACCGGTGGTGGATAAAGTATTTGCGTTTGACGATCTGTTAGCGGCGAAAAAGTATGTTGAATCTGACGCGCAAATGGGCAAAGTGGTGGTGCGCGTGCAGTAGTCCTGTTGCAGTAAACGAAAACGGCGCAACCGGGTTGCGCCGTTTTATTTGGGCTGCGTGTAACGTGACGCTTATTTCGCAGGCTTGGCGCGCACCGGCAAACTCATCTGCGTTTGCGTGACGATGGCGACACGGCTGCCGTCGCCGCTGTTGGTGACGGTGGTTTGCCACACCGACGTGGTGCGTCCGATGTGCAGCGGTATGCTCACCGCACGCATCACCGGCCCGACGCCCGACGCGAAGAAGTTTGTTTTCGATTCGAGCGTGCCACCGCCATGCTCCGGCGGCATATTGGCCCGCGCACCCACGGCGCCTACGGCGTCAGCCAGCGACATGATCGCGCCGCCGTTCACGCGGCCATTCCAGTTGCGGTGCATCTCCTTCACGGGCATTTCGGCGACCACTTTTTTCTTGGTGACCGACACCAGGCGCATACCGAGCGTGGTGGGTATACCACCGATGAACACGCGATTACGCAGCGGATCGGGCCGTTGCGCCGCTTCGGTTGGTTGTGGTGCTCGTGGTGCTCGTGGGGCCGTTGCCTTGGGCTTCGTTGCTGCCTTGCGTTTGATTGACTTCACTGCTTTTGATTTTGTGGCCATCGACCTGCGTGCTCCCTGTGTTCAGATTGGATAGTGCATTCTCCGCAACTGCCGCGCACGCCGTATACTCCCGCGCGCGCCGTATACTGGCGACCTGATGCAAAGTGACGACCTACAAAGGCAAAGGCAAAGGCAAAGGGGAGAAAACGCGTGGGCCGTATTGTAAATGGGAATACCGGGTCTTGGTGCGCTGGTTTGCTGCTGATGGCGGCGACCGCTGCGGTGCAAGGGCAGGATTATCCGGCGAAGCCGATACGCATGATGATTCCCTTCGTGCCCGGCGGTGCGAACGATGTGATCGGGCGCATCTCCGCGCTCAAAATTACCGAAGCGTTGGGCCAGCAAGTCGTGGTTGAAAATCGCGGCGGCAGTGGCGGCTCGTTGGGCATTGAGATCGCCGCCAAGTGGGCCAACGACGGCTACAACATCATGCTTGGCAACATCGCCAACATGGCGGTGAACCCCACGCTGTATCGCAAATTGAGCTATCACCCGCTGCGTGATTTGCAGCCGATTACGCTGATTGCCAAAGTGCCCACGATATTGGCGGTGCATCCTTCGCTACCCGCGAAGAACGTGCAACAGCTAGTCACACTCGCACGCAAGCAGCCGGGCCAACTCACCTTTGGCACCGGCGGCGCGGGCAGCGGTGCGCATCTGGCGACCGAACTTTTTTTGCTGCACACCAAACTCAACTTGGTGCACGTGCCCTACAAAGGCGTAGGCCCGGCGCTGATCGACGTGCTGGCCGGGCAAATCACCATGACCTTCGGCGCGGTGCCCGGCGTGCTGCCGTATGCCAAGAGTGGCCGCTTGCGCGCGTTGGGCGTTACTGGGGCTAAGCGCATCAGCGTGTTACCGGCCTTGCCCACCGTTGCGGAAGGCGGCGTGCCGGGCTACGAAGCCACGCTATGGTTCGGCGTGCTTGCCCCCGCCGGCGTCCCTATGCCCATTATCAACCGGCTGCACAGCGCGCTTACGCGTGCGCTGCAATCGCAAGACATGAAAGACCGACTGACCGCCGAGGGCGCGGAACCCATCGGCAACACGCCGCAGGAATTTCAGGCGTTTATCAAGAGCGAGATTGAGCGCTGGGCAGTAGTGGTGCGAAATTCGGGGATGAAGGCGGAGTGATGCGGCGTTGTGGGTATTGACCGCAACTACTGCAGACGATAAATTCACACACAGATGTTTAAACCCACCGCAGCCATGAGCGCCGAACAGGCCGAATTCTTCACACGTGAAGCGCCGGTGTTCGCGGCTTTCGCACAGCAGTTTTCGCTCGACCCGAAAGTGGTATACCTGATGGCCGGGCAAAAAGGCTCCGTTCCGGTGGGTGTGCGCAAGCGTTATCAGGACGGGCTGGATCAATTGGCGCGCGACCCGTTTCCGGTGCATCTGGAGCCGACGGCAACGATACGGGAGCGCATCGCGCGCGGTTATGGTGCGTCCGTCGATGAGATCGCCATTTCGCGCAACACCACCGATGCACTCGGGCAGATCCTGATGGGCATTGATTGGCAAAGGGGCGATGAAATTCTGGTGTCGCCCATGGAGCATCCTGCGGGTATCGCCACTGTGCTGCGGCTGTCCGCACGCTTTGGCGTAAAAATCGTGCAATGGGGTGTGCCGGTAGGGCGCGACGCCACTGCGGATGAAGTCGTTGAAGCCGTGCGCAAGCGCATCAATCCCGGTGTCACGCGCGTCATTTTCTTTTCCAGTCCCATGTGGCCGAACGGATTGCGGGTGCCGGAACGTCGCATCGCGGCGCTGGCGCAAGCGGCCGGCGCGATCACCGTAGCAGACGGCGCGCACTATGGCGGCATGATCGATCCGCGTCTTGACGAAAGCGGCATGGATTTCTGGGCGATTTCGGGCCACAAATGGCAATGTGGCCCCGGCGGCACCGGCATTCTTTACGTGCGCAACCGTGCGCATGCCGCTAACCCGACACCGCTGCCGCGCTTTCACATCGTGCGCAGCTCCGCGCGCGATGTGCCGTTTGATGGCAGCCGGCCTCAATTTGATATTGGCGCAGCCATGACGCGCTACGGCTTTCCGGAATCGGCCGACTGGCGCGCGCTGGGTGACGTGTGCGCGTTGTGGGATGAAATCGGCCGCGCGCGAATTCAGACGTGGACGCACCATCTGGCAGACTATCTGCGCCAACGTATCACGGCGACTTTCGGTGAAGCGGCGCTGCTGCAGCCGGTATGCGACTCCGATCTTAAATCGGCCATCGTCTGCTTCAACCCGTTTCCACACGAAGTGCAACGCAAAAACCCGGCATTGAACGATCAATTTCAGGAACGGTTGCTGCGCGATTACGGCTTTCGTATTTCCGGCGGCGGCGTTGGTTCAGGCGGGCTCACCCGTGCACCCGATTCCGCAGCGGCAGCATTCCCTGATGACATGGTGCCCAATCGCGACCCGGACACCCTAGCCCCCGCACCGTTCGGCTATGCCAACCGCGCCAACGCGTGCGTGTGGAATTCCCCGCAACACATGGATCAATTTGTCGAAGCGGCTCAGGCGCTGGTGCGCGAAATGTCCGTGTAGATTCCCGCTACAATAGGCTCAATGAAAAGAACAACTCCGCGACCACTCATCGGCGTGACCGCCAATGCGATGGAAGCCACGTCGCGACGGCATTTGGTACACGCAACAGGCGAGCGCAGCGTGTATGGGCTGACAAAGATGGTGGACTGTATTCCCGTGCTGCTCCCCCCCATTGGCACCGCCGTAGATATTGCCGAACTGGTGTCGCACATGGATGGTTTTGTGCTGACCGGCGGACGCGCCAATATTCAGCCGCATCATTACAACGGCCCCCCCTTTCCGCCGGACGAGTTTATCGATCCAGGCCGTGACGCACTGGTGCTGCCGCTGGTGCGCGCCTGCATCGCGGCGCACGTGCCGGTGTTTGGGATTTGTCGCGGCATTCAGGAAATCAACGTGGCGCTTGGCGGCTCATTGCACTATCGCATTCACGAGCTGGCCGGTAAAAATGATCATCGCCGACCACAACGCGACGATGTATCGACCGAAGCGGTGTTCCAGCTCAAGCATAGGGTCAATTTGACTGCCGGCGGATTATTCCAGGCGCTGTGCGGGAGCAATGAAATCATGGTCAACTCCTTGCACGGGCAAGGGGTTGATCGTTTAGGCGCAGGCTTGGTGGTTGAGGCCGTCTCGCCGGACGGCATTATCGAAGGGCTGCGCTACAACGATGACCAGCAATTTATGGTCGGCGTGCAGTGGCACGCCGAGTGGCGACCCGATGAACATGCGCTGGCCAAGCCGCTCTACGAAGCGTTTGGCAAAGCCGCACAGGCGCGCGCCATGCGGCGTCGCACGCCGGTATGAACCACGCGCGTTGACGCTTGGGGTACCGGGTGCCATGTGCCTTCGGCGCTGGCTGACGCGGGGCAGAGAGTGTTGACGATGACGCCATCAGCGGCGATTCGTTGGTGACGCGCCGCAGTGCGCAGCGTAAGCCATCAGCTTGCGCGGGGATGATGGCTTGCGCTACGCTCAACCCTATTTTCAAGTCTGTAGACAAGAGACAAGAGACAAGGGGGTTTGAATTGAGTGCAAGTAAGGTCATCGTTGTGACTGGGGCCAGTCGTGGCATCGGGGCCACCATCGCACTGGAACTGGCGAACCGCGGATTTACCGTTGGCTGTCTCACGCGCAAAGGCGTGGGGCCGGAGGTGGATATTCCCGCCGGTCTTGCGTCGCGGTTCGTCAACGCGCAATGCGATGTCATTGACGAAGCGAGTGTCAAGCAAGCGCTCGCCGCCATCGGCGCAAAAGCGGGTGCGATCGACGGCATCGTCAACAACGCCGGCATTCATTTGGATGGCGCGAGCGACAAGCTGGCGCTGGACACGTACCACCAGGTGATGAACACCAACGCCACTGCGGTGTTCACCGCCTGCCGCGAGGTGTATCCGCATCTCGTCAAGGCGGGCGGCGGCACCATCGTCAACATCGGTTCGTTTTTCGACAAGGTGGGCGTGAAGCGCAATGTGGCTTATTGCGCATCAAAAGCGGCAGTGGGCGCGATTACCCGCTGTCTGGCGGTGGAGTGGGCGAGCAAAAACATTCGTGTGCTCGATGTTGCGCCGGGTTACATTGAAACCGATTTAAACCGCGATGCCTTTCAAGGCCCGCTGCGTGAGTTTCTCGCCCAGCGTATTCCCGGCGGCAAGCACGGCAAGCCTGAGGATATTGCCAAGCTGGTGGCGGCGATTTTTGGCGAAGACATTCCGTTCCTGACCGGTGAGACGATCTACATTGACGGCGGGCAGGGGATGGCGCATTGACGCGCTTGTAGAACGTTGAGCGCTGGGTGTTGAGGGTGACAATGTAAGTAATTGATTTTAAAGGTTTTTTTGTGAAAATTTTTGATCGTTTGGACAATCATGTCAACGCCGCCTTGAACGACGAGGAGCGCATGTTGATCAACGCTGTGCGCACACTGGCGCGCGACCAGATTGCGCCGCGGGCCGCCGCGTATGACCGCAGCGGCGATTTTCCGTGGGACAACGTCAACGCCATTAATGCGCTGGGCTTGAACGCGATGTTCGTGCCCGAGGCCTACGGTGGCGCGCAGATGTCGTATGCGGCCTATCTGGAATGCGTGCGTGAAATCAGCAAGGCGTGCGCGTCGACCGGGGTGATCTGGGCGACGAATTTTCACGCCATGAAGCCGCTGGTGGATTGGGGCAACGAGGCGCAGAAAAAGCGCCTGCTACCCAAGCTCGCCGAAGGCGCGCTTGCGTCACTGGTGATTACTGAGCCTACCGCCGGCTCGGACGCGACGGGTATGAAAACCGCCTTCACACCAGACGGCGACGACATTATCGTCAGCGGTACAAAAACGTTTATCACCAATGGTGCGCACGCGGATTTGTTGTTGGTGTTCGGCAAATGGCGTGAC
The DNA here is from genome assembly GCA_043743335.1 of Burkholderiales bacterium. Lineage (GTDB taxonomy): Bacteria > Pseudomonadota > Gammaproteobacteria > Burkholderiales > SG8-41 > UBA5216. The sequence goes on from JAYTWR010000162.1 coordinate 38,993, forward strand.
ATCGCAGACAGCCGGGGATCCATTTCCGTGCTGGTTATGGAAAAAGGCACAGCGGGCCTGACGGTGGTGCGTGAAGAGGACAAAATGGGCCTGCGTGCGTCCAGCACGGCCACGCTGGCGTTCGATAACTGCCGCGTGCCGCGCGCGAATCTGCTGGGCAAGCCCGGCGACGGATTGAAAATTCTGCTTGCGTCGCTCAATAAATCGCGTCCCAGCGTCGCGGCGCACGCGCTGGGCATTGCGCGTGGCGCGTTTGAAGACGCGGTGAATTACATCAACGAGCGTCAACAGTCAGGCCGCAAAATCATTGAGTTTCAGGGCATACAGTTCATGCTGGCGGACATGGCGACCGAACTCGCGCAATGCGAAGCGTGGCTGTGGCATGTAGCGCGTATGGTCGATGGCGGTGCCGGTGATTTTGGCGTGGAGTCGTCGATGCTCAAAATGCGTGCATCGGACATTGCCATGCGCATCACGACGGATGCACTGCAACTGCACGGCGGTTATGGCTACATCAAGGATTTTCGCGCAGAGCGGCTGATGCGTGACGCGAAAATCACGCAGATTTGGGAAGGCACCAATCAGATACACCGGCAGTTGATTGGGCGCAGTTTTTTAAAGAAAAACAATTAGCCGCCAATGCATCTGGATTACATCAAGGTCAAAAGCATCGCCACAGACGACACAGACGACACAGACGACACAGAGCGCCGCTCATGGATTTACCTCGGTGTCCTCGGTGTCCGCTGTGGCCAATAAAGGGTTTTTGAAATGCATCACATTAAAACCGTAGGCGTCGTCGGCAGCGGCACCATGGGCGCGGGCATCGCCATCGTCGCGGCGCGCGCGGGTTATAAAACAGTGGTATTCGATACCCAGCAGGCGGCACTGGATCGTGCGCGCAAGCAGACCGAGGGTTTCTTTGCCAAGTCGATTGAGCGCAAAAAGCTCACGCAGGCGCAGGTAGATGTCATGCTCGGCAATCTCACAGGCACTACGCGCATGCAAGACATGGCGGCGTGCGACATTGTGATTGAGGCGGTGTTCGAGAATCTCAAGGTGAAGCACGATGTGCTGGGGCAGATCAACACCGTGTGCCCGCCGCAGACGATTTTTGCATCGAACACGTCTACACTGTCGATCACCGAAATTGCTGCTGGATCAGGGCGTGATGAAAAATTCGTCGGCATGCACTTTTGCCTGCCGGCACAGTTGATGAAGCTAATCGAAATGTCGCCCGGCCTGCGCACCAGTGACGAGACTTTTCAAGTCGCGTGGGATTTCTGCAAAGCGATGGGGCAGATTCCGGTGAAAACCAAAGATAACCCCGGCTTCATCCTCAATTATTTTCTGGTGCCGTTTAACAACGACGCCATTCGCTTGGTCGAAGCCGGCGTGGCGGTGCCTGCCGATATTGATCGCGCGATCAAAGCCGGGTTGGGTTACCCGATGGGGCCGCTCGAACTGCTCGATCTGGTGGGGTTGGATACGCATTTGTTGGTGGCCGAGGCGCTGTACTCGTCAACGCACGAGCCCCGTGCCGCAGTACCGGCTTTGGTTAAACGCATGATCGCGGCGGGACGGTTGGGCCGCAAGACAGGCCGCGGCTTTTATGAATACAAATCCAACGCGATGTTCGGGGGCTGAGATGACTTATGCGGTAATCAACACGGGCGGCAGCAATGGTTTTGAAGACGATCATCCGCTGCTACACAACGCTGCCGGAAACGATGGTGCCGACGTGCTGGTGATACTCGGTTTGGAGGCTGCCACGACTTACGCAGGCTTGCGTGATGCGGCGAAGAAAGCGGCTGTGTTGATTGAGCTAGAAAGCGAGTGTTTGGGCGTACACACCGGCGAATCGCGCGGCGAAGAGGGCGGTAACGTACTGGGCTTTGTGCGCTTTCGGTTGGGGGCTGCGGCGCCCACCGATTTGGTGGAGCTGGTGCGTCAGCCGCGCACGACGGATGCCGCTATCGCTGCTGCGAAATCCGTTTTTGAAAGCGCGGGCTTGCAGGTGGCGGTGTGCGGCGATTTTGCCGGGCGCATTATCGACCGGCTGGTGCGGCCGTATTACAACGCTGCCCTGCAGCGGCTGGATGAAGGCCTCGCCACGGCGGATGATCTTGATACCACGCTTAAGCTCGGCTTGGGCTACCCGGAAGGCCCGATCGGTTTGCTGGAACAAACGGGCCTCGAATATCACTGTCAGGTGACGCAGGCTTTGTTCGACGCGTATGGCGACGCGGCGTATGCTCCGGCGCGCCGTGCACGCGTCGCTTATGTGCGTGCGGCAGCACAGCGGCGCGACCAGGTACAAGCGCAAGCGCAAGCGCAAGCACAGAGCGAATCGCCGTTTCCCAAGCATTCCCACAGCAGTGATTGATGCCGCGCGCCGTTCAATAACATGACAGACATTAATACCCAGCAACCGCTCGCCGGCATCCGTGTGCTGGATTTCAGCACGCTGCTGCCCGGCCCGCTGGCGACTTTGATACTCGCCGAAGCAGGCGCAGAGGTCATCAAAATAGAGCGCCCAGGGCGGGGCGACGAAATGCGTTCGTATGTGCCCAAGTTCGGCGCTGACAGCGTCAATTTTGCGCTGCTGAATCGCGGTAAAAAAAGCATCGCCATGGATTTGAAGGATGAAGCAGCGCGCGCGCAACTGCTGCCGTTGATTCAAGAGGCCGACGTGGTGGTCGAGCAATTTCGCCCCGGCGTGATGGACCGGCTGGGCTTGGGTTACGACGCGCTGGCAGCGATCAACCCGCGCATTATCTATTGCGCTATCACCGGCTATGGCCAAACCGGGCCGCGCGCGTTTGTCGCTGCGCACGACATTAACTACGTGGCGGAATCCGGCATGCTGTCGCTTGCGGCGGGTGAGGACGGCGCGCCCATCGTGCCGCCCGCATTGATTGCCGACATCGGCGGCGGCACCTATCCGGCGGTGATTAACATTTTGCTCGCGCTGCGCGCGCGCGACACCAGCGGCAAAGGTTGCAAGCTTGATATCGCGATGGGCGACAACCTGTTCACATTTTTGTATTGGGCGATGGGCAATGGTCTCGCGGCGGGCGAGTGGCCCAAGCCCGGCGGTGATTGGGTCACCGGCGGCAGCCCGCGGTTTTTTGTGTACCGTACGCGCGACGACAAATTTATTGCTGCTGCGCCGCTGGAACAAAAATTCTGGGAGAACTTTTGCATCGCCATTGAGCTTGACGTTGCATTGCGGGATGACGCGAAAGATGCTGCCGCCACCAAGAGGGCGGTCGCGCGCCGGTTGCGCGACAAAACGGCTGCCGAGTGGCAAGCCATTTTCGCCGGCAAAGACTTGTGTTGCAGCGTGGTGGCGTCGATGGAAGAAGCGTTGCAGGACGCGCATTTCACCGCGCGCGGTATTTTCAAACGCAAGGTCATAGCGGACGGCAAATCTGTCACGGCGTTGCCGGTGCCGGTGGCTGATGCGTTTCGCGCGCCGACGGTTGAGATCGGCTACCCCACTTTGGGTGGCGATAATGAAATTCTAAAAACGCAATAAAATCAATTAGTTATACATAACTGTCCTCATCAACATGCAAGCATTGATCGTTACAGAACACGGCGCTATTGAGAAGCTGATGCTCGGCGAATTCGCCGACCCCTTGCTCGGCAAGGGCGAAGTGCTGATCGACGTACACGCAGCCAGCGTGAATTTCCCCGATTTGCTGGTGATTGGCGGCACCTATCAAAACTTGCCGCCACGCCCGTTTGTGCCAGGTAAAGATTTGGCCGGTGTAGTGGCAGCGGTGGGTGAGGGCGTGACGCGCGTGAAGCCGGGTGACCGCGTCGTCGCGCAAATCGAGTATGGCGCGTACGCGGAAAAAGCCGTAGTGAGCGAGGTGCTGTGCTTTGTGATGCCGGCAGCCATGCCGTTTGAAACAGGCGCGGCAATGGGGCTGGTGTACCTCACCGCGCATAACGCCATTGTCGAGCGCGCGCAAATGAAAGCCGGTGAAACCGTGCTGGTGACAGGTGCGGCCGGCGGCGTGGGGCTGGCGTGTGTGCAACTCGCCAAAGCGCTGGGCGCGACGGTGGTGGCTGCGGTCAGCTCGGCAGAAAAAGCGAAAATCGCGCGCGAGAACGGCGCTGATCATGTGGTGCGCACCGATGCGCCCGATTTGCGCGAATCGTTTCGCAAGCAAGTACTGCATGCGGTGGGCAAACGCGGCATTGATCTGGTGCTGGAAAACGTTGGTGGCGATGTATTCGATGCCAGTTTGCGCGTGATGGCGTGGTGCGGGCGGCTGGTGATTATCGGCTTCGCTGGCGGGCGCATTCCCGAAGTTAAAGCAGGTTACCTGCTGGTGAAAAACATTTCGCTGATTGGCCTGCAAAGCAGCGATTACCGCGAGCGCACGCCCGATGTGGTGCGTAATGCGTACGAGCATTTGTTCGCGCTTTACACGCAAGGCAAAATCAAGCCGCTGGTGATGGCAGCGTACCCGATGCGCGATTATTTGCAGGCGCTGCGCGCGGTGAAAGACCGCAAAGTGCTGGGTAAAGTGGTGATTACGATGCAGGTTTGACAGCGCAATAGTCACGGCTTATAACCAGACACATCTCAATGACCTTGACCTTAACTTTAACTTTAACTTTAACTTTAACTGACTCTAACGGAGGCTGACATGTACGGATGGCGCGGACGCATAGGCTTGCTGGTTCCCTCGATCAACACCACCATGGAAACGGAGTTCTGGAAGATTGCGCCGCCGGGTGTATCAGTGCATACCGCGCGCATTACGGGCGGGCGTCACGGCACGCCGGAGACCTTGCGCGGCATGGAAGACGCCAGCAAAGCCGCCGCGGCTGACGTGGGCATGATCGAGCCGGATGTCGTGGTCTACGGCTGCACCAGCGGCAGCTTTTTTGAAGGCCCGACCTGGAACAAGAAAATCTGCGAACAACTCACGGCCATCACCAAAGCGCCTACCGTGACCACGGCAGGCGGCATGGTTGCGTGTTTGCAGGCGGGCGGCTTCAAGAAAGTGGATATTGTGACGCCGTACGTGGAGCTTACCAACGAGCGGCTTAAGCATTTTCTGAAAGCGCACGGCATCAATGTGGTGAAGCTCGGCACGTTCGACATGCTCGATATGTTCGATCACGCCAAGATTCAGCCCGAAGAGATTTACCGCAAGGTGAAAGAAATCACCACGCCCAAATCCGAAGCGGTGTTTGTGGCGTGCACCCAGTTGCGCGCGCTGGAAGTGCTTGATCAGCTTGAACGCGATCTGGGCAAGCCGGTGTATTCGGCAGTGCAGGCGTCGGCTTGGCAGGCGTATGACGTGATGGGCGTTGATCCGAAAATTATGGATTGCGGTAGCTTGTTGCGCAAATTATCAGAGCCGGGGGCGCAGAAAAAGCCGCTTAAAAAGCTGCGTAGCGCTTGATTTTCAACAGCCAAAGCGGCATCACCGACCGCACACGCGACGCCGATTGGGCGCAGTGGTACTTTGAGCATCTGCGTATCATGGCCACGGTGCCGGGGGTGTTTTCGGCGCAGCGATTTACTACTACGCATGCCGGTCATCCGCCGTCGCTCGCGATGTACGGCGTGGCGAACGCCGACGTTTTTAAAGGCGAGTATTACTTGAACGTGCGCGGCATGGGCGAGTGGTTACCGTTGATTGATCGCCAGTGGTATCGCCGCAATTTGTTTGACGGCCTCGCGCGCGCGCCGCAGGTGAATGGCGATCAAGTGTTGTTGGTGGCGGATCGCGATGCCGCCGATCTTGCGTTGACGCCACTGGGTTTTACGTGGCTCACCGTGGCCGGTATCGACCGTTCAACGCCGGTTCGCGGCTTTGCGGTTGTGAGCAAGGCGGCCATCCCCGCAGTGCCTGAAAACGTCGCGGTCTATCTACCGACTTCGCGGCGGTATGTGAATAGCGAAAAGGAAAATGTTCAATGAAATCAATGGCTTATATTCTATGGGCTGCGCTGACGATGAGCGCAGGCAGCGCGTGGGCGCAAGCCCCAGCGGCTGGTTCAAGCACGTGGCCCGCCAAAACCCTACGCTGGATTATTCCGTGGCCGCCCGGCGGCGGCGCTGACCTGCTGGCGCGCCTATTGCAACCGTCGTTGTCCGAGGCGATGGGGCAGCAAGTGGTGGTTGATAACCGCGGCGGCGCGGCGGGCAACATCGGCGCTGAGCTCGCGGCGAAATCACCGCCTGACGGCTACACCATTGTGTTTGCGTATTCGGGCACGCATTCGATCAACCCGCATATCTATCGCAAGATGCCGTTCAAAGAGAGCGATTTTGCGCCGCTGATCTGGACGGCCTCGGTGCCGCAGGTGGTGGTGGTGCATCCGTCGCTGCCGGTCAAGGCGCCGAAAGATATTGTCGCGCTGGCAAAGGCTAAGCCCGAGCAATTTACGTACGGCTCCAGCGGCAACGGTGCGATTAATCATTTGGCGGGCGCGTATTTTGCGTCGCTCACCGGCGCGCCACTAACGCACGTGCCGTACAAAGGCGGCGGCCCGGCGGCGATTGCGCTGATGGGCGGCGAAATTGCCATGATCTTCGGTGAGCCGGCCACCGTGGTGCAGCACATCAAGGCTGGCAAGATGAAAGCCATCGCAGTGACCAGCGGCAAGCGCGCACTCGCCTTGCCTGATTTGCCGACGCTGCAGGAAACCGGCATCGCGGGCTATGACGTAACCTCGTGGAACGGGCAGCTCGCACCGGCGGGTACGCCGGGGGCTATCGTGCAGCGCCTCAACAGTGAATTCAATCGTATTATCAGCACGCCGGAAATGAAAAAACGTATGATCGAAAACGGCTACGAGCCAATGGGCGGCGCGCCGGAGAAATTCGGCGAGCACATCCGTGCAGAAATTGCCAAGTGGGCGCCGGTGGTGAAGTCGGCGAACATTCGGGTAGATTGATATCGGATTGAGTTTATAAGATTGAAGATTGCGTAAAACCGATAGCAGGCAACGCCATGTTCACTCAATCCTCAATCCTCAGTCCTCAGTCCTCAGTCCTCAGTCCTCAGTCCTCAATAGCTAAAAACGGAGATCAGCATGACCAAAGGATTACTCGTTGCAGGCTTCAACTACAGTATGGTGGATGCCGGTGAATTCAACGATTGGTATGACACCGAGCACGTGCCGGAGCGGCAACGCTGCAAGGGCTTTATCAACTGCGTGCGCTGGCAGAGCGTGACAGACCCGAAGGTGGCGATTGCCACTTACGACCTAGAGTCGCACGGCGCGCTGCATGCGCCGGCGTATCTGGCGATAGGACACGAGAATCTGTCGCCGTGGAGCAAGCGCATGACGGGCAAAGTGCAGCGCCTGTTGCGTATCGAGGGCGAGCAGTTAATACCCGGCGATCAGGTGATGAAGGGTACGACGCAAAATTTGATGGTCTTCGCCTGTAATGTCAAACCCGAGGCCGTGGCGGATGTGCGCCAGTGGTATACCGAAGAGCACCTACCGAATTTGAGCAAAGTGCCGGGCGTAGCGTCCGCGCGTTTTTATCAGTCGCACGCGGGCACGCACAACCATATCGCGCTGTACGAAATTGATAAACCCGAAGTGTCTTCGTCAGACGCTTGGAAGCAAGCCGCGTTTACCGATTGGACCAAACGCATGCTGCCGAATCTGAACGATGTATTCCGCGTGGTGTTGCAGCGCTATCAGCGCGCGGCGTAGTGTGCGCCGCGCGTGTCTTGTTAACTAATTGATTTTAAATGGTTATTTCGCTTGTGACGCGCCGCCGTCAATAGTGATCACGCAGCCCGTGGTGTAGCCCGAACAATCCGAGCACAGAAACGCGACCATGTTGGCGACTTCATCCACCGTGCCCAAACGGCGGAACGGAAAATCGGTCACCAGTTCGCGCCAACGTTCGGCGCTGCCGAGTTCTTTTTCGGCGCGCGCACGCCAGCGCACCACTTGGCGGTCGGTCTCGGTGCCGCCGGGGTTGATGCCGATGACACGGATGCCGTCTTTGTGGCTGTCGGCACCCAGCGCGCGCGACAGCGCCATCAGGCTGGCATTACCCATGCTGCCGGCGATATAGCCGGACGAGTGCCGCTCGCCAGCCGCGCCGATGATATTGACAATGACGCCGCTTTTCTTGGCCGCCATGCGCGCGTAGTACTCGCGGGTGAGATTGATAAAGCCCCACACTTTTAAATCCCACGAGGCGCGCCAGGTTTTTTCATCCAGACTGACCACGGTGCCTTGCGGAATCGCGCCCGCGTTGTTCACCAGAAAATGGATGTCGCCGACGGCGGCAGCAAGCTTTTCGGCAGCGCCCGGTGCGCCCAAATCGCAGGGGTGACAGGTGACGTTGACCTGGTACGCGCCGGTAATTTGCTTTTTGGCCGCTTCAAGGTCGGCAGCCGTGCGCGAAGTGATATGCACATTGACCCCTTCCGCCGCGAGCACGCGTGCGGCACCCAAGCCGATGCCGCGTGAGCCTCCGGTGATGAGGGCGGTTTTGCCTTTGAGATTCAGTTCCATGAGGTTTCCTGTGTTAAAAAGGGATGAAATTTCGAGCCGGGCAATGCTACCATCCGGCGCATGCGGGCGGGGAGGGGGAGGGGGAGGGGCCGTCAACCAGTTTGCCCCCCGTTGCGTTGGATGCACATTCCCGGCTTTTCGGGCCTACCTCGCCAGCAATACGTTGAATTCGTTGAAAGGATTAAGTATGAACAAAATTTTGTCCGCCCTAATCGCCGGTATATTTGCCGCGTCCACCTTTACTGCCGCAGCGCAAGCACCATCCGCACCCATCGCACCGGCACAACCGCCCGCTGCCGCGCCAGCCAAGGGTGATAAAGCGGATACGCCTAAAGCGGAAGAACGCAAGGCCAAAAAAGGTGCCAAAAAAGGCGGTAAAAAGGGCGCTAAAAAGGGCGGCAAGAAAGCCGCGAAAAAGGCCGAATAGCCGAAGCGCCCAGCATGCGGGGGCGCGCGGCGAGACGGCTGCTTAGCCGCTGGCGCTGAAGTCGTGAATTGACAAAGGCCGTCCCGATGTGCCGCTGCTGCGCACATCGGGACGGCTTTTTCTTGACCTGTGGTACCGGTAGCGCCAGCGCCAGCGTGCCGCATGGGCGCATCAGCGCCCTCATCGAATTCAGTTGTGGTGACCGCCAGCGGTTGTTACACTAATAAGCAGATCATGCGTTTTGTAAAAAATGTTTAAAAACAACTACTTACACGTACACTTTTGCGGCGACGCCGCTTTGGCGCGATGGTCGCCGTCGCTATCGCTGTCGGCACAGCGGATTCGCGCAGGATGGTGCTCATGAACAGCCTGATATCACGCTTGTCGCTGCGTCAAATGCTGACGCTGCCCTATGTGTTGCTGGTGTTGCTGGCCGCCGCGACCATCGGTGCGCTGTCTTACCATGCTGGCCGCGATGCGGTAGATACGTTGTCAGATCATGTGCTCAGTGAAACTGTGGGGCGCATTTCACAGGCGATTGAGCGGCACGTGTCCGGATCGGAAGCCGTGCTGGAGACGGCGTTTCCAACGGATGTGCCCGCGCCCGCTACGTTGGGCGCAGAGCTGGATTCGCTGCGCACGCGTTTCTGGCTGGCAACTACCATCCACCGCGAGCCCAATAACTATGCTTACTACGGCAACCGCAAAGGCCAGTTTTTCGGCCTGTGGCGGTACTCGGAAACCGAGGCGGAATTGCGCTTGCGTCTGGACGATGACAAGCCGCGTTCCATCTACCGCTATTCGCGCATGCGCGGCGAACTCAAAGATCCTGTGCTCGAAGATCGCCTGTACGATCCGCGCGAGCGCCCGTGGTACAAAGCGGGGCAGGGTGCCAGCAGTCAAACTTGGACCGCCATTTACATCGATTTCAAGACGCTGCAACTGGTGAGTACGCGGGCGCGGCGCGTCAACAACGCCGCCGGGGATTTTGAAGGCGTGGTGGCCACCGATGTGTCACTGGAGCATCTGAATAGTTTTCTCAAGCGGCTGAAGCTGAGCGTGAACGGCTACGCGCTCATTTTTGAGCCGGACGGCAATCTCATCGCAACATCGCGCGGCCCGCATTTGCAAAAAGGCGTCGGCGACGACAACACACGCTTGAATGCCGCCGCCAGCACCGACCCCATGATCGTCGCCGTACACAAGGCCGCAACGGCGCTGACCGCCCTGGGCGAGCAGCCCACCAGTCCCCACACAAAATCTTTTACCGGCCCCGACGGTAGCGAGGTGCAGGTGGGCTACGTGCGGTTGCGCGACAAGGCGGGCCTCGACTGGATTGTCGCGGTGGCAGTGCCCCGCGACGATTTTCTGCACAAGGTCACTGAAAACGTGCAGCGCACGGTGATCACGGCTTTGCTGACGTGCGTGCTGATCGGCATGATTGGGTTCGCGATATTGAATATTGTCGCCCGAGATTTGCGCCAACTGGCGGTGGCGGCCAAGGAAATGGGCGACGGCATCGTCGATCCGCGTATTCCCGTAGAGCGTAAGGATGAAATCGGCGATCTCGCGAAATCGTTCGCGGCCATGCAGCAGCGTCTGTTGACTGACCGATTGACGGGGATTGCCAATCGTGAGGCCATCGTGCGGCGGGTTGAAGACCGCATCATCCGGCAGCGCCGGCGTGGCGACAATCACCCGTTTGCCGTGCTATTCGTGGACCTTAACCGGTTCAAGCAGATCAATGACCGCTTTGGGCACGAAGTGGGCGACAGAGTCTTGATCGAAATCGGCCAACGGCTGGTCAAACGGCTGCGCGAAAACGATGTCGCAGCCCGCTACGGTGGCGACGAATTCGTGGTGCTGCTAGATAGTGCCTGACCGAAAACCCTATCAAGAGCCGATTTCCCCTCGCAGCGGGGGCATGTTCGAAGGCGAAAGCGACCACGAAGATAGACAAGAAGTGTAG
>JAYTWR010000163.1:0-24843 GCA_043743335.1 Burkholderiales bacterium
GCTTCGACGCCGCTTTCTCGCGCTACCAAGGTGTACGGACAATTCCTTGGACGGGACTTCAACCCGCTAGATTCACTGCTGTTACTGCGAACGGTCAGATACGATATTCTGAATATATTTTATCGTGTAGAGTAGAGAACAGGCTCTCGCCTGCCCTCCCTCATCAAACCGTGCATGCGATTTTCCCGCACACGGCTTTCCGATGTTCTTCACGTCGCGGCATGCGCCATCTTCCAGCCAGCTACCGTGGCCATGAGTCGCGGACCTTCCAGCAGAAGGTCAATATCAGAGTGCGGTTTCAAGCGCGCTCGATCTGCTGCGTTCAACACGACGCGTGAGCCGAACACATAGACGCGATGATTTGGCACATGCGCGCGCAGCACGGCGCGTACTAGCGCCACAGGCTTGGGTGCGAGCATGAGTTTGCCTTGGGTTTTCGCCATCTTGTTCATTGGGATGCTTCAAAACGCGCATAGAGCGCATTAACCGTGGGGCATTGCGCCGTATTTGAAACGTTCGGTGCATTGCGTGTTGCTTATTGCACTTGGTTTGTCGTGCTCAATGCCCGCTCTACAAAGGTAAAAAGTGCATGTTGGATCGACGGGTAAAAAGTAACGTAACTATTTGTTTTTATTGAATTATTTAATACTATTCAACAGACCGACTATCGCTAGCCAAGCCTTACACATGCCCAAATCGCCAGCGTTCTATCGTCGCCCGTTCAAACACGCCAGCCTTGTTAAACGGTTCATTAGTCAGAAACGTTTCGGCCTCGGCTTTGTTCGCCACATCCAGCATTAGCAGGCTGCCAATAGGATTGTTGCCAGCGTCGTCCAACAATGCGCCGCGCGCGATGGTGATGTTGAGGTGTTGGTTGAGATACGCAAGGTGTGCGTCACGTAGCGGTGCACGGCGCGCTGCGCCATCGGCTTTGTCGTGGGTGTGAATGATCCATTGCGTGGTGCCATCCTTGCGCGGGTAGTTGCGTTGCCGCACGTCCAGGCCGGGCCGCCAGCGCTGGATGTTGATGGCTTCAAACAGGCCAACCTTGGTGTAGGGGTCGGCATTGATGTAGGTCTCGGCTGCGGCGCGATCGGCAAATTCAATCAGCCGCAAGCTGCCGATGGCGTTTTGGTTATCGTCGCTGAACAGAGGGCCGGAGTACCAAGTGACGTCAGCGTAACCATCGAGAAAATTTTTATGCGCGGGCAGCGTGGCTTCACGCAGCGCGTTGATATCGGGTTTGGCGCGGCATTTGATGAGCCAATGCATGGTGGTGAATCCTTTGATGGGTTAGGGTTTTGATGTCGTCTTGCGTGGGGCTAATGTAGCTTTGGGTTCGGTGGTGGTCAATTGAACAGCGCTGTCGTTAACAGCAGGCAAACCTGCGGTATGCTTGCGTTCATCCCAATTTAACTTCTGTCATGATGATTGCCACCCTCTCAAAACGCGCCGCGTGCGCAGGGGCGTGTTTCGCTGCTGCCGTTGCTGCCTCGCCCTCGTCACAAGCGCAAACGTATCCCACCAAAGCCATCCGTTTTGTCGTGCCTTTCCCGCCGGGCGGGCCGCTGGATATTTCGGCGCGCGCCATCGGCCAAAAGCTCACTGAGGTATGGAAGCAACCGGTGCTTATCGACAATCGCCCCGGCGCGGGCGGCAACATTGGCGCAGACAATGTGGCGAAGAGTGCGCCGGATGGTTACACGCTGTTGATGGGGGCGGTGAGTACGCATGCCATCAACCCCAGCCTGTATGCGAAGATGCCATACGATGCGCTGCGCGATTTTGCGCCGGTGACGCTGGTGACCACGGTGCCCAATGTGCTGGTGGTGCACCCCTCGGTGCCCGCGCGCACGGTGCGCGAGTTGATGGCGTTGGCCAAAGCGCGGCCTGGGCAACTTAATTTTGCGTCGAGCAGCACCGGTAGTACCGGGCACTTGGCGGGCGAATTGTTCAAGACCATGGCCGGGGTGGACATGGTGCATGTGCCCTATAAAGGCGCCGCGCCTGCGGTGACTGACTTGGTGGCAGGCCATGTGTCGTTGATGTTCGACAATCTGGCGTCGGCGTTGCCGCAAATGCGCGCGGGGCGTACGCGTGCGCTGGCAGTGACCACATTGGCGCGGTCAGCCATGGTGGCAGCGTTACCCACCATTGATGAGTCCGGCCTGAAGGGTTTTGATTTGTCCACCTGGTTTGGCGTGTTTACGCCGACGGGTGTGCCGCCTACGGTGCTCGGTGCATTGCATCGTGAGATTACGCGTGCGCTGGATGCGGCTGATGTACGCAGTCGCCTAGCGGCCATCGGCGCACAACCCACACCGAATACGCCCGACGCCTTTGCCGCATTTATCAAAGCAGAGCATGCCAAGTACGCGCAGGTGATTCGGGCCTCTGGTGCGCGGGCGGATTAAGCGGTAGCGTCCATTGGCGGGCAATAAAAACAATTAGTTACATAACAATCCCTGAACGCCACTAAGATTGCGCCCACCCTCATCGATCTGCGATCGCAAAACCATGTCGCCCACCGCCCCCACCCCACCCCGCCGCCCAGCCCTCGAAGGCCTGCGCGTGATTGATCTTGCCCGCGTGCTCGCCGGCCCCACTTGTGCGCAAACGCTGGCTGATCTGGGCGCCGATGTCGTCAAGATCGAGCGCCCCGGCATGGGTGACGACACGCGTCCGTGGGGGCCGCCGTGGTTGCCCGACGCGCAGGGCCAGCCCACGCGCGATTCAACGTATTTCAGCAGCGCCAATCGCAACAAACGTTCCATCGCCATTGATCTCGCCAACGACGCGGGGGCCGCGCTGGTGCGCCGCCTCGCGCAGCAAGCTGACGTGCTGATTGAGAATTACAAAGTGGGCGATCTCGCGCGGCGCGGGCTGGATTACGCCGCCTTGTCGGCGCTCAACCCGCGGCTGGTGTATTGCTCCATCACCGGCTTTGGTCAGACTGGGCCGCTGCGCGAACGGCCCGGTTACGACTATATTTTTCAGGGCGTGGGCGGGCTGATGAGCGTGACCGGGCGCCCCGACGGTGAACCTGGCGGCGGGCCGATGAAAATCGGCGCGTCGATTGTGGATCTTTCAACCGGCCTTTATGCCAGTGTTGCGATCCTCGCGGCCTTGCGCGAACGCGATGCCAGCGGGCTGGGCCAGCATATCGATATGGCGTTGTTTGATACGGTAGCCGCGCTCGGCACGCATCAGGCGGCGAGCTATTTTCAAACCGGCAAAGTACCGACGCGGCAAGGCACCTCGTCCGGCGGCATCATGATGCCGTACGAAACCTTCAAGTGCGCCGATGGCCACCTGATCGTTGCCTGCGGCAACAACTCCCAATGGCAGGGCTTGTGCAAGGCGCTGGCGCGCGACGATCTCGCGCATGATTCGCGGCTTACCTCGCCTTCGCTGCGCCAAATTAACCGCGCATTCGCACTCGACGAATTACGCCGCACTTTCGCGGCAGGCAAGGTCGAAGCTATCGCCGCCAAGCTTGATGCCTGCGGTGTGCCCAACGGCCCCATCAACGATTTGAAGCAGGTGTTCGACATGCCGCAGGCCCAAGCCCGCGGTCTCAAGATTGAGCTTGAACGCAGCGACGGCACCAAAGTGCCCAGCGTGAGCAACCCGATTCGTTTAAGCGCCACCCCCGTGCAATACCGCAGCGCCGCGCCGAAGCTGGGCGAGCATGCGGCGCAGGTGTTGCAGGACTGGCTGGGTGCCACGGCGGACGAGATGGAACGGTTGCGGGGTGCGGGGGCGCTGGGGTGAGTGCTTTGCTAGAGGGCGGTGCGTTGCCGAACCCAATTGTGCGTTGGGCATTTCTGAGAATTCGCTGCGCCCGCGCGCACAAGCGATGAACGCGCAATTGAGGGCAGGCGCGAATGTCTGATAGCCTTTGTTATTCGTCTCGCCTGCTCCGCGCGCACCCTACAACACACACATTACCCAGTGACACAACCATGAATTCACTCAATCGCCGCCACGCGCTTCAGATGGCTGCCTTTGCAGCCATGCTCGCGGCCGCACCGGTGCTGCACGCGCAAGAGAGTTGGCCAACACGGCCGATACGGCTGATTGTGGCCTTTGCACCCGGCGGGTTTACGGACATCGCCGCCCGCCTGCTGGGGCAAGCGCTTTCCACTAAGTTTGGCCAAGCGGTGATTGTGGACAATCGCGCTGGTGCGGCCGGCATCATTGGCACACAGGCCGCAGCGCAGGCCGCACCCGATGGTTACACGCTGTTGCTCGGCACCATTAGCACGCATGCCATCAATGTCGGCCTCTACCATCGCTTGCCGTACGACCCGGTGAAAAACTTTGCGCCCGTCGCTGGCGTCGCCAGTGGCGAGCTCCTGCTGGTCGTGCATCCATCGGTGACCGCAAAAAACGTGGCCGATCTCATTGCCTTGGCCAAGGCAAAGCCGGGCAAACTGACTTACGCTTCCGGCGGCAACGGCACCACCAGCCATCTGGCGGCGGAATTGTTCAAATCCATGGCTAATGTCGACTTGCTGCATGTGCCCTTTCGCAGCCCGGCACTGGGCGCAACCGGTCTGTTGAGCGGCCAAGTAGACCTGATGTTCGACACGCTGCCGGCGGCGATTGGGCATGTGCGTTCCGGGCGCATGCGTGCTATCGGCGTTACCGGGCGCACACGCAGCGCCGAGCTACCCAACGTGCCTGCGGTAGCGGAAGCGCTCCCCGGCTTTACCGCCAACACCTGGGCCGGCCTGTACGCACCTGCGGGCACCCCGGCCAACATCATTGCCACGATGGATGCCGCCGTGCGTGGCGCGCTGGAAAGCCCGGAACTGCGCACGCGCCTTGCAGACATCGGCATGCGCCTGTATGTCGCCGGCCCCGAGGAATTCGCCGCCTACATGAAAGCAGAGACAATGCGTTGGGTCATGTTGGTGCGCAAGCTCGGCATCACGGCAGAGTGATGAGCCCCCGTTGACCCAACGAGCATTGACTTAAGCAGGACTGTGTCGGCTCACAGAAGGAAGTATCTGATTTCATTGCTTTTATTTTAGAGCCACACCCAACCCACGGAGCACAACATGATCACCGACGCACAAGTTCACCTCTGGAACGCCAACACCCCTGACGATCCTTGGGAAGCCGGCGCGCAAGCGCACCTGCCTGAGCCCATGCCCGCCGAGCGCATGTTAAAGCTGATGGACGAAGCTGGCATCGACCGTGCCGTTATTTCTGCCGCCAATGTCGCGCCCAATCGCAGCTCGGCTTGCGGTCAGGCGGCATCGGCCAAGTACCCCAAGCGCTTTCGCGTCATGGGCTGGTTTGTGCCCACGCTGGCCGATCAATACCCGCTACTGCCGCGCTGGTTGGAACAGCCCGCCCTGTGCAGCCTGCGCGTGTCGATGAACGAGCCCGAGCACCAAAAGCTTTTCGCCGATGGCGCGCTGGAGCCGGTGTGGCAGGCGTGCGTTGATCAGGACATGGCCGTGGCCATTTGGACCCGCGCTGGCCCGGCGCTGATGGAGCCGGTGCTCAAAAAATACCCGAACCTTGCTTACATCATCGACCACTTCGGCTGGGCCGTCCCCGGCGAGGCGCGCGAAGGCAAGCTCAAAGCCATGGAGTCGCTCGCGCGCTTTCCCAACGTGACGGTGAAAGTGTCATCGCTGCCGCTGGTGTCCGGCAGTGCGCCGCCCGAGTATGAAGACCTGCACCCGATGATCAAGCGCATCCACGCGGCCTTTGGTGCCGAGCGCTTAATGTGGGGCTCAGACCAAACCCAAACCATGGGCAAAAACCGTGGCAGCTATACGCAAAGCGCTGACATCATCCGCAAATATGCGGCGGCGTATTTACCGGCGGCTGACGTGCAGAGCATGATGCACGAGACGGCGACGCGGGTGTTTAAGTGGCCGGTGGCGTAGTGGTCGCTGCGGTTGACTTGGGTTCGCTTTGGTCGAGTAAGACCGTAGCGAACACACCCTGCTTATCCCCTAAACTAGCGAACCGCGACTGTCACAACGTGCTCGCCATGCCCACCGTGCCCCCCCCGGAGACAACATGCCTTACCTGAAATCCCACACCGAAAAATCTGGCCCCGGCGATGTATTCCAAACGTACCCGGAAATTTACCGCCACTGGGCCGAGATGGGGCAGCAACTGATTAACGGACCGTCACCGCTGACGCCGGGCGAGCGCGAAATGATTCAGGGTTTTGTCGCCGGGCTTATCGGCTGCCAGTTTGCGTATGTGGCGCACTCGGCTGCGGCTGAAGCGCGCGGCATCGACACCGGCTTGGTGCAAAAGCTGGTGGCGGATATCGATAGCGCCCCCGTGAGCGCCAAGTTAAAGCCGCTGCTAAAGCTGGTGAAAAAACTTGCTGTGGAACCCACGGCCATCACACAAAGCGATGCCGACGCCGTATTCGCCGCTGGGTGGGACGAGGCCGCGTATCACAGCGCCGTTGCCGTCACCGCACGCATGACCTTCATGTCCAAAATTATCCATGGTCACGGCTTTATCCCCATGAGCCCCGAGCGCGCCAAAGCCAGCGCCGAGCATCGGGCCAAGGCGGGGTATGTGGGGCTGTATCCGAAACTTGCACAATAGACACGGAGCCTCATCTCGATGCGCATCAACAGGGCCACCCGGCGCAGTGCTCCATGGCCTGATGCGCCGCTGGCGCGCTTGCGTGCGGTGTATGAGTTACATCGACAGCGCCCGCGACCTGCTGAGGCTAGGCGAACGATAGGCATACGGCGTAGCGCCGCTTGACTGGCCGCGCAGATGGGCATGCCCTGCGCTATGATACAAATATCTGAATCGATTGCGTTTCTCGGGAATTCACCATGCAAGTTGTATCCAGCCTCGATGTTGCCGCGCAGACGCGCGTGATCACGCTGCCGTTAGGCGGCGGCAAAGCCACCAAGACCTTGTATCTGGGCCCGTGGGAGAAGCCGCAAACGCCCGAGCCCGGCGTCTCGCCGCAGGGTTACACCGTGCGCCAGGAACACCAGAACATCACCCACGCGCATTACCACCAAACGGAACAGTGGCAAGTCGTCATCGAGGGCGCAGGCAAGCTGGGGCGCGCAAACATGGCACCTGTGGCGCTGCATTTTACCGACCCGTATACCGCCTACGGCCCCATCGTGCCGGAGCAGGAAGGGCTAACCTATTTCACCCTGCGCGCCCGCGCCGACCCCGGTGCCTGCATGCTCGCAGCCCCCGGTGTCAAAGAAGCGATCCGCCCATCGAAGCGGCGTTTCATTCTCAAAGACAAAAGTGAGCTGGGCATCGGCACACCCGAAGCGCTGCGCACGCGAAAAGAAACCGTATTGGATGTCATCGTTGAACTGCATCCCGATGGACTCGCCGCCTGGATACTGCGCTTGCCACCGGGCGCGCCCGCCACATGGCCCGCAGAATGCGGCGGCGCCGGACGTCATCTGATGGTGGCCGCAGGGGCGCTGAACCACCAAGGCAAGTCATTGCCCTACGAATCGCTGGCCTTCGCCAACGCTGGCGAGGGCGGCCCGAACGCAACCGCCGGAGTGGATGGCGCCGAAGTGCTGATCATGCAGTACCCGCAGCCGGATCAGGCGTTGGTGGGTGGGGCATCGGCACCTTACTCCACGGATGGCCGCTGATTGGAGTCTGCGAGGTAGGACTGTCCAGCCAACGCGCGGCTTGCACAGTGCCTCAGATTGCGTTAGCCATATTCTTTTGCTCGATGGCGAACAGTTTCAATAAAGTCGTAACTGTTCCGCTTCGTTGTAGGATGACGGTGAGCGTAGCGAACCGCATCGTTCGCGTGACGTGCGTACGCAAGGCCATCTCACGATATAAGCACCACGACCGATGCGGTTCCTTCGTCACCGGCATCTACCTGATCTACGCCTATGCCAAAAACGAGCAGGAAGACTTAACCCCGGCGCAGGTCAAAACATTGGCGGCATTGATGAAGGACATCAAACATGGATAAGCAACATTTCGAACAACTCGTCAAAGGCGTGCGCGCCATGAAACGCGACATCGAAGGCAAACGCGAGGGTGGCGCGAGGGTGACCGTACTACCCGCACCCGACGTGCGCACCATTCGTGAGGCCGCGAAAATCAGCCAGAGCCAATTCGCAAAATTGATCGGCGTAAACCTGCGCACCCTGCAAAACTGGGAGCAACAACGCACGCACCCCACCGGGCCTGCGAAGGCGCTGCTCAAGATCGTGGCTTCGAATCCGAAGGCTATTGAGGCGTTGCATGATTAGGCCTACAAAACCCTGCTTAGCTCTTTAGATTCCCACCCATTAGATTTCCGGTGCCGCGTTACGCACTCAATAGCAATTGACGAGCCAATGCCTTCGTAACCTGCCAAAACATCGATGAATCGTTTAGTCCGAGAGTTACGCCGTAGCGCAGCTCCTTGGCGGGGTGAATGAAATTTCTATATTCTTTCAGCGTGTCAGCTATGTTTTTGGCGGATTCCGTGATCCAATTCATCTCGAAACCTACTCTGATATAAGAGTCCAACATCCAATTTTCGTAGTTAGTCGTTTTGCCGGTAGCCTTGTCCTTCGGTGCGCTTTTGGCTGATGTGAGGGGCGTCTTGTCAGGCATTTTGTTTGCGCGCGCAACGAACAATGCTTCAAGAAATCCACCCATCATTACGATAGCTGCAAGATGAGCATCTGCCTTTACGCATTTAGCACATTCGTTCCATCGGCGCGTAAGGATGCCCTGCATTTCCTGATTGCCCGCTAGAGATGAAAAGTCCGGCGCAAGATCATCCGTGTTTGAGGAAGCCCCCTCCACGGGCGCAATTAGTGCGGTCTTCCGCACCATCATTAGGGCCACCTTCGTGTCCCTGAGCGCCTTTAAGTATGTTGCTTTTGCCGCAGACTTTGCAGTCGCATCAAGTACGGCAGTAAAACAAGCATCTACAGGTTTCAGATCTACGTTCGGTGCGTTGACGGAAACTACGGGTCTATGTGTATGGAACCAAGTATGGGCCGTTGCTTTAAGCGAGGCTAATTCGTCCACACCTCGTACTTGGGTAGATTTTATTTTTGATACACGATTCCGAGCCGCAGTAACTTCGATAATCGCAGCATCAATTGCTTGATGAACTGTCAGCATGGTGACGCACTCCTCTCAGATCGACGGAGTCGCGCGCTACTTTTTGTTCTTGACACTACTTTTGGAAGACTTCTTCTTCGGTTTCTTTTTCGAGGTGTTGCTGTTACTCAGGGCCGTCCCACCGTTGCTAGGAAGAGTGATGGCCACTAGATTCTCGCCGACAGAGCTAAGCTTAAATTTACCGCTGCCAGCCGTATCCAAGTATCCTGCGTTCTTCGCATTATTAAGGGTCATGGTCCATTGCGGCGCTTGGGGACGATTTACAAGGCGCGCCGCATTTCTCATTACTTCGGCGTCAATGGCATCCGTCCTCTCTTCAGCTTTTGACTCAAATTGGTAAAAATAGGCGACAACCGCAGCAAACTGTTGGTCACTCTTCGGTGCCTTCATCGACGTGAACGATTTAATGTCTGGCGAGTGGCCGGCACCAGATACCACATGCAGGGGTGATAGCTGGGGCGACTGAACTGGTGCTTTCGTAACTGCCGATATTGCAGCATGTACTGCAAGCTCGAGCGTTTCGGTGGCAAATTTCAGTGCAAGTGCCTGTTGTTCTGGGATCATGCCTGTTAATTCCGCAACAATTTTCTGTGCTGCATCTAGCGGACTCTTCGTGCTGCTGGCGGTCGCTGACGACATGTATATTCCTCAGAGTTATGGGAGCGGTAACTTAAAACAGAATATCTGCATTTGCCCAAATGTATCTCCGCCCCACCAAGTGGTCAATTCAAGAGAGGATTACATTCTTACATTCGGGGTCTTTCACTATCGTACGGTGATTGCAAGTCTGACACACAACTCAAGCGGCTTGGCCCCGCCACAGTAACCCGATGCCCATACCTCTTCTGAAATAATGGGAGCCGGTCTTGCAGTATAGCAATACCGCGGGCACTGACTCTGCGGCGCGCTCCGCAGACTAATTCAATGGCGCCACGGCAAGCCGCATGCCCATCGCACGCAGTAACGCAGTAAGACTGCGCAACTCCGGATTTCCCTTGGCGGACAACGTGCGGTAGAGCGTGGTGACATTCAGCTTGGCTGACTTTGCGAGCTTGGCTACGCCTCCACGCGCCTCGGAAATGCGGCGCAACGCGAGCATGATTTCTTCCTGATCGCCATCCTCGAGCACGGCATTCAGATAGGCCGCGGCAAACTTGGGGTCGCGCTGAAAGCTCTCAACCGTCGCGGCCTCGTGGCTGCGTACGACGCCCAGCGAAGCGCTACGTTTGGTATTGCGTGTCATGATGTTCTCCGCTGAAAGTCCTGCCAATAGTCTTCGGCAGCTTCGATGTCTGACGCCTGCCGCCGTTTTGTGCCTCCACAAAGCAGCAATACAATAGCCTTGCCGTGCCGCGCGTAGTAGACACGGTAGCCCGGGCCAAAATCCACGCGTAGCTCCCAGACGCCATCACGGCAGAATTTGTGGTCGCCGAAGTTGCCGCCTGCCAGTCTGTCCACGCGCCGCTGTATGGCGATGCGGACCTTGATGTCTTTGAGGTTGTCCAGCCAGTTCTGAAAAATATCCTCGCCGTTTGAGTCGAGATAGTGCTGGATGTCCATTTCCTCATTTTCGCCTTAAAGCGAATTCATGGCAAGCGCCGGGGCAGAGTTCGTGCCAGCTGCGGGGATGCTAAAGAGGGTGGCGTAGATTTTTTCAGCTACAAACCTCGTTGACGGAGTATCCGTATACGAATGACTTGATAGTTTTGTAAGTTATTGATTTTATTTAACTTTTATTATCGGTGATGACATAAAATATGCCAAATTTTAGCTTATTCGTATTAATTTTAAGCTATGTTAATCGCCTCCGCCCTTTTCTCCGACAGCCAGTCGCGCGTGCTGCGTTGGGTGTTTGGTCATCCGGATCGCGTGTTTCACTTGAGCGAGTTGCGCCGCCTCACCGGCTTGGGAAGCGCGTCGCTGCAGCGTGAGTTGAATGCGCTGGCGGACGCGCGGCTGGTGCACTCGGAGCGGGTGGGCAATCTGCGCCGCTTTTAGGCTAACGCAGATAGTCCGGTGTACAACGAGCTGGTGCAATTGACGCGCAAAACGCTGAGCGCGGCACCCGTGTTGCGCGAGGCGTTGAGTACGCTGGCCCCTGATCTGCAAGGCGCGTGGCTGTATGGTTCTGTCGCCAAAGAAACGGACACCGCGCAAAGCGATATTGATGTGATGCTGGTGGGCGAGAATCTGTCATTGGCCACGGCACTGCCATTGCTGGCGCCGGCGGAAGCGCTACTGGGCCGCAAGGTCACCCCCACCTGCTACACGCCGACGGAATTCGCGCGCCGCAAGGCGCAGGAGGATTCGTTCGTCAATCGCGTGTTGGCGCAGCCCACAATCCCGTTGCTGGATACCGCCGATGAGCCTGCCCGCGCTGGATAACCTGGTACGCGTCGGCCAGTTGAAGGCCGAGCCGCGTAATGATGCCGAAATCATGCGCATGCTGGCGATGGCACGCACGCGGCTTGCCGATGCGCAACTTGCGGGTGTGTCGCCTGAAGGGCGTTTTATCAGCACCTATAACGCGGGCCACGCCGCTGCGCTGGCGGCGCTGCGTTGGCATGGCTCACTTTGGTACGCGGCAGTGAAAACCGCTTTACGGTGTTCCAGTGTTTGACGCACACCCTGAATTGGCCTGCACACCGCTGGCGTGTACTGGACCTCGCCCATCAGAAGCGCAATCTCGCAGAATACGAGGGCTTTCTGGAAGTGGGGGAATCTGCCATTGTGGAGTTGTGCGCGCTGGTGGCCAAATTGATTGCGGATGCAACAGCCTTAAGTGCGCAGTAGGCGAGCAGGCAGGAATGACAGTGGTGGTATGTCACCCACAAAAATCCCTGATCGACCATTTTGAGGAACGTTCTGGCACACTCTACATGGCAATCACGGCTTCGTCCCCGCCACAGTAACCCGACGCCCATACCGATACTGCGGAAAGTAGTCCCACATCGCCTGATGCAGGGTGCCGCGGTTGTCCCAGAACGCAATCGAGTTTGGCCGCCATTTGAAGCGGCACTTGATGTCGTCGCGCACAGAGTGGCGACACAGATCAAAGAGACCAAGCGCAAACATCCCAAGCACGCGGTAAGTCCTGCGCCCATACAGTATCGACCCGCATCGGCAAGTCGCTTTCGCTGAAAGCCTCTCTGAGCATAAAAGCCTCATGGGATTTCAGCGGTGGCCCTTCCAAGGCTACATCCAGATCGGAATGCGGCTTTAACCTTGCGCGACCGGCAGCGTCACACACGACTCTTGAGCCAAAGACATAGGCGCGGTGGTGGGGCGCGTGAGCGTGCAGCACAGCGCGTACCAACGCCAGATGCTTGGGTGATAGCATGAGCCGGGCGTGAGTTTTGGCCACGGTTTTCATTTTGACGCCTTATCCAATCGGGCTTGCAGTTCCTGCGCATCGCGCAAAAAACGGCGCAGCCCGCCGAACACCTTGCGCGCTTTGGCGGGATCGTAGACGTGGCTGGTGATATTGCGCAACTCGCGGTAGCCGAACCATGGTGCCTCGGATTTGATGAGACCACGCTCTACGCCCGCACGTATCATGTCGCGATAGCCCAGCGCGTCGATTTCCGATGGCGAATCGGACATGGCGGTGAGTTGCCGCCGCAACGACTTCACACAAAGTTCGTAGGTGTATTCAAAGCGCTGTATCGACGCATCGCGCACGAACTCATCCTTGGGCCGTAGCTTGGATGCGTCCAGTGCTTTCGCCAGCGTGGCTATGGCCTTGCGTAACGATGTGAAATCGATTCGATTCATAGAGCAATTCTGCGTATCAGCCGGTGATTAACCTCGGGGAAGAGGATAGCGCCAATATACCATAAGTATTTGTTTTTAAATGATTTTTTATATTGGCGGGATATTACTCCCGCCCCGCAAACACCGCCCCCAGCACATCCCCCGCCGCCTTAATCATCAGCTTGGCCGCATAGCCCACCGACACCAGCGCAAAACCCTTGGCCACTGCCGCCTTGGCCACGTCCACGCTGCCGGCGTAGGCGCCTGAGACGATGCCGCGCTCTTTGGCGATGACGATGGAGTCGTCCATCGCTTGGGTTACACGCGGGTCGCTGGCGATATAGGTGGGCGCGCCGCCGTGGTCTATGGTGAGGTCGTTGGGGCCGACGTAGATCATGTCGAGGCCCGGCGTGGCGGCGATGGCGCGCATGTTTTGCACGCCCTTGATGGTTTCGATGAGGGCGATTTTGACGATTTGCTTTTCGTACTGCTGAAAATAATCCGGCCCGCCGTAGAGTAGCCCGCGCACCGGTCCCCAACTGCGCGTGCCGCACGGCGCGTAGCGGCAGGCGGCGACGAAGCGCTCGCAGTCTTCGCGCGTTTCGATCTGCGGGCAGATCACGCCATACGCGCCCGCGTCGAGCACGAAGCCGATTTCAGCCGGGTCGTTCTGCGTCACGCGCACCAGCGGCGCACCGTGGCCCAGCGAGATGGCTTGCAGCACGTTGACCGCCGTGGCGCGGTCAATCAGGCTGTGTTGCAGGTCGAGCACGAAGGCGTCATAGGGCAGTTTCACCAAACCTTCGACGGACACCGGCCAGCCGATGTCGATCCGTAACCACCCGTGTGGCGCGGCGACTATTGGAATGCAGCCACCGTGACGTTCCCGGCCATTTCAGGGCTGTAACAGCGGCTCGTTGTAATATGCTGCCATACAAGACGCGAAATGCTTCGCACGCCCCAGGAGATCGCCATGCCACGAAAGCGCCTCTCACCATGAGCAGCAAGCAAATGAATCAAATACAGGACTTGCATGTCTTCGTGGCGGTTGCGGAAAGCGGCAGCTTTTCGGCCGCTGCGCGCAGTTTGCGATTGTCGCCGTCCACGGTGAGTAAGCTCATCGCGCGGATCGAGAACCGCGTGGGCGTGCGCATTTTTGACCGCTCGTTAAAGGCCGCGATTTTGACGCGTGAAGGCGAGGTGTTTTTGGAAAGCGCGCGGCGCGCCATCGACGCCGTCGATGAACTGCAATCGCTGGGAGAGCGGCTCGCCAAGGTACCGCACGGCACCTTGCGTATTCATGCGGCGCCGTCGTTTACGCGCAGCCAGTTAGCACCCCTGCTGCCGGAATTTGCCGCGCTGTATCCCGATGTGCGCATTGAGTTTCGGCTGGGGCCGCGCTTTGTCGGGCTGGCGGACGACATGGATATCGCCATTCACTTTGGATCGCTGCCCGATTCGTCGCTGGTGTTGCGCAAAATTGCCACCAGCCGCCGTGTGTTGTGCGCGGCACCCACGTACTTAAAAAAATACGGCGTGCCCAAGGTGCCCGCCGATCTGACGCGGCATCGCTTGTTGAACTACACCATGCCGGGGCGCGAGACGTGGCCGTTTTATCGCGGGCAGCGCGTTGAGCATATTCCGATTCAATCGCAAATCTGCGCCGATCAGGCCGAGCTGTTGCTGGAATTGACTCGCGGCGGCATGGGCATTTTCCGCTTGCCGGAGTTCGACGCGGCGGAGGATTTCCAGTCGGGACGGCTGGTGCCGCTGCTGCTGGAATACACGCGCCGCGAGAGCGTCTACGCGGTGGTGCGCACGCGACGAAACTTAAGTCCGCGCTTGCAGGTCTTTATCGATTTTGTACAGGACAAGCTGCGCGGCAAGTCGTGGAATGTGGCGGCGTAATGGGCATGCGTAAGTGATTGATTTTCAAAAATTATTTTGAAATCAAAAATCAAGTGCTTTAACGCAGAGGCGCAGAGGCGCAAAGGAAACGCAGAGAAAATCCAAAGCAGTTCTCTGCGTACCTCTGCGCCTCTGCGTTGAAGCTTTTGAATTTTGTCAGTACGACTTCGGCAGCCCCAAGACTTTTTCCGCAATAAAGTTCAGCACCATTTGCGGTGACACGGGTGCCACCCGTGAAATCATCGATTCACGGAAGAAGCGCTCGACGTGAAACTCCTTGGCGTAACCCATGCCGCCATGGGTAAGGATGGCGGTCTCACAGGCGCGGTAGCCGGCTTCGCAGCAGAGGAATTTCGCCGCGTTGGCTTCCGCCGCGCAGGCGAGTCCCTGATCGTAGAGCCAGGCCGCCTTTTGGTACATCAGCGCGCCAGCTTCCAGTTCGATCCAGCGTTCGGCGAGCGGGTGCTGGATGCCCTGATTCTGCCCAATGGGGCGGTCGAACACCACGCGGTCGCGCGCGTACTGCGCGGCGCGTTTTAACGCTGCGCGGCCCAGGCCTATGGCTTCCGCCGACACCAGCACGCGCTCCGGGTTGAGGCCGTGCAGAATGTACTCAAAGCCGCGGCCTTCTTCGCCAATGCGGTCTTCTTCGGCGATTTCCAGGCCATCGATAAACAACTGGTTAGAATCCACCGCCTTACGGCCCATCTTGTCGATTTCGCGCACCTCGATTTTGCTGCGGTCAAAATCGGTATAGAACAGCGACAGCCCGCGCGTGCGTTTGGTCACTTCCTCGATTGGCGTGGTGCGCGCCAGCAGCAGGAATTTGTTGGCGACCTGCGCCGTGGAGATCCAGATCTTCTGCCCGTGCACAATGTAGCGATCGCCTTTTTTCACGGCGGTGGTTTTCAGCTTCAGCGTATTCAACCCCGTGTTGGGTTCGGTCACGCCGAAGCAGGCCTTGTTTTCGCCGCGTATCAACGGCGGCAGCCAGCGCGCTTTCTGCTCCGGCGTGCCGTACACCACCACCGGGTGCAGGCCGAAGATATTAAAGTGAACGGTCGAGGCCCCTGCCAGACCCGCGCCCGACGCAGCCACCGTTTCCATGATGACCGCGGCTTCCGAAATGCCCAAGCCAGCGCCGCCGTACTCCTGCGGCATGGCAATGCCCAGCCAGCCCGCGTCGGCAAAGGCCTTGTGAAAATCATGCGGAAAGCCGCCGTTGCGGTCTTTCTCCAGCCAGTATTGCAGCGGAAAGCCCGCGCAGATTTTCTCCACCGCTTCGCGTATGGTCTTGTGATCTTCCGATTCTGTGAAATCCATGTGTCGTTCGCCTAACGGTTAAACTCTGTCAATGCACGCAATGGTTTCACAGCGCGTGCCCGTGATGTGTGACGCCGCGTCACACATAGTGTGCACGCGGGCGAACGTCAGGCCGTGCGAACACCGCTATGCTTATCGGTAGTTGAGGAGGGGATGCCATGTCCGAAGAAGCGCCAGTCAGTTACGACGTGCAGGATGAAATCGCCACCATTACATTGCGGCGGCCGGACAAATTAAATTGCGTGAATCGCCTGATGCGCGAAGGCATCATCCGTGCCTTTGAACAATTCGAAGCCGATGACAGCGCCAAAGTGGCCATCCTCACCGGCGAAGGCCGCGCCTTTTGCGCGGGCGCTGATCTGAAGGAAATGGCGCAGACCGGCAAGACCATACCCGGCGCTAATGCGATTCCCCTGCTGGGCCAAACCCTCAAGGTGTCCAAGATCACCATCGCGCAGGTGAATGGCATTGCGTATGCGGGGGGATTTTTGCTGGCGCAGGGATGTGATTTATGTACGGCTGCGGACACGGCCGAGTTTGGCATTACCGAGGTGCGCTGGGGACGTGGCGCACCGTGGGCCGCGCCGTTGATCTGGATGCTGCCGCAACGCATCATGATGGAGCTACTGGTGACGGGCGAGCCGCTTGCCGCGCGGCGTGCGTATGAGATGGGATTTGTGAATCGCATCGCACCGGCGGATAAACTCACTGATGAAACGCGCAAGCTCGCGAAAACGATCATCGCCAATGCGCCACTGGGCGTGAAAGCGGGCAGACAGCTTACTTATCTCGCCACCGAAATGGGACGCTCGGCCGCGTTCCCGCTGGGCGATCTCGCGTTTGAACGTTCCTACCGCAGCGAGGACGCGCTCGAAGGCCCGCGCGCGTTCAGGGAAAAGCGCAAGCCCAACTGGAAGGGGCGGTAGTTTGGAAAGATGTTTGAAGGACGTGGTTCGCATCGGCTGTGGTGCCAGCGCGTGGGGCGACGATGTCAACGAACCGCGTGAGTTGCTGTCACGCATGGCGACGGCAGGCACGCCGCTCGATTATCTGATGATGGATTATCTGGCGGAAGTGACCTTGTCGATCATGCGGCGGCAGATGGATCGTGATCCCGCCAAGGGCTATGCCACGGATGTGGTGACGGTCATCAAGGACATACTGCCGCTGCTGGTGCAGCACGGCACCAAAGTTGTGACCAATGCCGGCGGGCTTAACCCGGCGGGGTGTGCTGCGGCAGTGGCGAAAGTGGTGGCCGAGGCGGGGCTTAGCGACAAGATACGCATTGCGATTGTCGATGGTGACGACCTGATGCCTCGTATTACGGATTTGGCCGCGAGTGTGCCGTTTGCCAATTACGACAATAGCCTCCCGTTCAACGACGTACGCGAGCGCGTGGTCAGCGCCAACGCCTACCTGGGTGCCAAGCCCATCCGCGACGCGCTGGCGACGGGGGCGAACATTGTGTTGACCGGGCGCTGTGTCGATGTGGCGATGACACTCGCGCCGTTAATGCATGAGTTTCAATGGCGCGATGAGGATTACCACCGCATCGGCGCCGGTGTCGTCGCGGGGCATTTGCTCGAATGCGGTCCGCAAGCGACCGGCGGTAATCATCAGGGCTGGAAAGCCGTGCCGGGGCTTGAGCACGTGGGCTATCCGCTGGTCGAGGTAACGCCCGACGGCACGGTGACACTGACCAAGGCGCCGGGCACGGGTGGCATGGTCACCACGGCCACCGCCACGGATCAACTGCTGCATGAGATTTTTGATCCGAAGGCGTTTCTGTCGCCGGATGCCACAGTGGACTGGACATCGTTTACGCTGCATGACGAGGGCGGGAACCGCGTGCGCATCACCGGCGTGCGCGGCAGCGCGCCGCCCGACACGCTGAAGGTGTCGATGACCTATCGCGATGGCTACCGCACGGTGCTGATGTGGCCCTACGCATGGCCTGATGCGCGCCTCAAAGCGGAAGCGGCGCTGCGCAAGATTGAACACACTGTTACGCGTCTGGGGCTCAAACTCGATGCCACGCGCGGCGATATTTTCGGCATGGGGGCGATCCACGGGCGGCGTTTACAGGCCGCGGGCGTGCCGATACCGGAGCCGGTGGAAGTGTTCGCGCGTTTTGCCGCGCGCAGTGCCGACCGTTCCGCGATAGAACGCCTCGCCGCACAACAAGCGCCTGCGCACAAGGGCGCCCCCGGTCTCGCTGGCAGCATCGCGGGCGGCAGGGGCGATATCACGCCGATCTACACGCACTGGCCGACGGTGATTGCCTCGCATCTCGTCACGCCGCGAGTGGCCCTGTGGGAGGCGTTATGAGGGACGCGTTATGAGGGACGCGCGATGAGCCGCAAGCTGTTGTACGACATCGCGTGGGCGCACTCCGGCGACAAGGGGGATTGCATCAATCTGGGCGTGGTGGCGCGCAGGCCTGAAGACTATACGCTGTTGCTGCGCGTGGTAACCGCAGAGCGCGTGCGCGCGCATTTCAGCGATATCTGTTTGGGCGACGTGCTGCGCTATGAGTTGCCCAATCTCAACGCCATCAATCTGGTGTTGAAGGGCATACTGGATGGCGGGCCCATGCATTCGTTGCGTCTTGACCCGCAAGGCAAGACGCTGGGCGATGCGTTGATGTTGATGGTTATTGATGGCGATGACGTCTGAAAGGAAATCGGTGAAAACCTGCCGCTGGTGGTTGTGGGCATTGTGGATGTTGTTATCACAGTTTGCGACGGTGTTTGCGCAAGGCTATCCCGTCAAGCCCGTGCGCATTGTCGTGCCCTACGTCGCGGGCGGCGCTACGGACGTGTACGCGCGCGTTGTGGGACGCGGTTTAACGGAGCAGCTCGGCCAGCAGTTTGTGATTGAAAACCGGCCGGGTGCGGCGACCATCATCGGCGCGCAAGCCGTGGCGCAGGCGCCGAAGGATGGTTACACCCTGTTGTTTACCGTGTCGGCCACGCTGTCGGCCAATCCGCACATGTACAAACAACTGTCGTATAAAACGGACGATTTCGCGCCGGTTGGTTTAATGGGCACGAGCCACGGCTGGACCATCGCCGTGCATCCGTCGGTGCCGGCGAAATCCATTAAGGAGTTTGCGGCGTTCGCCAAACAGCGTCCATCGCAACTGGTCATGGGGTCGCTGGGGCCGGGCACTGGGCCATTTCTGGTGGGTAAAACGTTTGAGCGTCTCGCCGGCTTGAGCTTCACTGAAGTGTCTTACAAGGGATCAGCGGAGGCCATGCGCGACCTGCTCGCGGGGCAAATCTCGGTCTATTGCGACGGCATCGCGGGCGCATTGCAGCAACACAAGGCGGGCAAGCTGCGCATACTGGCTATCACCGGCCCCAAACGCTCGCCCGAATTGCCGGCTGTCGGCACGCTGCTGGAAGCGGGCTACAGCGATCTGGTGGTGACGAATTTGTGGGGCCTGTTCGCACCGGCGGGAACGCCCGCGGACATCATTACGCGTCTGAATGCCGCCATGGTGAAAACGGTGGAGCGCGACGACATGCGCGCGCGTTTGGCCAGCGATGGTGTTAACGCGGAATCGAGTACGCCAGCGGCGCTGGGCGACATGATCAGACGCGACTCCGGCATTTGGCGGCGCATTATCGAACCGCTGCGCCTCTCTCTTTAAGTCAATAAGTAGAACACGACATGGCCAATCTCAGTGGATTAAGAGTGCTTGATCTGGGTTCCGCACTGGCGGCGCCGTTCAGCGCCATGCTGCTCGGCGACATGGGTGCCGAAGTCATCAAGATTGAAAAGCCGGGGCGTGGCGATTTGATACGCGCTACCGACGATTATGTCGGGCAGGGCGAGAGCGGCTATTTTCTCGGCATCAATCGCGGCAAGGAAGGGCTGGCCATCGACATTCGCAAACCGGCGGGGCAGGCCATCGTCCGCTCGCTCGCCGTCGAATGCGATGTGTTGATTGAGAATTTCCGTTCGCACCGCATGGCAGCGTGGGGTTTAGGCTATGAGGATTTACACAAACTTAATCCGCGCCTGATTTACTGTTCGATCTCCGCTTTTGGCGGGGCGAAGGGCTTTGAGGAAGTCGGCGGCAACGACATTATCGGCCAAGCCTACTCGGGCATGCTGGATGTCACGGGCGACCCGGATTCCGCGCCCTCCAAAACCGGCACGCCGGTGGTGGATGCGTCGGGGGCCATGCTGGCGACCATCGGCATCTTAAGTGCGCTGCACAAGCGCACGCAAACCGGCGAAGGCTCGCATGTGCAGATTTCGCTGCTGGAAGCCGCTTACGCGCTGATGCCCAATTATGTGGTGAGCGTGCTGAATGGCGAGCCGAATTACACACGCCAGGGCAGCGGGCACCCGCAACTGGTGCCGTATCAGGCCTTCAAGGCTGGCGATGGCAAGTTTATGGTGGTGGGCGCTTTTCATCGCGCCTCGTGGCAGGCGTTGTGCTCAGCGATGCAACGCGACGACCTTGTGGCCGACCCGCGCTTCAAAGACAACTGGGATCGCGTCAAGAACCGCAAGGCGCTGATCGATATTTTGCAGGCGGAGCTGCTGCGCCGACCCAGCACGGAGTGGCTGGCGCTGTTTACGCAGCGCCAAGTGCTGGCTGCGCCGGTGATGAGCATCAAGGAATCGCTGCATACGTTTGAGAAGCTGATCGATGGCCTGGTTATCACCACGGATCACACGAAGCTCGGCAAGCTGAAGGAAGTGCGCTGTCCGATTACCTTCAACGGCAAACCCGAATCGCAATCGCGTGCAGCACCCACGCTGGGCGAGCACACGGTGGAACGTCTGCGCAAACTGGGGTTTGATGATGCGCAACTGGCCCTACTGCGCGCGGAGAAAATTATTTGAGCACACACTCTCCGAAACATTCGATGCGTGTTCTGTTTCTCGCCGTGCTGACTGTCGCGGGTGTTTCAGCCTGTACAGCGAGCAGGGCGCAGGGCTTCCCCAGCAAACCCATACGCTTTGTCGCGCCGTTCGCGGCGGGCGGCGGTAGCGATTTGATCGCACGCAAACTCGCGCAGGCGCTGACCGGCACGCTGGGCCAGTCCGTGGTGGTGGATAACCGTACCGGCGGCAGCGGCGTGGTGGGCACAGAGATCGTCGCCAAGTCCGCGCCCGATGGCCATACCATCATGATGACCACGCCGACGTTTACGGTGAATCCCAGCCTGATGGCGAAGATTCCCTACGACAACATTCGTGATTTCGCGCCGATCACGCTGATCGCCACAGCACCCCATTTATTGGCCGTGCATCCGTCGTTGCCGGTGAAAGCGGTGAAGGATGTCGTTGCGCTGGCCAAAGCACGTCCGGAGCAACTTACGTTTTCGTCGGGCAGCACCGGCGGTTCCAGTCATTTGTCCGGCGCGCTGTTTAATTCGATGGCGCGGGTTGCCATGACGCATATCCCGTATCGCGGCGGCGGGCAGGCAGTGCTGGCGATCATGACCGGCGAGGTCTCCATGGGCTTTGTGGATATTGTCAGCATGCTGCCGCATGTGACCACGGGGCGCGTGCGCGCTGTGGCGCTGACGGGTCTTAAGCGCTCTGCTGTTTTGCCTGAGCTCCCCACCATCGCGGAATCCGGCTACGCGGATTTTCAGTCAGGCATTTGGTACGGCGTGATCGCGCCGGCGCGCACGCCGCCGGAAGTCATCGCGCGCTGGAACGCGGAACTGTTGAAAGTCATCCGCACGCCGGATTTTCTGGCGAGCTTGAAAGCGGAAGGCGCGGACGTGGTGGCGAGTTCGCCGGAAGTGTTCGCTGAACACATCCGCCGGGAAACCAGCCGCTGGGCTGCGGTCATCAAAGAAGCGAAGATTGTAACTAATTGATTTTATTGAATTTTTAAGGAATTCATGTGAGCATTACTGCGCCATTGAAGTCGCCCTTGGCGGGCCTGCAAGTGCTGGATTTCACCAATATGCTGTCGGGGCCTTATTGCACGCGGCTGCTCGCCGACCATGGCGCGCAAGTGATTAAAGTGGAGTCGCCCGCGGGTGATCACAATCGCACGCGCCGCCCGGTGCGCAACGGCCACAGCAGTTTTTTTGGTCATCTCAATTGCGGCAAGCACAGCATTGTTCTCGATTTGAAATCGCCGGCGGGCCGCGATGCGGCCATCGCGCTGGCGGCGAAGTGCGATGTGATCGTCGAGAACTGGCGGCCCGGCGTGGCGGATCGTCTGGGCGTGGGCTACAAGGCCATGTCGCAATTGAATCCGCGCATTGTGTATTGCTCGATTTCGGGTTTCGGCCAGGTGGGGCCAGACGCGCAGCGCCCGGCGTACGCGCCGATTATTCACGCCGCCAGCGGCTTCGATCTCGCGCAAGTCGAGTACAACGGCACAGCCAAGCCCGGCAACACCGCCACCTATGCGGCGGACGTGTTCGGCGGCATGTCGGCCTATGCGGCCATCCAGACAGCGCTGTTTCACCGCGAGCGCAGCGGCGACGGACAATATCTTGATGTCGCGCTGCTAGACGGCATGCTCAATATCATGGCCACGGAATGCCAGGAGGCGCAGGTGCCCACGCAGGAGAAAGTGCGCGTCTATCCGCCGTTGCAAACGCTGGACGGCTTTGTCGTCGTGGCGCCCACCAGTCAAAAAAACTTCGAGCAGTTAACGCAGGTGGTGAAGCGTCCCGAATGGTTGTGTGATCCGCGCTTTGTGAATTCCGGCCTGCGTGAAAAAAACTGGGCGGAACTCATGACGCTGCTGGAGCAGTGGACTTCAACGCTCACCAGCAAACAATGCGAGCGCCTGTTGATAGATGGCGGCGTGCCCTCCGCCCGCTACCGCACGGTTGCGGAAACCATGGCCGAGCCGCAAACACTGGCGCGCGGTGCGTTCACGCGCATCCGTGACGACGCCGGTGAATACGCCGTGCCTAATGCGCCGTTTCAGATGCCCGGCCTTTATACCGCCGCGCGCGCGAACGTGCCGCGCTTGGGGGAGAGCACGGTGGACATTTTGACAACGGTGCTCGGGTATACACAGCCGCAGGTCGATGCCTGTCTGCGTGTGGGTGCAACGGCAAAGCATTAACAGCAAAGGTTTGCAGAAAATCATGCATCCGTTTTTATTTCCAACAACCGCGCTCGCACTGGCGTTGACGGCTGCATCCCCGGCGCTTGTCCATGCGGCGGCAGCCGAATTTCCGTCACGACCGGTGCGCTTTATCGTGCCGTATCCGCCGGGCGGTGGCGCGGACACGCTGGCGCGCATCGTGACCAAAGGCTTGTCGGGGCGCTGGAACCAGCCGGTGGTTGTCGATAACCGGCCCGGCGCGGACGCCACCATCGGCGTGCATCTGGCCGCGCAGGCGCCCGCGGATGGGCATACGCTGGTGCTGATTATTACTTCGCACGCGGTGCATCCGGCCTTGCGCAAACTGCCGTACGACCTTGAGCGGGATTTGGCGCCCGTGAGCAATGTGCTGGAAGGCCCCGCCGTGCTGGTGGTGCATCCGGGACTGAAAGTCAATTCCGTCAGCGAACTGATCGCACTGGCGAAAGCGCGCGACGGCAAATTGAACTTCGGCGCGCCGGGCATCGGCGGGCCGGGCCATTTGAGCGGCATTATGTTTAATCAACTGGCGGGCGTGAGGACGACACATGTGCCGTACAAGGGCGCGTCGGCAGTCATCACCGCGCTGGTCAGCGGTGAGGTGCAGTTTATGTTCGCCACGGTGTTGTCGGGCATGCCGCATGTGGCCTCTGGCCGGTTGAAGGCGCTGGCGGTCACCAGCGCCAAACGTTCGACCATCGTGCCGGAGCTGCCGACGATGATGGAGGCGGGGCTGGATAAATTTGAATCGGTGACTTGGTACGGCATTGTGACGCGCGCCGGTACGCCCGTGGCGATACTCGACAAAACGCATGCGGACATTATGGCCGTCGTTAAAACGCCGGACGCCACCAAACAACTGACCTCGCAAGGCGTGCAGATCGTGGGCATGAACCCGGCGCAATTCAAAACGCATTTGAGCGCTGAGATCAAGCGTTGGGCCGTCGTGGCCAAGCAGGCGAACATGCAGGATGCACAGACAAATTAGAGGCAAATTAGGGAGTTACTCGCAGTGGAAAACAAAACAACTAACATCGTTGCCGTGGGCGATCTCGCCGGCAACCGGCCCGATCCCGATTCGATCTTCGATCTGGTGCGCGCGGACATTCAAAAAGCGGATATCGCCTTTGGCCAGATCGAGGCGGTGTATTCGTTGAAGGGCTGCCTTAACGTCAGCGGCACGTCGTCGCCGTTGCGGGGTGACCCGGAAAACGTAGCGGCCTTAAAACGCGCGGGCTTTGGTATTGCTTCACTGGCGAGCAACCACTGCATGGATTACGGCGTGGAAGGTTTTCGCGACATGATGGCGCAGTTCAAGGCCAACAACATTCGCACTTTTGGCGCCGGGGAAAATCTGAGTGAGGCGCGCAAGCCGCTGATCACCGAACACAATGGCAACAAGATCGGCTGGCTCGCCTATTGCTCGATTTTGCCCATGCGCTACTGGGCGGATGTGGACAGGCCCGGCTGTGCGCCCGCGCGCGCGCGCACGGTGTACGAAACGCTGGAGCCCGATCAGCCCGGCACGCCGCCGCGCATTATCACTTACCCGAATGATGAAGATTTGGCGAACATTCTCAGCGACATTCAAGCGTTGAAGTCGCAGGTGGATGTGGTGGTGGTCTCGATGCACTGGGGTTTGCATTTCCGCG
>JAYTWR010000164.1:0-4951 GCA_043743335.1 Burkholderiales bacterium
TGCTACTGCTACTGCTACTGCTACTGCTACTGCTACTGCTACTGCTACTGCTACTGCTACTGCTACTGCTACTGCTACTGCTACTGCTACTGCTTGAACACCACCGGCGCCAGCGTTTTCTGATCGATCATCACGTCGATCAAAGCCGGTTTGCCGCTGTCGAGTGCGCGCTGGATGGCCCCTTCCAAATCCTGCGGCTTGGTCACACGCTCGCCGTAGCCGCCGAACACTTTCGCCAGCGCGCCGAAATCTGGGTTCTGGTAATCACAGGCGAAGAAACGTCCGCCGAAATGTTCGTTCTGGAATGCGCGCTCGTTGCCGAGACCTTCGTCATTAAACACCACGTGTACCACGGGAATGTTTTCGCGCACCGCCGTTTCAAGTTCGCCGATGTTGCACATAATACCCATGTCGCCAGAAGCCGAAATCACCGGACGATCGGGGCACGCGAGTTTCGCGCCCAACGCAATCGGGAATGAACCGCCCACCGACGCCCAATCGTCGATGCACTGAAAGGTAAACGGGTCGTAGCTCTTGAAGTAGCTGCGCACGTGCTTGCCGCCGTTGCCGGCATCAACCACGCAGATGCCGTTCTTAGGCAACACTTTGCGAATACAGTGCGCCACCCATTGCGATTGAATCGGCACGGCATCCGGCGTCAACACCGCATTCAGCTCGGCATCAAAATCGGCGCGCGCTTTGGCGACATCCACCCAAGATTGGCGTGGGCCGGATTTCGCCGCGCGTTCCGTCAAGCCCTTGATAAAGCTCGCGGTCGAGCCGGCGATACCCATTTCCACCGGGAACACAATGCCGATCTGCCCCGGCGCGGCGGTGTGATGAATAATCTTCGCGTCTTTGCTGAACACGCCGTACTTGTACATGGTCGAGAACACATCAAAGTGCGCGCCAAACGCAACAATCACATCCGCCTTGGGCGCGTTCTTGTTCGCGCTCGAAAAACCATTGCGGCCCAGCGGCCCCAGTGCCAGCGGATGGGTGGATGGAAACGCATCCGGGCAATACTGCAGCACCGCCACTGGCACGCCCGCGGCTTCGGCAAGCTTGCCCATCGCCTCACCCACTTGCTCTTTCATCACGCCACGGCCTACCACGAACAAGGGCCGCTCGGCCTTGCTGATCATCGCCCACGCTGCATCCAACTGCGCGGGGTCACACACCGCCGGCACAGTGGCGCGATACGCCGCCGGGGCAATGGCCTCGGCCTTCACCGTTTGCAACATCACTTCATTGGGCGCTTCCAGATGTGTCGGGCCTTGCGGCTCGGTCAGTGCGACACGAAACGCTTTGCGCACCATTTCCTGAATACGCTCTGGGTACGGAATGCTGTAGGCCCACTTGGTAATCGGCTTCATGAACGGAATTTGGTCGAGATCTTGTGTCGCATCGCGTTCGCGCATGTCGCTTTCCTGCACGCCGCAAATGCTAATCAGCGGCACATTGCCTTTATTCGCGGCAGCAATGGCCGTCACCAGATTGGTCAAGCCCGGCCCTTCAGTCGCGGTCACCACGGCAGGTGCGTTGCGCGCACGCGCGAAGCCGTACGCCATGAACGCCGCGCCCTGCTCGTGCCGCGTGAGAATAAAGCGTATCTCCGGCGTCGAGCGCAGCGCATCCAGAAACGCCAGATTTTGCGTGCCCGGAATGCCGAACACGTGATCGATGCCTTCGCGCAGCAAACCATCCACCAGTGCGCGTGAGCCGGTGATTGTGCCGGCCTTATTGTTCTCGGTGCTGTCCATAACCGCATGCCCTCTATATAAATAACCCAATTAAATCAATTAGTTACGCTATCCCATCATCCATCGCACGTTAGCGCAGATGCTTGTTAAACAAATCCACCGTACGCTGCCACGACAATTTCGCTGCGGCGTCGTCGTAACGCGGCGTGGTGTCGTTGTGAAACCCGTGCTGCGTGTTCGGATAGCTGAAATGCTCGTAGCGCACATTGTTGGCTTTCAGCGCCGTCTCAAAGGCGGGGTGGCCATCGTTGATGCGCGGATCGTCGGACGCGTTGTGGATCATCAGCGCGGCTTTGATTTTGGGCACGTCGCTCGCGGCCGGTTGCACGCCGTAGTACGCCGCGCCTGCTGCGAGATCGGGCAAACGTGTTGCCAGCAAATTGACGATGCCGCCGCCAAAACAAAACCCGACTGTGCCGACTTTGCCGCTGCACTCGGGGCGAGCCTTAAGCACGCCTACGCCGGTGACCAAATCTTCAATGCGCTTTTTGGTATCTTGTTTAGCGAAGAGATCGCGGCCTTTGTCCTCATCTCCGGGATAGCCACC
Source organism: Burkholderiales bacterium (assembly GCA_043743335.1). Lineage (GTDB taxonomy): Bacteria > Pseudomonadota > Gammaproteobacteria > Burkholderiales > SG8-41 > UBA5216. The sequence continues at coordinate 2,311 of JAYTWR010000164.1, forward strand.
GACGGGAAACAGCGAGTCCGGCGCGAACGCAACGAAATTCAGCACCGCCAGACGACGCACCACGTCTTCGATATACGGGTTCAAGCCGCGATTTTCATGCACCACATACACGCCCGGTAGCTTGCCGGTCGCGTTTGCGGGCTTGGCAAACAGGCCGCGCATTTTGCCGTGGCCCTGCGGTGAATCGTAATCGAGCCATTCGGTCTTGATGCGCGGATCGTCCTTCTTTACTTGCTGCGCCCATGCGAAATTCGGCTGCAGGCTTTGCAGCATGGCGGCGGCTGTCATGCCGCCCACGGCGAACTTGGCGGCCTCGTCCAAAAACTCCCGGCGGGTTTTCGTGCCGTGCACAAAACCGTCGAACAAACGCAGCACTTCCGGGGGGAAATCACTGGCTTTCATGCGTTCGACGGGCTTTTTGGGTTCCATGCGGTCCATAGCAGTCTCCTGATCTGTTGTTTTCGACAGCCTAAAGCTTCCGTCAGCAGCGTGCGGCAGTCAAGCGTCAGCGCACAATTTGTGCCGCGCGATTCACGGGCGCAAGCCGTAAAATGATCCTAGTTCGGCACCTACACACGGAACGGGGTGCGCCATGATGAAGCTGCTTGTCCGTTTTGTGATTGTGCTGATCGTGCTTGATCTTGCCGCGCCCGCTCTGGCGCAAGAGCGCCAAAAACCCGCTGCGGCTTCCGGCGAGCAACGCATCGCGCTGGTCATCGGCAACAGCCTGTATAAAGATTCGCCGCTGCCCAATCCGGTCACACAAAACTACGTCGCCTTCGAGTTCGAAGAAACTAACTGGAAAGGCACGGTTTACAAGAAAGAGCGCACTGAGCTGCTCGCGTGTGGCAGGAAGCTCAAATTCATCGCCGTCATTGAACAGCCGGACGTGATCGAAAAAATACTTAAGCACCTGGGTCTTGATCCACAGGCGCCACCGATTAGCCCGGCACGGCGGGAGTTGTTTGAGGCGGCGTGAGCGTCCAGATTTCGGCTGGGAGCGCGGGCCTGATTGTAAACGGCGGCCCGCGGGAAGCACCGCCGGAGCCGGTTACCGCGTGCGGACGAGACGTCCGCGCTCCCAGTGTTTAATGCGATCATTCGGCCAGAGCAGCGCGGCTTACGTGCACAACCCTACTACACCAAAGGCAAATAAGCCCGCCGCCCCGCGCGGCTGAGTATATGCACCGCCTCGGTGAATTCCATGTAATGCACGGCGTTGGCAACCGAGGTGCGGCGCTCGCCGCTCGCTGATCCGATCACTGCGGGAATACTCGCTTAGGCCAGCGCAACGCGTTCAGCGCGCAGCGCAGGCCGCACGGTCACTTTCACGTCGACCACGTGATCCAGCCGCTCCAGCGTGCTCATCAGCCGATCGACGGTGAAGCGATTGAGCTTGACCGACCGAATTCGCGAAAAATCCGCGGCTGCCATGCCGGTCTTGGCCGCTGCCGCGCGCACACTGAGCCCTCTACGATCAAGCGCTACGATGATCTTGGTGGCGAGGATCGCTTTAAGCTGTTCCACCGCCGCATTCTGCACCCGCAGATCGGCAAACACATTGCCGCTGCCGCGAACCAATTCCAGGCGCTTACCTTTCATTGCAATGCCTCTTTCAGCTGTTTGAGCCGGTCATGAATCAAATCAATCTCATGCTTCGGCGTTTTGATGCCTTGGGTCGATTTCTTCTGGAAGGCCTGGACCACCCAGATGTCCGTGCCGATCTGCACCGCGTAAATCACCCGAAACGCATCGCCGCGATGCCGCAGGACGATTTCCATCACCCCACTGCCAAAGCCCTTGAGCGGCTTCACGTTATCCGCCTTGCCTCCTTCGGCTGCAACCGTCAGTGCCCGCAATGCCTCAACACGCGCGGCCAGTGGAAACGCTTCAAAATCCTTCAAGGCCGCTTTCAGCCATGAGATTGGGCGGGCAGTCTTGATCATAATTTGGCGATATGTTGTCATATTTGACAACAAAGCGCAAGAGACGCCCGGAAGAGGGGCACTGCTAACACCATCGCGCGGAAATCGCCATCGTTCGGCGAAACAGCTTTGTCATGCTGCAAAGCTATGCATAGCGTGGGACGAGGCCTTGAAGGGGCAGATTTATCTGGGCGACGACAAATTCATGCGCAAAATGCAGGATCGCATAGGAAAGCCTCAAGGGCGCGAAGTCGCCCGCGCTCAGCACCGTCAGACGGGAAAACCGCTGGCGCACTACTTCCACAACAACGAACGTGATGAGGCCATCGTAAAGGCGTATCGTGAAGGCGAGCACACGCAGACGGCAATCGCCGAGGTGGCGGGGTTATCGGTATCGCGGGTGAGTACGCTGATTGCCTTGGGCGAGGCAAAGGCGAAAGATGCGCCTAAATGAGTTGAGTGGTGCGGGAAAAAGTGTAGACCGCCTCGTTCGGACGAGGGAAAAGGCTTCTTACGACACCTTCGTTATCGTTCCATTCTTGCCTCAGCGTCCGTGATACGCATGAACGCAATCAAGAAAGAGAGGGTGTGATGAGTAATGCGAAAGATAACGGTAGCACGATTGCCACCCCAACTTTGCTATTGTGACCGTATTAGTTAGTGCTTGACCGAAAACCCTATCAAGAGCCGATTTCTCCTCGCAGCGGGGGCATGTT
>JAYTWR010000165.1:0-8446 GCA_043743335.1 Burkholderiales bacterium
CCTCTCCCGGAGGGCGAGGGTTTGTTCCCCTCTCCCTTCGGGAGAGGGGTTAGGGGTGAGGGAAGATGTTGAACTTTCATAGAGGCTGAATAGAGACAAAATTTTTTGGTTTGGCACCAGTGATGAATTTGATCTTATCATCGTGCGTAACACCGACAACAGCCTGATGCGATAATTGTGCTTCATTCATAAAGTCACGCACCAACAGAGGGCGACGATGGGCATGCTGGCGTCGATCAAAAAAGTGGTGGGTGATTTGAAACGCGTGAAACGCGTAATTGAAAAACTCTATTAAATTAACTAGTTACGTGATTGTCGGTTGCGTGCTCCTCAGCGCCGCCGCCGTCGCACAGCCATACCCCACGCGCCCTTTGCGCATAATCATCGGCTTTCCGCCGGGCGGGCCGACCGACTTGATTGCGCGCCTAGTCGCGCAGCATTTGAACGAAACCTTCGGCCAGCCGGTGGTGATCGACAACCGGCCCGGCGCGGGCGGTGCAGTGGCGGGGGTGTTGATGACAAAAGCTGCGCCCGACGGCCACACGCTGTTTGTCGCATCTAACGGTGAGATCGCCATATCGCCCAGCCTTTACAAGAAAATGGCCTACGACACCGTGCGCGACATCGCGCCGGTTAGCCGCATCGGCGCGGCGCAACTGGTGCTGCTGGTGCATCCCGCCGTGCCCGCGAATTCGGTGCATGAATTTCTCGCACTGGCGCGGGCCAAGCCGGGCAGCATTAATTTTGCCTCGTCGGGTGTGGGATCGACCGCGCAACTGGCGGTGGAGTTGCTCAAGTTCGTCACGGGTGTGGACATGGTGCATGTGCCATACAAAGGCGCAGGCCCGGCGCTGACCGAGGTAATGGGTGGCCAAGTGCCGATGATCATCACCGGATTTTCGGCGGCGCAAACGCACATTCGCTCCGGCAAGCTGCGCGCGCTGGGCGTCACCGGTGCTGCGCGTGTGAAAGCCATGCCGGAGCTGCCGACGATTGGTGAAAGCGTGCCCGGTTATCAGATGGCGAGTTGGTATGGCTTGTTCACCACGGTGGGCACGCCTGCGAGTGTGATCAACCGGGTACACAGCGAAGTGGTTGCCATGCTGAAGCGCCCCGACATGAACGAAAAATTCGTCGGCCTCGGCATGGAGCCGGAAGCCTCCACGCCGCAGGCTTTTGCAGCGCAAATTCAGGAGGAGAAAGCCAAGTGGGCCAAAGTCATCAAACTCGCGCGCGTGCCGTTGCAGTAGTATTTTTGGCGGGCGCAGCGAGCACGGTGTGGGCGCAATATCCCACCAAGCCCATCCGCATGATCGTCGCCGTACCGCCGGGCGGCCCCGCCGACACGTTGGCGCGGCTGGTCGCACCCAAGCTCACCGAAGCGCTCGGTCAAACGGTGGTGATCGACAACCGCCCCGGCGCCAACGGCAACATCGCGTATGAAACCGCCGCGCGTGCCGCGCCCGACGGCTACACCTTTGTGTTGGCGGCAGCGGGCGTGGCGATCAACCCCAGTTTGTATCGCGAAGTGCGCTTCGATGTGGTGAAAGATTTCGCCGCCATCACCCACGGCATTTCGGTACCGAACATTCTGGTGGTGCATCCTTCTGTGCCGGCCACATCGCTTAAGGAGTTGATTTCATTGGGAAAATCAAAACCGGTCAATTTCGCTTCCGCAGGCAACGGCTCGTCGGGTCACTTGGCGCTGGAGCAGTTCAAACAGATTTCCGGCATGCAGCTCACGCACATCCCTTACAAAGGCGGCGGCCCCGCGCTGGCGGAAGTGATCGGCGGTCAGGTGCAAGCCTTGTTCAGCCTCGCACTCGCTGCAACGCCACAAATCAAAGCCGGCAAAGTGCGCGCGCTCGCCGTCACGAGCGCACAACGCTCGCGCGTCGCAGCGGAACTGCCCACGGTGGCCGAGCTGGGCTTTCCCGGCTTTGAAGTCATCGGCTGGTTGGGCTGGCTCGCGCCAGCGCGCACGCCTGCGGATATTGTGGCGCGACTCAATGGCGATATTGTGAAAGTACTGCGTAGCAATGAAACGCAGGAGCGGCTGATTGCGCTGGGTTGCGAGCCGGTGGGGAATGCTGCAAGCGCGTTTGCGGCGTTTGTCAGTGCAGAGCGGGATAAATGGGCACGGGTTATTCGGGTGGCGGGGATTAAGTTGGATTGAGCCGGATTGAGCTGGACCGTTCAAGATTCGGTGTGGGGCGCATCCCGGGCGGCAGACGTCTACGGTGTCAAATGAATCGCTCGCCCAAAGTGCCAAAAGCGCAAGGCACCGATGTCATCCTTGCTTTTACAGCCCCAGCATCGCAGATCAGCAGAGTGCTGGAGCCAAATCGCAAGCGTTCCCGCAAGTGCAACAATCAGTATGACGCTCTTTGTCGCGAGTATCCACGAACTTGAGACTTGCTTTACATCAATTTCCGGCATTTGAGAAAGCGCTGACGCCCATATCCATAAGCACAGTATCTGCGTCACGGGATAAATATGATTAGCCGAAAACAAGCTGTCGATCACCGTTGCGACGACACCGGCGGCGAGCATCGAGGCTATATGACGCCGTGCGGCAAGCATTTGCCAAATCAGGATGCCCAAAATGATCAGAATGCAAATTCCAGTCACGCCCCATTCAGCAAGCATTTGAAGCGGCAAATTGTGCGGGTGCATGACGGTCGTGGCCGGGCTTATCACACCGAAAATGCCGCCGCCGACCCCGGTTAGAGGAACCTGCGTCCCTATCCACCACGCTTTTTCCCACAGTTCCAAACGTCCAGAGCCATCGGTTCGAGCCAATTCTCTGAAGGTGCCCAGTACGGATAATTGTCCGTCGACCAAATGCCACAGGCCGGCGAAAAGTGTTAGCCCTAATAAAATCGACGCTGCGGGCACGCGCCATTGTTGTACGCGATAGCGATAGCCCACAGCCAAGAAAATCAGGCCCCCGGTGAGTGACAACAGCACTGAGCGTGCGCCATCCACCAAAAGGCTTGTGATGTAGAGCGCTGCCAGCACGATCACGGGAATGGTCATCGTCGTGCGCGCAAGCCAAGCTGGACGCGACCAGAGCAAGAAAAGGCAGACCAACGTAGCGCTATCGTAAATGCGCATATTGGGAAAATTGGGTTGCCAGCCTGTATTGGGCCGGCCATTGATGAACAGCCACACGGCGTATAACAGCATGGCAATGCTGCTGACGGGAATCAAGGTCGCCAGCGCAGTCATCAACGCCGCGAATGTGGGGGTGCGGCGCATGGCTAGGAATGCGCCGATGCCGCTGGCTGCCACCATCAACAACAGCCCTGCGTCACTGAGTGCATGCTCTGGCAGCGGTGATCGGGATAGCGAAAACAAAAAGCCCGGTACCAGCAATGTGCCCAATACGATTAGGCCGATGCGGGGTTGCAGGGTCAGTGCGTACTGCTGCGGGTGCGCCGCATCGCGCCAGCATAGCGCTACAACCGTCGCTAGGCACATGAAAGACATGGCGACAATTTGGAGTGCGCGGCTCTCGTCGTAAGGGTAGGCGATCCAGTGGGGATCGTAATTCGTAAACATCGGAACGCACGCACCCAGCAAAAGCAGCAGTGCGATACGTTGTAGCGGTATCGCTACTTGGGGATAACTCGCTGTCATGATGACTCGCTTAATACCCCACCGCCTGCCCATCCGTCCGTCGCTCCGAAGCCGCAAAGTACCCGTTGTCATTGTCCATTTTGTAAATCAATTGCGCGCGGCCGAAGTCGGTGCTCCAGCGGTCGGCTTGCGGCATGTCGTGGCCGCGGGCTTTTAGCGCGGCAATGGTGTCGGCTGATACGCCGTGTTCGATGCCGACTTTCAAGCCACTGTCGATGCGCCAGCGTGGGGCGTCGCTGGCGGCTTGTGGGTTTTGTGTGTGATCGACCATGCGCGAGACGACTTGCATATGGCCTTGCGCCTGCATGGAGCCGCCCATGACGCCAAAGCTCATCAGCGGCTGGCCGCCTTTGGTCAAGAAGCCCGGAATGATGGTGTGGAACGGGCGTTTGTTGCCAGCAACGATGTTGGCGTGGCCGGGGCGCAGGCTAAAGCCGGTGCCGCGATTTTGCAGCGCGATGCCGGTGCCGGGCACCACCACGCCAGAGCCAAAGCCGGAGAAGTTGGATTGGATGTACGACACCATCATGCCGGATTCGTCGGCGGCAGTGAGGTACACCGTGCCGCCTTTGCTTGGCGTGCCGAATGACGGCGTGCCAGCCTTTTTCATGTTGATGAGTTTGGCGCGCTCTTTCAAATAGGCTTTGTCGAGCATTTGCGCGGGGGTGATGCGCATGGTGGAAATATCCGACACGTATTCGTTGATGTCGGCGAAGGCGAGCTTCATGGCCTCGATTTTCAGATGCAGATTGTCGGGCGAATCGACCGGCATTGAGGCGACATCAAAGTTTTCGAGGATGCCCAGCGCCATCAGCGCGGCAATGCCTTGGCCATTGGGCGGAATCTCGTGCAGGGTGTAGCCGCGATAGTCGAGACCGATGGGCTCCACCCAATCCAGGGTATGCGCGGCCATGTCGGCGGCGGTGAGCGCTGCGCCGCATTGCTTGGAGAACGCGGCGATTTTGGCAGCCAGCGCGCCCCGGTAGAATGCTTCGCCTTTGGTTTCGGCAATCAACCGCAGCGTTTCTGCATGCGGTTTAGAGACAAATTTCTCGCCGGCCTGCAGCGCACGTCCGCGCGGCATGAAGGCTTCGGCGTAACCCGGCTGATCGTGCAGATCGGCCGCGCCGTTGGCCCAGAGCTGTGCAATGATGGGCGACACCATATAGCCGTCGCTGGCGTATTTGATCGCCGGTTCAAACAAATCGGCGAAGGGCAGCTTGCCGTATTTCTCGGACATTTCCACCCACGCCGACACCGCGCCGGGTACCGTCACTGAATCCCAGCCGCGTCGGGGCATTTCACTCATGCCTTTGTAACGCTCGGGCGTCCAGCTTGCCGGCGAGCGGCCGGATGCGTTGAGGCCTTTGAGTTGTTTGCCGTCCCACATAATGCAGAAAGCGTCGGCACCGATGCCGTTGCTGGTGGGTTCCAGCACGGTGAGTGAGATCGCCGTGGCGAGGATGGCGTCAACCGCATTGCCGCCTTTTAACATCATGCGCAGGCCCGCCTGTGCAGCGAGCGGTTGTGATGTAGCCACGCAGTTGCGCGCCAATACCGGCATGCGTTGCGAAGTGTAGGGGAACTGCCAGTCGAACATGTCCATGGGAAAACCTCGAAAAATCAACGGTACGGATGTAGTCAGGGCTATAGCGGGATTTTACAGCGGATCAAGCGCACGGCGGCGTGGCCGCGTGGCTGCGCCTAGCGGTCGGCGTTTTACGGTACGCGCGCCAGAATTTCAACCACGGCACTACGCCGGTGCAGATTTTTGAACGCCACCAGTGTGTTGTCGCGCCTTAGCAAAAAGGTATACAGCACGCCGCTGCATGAAGCCTCAAATAGGGGCACCGGCGGTTCGCGCAGCAGCTTGAAGTAAGGCTCCGCCACGGGGTTGAATTGAAATACATCCTCGGTGGCATAGCCGAAGCGAAAGTACGAGGCGTCGCTGGGGCAGGTGGTTTTGTCGAGTTTTTCGATTTCGCCTGCGGCATCAACGGTCAGTGCATCGTGTTTGATGGTGTAGGTACGGGTGCCGGATTTCCACACACCGCTGATGCGCTGTGCCACTTCGCCGGAAATGCCCTCAATCGGGTTGGTGCCGAACCAATCGAAAATGCCCACGTTACCGCGCGCCCATTCGTTCGCTTTTTGCGTTTGCGGCGTGCCGCTGCATACAAAGTAAATCAACAGCGCGATCGCCAGATAAACGGGTTTGGGAAACTGGCCGCTGCTTTGCCAGTTGAGGATCAATACCACCAGCGTGCCCAGCGTCATGGTGAATGCAATGCGCTGCATGTGGAAATAGGTTTCGTCGGCGCTGTCGGCGCTGGGCAAGCTGGGGCCGTCGGTCATCCAGCGGCCGGTCAGCGCTGCCAGTATCAGCGCGGCAATCAGGATGTAGAGCGCTTTGCGGTTGTCCATGCTGGTTGCGCGGCTTAATCCGCCACCACGCCGCAAGCGCCCGTCACGACGGCTACCGTAAAAATACTGAATTGAATGCTGAATTGACTCATCCCTGCTCTCCGTTCGGATCGAGGTAGATGATACACCGGCAGCGTGGCGCGAAGCGGTAGGGGTATCGGACGCAGCGCCCAAAAACCGCTAGAATCCCCGTGCACTGCTGTGCGCCCGCCGCTTCATATTCCGCAGGATGTAAACACATGAATCCACGCGATTTGCCGCAAAACGCCCCACCCGGCGCGACACCATCGAAAGCCGCGCCGCGATTGACCGTCATGGGCACGCGCCACATGGTTGCCGCCGGGCATTATCTGGCCGCACATGCTGCGTTTGAAATTTTGGAGGCCGGCGGCAATGCCATCGACGCCGGCGTGGCGGCTGGCATCACCATTGGCGTGGTGCAAACCGACAAAGTGAATTTCGGCGGCGTCGCACCGATGATTATTCACACCGCCAAAGACAAAAAGGTGCATTGCATCGACGGTCTTGGCGTGTGGCCGAAGGCGATCACGCCGGATTATTTTCAACAGCGTTTCGGCGGCAAAATTCCGCCGGGCGTGCATCGCTGCGTGGTGCCTGCGGCGCCCGATGCGTGGATCACCGCGCTGGCGAATTTCGGCACCATGAGTTTTGGCGAAGTGGCTTCGGCGGCAATCCGCTTCGCCAGACTAGGCTTTCCGGTGTATCCATTGTTGAACCAGTTTATCGACAAGCATCGCGCGGATTACGAGCGCTGGCCGTCGAGCGCGAAAGTGTTTTTGCCCAAGGGCCGCGTGCCGCAAGTGGGCGAGGTGTTTGTGCAATCCGATCTCGGTCGCACGCTCATGTTTCTGGCGGACGAAGAGCGCCGCGCAGCAAAAAAGGGCGGACGCAAGGCGGGGCTGAAAGCGGCGCGTGACGCGTTTTACAAAGGCGATATCGCGCGTGACGTCACCCGGTTCATCGAGAAAGAAGGTGGCCCGATGCGCTATGAGGATTTCGCTGGATTTAACGTGAAATTCGAGCCGACGGTGAAAACCAAATTCAACGGCATCGAGCTGCATGCCTGCGGGCCGTGGTCGCAAGGCCCGACGTTGCCGATGGCGCTGAACCTGTTGAAGGGCTATGACCTGAAAGCGATGGGCCACAACTCGCCTGATTACATTCACGTGCTGACCGAGGCGCTGAAACTTGCGTTCTCCGACCGCCACAATTATTTTGGCGACCCGAATTTCGTTAAGGTGCCGATGGCGGGTTTGATGTCTGACAAATACACCCACTGGCGCCGCGGCATGATTCGCATGAACGAGGCGTGGCCCGGCATGCCGCCCGGCGGGGACCCGAAAACGCTGACGCCAATTGAAAATCGCTGCATGCCCATCGGCAAACTAGATGGCGATCCGGGGCCGGGTGATACCTCGTATTTGTGCGTGATCGATAAGCACGGTAACGCCATGAGCTGCACCCCGAGTGATGGCTCTGATCAAACGCCGATCATCCCGAAAGTGGGCATTTTGTGTTCCGGGCGCGGCACGCAATCGTGGAGCGATCCCGCGCATCCGTCGTCGGTGGCACCGGGCAAGCGCCCGCGACTCACGCCGAATCCGGCGATGGCGTTCAAAAACGGCAAGGTGTATATGCCTTTCGGCACGCCGGGTGGCGACGTGCAAACGCAGGCCATGTTGCAGGTGTTTCTCAACGTCAACGTGTTCGGCATGTCGGCGCAGGATGCGATAGAAGCGCCGCGTTTTTCCAACTACAGCTATCCGGGTTCGTTTGAGCCGCACCATTATTTTCCCGGCAGGCTGTATCTGGAATCACGCATTCCGAAGGCCACGGGCACCGCGCTCGCCGAGCGCGGCCACAAGATTTACGCCTGGCCGGAATTTACCTGGTTGGCCGGTGCGGTGTGTACCATCGTCAACGACACCAAGCATGGCGTGATGCACGGCGGCGCGGATTTGCGGCGGCCAGCGTATGTCTTGGGCTGGTAAGAGAAAAATGTAACTGTTCAGCTTCGTCGTAGGATGCCGGTGAGCGCAGCGAACCGCATCGTTCGCGTGACGTGCGTACGCAAGGCCCTATCGCGATGTAAGCACCACGACTGATGCGGTTCCTTCGTCACCGACATCCTACGGTTAAACTGAATAGTTACAGAAAAATAGGGGATAGGGGATAGGGGGTAGAGGATAGGGAATAAGGCATGGTAGATTTATCGTATCTGTTCAGCCGTTATGAAACAACAACACCTTCCCTCACCCTGCCCTCTCCCTCCGGGCTAATCTATGCACACTTCTCCCATAGCCAATTTCCAGCCATGGTAGATAGCTTCCATACGCTGCAAACCACGGAGCATGGTAAT
>JAYTWR010000166.1:0-36671 GCA_043743335.1 Burkholderiales bacterium
GATTCCGGATCATGACCGACGATTCCGGGCTCAGCCCAAAATCGGTCACGATCAAACGGAATCCCCGGTCAGCTTCGTCCGGAATCCCCGGTCACGTTCATCCGGAAACTGCGGTCACGATGGGCCGGAATACGCAATTTTCCGCGTCGATTGAGCAAGCTCATTTAACAACGCCTACAGCAGCGGGCGTGTGGGGAAAGGTGTAGACCTTCGTTTTTGTTGTACTGTTAGCACTGACCCTGTGATTTGAACTCGACACGAATGCGGAGGTGTCGGGGTTCTTTTGGGGGAGCGCGCCGCGTCTATTGCTGGATGCGGCGACAGAAGGCCGCATTGAACTGGCAACGAGCACGGCGCTTATCGACGAGTTGGCTGATGTGATCAGCAGGGCCAAGTTCTCGAGGAAGCTCGCGGAGCGCAATCTTACGCCCCGTGGGCTGTTAAACCGTTATGCCATGCTTGCCAGGCGGGTGACGCCAGCATCCATCCGCCACACGGTGATGGATGACGCGGATGATGATGCGGTGCTTGCCTGTGCACTGGCGGCGCAAGCGGATTTGATCGTGTCGGGGGATGCGCACTTGCGCAACTTGAAACGCTATCACCACATGCCCATTTTGGTGGCCGGCGAGGCGCTCGCGATTATCGGCGCTGATTAAATCACCCAGCATGACAACGCCCGCAATCGCGGGCGTGGGGGAGTGCTTCTCTTTTTTAGCGGCAAGGAAGGTTTGACAGGCAACTGTGTAGACCCCTCGGATGTGTTGTGCGTTGTGCGTTACTTAGGGCGGGTTACGCGCGTTTGTTCTCCATCAGCGAGTGCTATCTTTCGAGACCCCGGCTTTCGGCATTCGCGCGTTGTGAGGTCAGCATGAGAACAGGAGAATGTTGCAAAGAGAACTGACCCCGCGCATGGGGTGCGCGCGGGTTGATCCAATTCCATGCGTTTGACAAAGCAATGTAACCGCGCCGTACCGGCGGGTCAATGTGCGCTGGACACAAATGCTATGATGAAAGACCCCATTGCGTTTTTTACCCCATTGCGTGTTTGCGTGCGTGCGGATACATTGGTGCCTATTCGAAGATCGAAGAGTTGGTTTGAAATTCCAACCCCCCGGCCACGCTTGGAAGCCGTCGCCGCACCTAGCGGCTAACGGGAAGGGAATTATCGACATCACGCCAAAGCGCCATTGAATCGTCTTTTCAAGGATTGGTAAATGTGCTATGTTACTGATTATTTATATAGCCTTTTATGTGGGAGATAAAACGTTATGACATCTGCCGTTCGGAGCAAATCGAAAGCGCGTAAGCGCGCCGGTGAATTGCGAGAAGGTGCCGCGTACAGCGCTGCGCGTACGGTCAATGTCCAGCGAGCAGAGCAGCGAAGTGCGTCGGCAATTTACCTTGAGCAGCCAGACTTTTTTGAAAACGTCACGGTGTTGCCCCGGCAGCGTAGTGCCAAACGTATTGCTTTCGGCTGGTATGGCGGTAAGTTCAGCCATCTGGATTGGCTGCTCCCACTGTTGCCTGTGGCGCATCACTATTGCGAGCCGTTTTCCGGCTCGGCGGCTGTACTCTTGAACCGTCCCGCTTCACCTGTTGAAACGTATAACGACATAGACGGGGACGTCGTTAATTTTTTTCGCATACTGCGCGACTGCTCGGAAGAGCTTGTCCGCACAATTTCACTGACGCCATTTTCTCGAGAAGAGTTTCATCTGGCGGTTAACGCCAGCCGCGGCACGAGTGATCTGGAGCGCGCGCGCCAGTTCTACATACGCGCTCGGCAGGCACGAACGGGATTGGCGCAAACCGCCACGCTAGGCCGCTGGGCTAATTGCAAGAACACGAGCCGCGCTGGCATGTCCGGCGTGGTCTCCCGCTGGCTGGGGGGGGTAGGGGCCCTGAGTGATATCGCAGCGCGCTTGTTGCGCGTGCAAATTGAGAACCGTCCGGCGATTGATTTCATCAGACTGTACGACGACAAGGGCACACTTTTTTACTGCGATCCTCCTTACATGCACGAAACGCGAGGCGACACCAAGGCCTATAAGTTTGAGATGAATAATGACCAGCATTGGGAGCTGGCTGAAACGCTGACGCAATGCAAAGGAAAGGCGGCGGTCTCTGGCTATCGTTGCGACGCCATGGATACATGGTACAAGAGCTGGAAACGCTTTGATGCGCCAGCGAAAAAGATTCACTCCACCAAGCAAATACGTCAGGAATGCTTGTGGATGAACTACTGAGTCATGCCCGCGCTTGCTTACGACCAGGCTGCGCAACTGCTGGATGTCCTGTTCGCAGAGGCCGAGCGCGCTTTCCACGAAAAGAAGCGCGTCGGCGTAACGACGAGCATCGAAGCTGCGGGAAAAACACTGTTTGCCTCGGCGACGCAGTCGTATCGAGAAGTGCTGGTCGGCTGCTGCCTTGCGCGATTGCTCGACACTACCATCAATGTCTGCCATCCCTATGTCAATCAGGGTGACGATGCATTTAACGGACGCACGCTGGATGAGCGCGTTGTCAATCCATTTTTGCAGGAGCGCATGATTCCGTGTTCGCGAGGCCCTTATCTTGCGAGCTTCCGGCGCAATGTAAAGTTCGCGCCCGATACCGGTAAGGGGCTACGCGATAAGGCGGGTTACGCCGCGTTACTTACATTATTGGAAGCGCTGAGCCGGGCGGATGCGGCACAAGCGCGAAATCTGACCGTGTTCGTACTCTACGGCTTGTGCGAACTGCGTGACGCATCCCGCATCGAACTGTTCCAAATCAGTCGTCTCAGTCTCGATCAGTATGACCGGCTCGTCGAGGCGTTGCTGCAAGTCAAAAGTGGCGGCCTGATGCCTGTGTTATTAACAGTAGCGATGTTGCGGGCAATCAAGCATTGCTTTGGGTTACCGTGGGAGGTTGAATTTCAGGGCATCAATGTATCGGACAAGGCTTCCGGCGTAGGTGGCGATATCACCATCCGACAGGAAGGTGATATTGTGCTGGCGATTGAAGTCACCGAGCGTACCGTCGACAAATCTCGAGTGGTGTCGACATTTAATACGAAAGTAGTCCGCGCGGGAATACAGGATTACCTCTTTGTGTATTCGATGGCGGCACCAACGGCGGAGGCGCGCGATGCCGCGCGCACGTACTTTTCGCAGGGTCACGAAATTAATTTTGTCCAAGTTGGCGCGTGGATCACTAATAATCTTGCAACCATCGGCGCTCGCTGTCGGGCCAATTTCACGCGAGAACTGTTGGCCTTGCTGGGTGACCGTGAAACGCCCGTCACGGTGAAAATTGCGTGGAATGATGCCGTGCGCAAGCTGGTGCAGGTCTGATCGTTGTTTCAAGTCATCGGACAAATCGATCCCAATTCGGTGATGATGCGGCGAACAACGAAGGTGTCACGTCTACACTTTCCATAACCTTTGCCGCCAAAGCAATGCGCTTAACCCGCACCGGGGCGTCAATAAACGAAGTGCATTGCGCCGCATGTCGGGCACACCGCTTCACATGCGGCGCAATAGGGATTGCGCCCTACGCGGGCTGTTTACCGGAAGCCAAGGAAATGCTGCTTTTGCGAGCGATGTAAATCACCCGTTCTAGGCCGCCTTCATCTTCCAGCAGTAATCGTGCAATGGAAGGCTCGCGCTGCAATGCTTCCCAACCTTCGCGATTGGCCTGGCTGATGTTGTTCAGATTCTGATATGCTTGGCCGCTTGTCAGCGTATTGCCACTGGCAAAGCTATCAGCGGAAGAGTGTCCCGCAGATGTCAGTTTCTGTTTGGCACCATCCGCTACTTCAGCGAAAGTACTCAGCGATTCTTCGGCCAGAGCCTCAAATTTCACTTGGCTCATGAACTTCCTCTCTCGTCCAATTTATGCAGCATCAGCTCAATTCTCCTGCTTCCAATTGGTCCCACGCCGCCAGCACCAGGCGTTGGGTGCGGTACACACCGAATTCGCGTTGCTCGTTTTTCTTGAGCACGCGGAAGGTCTCCGAGGGGTAATTCTCCCCCATGATGGCGGCGGGGTCGAGGATGTAGCGCAACGCGCGTAACCCGCACTGAGTAGGGCGTCAATAAGCGAAGCGCATTGCGCCGAATGTCGAGCACGCCACTTCAAATGCGGGGCAATAGGGATTGCGCCCTTGTATTGTAGTGGGCTGGACGCAATGGCGTCCGCGCAATCATCTGACAGATTTCATCTAGGGCGCGCCTGATTTGTTACTGATACGCAGGCCAACCCACTGTTTTGCTGGCGCACCGGGGTGCTACGCGCCGCAGAAATCGGCTAAACTGCACGCCCCTTACCCGGCTTGACTGGAAAAACCGAGTAAAAAATAACCTATATAAATCAATTAGTTATGTTTATATAGCCCGCTTCATCCCCACCACTGTCGCACCTGCCGCCCCGCTCACTTGCCCCGCCCAGCCTGACTCCCATGGCGCTTTCATCTCCTACCGCGCTTGCCGCGAACCCACCCCGCTGGGTTGCTTTGGCCCCGCACGAGGCCGCGCATGGCGAGTGGTGTTTCTTCAACACTGCCGCTGGCGATGCTGTCGCGCCGCTGCAGGGCACGCTGCAAAGTATTGTCGGGTATTTGCCCAACGGCATTCAGCATGCGCCAGTCATTGTGGTTGCGCCGCTGACGCGCTGCATCGTGATGGCGGTGGATTTGCCGCCACTGACCGGGGCTAAATTGCAGCAGGCGCTGGCGAGTGTGTTGGGTGACCGTTTGAGCGGCAACGGCGGTGCGCAACACTACGCTGCCGCCCCGGTTGACCATGGCCGCATAAGCGAAGCCGCCGCGTGCGACGCTGCTTGGCTAAAGCACTGTGTGGACGCTGCCAGCGCGCATGGTATGCGTATCACGCAGGTGGTTCCCGAGGCCTGCCTGCTGCCCAAGGGGGCTGCCTGGTGGGGGCCGTTGCAATCCCAATCCCAATCCCAATCCCAGTCCCAATCCCATACGCCAGCATGGCTGGTGCGCGCGGCCAATGGCGAGGCCGTGCGCGTTGCCGCGGCGGATATTCATGCGGTGGTACCGGCTGGAGAAAACACGCGGCAATGGTTCGCCGACCCGGCATGCGATAAACCGCAAATGCCGGATGGCACCGCGTGTGCCGCCTTGAGTCGCACGGCCTTGCTGCGCGCCGCCGCCAAGTCAACGTGGGATTTGCGCCAGTTTGGATTTGCCGCGCCCGATGGCGCAGCGCGTTTCATGCGCGCGTGTGCCGGTATTTTGCAACAGCGCAGCGGACGTTTTGCGCTGGCGGCTGTAGTGGCCTTGGTGGTGATCAATGTGTTGGGCCTGAATCTGTATGCCATGAAGCAAAAGCGTGAAATCAGCGCACGCCACGACGAGATGGAACGCATCGTTACCCAAGCGTTGCCCGGTTCACCACGTCTGCTGGAGCCCGCCGTACAACTCGACGCCGCCTGGCAGCGTGCGCGCAGCGTCAGCGGCGGGTCTGGTGCCGGCCTGTTATTGAGTCTGTTTGCGCAAAGCGGTAGCGCACCAGCGCTGACGGCATTAGAGGTTTCTGAGCGCGCGTTGCGTGCCACCTTTGCCGACAGCGCAGCGCTGCAACGGCACACTGCCGCTTGCGAAGCTGCGGCACTGCGGGGCACGTTACAGCGCGCTGGTGTGCGTTGCGTGCGCGACGGCGAACGCCTGTTACTGGATTTCGCCGGCGAGTCCGGCGTGGCATCCGGGTTCAAAGGCTGACGAGGCTAAGCGCACCATGCCTACTGCCCTGCTACAACAACGCTGGCGCGACGCCACAGCACGTGAACGTTTGAGCATCATTGTCATGCTGCTGGTCGTGGTGGGCGCGGTGCTGGTCGCGCTGTTGGTGATGCCCGCGTGGCGCGTGGTGCGTAGCGCACCCGCAACACTCACCTCGCTCGACGCCAAGGTGCTGGCCATGCGCGCGCAAGCGGCAGAACTGCGTGCCGCTCCCGCTGCCACCCCACCGTCCGTCAGTGCACCGCTATCCGCTGAACGCGAGCTGGCGGGCGCGGGTGCAAGTGTGAGCGAGGCGCGCGACACAGTACCGGGCAACATCACCACGACCGTGAATCTCAAAAACGTTGAAGGTGCCCGCCTGGCCGCGTGGCTCGCTAAGCCTGAGGTGCAAAAACAGTTATTGCGCCTGAACATCACGCGCGACGCCGCCACCGGGCGCGTTACCGGCAGCGCCGTGCTGCGCGCGACTTCGTAGTACTCTTGAACCCTTGAAACGACTGACCGTCAGCTTGAGCGCTCTCGTCTTGCTGGGCTTAATGACCGCAGCACTGGCTTGGGCGGTACCCGCCGCATGGGTGGCACAGCGTGTCGGCACTGCCAGTGCGGGCCGCGTGCAACTTGCCCACGCGAGCGGGTTGTGGCATCACGGCAGCGCCATCCTCGTGCTGTCCAGCGGCTCCGGCGGCGCAGACGCAGCGCATTGGACACAGCGTTTGCAGTGGGAGGTCACGCACGTGCGGTGGCCCGCGCAATGGACTTTGCGACTTAATCTGCCCGACGTGGGCACGCCGCTGCCGGTAACGTTGGCTTGGGGATTTTCAGGTTGGCGGTTGGAAATGCCGGCCTGGCGCGGCGTTATTCCGCTGGCAGCGCTGGCTGGTTTGGGCGCGCCGTTCAACACGCTGGGGCTGGAGGGCGATGCGCAAGTGGCTTTGTCGCCGCTGCAGCTTGCACCGGCAGTGGACACAAAGCCTGCCACGCCCAACGTCGAAATCAACATCGCGCACCTGCGATCCGCGCTGGCGCAAGGCGTGGTGTTGGGCGACTATCAGGTGTTAGGCAAAATCGGCAGCCGTGGCGGAACGTACGAACTGCGCACGCTGCAAGGCGCGTTGCAGGCCGCGGGCAACGGCCTGTGCGAGGCCAAAAGCCGGTTATCGTGTCATTTTCACGGCACGGCGCGCGCGGCACGGCAGGACGACGCGTTAATTGGTAACCTTGGTAACCTATTGGGCTTGCTGGGTAAACAGCAGAGTCAAAACAGCGTCACGGAGCTTCGATGGTAGCAACCCCAAAAATCAAAATCTTAAACGCAGGGCGACGCTTCGCCAGTGCCCTGCTGTGTGCATTGTGCTGGACGCTGCCCGTGCAAGCGCAGGATGTAACGCTCAATCTGGTCAACGTCGATATCGAATCGGCCGTACGCACGATTGCGCAAGCCACCGGACGCGAAGTCGTGGTCGATCCGCGCGTCAAAGGTACCGTCACCCTGCAATTTGAGCGCCCCATGAGCCGCACCCGCGCATGGGAAGCAATCCAGGCGCAACTGCGGTTGGCGGGTTACGCGATGACTGAAGTGGGCGGCGTGTGGCGCGTGTTACCCGATACCGACGCCAAGCTGCAAGGCGGTCCGGTCGGCACCAGCGGTGCAGTGCCCGGCACGGCAGATCAAATCATCACGCAGGTGTTTCGCCTGCAGCACGAACAAGCTGCCAATCTGCTGAATGTGGTGCGTCCGCTGGTGGCGCCGAATAATGTCGTCACGGTGACACCGGGCACCAATTCACTGGTGGTAACCGACTACGCCGAAAACGTGCGTCGCATCAGTCGCCTGATTGCGGTGCTCGACGCGCCGCAGGCGAGCGAACTCGAAATCATTCCGCTCAAACACGCGGCTGCTGCCGAAATGGCTGGCCTGTTGCAGCGCTTGCTGGATGCACCTGCTGCGGCCGGATCGCCCACGGGCACGCCACCCAACACCGGCAGCAGCAATGGCGGTTTGAGTATTGCCGTGGAGCCGCGCTCCAACAGCCTGATTGTGCGTGCCTCCGGCGGCACGCGCCTGTCGGCCGTGCGCGACTTAATCGCCAAGCTCGATCAACCCACGGCCGGCAGCGGCAACATTCATGTGGTGTATCTTAAAAACGCGGACGCCACCAAACTCGCGCAAACGTTGCGCTCGGCCTACGGCGGCGGCTCTGATCTGCCGCAGACATCGAATCTCGCAGCCTCTACGACCGTGGGCGGTACCGCGCCCTTGCGTTCGCCCACTGCCGGTGCAACAGCCAGCAGCGGATCAGCGTTGTCTGGCGCGCCGTCTAACGCCAGCGGCATCAGCATTCAGGCCGACGCCTCCACCAACGCGTTGCTGATTTTTGCGCCAGAACCGGTGTATCGCCAGTTGCGACTGGTCATCGACAAGCTGGATGCGCGCCGCGCGCAGGTGTACGTGGAATCGTTGATTGTGGAAGTCAACGCCGACCGCGCGGAAGAACTCGGCGTGCAGTGGCAGGCGCTGCTGGGCCAGCGCGGCGCGGTAACCGGTGTGAGCGGTACGAATTTCAGCACCGGTGGTAACAATATTCTGGGCTTGGCAGCGGGCATCAATAGCGTCGTCAATGGTGCCACGGGAACGACGGGCACCACCTCGACCGCCACATTGCCCGGCACCGGCCTGAATCTCGGTGCGATTCATCGCTTCGGCGGTGCGTTTTCACTGGGCGCGCTGGCGCGGTTTTTCGAGCAATCGGGCGGCGCGAATATTTTATCCACGCCCAATTTGCTCACGCTTGACAACGAAGAAGCGCGCATTGTCATCGGCCAAAACGTGCCTTTCCTCACCGGCCAATATGCACAGACCGGCAACGCCGCATCGGTGACGCCGTTTCAAACCATTGAGCGCCGCGACGTGGGCCTCACGTTGCGGGTCAAACCGCAGATTTCCGAGGCTGGCACCATCAAGCTCACCGTGTTTCAGGAAAGCTCCAGTGTGGCGGACGGCGCGTCCACCACCGGCCCCACCACCAACAAGCGTTCGATTGAATCCACCGTACTGGTGGAAGACGGGCAAACCATTGCGCTGGGCGGCCTGTTGCAAGACAGCGCCAACGCCACCGAGGAAAAAGTGCCCGGCTTAGGTAGCTTGCCCGGTATCGGGCAATTGTTTCGTTACGACACCCGGCGGCGGCAAAAAACCAATCTGATGGTGTTCCTGCGCCCAGTGGTGCTGCGCACGGCAGAAGCCGCCGACAGCATCACGCAAGACCGCTATCGCACCATTCGCGAGATGCAAACGTCTCCCGATGGCCGCTTGGACGGGCGTCCGCGCGGTGGTGTGATGCTGCCGGAAACACCCGCTGCGCCGGGGCAGCCGCTGTTTCCCGCGACGCCGCGCGCGGAACCGGCCCCCGCCGCTCCCGCACGGTAGCGCGCGTCGAGGATCGCGATGGCGCTGCCGCTCCCGTTTTGCCGTCAACACGGCATTGCTGCCACCGCTGGCACGGCGGGCTTGCAACTGCTGTTGTCGCCGCAAACAGGCACAGCAGCCATCGCCGAAATCGCGCGCTATCACCCCATTGCCGGCATGAAGCGCGTGTCCGCCGACGCGGTAGAACGCGAATTGACGCTGCAATTTTCACAAGGCGCGAACACCGCCGCCGCCGTGGTGACCGAGGTCGAAGGCGAAGCCGATTTACAGCGCCTGATGCAGGGCTTGCCGCAGGTGGCCGATTTGCTCGACGGCACACACGATGCGCCCATCATCCGCATGCTCAACGCGCTGATTACGCAGGCCGCGCGCGACGGCGCATCTGACATTCACATTGAACCTTACGCCGATACCTCGGCGGTGCGCTTTCGTGTCGATGGTACGCTGCGCGATGTGGTGCGTCCGCACAAGGGCCTGCACGCGGCGCTGGTGTCGCGCGTCAAAATTCTCGCCGATCTGGATATCGCTGAAAAGCGTTTGCCGCAAGACGGGCGCATCGGCCTGCGCCTGGGGGGACGCGGGTTGGACGTGCGCGTCTCTACCATCCCCTGCGCCTGGGGCGAGCGCGTGGTGCTGCGCCTGCTCGACAAAGGTCAGGCGCGCCTCGGCATGAAAGCGCTGGGTATGGCTGACGATACGCTGGCGACCTTTCGCCGCCTTGTCACCACGCCCAACGGCATTGTGCTGGTGACCGGCCCCACCGGTTCGGGCAAGACCACCACGCTCTACGCCGCGCTACAAGAAGTGGATACCGCCAAGCTCAACGTGCTCACCGTCGAAGACCCAGTGGAATACGAACTGCCCGGCATCGGCCAGACGCAAGTCAATCCGCGCATAGACCTCACGTTCGCACGGGCGCTGCGTTCGATTCTGCGGCAAGACCCTGACGTGGTGATGATCGGCGAAATCCGCGACGTTGAAACCGCGCAAATCGCAATTCAGGCGTCGCTCACCGGGCACTTGGTGCTGGCGACGCTGCATACCAACGACGCGCCCGCCGCCGTCACGCGTTTGATGGACATGGGCATCGAACCGTTTTTGCTGGCCTCATCTCTGCGCGGCGTACTGGCGCAACGACTGGTACGCTGCCTGTGCGCGCAATGCAAAACACAGCACCGCGACGGCACGTGGCAAGCCGCAGGCTGCGAGACCTGCGGCCTGACGGGCTTTGCCGGACGCACCGGCGTGTTTGAGTTGCTGGAAGTCGATGCCGCCTGCCGCGCGGCCATCCACCAGCGCGACGCCGAGGCGCAACTGCGCAGCCGCGCTGAAGCGCTGGGCATGCGTTCGCTGCAACGCGACGGGCAACGGCTGCTGCCTAGCGGCATCACCTCGGCCGAGGAACTGGCCTTTGCCACGCGCAGTGAATAGCGCCGTGAATAGCGCGGTGCACGCCGTCCTGGGCTCATGAGCGCCTTTCGTTATACCGCCGTCGACGCAGCAGGCAGCGAAAAATCCGGCCAGATCGATGCCGAAAGCGAGCGCACCGCGCGCACGCAGTTGCGCGCATCAGGCCTCATTGCCCTCACCCTTGAGTCGGTCGCCGCAGCGCCCGCACAAGTAGCCACCACGCGTCAGCTCAGTCAAACGCAACTAGTTGATTTTACAAGACAATTAGCCAGCCTGATGGCAGCAGGCTTGCCGCTGGAACGGGCGCTGGCGAGCCAATCTGCCGAGGCTGAAAGCGCCAAAATAAGAACCCTGCTAGAAGCCATCCGCAGCGGCGTGGCGAGCGGGCAAAGTCTGGCGGCAACACTGGCCGCGTTTCCGCAAGATTTTTCCGAAACCTATCGCGCCATGATTGCCGCCGGCGAAGCCTCCGGCGGCATGGCCACCGTGCTGCAACGCCTGGCGCAATGGCAGGAGGCCGCGCAAGCGCTGCGCACCAAGCTCACGCAGGCCTGCATATATCCGGCCATCGTGGTGGTGGTGGCGATGATCGTCGTCGGCGCGCTACTTACCTTTGTGGTGCCGCAAGTGGTGGGCGTGTTCGCCGGTGCGCGGCAACAACTGCCGCCGCTCACGACCGTCACGTTGGCGGTCAGCCATTTTCTGCGCGCTTGGTGGCTACCGCTGGCGGTTGTCGCGCTCGCCGCCGCGTGGTTCGGCCGCCTCGCCTTGCGCCAGCCGCTACTGCGGCGCGGCTTTGATCTATGGCTGATCGGCGTGCCGGTGATCGGCCCACTGGTGCGCGACACCAATGCCGCACGCTTCGGTGCCACGTTGGGTGCACTCGCCGGTGCAGGCGTGCCGATTCTCAAAGCACTGCAAGCCGCCGCGCAGACGCTCGGCAATCAGGCCATGCGCCATGATGCCGAGCGCGCGCAAAGCGGTGTGCGCGAAGGCGGCGGCGTCGCACACACCTTGGCCGAAGGTGGACGCTTTCCGCCGTCGCTGATTACCTTCATTGCGCTCGGCGAACAAACTGGCCAGCTCGCCGACATGGCCGAGCGCGCCGCCGCGCGTCTTGCCGCCAGTGTCGAACGCCGCACCCTGTGGCTGGTGAGTCTGCTAGAGCCCGCGTTGATACTCGCGATGGGCGTGATGGTGTTACTGATTGTGCTGGCCGTGCTGCTGCCGATTATTCAGTTGAATACGTTGGTGCGCTGAGCACACCGGTTATTGGGATCCGTCATCAGCGAATCCGCAGTTTGGTGAAACAATCATAACTAATTGATTTTAAACAATTATTTGCAGAGATAAACTCCATGAACACGACCACGACCACTGCCGAAGCTGCCCACGCTAGGGACATTGAGCGGGTGCTCGCGCTGCCCACCTATCACTGGAACGTCGCCGATATCGGCGACGAAGCGCCGCTGTTCAGCTACACCGTCACAGCCCAAAGCATTGCGCAGTACTGTGACGCGGTGCGCAACTGGAATCCGCTGTACCTCGATGCCGATGCAGCCAAAGCCGGGCCGTTCGGGCGCATTGTTGCGCCGCCGTCTTTTGCGTTCAAGGCTGCGCCGCTGCGCCGCAATGAAGTCATGCACGTCAAAGGCTACGCTGCGCCTGAAGAAAAAGGCGAGTATCAAACACCCTATGCCAAGTGTGAACTGCGCTTCTACCGGCCGGTTTTTCTCGGCGACACGGTGACCTCGCGCGTTTTTCTTGAAGACAAAATCGAGCGCCGCGGCAAGCGCTTCGCGCAGTGGCGCGTCGAAGGCAAAAACGCGACCCAAGACGCTTTGTTCGACTACGCTTACACGACGATCTGGCCCGACGGCCCCGGCGTGAACAGCAATTCGCGCACCACCATCGCGCCCGAGCCGCTGCCGCCCATCGATGCCGCCGATGCGTTGCCGCCGGTGATCAAACACGAAACCCAAGAAGCGATCGACCTTTACGCCGAGCTCACGCGGGTGCGGCCCCGTATCGGCGCGAGCCTGCACCTGCACGCGGATTTCGCCAGCCGCTCACTGTTTGGCGGCACAGCCAATTCCGGCCCGGCCAGCATGGCGTTCTGCACCGAAGTGCTAGAAAAAGGCTACGGCCCCGCCGCGCTGCTACGGCCCGGCGCCCGGGTGGAATACAAAGGCATACGCCCGGTGCGTGCCGGCGACGAGATCACGCTGCGCGGCAGAGTCGCCAGCCGCACGGCGCAAAGCCATGCCGTGGAAATCACCGTACACGGGCAGGATGGGGGCTTGCGTGGCGTGGGGAGTGGTACGGTGATGGTAGCGTAGGGTAGGGTAAGACCGTAGCCGAACCGCGGACCACTACGCCCGCTTCGTCAGCAACTCCAGCACCGGCTGAATGCTCGCCAGTGTTTCAATCTCCATCAGCATTTGCGCCGTTTGTTGGGCGGCCTTGGTGCCCACCACGGCTTCGGCGTTACGCACGTATTTCGCCACGACTTGCGAAGGCGGCACCGGCCGTTTGGCGTCGCCCAAGGGAATTTCAATGGGTTGCAGCGTGGTTTTGCCTTTGGCCTCGATGACCAGCACGCCGAGCGGGCCGTGGTTCGCGGATGCCGGATCTTCAAGCGTCTTGAATTTGGACAAGTGGGTCTTCAGTATGGGCCGGTTAAACGCGGTATCCGAAAACGTTTTCTTGACGACTTCGCCGTCCAGAATCGCGCAGGCAACCGGATACTCATAGCCGAACTTGCCGGAAAACTCGCCCGCAGGCCGCACGCGGAAGTACGGCTGCAAGTGCGGCACGCGTATTTCCACCGCAGTGATATCGGCGAGCGTCAGGCCAGTCTGCTCGCGAAAGCGCAGCGCCGCGTCAATGGCGCCTTGCGCGATGTAACCACACGGATATTTTTTCAGCCGCCACGTATCGGCGATGTGCCATTGCCCCAACTCTGCTGTGGCCTTGGCGGTGTCTACACCCTCCATGCGGCCCGCAGCAACCACGCTGTAAATGTAGCCCAGCGGCGCGTCAATGGCATCGGGGTTGGATTCAAATCCGCTGGCAGCGAGCTCCACCGCCATCACCCCGGCCTGCGACGCCACGCCACCGTGCAGCGGCTTGGTATGCGTGCCGAAGTTACCCGTCAGCCCGCCCGACTGCGAAGCCGCAATGCCCCACGCGTGCCGCTGCTGCGAGGTGTTGAGGTTGAGCAGCCGGCCCGACACCGTGGCCGAGGTGAGCGGCCCGAACATGGCCGTGCTGTGCAAGCCGTGAAACTGGTCGGCACGCCGGGGGACAATTCGCGACAGCGCTTCGCCGATTTCGTAGCCCGCAATGTAAGCCTCAAGCAGCGCGCGCCCGCTGCGATTTTGCGTTTCACCGGTGGCCAGCATCGCAGGCACCAGCACGACGCTGGGGTGACCAAAGCTTGAGCAGTCATCAAAATCTAGTGTGTGCCCCAGCGTGCCGTTGACCAGCGCCGCGAGCCAGGTGGACGTCTTGCGTGGCGTGCCGAGCACGCTGGCTTCATTGGCGCTACAGCGGTCGACCATGGCCTGCACCTTGACGCCGGGGTCTTCACCCACGCCAGCCAGTGCGACGCCGATCTGATCCAGAATCGCCAGCTTGGCGACATCAATATCGCGCTGCGGCACATTGTCCAAGCTCACGCTCTTGACGTAGTCCGCCAATGTTTGTCCGAATGACATGTGCTTTCCCTATGGTTTATTGGAATGTTCGCGCGATGCGGGCCAGCGCGGTTGATAGCGTTACGGTGACTTGATGCCCAGCGTGTTAACGACTTTCGCCCACTTGTCGATTTCCGCTTTAAGGTAATCGGCAAACTCATCGCGATTTCTGTCGAGCGTTGCAGTAGCACCTTGGCTAACCAACTGCTCTTGAACGTCAGCACGGCGCAACGTCTTGGCGACTTCGGCTTGCAGTTTCGTCACCACGCCTTCGGGCACGGTAGCCGGTGCCATGATGCCGAACCATGTCGTCGTTTCGAAGTTCGCATAACCCGACTCCGCGACCGTCGGCACTTGCGGCGTCGCCGGTGAGCGCTGCGAGCTGCTCACCGCCAGCGCACGTAGCCGCCCACTGTTGACATGTGGCGTTGCCGACAACATATTGCAAAAAAATAGGTCGATATGCCCGCCCAGCAAATCGGTGATCGCGGGCGCACTGCCTTTATACGGCACGTGGGTGATGGTAATTTTAGCGGCCTGCCGGAAGAGCTCTGTCGTCAAATGCGGGCTGGTGCCGGTGCCGGTCGAGGCATAGTTAATGGTGCCGGGTTTGGCACGTGCTAGAGCGACAAGATCGGCCACCGTTTTCACCGGCATGACGGGATGCACCACCAAAATGAACGGCACTGAGGCAATGCGTGAAATGGGAGCGAAATCGCGAACCTGATAGGCGACCTTGCTCATGAGCGGCGCAATCGTGAGCGAAGAACCGCCCATGTACAAGTGATATCCATCGGCAGGCGCTCTAGCCGCCAACTCCGTGCCGATAATGCCGCCCGCGCCGGCACGGTTATCCACCACAAACGATTGCCCCAGCGACTCACTTAATCGCGGCGCAACGATACGCGTCACAATATCAACGCCGGCACCGGGCGGAAACGGCACGATAACGCGCACCGGCTTAGCGGGATAGTTGGCCGCAGGCTGAGCGCTCGTCTGTGCCTGGCTGACAGTCGACGCGGCCAGTAGAGTCAGTCTACTGAGGCGCACACCCAGACGCAGCGCACTGCGCCCGTGGTCACGTAGCACCCTGTACTCCATCAAAGTTTGGGCGGCAGCCGCCATCGTTGCCCCTTTGTTGACTCTTTGTTTACCCTTTTGGGCGTTGCAAAACAGAACCTGAATCACATTTGGCGTCGTAACTATTTGATGCACAACACTAATGTCAGGACATGCGCTTAAGTATACCCCCATCGATACCCTCAACGCCGCGCCGCTAAACGCGTCGGCATTTTTCAGCCGTGCATCCACTGTGGCCGTATAACGCTCGCCGCTGTTACCACGCCCGCCCCGTCTCTTGAAACGCCTTGGTCACGGGCGACAGCATCTACTCCGCCATCGCAATGGCGGTAGACAAGTGCGATGCCGTCCCTGGGCGATACGCTACTGCTGCCCGATGCAGGGCCACTTATCACGCTTGCGTGTGCGGACTCCCTAAATCGGTGGGGTAATTTGTGGGGTTAGCGACGCTGAACAGTTACAATGATTTAATAATCAATAACTTATAGCTAATTCTTGGCGGAGAGTGTGAGATTCGAACTCACGAGGATCTTGCGACCCTGCCGGTTTTCAAGACCGGTGCATTCAACCGCTCTGCCAACTCTCCGTACTTAACCACCACCGTCGCCGGTTTTGGCGATGCTAAGCGCTTCTGCCGCTTTAGGGCGCGCGATAATACCATGTATTATCAATTGCTTGCGTTACGCCAACCCGCGCCTGACCTGCAAACAGAATTGCAACTTTTCACCAGTTTCTGTAGTCTTATGCGTGTAAGTAAAAACGGGTTTTCAACGACATCACGATAAATTAACCACCGAGGAACACTTATGCAACCTGACACGCAAAATCAACAAGCGGTCTTTACGGGTAATACTGAAGTTGCCGTTCAGCAAAACAAAGTGCTGCGCAGCACTTATATGCTGCTCGCGGTTTCGCTGATTCCCACGATCATCGGCGCTGCCATCGGCACCAGTGTATTTAACGTCGCCGGGCTAATGCGCAGCGTGGGGCCGATCATCGCAACCATCGCCGTGCTAGCCATTTTCTACGGCTGGATCTACGTGATCGAGAAAAACAAAAACTCCAGCGTCGGTCTTTATTTGCTGCTGGGCTTCACCTTCTTCATGGGGCTGTTGATGGCGCCGCTACTGCAACGGACCATGGGCCTGAGCAACGGCGCGCAACTGGTGATGGTTGCTGCAGGCGGTACGGCAGGTGTGTTTTTCGTGCTGTCGGGCATCGCGTCGAACGTCAAGCGCGATTTCAGCTTCCTGAATAAATTTATCCTCGTGGGTGTGGTGGTAGCGATGCTGGCTGTGGTCGCCAACATCTTCCTGCAAATGCCCGCGTTGAGTCTGGCGCTGTGCGGCGTGTTTATTGTGCTGTCGTCAGCGATTATTCTGTGGCAAATCAACGACATCGTGCGCGGCGGCGAAACCAATTACATCTCCGCCACATTGACGCTGTATGTGTCGATCTACAACATCTTCACCAGCCTGCTGCAAATTC
The DNA here is from genome assembly GCA_043743335.1 of Burkholderiales bacterium. Classification (GTDB taxonomy): domain Bacteria; phylum Pseudomonadota; class Gammaproteobacteria; order Burkholderiales; family SG8-41; genus UBA5216. The sequence goes on from JAYTWR010000166.1 coordinate 16,856, forward strand.
TGGGCATCGTGGGCGGCGACCGCGACTAAGCCACTGCTTCACTAAAACAAAAAAGGCAGCGCAAGCTGCCTTTTTTGTTTTGCGTTGTTTTGCGTCATCCACATCGGATCTAAGCTTTCGCCTTGCTCTTTTTCGACTTGTCATTCAGCCCGCCGCCTTGCCAGTTGGCGCTAGGTCGCCGTTTGCGCTCAAACGGATTTTCTGCCGACTTGAACTCGACCTTGAGCGGCGTGCCCTGCAGCTTGAACATGTCGCGGAAAAAATGTTCCAGAAAGCGTCGGTAGCTGTCGGGCACTTTGTCGAGCGCGTTACCGTGGATGACAATGCGCGGCGGGTTCGAGCCGCCCTGATGCGCGTAACGCAGCTTGGGACGGTTCATGCCCACACGGGGCGGCTGCTGGCGCGCCACCGCCGCGACCAACGCGCGCGACAGACGCGGCGTCGACAACTTGGCCATCGCTGCTGCGAAAGCGGCATCAACGGATTTCAACACTGCGCCGACGCCCTGCCCCTTCAGCGCCGAAATAAAATGCAGTCGCGCAAAACTCAAAAAATCCAGCTTGCGTAGCAAATGTACCTTGATCTGGTCGCGCTCGTATTCGGGCAAGCCATCCCATTTGTTCACTGCCACCACCAGCGCGCGCCCGGCCTCGAGAATAAATCCGGCAATGTGCGCGTCCTGATCCGAGATTTCCTGCTGCGCATCGAGCACCAGCACCACCACGTTAGCGTCTGAAATTGATTGTAACGTCTTGATTACACTGAATTTTTCGATAGCCTCTACCACGCGGCCCTTGCGCCGCACACCGGCCGTGTCGATCAGCGTATAGCGTTTACCCTCGCGTTCGAAATCAATATAGACCGAGTCGCGTGTGGTGCCCGGCTCGTCGAACACCACCACGCGCTGCTCGCCGAGTATGGCGTTGACCAGCGTGGATTTGCCAACGTTGGGACGGCCCACAATGGCGATGCGCGGGACTTTTTCATCGTCGTCGTCATCCTTGGCGGCATGCGGATAATCCGCCAGTACGATGTCCATTAAATCGGCGACGTATTCGCCATGCGCCGCCGAGATCGGCAACGGGTCGCCCAAGCCCAGTTCGTGAAACTCCGCCGTGGCCGCGCCATGGGCGCGGCCTTCGGATTTGTTGACGACCAGCCAGATGCGCCGTCCACGCTTGCGCAACTCGGCGGCGATGGCGATATCCTGCGGCGCGACGCCGTTACGGCCATCCACCACAAACAATACGCTGTCGGCCTCGTCCACCGCCTGCCGCGTCTGGCGCGCCATTTCGCGGTAAACGCCCTCGGCGTCGGTCGGCTCCAGACCACCGGTATCGACCACCAGATAGGGTTTTAAACCGACGCGGCCTTCGCCGTAATGCCGGTCGCGCGTGAGCCCCGGCACGTCGGCGACAATGGCATCACGCGTGCGCGTCAGGCGATTGAATAGCGTTGATTTGCCGACGTTGGGACGGCCAACAATGACGATAGTGGGTTTCAACGCAGGTTCGGCTTATTCGGCGCGAATCGCGAACACGCCGCCGTTGCGCGTCTGCACTAGAAAGCTCGATAAATCGAGCGTCACCGGCGCGGCGGCAATGGCGCTGCCATCGGTGGCAATGCGCCCGACAAACGAGCCGTCGTCGCGCGACAACACATGCACGAAACCTTGATAGTCGCCCACGATGACGTAGCGCCCCTGCGCCAGCGGACGGGTCAGCGCGCGCCCCGCGAGTTTGTCCTGCCGCCACAGGCTGCCGCCGGAGGTTTTATCGAGCGCAATCACCGCATTTTTGTCGTCAGTCACATAGATACTACGAAAATCGGCACCGAGCCCGCTGAAACTGGAAATATCGCGTGACCAAATCGCGGCGCCGCGTGTGGCGTCAAAACACACGGTGCGCCCCTGATAGGCCGCAGCACAAGCGCGACCGTCATCCACCACCGGTGGGCTGGTGACATCCGCTACGCGTTCAAGTTCTGTCGTACCCTTCGGCAGCGCCACCACGCTGTCCCACTGCACGTTGCCTGCCGCTGCCGTCATCGCCACCAGACGCCCGCCCGGAAAACCCGCATACACTGAGCCGGATTTGACCACGATGCCCGCATTGCTGCGCACCGACAGCGCCGGTGCCGAACGCTGAAACACCCAGCGCCGCTTGCCGCTGGCCATATCGTAAGCATGCACCGCGCCGTCGCCGACGCGCGCAATGACCAAGTCGCCTTCAATCACGGGCGGCGCCAGCAATTCGCCCGGCACCTGCGTTTTCCACAGCGATTTGCCGGCAAGGTCAAACGCCAGCAGCTCACCGCGAGGCGTGCCCACGGCCACCGCTGTCGCACTCGCCGCGATGCCCGCCGATATCGGCTGGCCAGCGCTGAAGCGCCCCACGCTCGCGCCAGTTCCCGCGTTGAAACCAGCGACTTGTCCGTTGCCCGCTGCCGTCCATACCGTGTTGCCGTTGACCAAGGGGAAGAGCACGGATTTATCCGCCGGCCCCACCACGCCCTGCCAAGCCACGCTCAAATTTACCAGCGATTTAAACACCGGCAACTCGGCTGGCTTGACCGAAGGCGCCGGCGCGCCAAACCAACTGTTGTAGGTCGTCTTGATCGTGTCGCAGCCCGCAAGCAAGCCTGCCGTAACCAACAAGGCCACCGGTAGCGCCGCGATAGCGACTCGTTTCATTTTTTCGCCGGCGCGGCTTCGACTGCCGCAGGCTTGGCTTCGGCGACTTTCACTTCACCCATGGCATCCAGCTTGATCTGCACCAGTTGCCGATAGGAGCTGCGCGGTTCCAGTTTTTCCAGCGATGTCTGATAAGCCGCGCGCGCTTCCGGACGTTTGCCCTGCGCCCCCAGCACGTCGCCGCGCATGTCCGCATACAGGCCGTCAAATGCCGCAACGTGCTTGGCATCCATTAATTTGAGCGCTTCGTCGTATTTCTTTTCGTCGAGCAATACGCCAGCCAGACGCAGCCGGGCGATATCGCGCATCTCGTCATCCGAGCCGTTTTCAACCACCCATTGCAAGCGCTGGCGGGCGTTCGCCAAATCGTTACTGACTACAAACGATTTCGCGGCGCGCAGCGCGGCCATACCGGCATACGCCGTACCGGCGTGACTGCTGACCAAGGTGGCAGCGATATCCTGCACTTTTTTGGCTTCGTTGGCTTTCTCGGCAATATCCAATTGGCTGTACAGCGTGGCGGCCGACGACGATTGCTGATTACGGTAATAACGCCACGCTTGGGTACCGGCCACGATCACCACCACCGCCAGCACCACCGAACTCACCCAGTTGCCGTACTTGCGCCACCAGTCCTTGAGTACCGCTATCTGTTCTTGTTCTTCTAAATCGTAAGCCATTGATTAAATTCCGTTTTTTACTAAGGTGATGGCTGCGTCCAGCGCCACCGTGGTTTGTTCCTGCGCTTGCCGCAGCGGCTTGACGGTCAGTTGGCCAGCGGCGGCCTCGTCGTCACCGATGATAACCGCGAATCGCGCGCCGCTGGCATCCGCCTTTTTCATCTGCGCTTTGAAGCCGCCGCCGCCGCAATGCAGCACCACATGGAGTCCGGCGTCGCGCAATTGTTCCGCAACCGCAGGCGCAATTTTGTCCGCGGCTGCGCCCTGATGCACCAACCACACATCCGGTTCCAGTTTGGGTAACGACGCCGCTTTATCCTCAAGCAGCAAGAGCAAGCGCTCCACACCAATGCCGAAGCCGCAACCCGGCGTGGTCTTGCCACCCAATTGCTCAAACAAGCCATCGTAACGCCCGCCCGAACACACGGCGCTTTGGGCACCCAAGGCGCCGCTCACCCACTCAAACACCGTGAGGTTGTAGTAGTCGAGCCCCCGCACCAAACGCGGATTCACCGCATACGGAATATTCGCCGCCTGCAACCCGGCCAGCACCGCGTCAAAATTCGCGCGTGACGCATCGCCCAGGTGATCCATCAGCTTGGGTGCGGCTTCAATCACGGCCTGCATGGCGGGATTTTTGGAATCCAGAATGCGCAGCGGATTGGTCAACAAGCGCCGTTGCGCGTCTTCGTCGAGCACATCACGATGCTGCTCAAAGTACTCGATCAACTTGCCGCGAAACGCGCGCCGTTCGTCGTTGCTGCCGATAGTATTGATTTGCAGTTCAACGTTGTCGATGCCCAAGCGTTGCCACAAGCGGCGTGCGAGCAAGAGCATTTCGATGTCGATATCCGGGCCGGGAAACCCCAGCGCTTCGACACCAAACGTATGATACTGGCGATAGCGCCCTTTTTGCGGACGCTCATGACGAAACAGCGGGCCGCTGTACCACAAGCGCTGCGGGCCGTTATACAAAAGATTGTGCTGCAAGGCCGCGCGCACGGTGGGCGCAGTGCCTTCGGGCCGTAGCGACAGCTTGTCGCCATTCATCGAGTCTTCGAAGGAATACATTTCCTTTTCGACGATGTCGGTAACTTCGCCCACGCCGCGCACAAAGAGGCTGGTGTATTCGACAATCGGCGTGCGTATATTGCGATAGCCGTACTGGTGGAATACCTCGCGCACGTTATCTTCAAGGTACTGCCACAGATAAGCCTCGTCCGGCAGCATGTCGTTCATGCCGCGTATGGCGCGTAGTTGATCGCTCATACGGTTTCTGCGACGGCGGCGGATTGGGCGGGATACTTGTCGCGCACGTACTGCTCGACGATGCCCTGGAATTCTTCAGCGATTTTGTCGCCCTTCAGCGTTACGGTTTTGACGCCATCCACAAACACCGGCGCTACCGGATTTTCACCTGAGCCCGGCAAGCTGATGCCGATGTTGGCGTGCTTGCTTTCGCCGGGGCCGTTGACCACGCAACCCATCACTGCCACGTTCATGGTTTCCACGCCGGGATGTTTGCCGCGCCAATGCGGCATTTGCTCACGCAAATAACGTTGAATGCGGTCGGCGAGTTCCTGAAAAAACGTGCTGGTGGTGCGCCCGCAGCCGGGGCAGGCAATCACCATCGGCGTGAACGAACGCATGCCCATGGTTTGCAAAATCTCTTGCGACACAATGACTTCGCGCGTGCGGTCGCCGCCGGGTTCGGGTGTCAATGACACACGTATCGTGTCGCCGATGCCTTCTTGCAGCAGCACGCCCATCGCTGCGGTGGAGGCCACGATACCTTTGGATCCCATGCCGGCTTCAGTTAAACCCAGATGCAGCGCGTAATCGCACCGCGCCGCAAGGTCACGATACACCGCGATCAAATCCTGCACGCCGCTCACCTTGCACGACAGCACGATCTTGTTGTGCGCGAGGCCCAGCTTCTCGGCCAGCGCGGCACTGTCGAGTGCAGAACTCACCAGCGCGCGGCGCGTAATTACCGCTGCATCTTCGGGTTGCGGCTGCTTCGCGTTGTCATCCATCATGCGCGCGATCAACTCAGGATCGAGGCTGCCCCAGTTGACGCCGATGCGCACCGGCTTATCGTAACGGCAAGCAAACTCAATCATCGTGGCGAATTGCTCGTCGCGCTTGGAGCCGCGCCCGACATTGCCGGGGTTAATGCGTAACTTGGCCAGCGACTCGGCGCACGCCGGATGCTGCGTCAATAAACGGTGGCCATTAAAATGAAAATCACCGACCAGCGGCACGTTGACGCCCATCGCCATCAAGTTGTCGCGGATGTGCGGCACGGCGGCAGCGGCCTCAGACGTGTTGACCGTCACGCGCACAATTTCCGAACCGGCGCGCGCCAGCGCCGCCACTTGCGCGACCGTACCAGCGATATCGGCGGTATCGGTGTTGGTCATCGACTGCACCACGATGGGCGCAACGCCGCCGATAGCGACATGGCCCACACGCACGCCTGCGCTGGCGCGACGCGAGGTGGGGCCGTAGTTAGGGAGACAGTTCATTCGCCACTCATTCGCCATTCATTCACACTTGCACCGGGAACCAACGTAAAAAAACATTTTAAAATCAACTACTTATAAATATACCTGATGCAGACGCTTAATCCACCTGCAAGCGCGCCACATCGTCGCGCACGTAGGCCGCGAGTTCAATCGGCTTGCCGTTGTAGCGCAACTGCACATTCGCCGCACCGCCCACCACCACGCTAAACGGCGGTTTGCCCTGCACCCGCCGTTCTGTACCGGCGGCATTGGTGCGGGAAAAAATCACCTGGCCATCGATATCACGCACCTCAACCCAAGACTCGCCGTTGAACACAAAGTGTAATCCGCCAGTGGCGTCGCTCACCGGATCACCGCTTTTCTTCAATTTCAACGGCTCTATCGGCGCTTCGATACGGGTGTCGACCGGCGCTTCGGCTTTGGCGGGTTCAATTGCTGCCGCCATCGTTGGCGTTGCCGGCGTTGCTGGCGGTACCGGCACCATACTCGGTGATGCGCCCGGCGCGCCGAAGGCAGGCGCGGACGCCTCCGGCACCACGGCGGGCACCGCTGGCGCGTTCAATACAAATTCGTAATACGCCAAGGCCAACAGTAGCGCCACAATACCCGCCAGCACCGCCGGCATACGCCGCCAGCGATTGGGCTCAATGGCCTCACGCGGCATGTCCTGCATCATATGCACGTCGACGGCAACGATCGACGGCACGTAGCGTGGTTCAGCCACTGGCGCGGGGGTAGCCTTCACCGGTGTGGCGGAAGCCGACACCGTCAAGCGTGGCGCTACCGGCGGCAACTCGGGTGCAGGTGCCGGCACGGATTTGGGCGGCAGCAGCCGCGTATCGTCCAGCTTAAGCAAGCGTGCGTAGCTGCGAATAAAACCCCGCGCAAACACCGGCCCTGGCAGCTTGTCGTGATCGTCCGCTTCAATGGCCTTGATCTGCGCCGCCGAGAGTTTAAGCTGCCGTGAAATGTCTTCTATCGACAGGCCTTGGGCTGCGCGGGCGGCAGCCAGAATCGCGCCGGGCGTACGTTCGCCGTGACCGGCCGCTGCGCCAGACGCCACCGGTAACACAGGAACTGCGCCGTCAGCCGTGGGATCCATGCCCGTTACTCAAAACGCCCTGCCGCCAGCAAAGCCGCTTCTTTAGACGCCGGAAAATTAGTGCGCAACTGATGCGAAAGGCTGTCCACCGAATTGCTATCACCCAACTGCTTCTCGGTGCGTATCATTAACCACAAAACTTCGGGACTGCCCGCAGATACCGGTATCAACTGCGCGAGTAGCGGACGCGCCTCGGCGTAGCTCTTGCGCTCGTAGGCCAACTCAGCCAACTGATACACCGCCTGCAACTGATTCCGCTGCAGCTTCAGCGCGCTGCGAAAATAACTCTCCGCGTCTGCGCTGTCGCCGCGACGCCGCGCGCACACCCCGGCATTCACGTACGAGCGGTCGGGAAATTGATACAAGGGATCACGAATCGTCAGCAAAAAATACCGAATGCCGTCGGACTCGCGCTTGCGGTCGCACAAAAACGTGCCGTAGTTGTTGTTGGCGTCGGAATCGTTAGCATTGATACGCAGCGCCTGGCGAAAATTTTCTTCGGCCATGCGATCATCTTTGAGCTCAATGTAGATCAAGGCCGCCACGTTGAATGCCGGTACGTATGTCGGGTCAGCACGTTGCGCGATGCCGGCTTCTTCGAGCGCCACGCCGAGATTGCGGATTTCCAGATAACTCACCGCGAGTTCTGTGTGAATGCGGGCGCGTCCACGGGCGTCGTCGTCGGTGTCAGACGTGGTCGATTGCGTGCGGTCGCCGGTAGTCACCGTGGGTGCGATGCCGCAACCTGAAAATAAAAAAATCCCTGAAAAAACAATTAGATAGAGTAATCTCATGCGACTACCTCAGCGCTCGCCAAGCCACCCAAGCCATCCATTTCACGCGCAGCCTCACGTTCGTTACGGCGCTGCACACGCCGCGTCTTGTCTGCCACTTGCCCGGCCAATTGTCCGCAGGCCGCGGCGATATCGTCGCCACGTGTTTTGCGCGTCGTCGCCACCAAGCCCGCGCGCAGCAATACATCGCGAAACCGCGCTACCGCATCGGGCTTGGAACGCGTGTAGCCCGAACCGACAAACGGATTAAACGGAATAAGATTGATTTTGCACGGCACGCCGCGCACGGTTTCGACCAACTCGTGCGCCTGCGCCACGCTGTCGTTCACGCCTTCGAGCAACACATACTCGAACATCACAAAGTCACGCGGCGCTTTGGCAATGTAACGCACGCAGGCTGCGAGCAATTCGCGTATCGGATATTTTTTGTTGATCGGCACCAGCTCGTTACGCAAGGCGTCGTTGGGCGCGTGCAGCGACACCGCCAGCGCTACCGGGCACGCATCGGCCAGCCGGTCGAGCGCCGGCACCAAGCCCGAGGTAGACAGCGTCACCCGCCGCCGCGACAGGCCATAAGCATCGTCGTCGAGCATCAGGCGCAGGGCCGCCACCACGTTGTCGAAATTCGCCAGCGGCTCACCCATGCCCATCATCACGATATTGCTGATCACGCGCGCATCGCCTTTGTTCAAGCCCTCGAACGCGCCAAGACATTTATTCGCCCACCACAACTGACCGATGATTTCTGCCACACTCAGGTTGCGATTGAAGCCCTGACGCCCGGTAGCGCAGAATGCGCATTCCAGCGCGCAACCCGCCTGCGACGAAATGCACAGCGTGCCGCGTGAGGTCTCGGGAATGAACACCGTTTCGACGGCATTGCCGGTACCCACATCCAGCAGCCATTTGCGAGTGCCGTCGGCGGCCACGGTGTCGCGCACCACGGTGGGACCGGCGATCGAGGCCTCTAGGGTGAGGCGCTCGCGTAAGGCCTTGGAGATGTCGGTCATGGCGCTGAAATCCGCCACGCCGGCCTGGTGCATCCAATGTAGCAACTGCTTGGCGCGAAAGGGTTTTTCACCCAATGTCGCGCAATACGAGGTGAGTTCTTGCCGTCCCAATCCTAACAAGTTGACCGACATATCACCCGCTCACCCGTTTGACACCTGAAGACAGCGATTTACACGAACTACCGTGGACAAAGATCGAGCGAGGCAAAAAAATACGCGATCTCGATCGCTGCATTTTCCGCCGAATCCGAGCCATGCGCCGCGTTAGCGTCGATACTGTCGGCGAAATCCGAGCGAATGGTGCCTTTTTCGGCCTTTTTGGGGTCGGTGGCCCCCATTAGATCGCGATTTTTCTGGATGGCGTTTTCGCCTTCCAGCACCTGAATCACCACCGGGCCGGAAATCATGAAATCCACCAAGTCCTTGAAAAAAGGACGGCTTTTGTGTACGGCATAGAATCCCTCGGCATTCGCACGTGACAACTGCGTCATGCGCGAGGCAACGATTTTCAGCCCCGCGTTTTCAAACCGCGTGTAAATCTGCCCAATGACGTTTTTGGCCACTGCGTCAGGCTTGATAATCGATAACGTACGCTCGTTTTTGTTGCCCGCTGACATGATTTGCTACCCTTCGCCACGAATTTAAATTAGCCGTGAAGGATATCACGATAAGCCTTTGAAATAAAGAGACTTCGGGCTATCGTTGCACCGCAGCAATGCCATTTAAACCAGCGCTCCGGTGGGCTCTTGTGGGCTTCCTGTGGGCTATTGAAGCGGGCTGACGATGCCATGGGTCGCCGCCACGCAGCGGCCTGCGGAATCTCGCAAACACGGCAGCGGTGCCGGCACCGTAAAGGTTTGCGGCGCGGTGTAGGGGCCCACGAAACCATCGGGATCGGTCGCGCGGTAGCGCATGAAATACACGCCGGGTGCAGGCCGCGACACCTCGATTTCGGGCTGCTCCAGCGTACGCGCCACCAGCGGCTGGGCGAATCGGTTGTCAGCGGCCAACTGGAAGTCAAATTTCTGCCCCGGCTCGCCCGCCCAACGAAAGCGGATGTCGCCGTCTCCCACTTGGGGCGGATCTGGCTGCGCGGGCGGCGCAAACAAGGTAAAGCGGGTCGCATCGCCATACGGGCCGCGGTCGCCGTTGCCGCGCAGGCTGGCGATGCGCCAGTGATACTCCCCCAACGCCAGTTTGCCGACCACGGCCTGTGGGCCTTTGACCGCTTTATTCTCGTGCACCAGCGTGTTGAACGAAGCATCTCGCGCGACTTGCAAATGATACGCCGCTGCTTCGGTATTTTCAGCCCACTGGAACGCCACCTCGGCGGCGCGTACCTTGCCTCTGGAGGCCGGCAGCGAGAGCGACGGCGGCTCCGGCCGCGCCTTCAGCGTAAACGCGTGGGTGGCGTCGCGTCCTTCCAGTCCGCGTGCATCGACCCCGCGTACGCGCAGGAAGTAGCCGCCGTCGGCCATATCCGTTATCCGCAATTCAGGCGAAGGCGACAGGATTTCCGCCACCACCACGTTAAAATTTTCGTCACGCGCCACCTGCGCACGGTAAGCGCGCGCACCCGCTAACTCAGGCAGCCGGAAGCGCACCAGCGTGCGCTCCTGTAATTTCGGCAATGGCGCGGTATCCGGCGCAGCCAGCAGCGCTACCGGCTCCGCGACGTTTTTACGTGCGTCTACTACACTGCCAAAACCCGCGTTGACGCTTTTGCTGTCCGAGGCACCCTCGCCGGCAAACGCCACAGCACCGGCCAGCACTTCACCGCGTGTTTCATTCGCCTGCCCATCCATGGTGACGCGAAACTCGGTGCCACGCACCGCCAAATTCGCCACGGGCGTAGTCACACCATGCCGGGTTTCTTTGCGCTCCTCCGGCCGAAACTTCTGCACCAGCGATTCCACGCGCCCACCCACCAGTTTGAACAACGAATCCAGCACACCCACACCCGGATAGGTGCGCATGCGCTCCACCTCAACCTGTGTGCCCGACTGCACGCGCACCGTCGAGCCATCCGCCAGCTTCAACGTCACATAACCGTCTTTGCCAGTCACTACTTGCGCGCCCTCCGCCAGCGACGCGCCCAACGCGACCAAGGTGGCGTTTGCGCCAGGCTTCACTACAGCCTTAACGTCCCCTTCGACGTGCGTAACCACGACCGGTACCAATGCGCTGTTCAACAAGGTCATCGGCACACGCAACTGCAGGCCCGGTGGGATCACATTCGGGTTGCGCAGTCGATTGTGACGCGCCACTGCCGGCCAGTCGGCGGGCGAGCGTAATAACCGCGTGGTCAACCCGATCAAGGTATCACCCTTGACCACGGGGTAAACGTAATCCTCACTCGTCGCCGCCGCGCAGGGTTGCACCGCAAGCACGAGTGCACTCGCGAGCGTAAATATAAATAGTTTTAAAATCAACAAGTTAAGTGATTTCAGCACAGCAAAATACTCCACCAAGCGTGCGGATTAGAATAAAGAATAAAGAATAGGGCTTTGGGCAGCCACCGCAATGGCGGTAAGCGAAGACTCGGCAAAACGGGGAGCGCCACAACGCCAGTAACGCCAGTAACGCCCGGCGCTCACAATGGTTACACGATTCGCTTGCGCGTTACGTTATTTTGACAACCACCCGCTCAAGATAATCCGTCAGCTCGGCCTGCAGCACACGCAACGTGAGGGCGTCCCCTGCGCGGGCCGCCAGCATCACGCGCTCACCCAGCGCACTGATCGCATCAAAGCCGTAGCTGCTGCCTGAGCCGGCCATGCCGTGACCGATCCTGCGCAAGGCGGCGAAGTCACCCGCCGGTATGGCCGTTGCCATCGCTTCGAGATCGGTTTTGCGTTGCTCCAGAAAGAGCGGCACCAAGTCCGCAATATCGCGGTCTACGTTTACAACAATAGACTCAAACGTCATGGGGCTCCTGTCTCACCGCAGCGGATGGGGTGGTGAGTGTGATGCTGGCAGTAGACAGCGCCGCCGTCGCGCGGGGTGCCAGTGCCGCAGCCAAGGCTATATGCAGACTCGCCCGCGTCAAGGGCTTTTCTATCACGCCGTTACAACCCGCACCCAGCGCAGCGTTTCGATCGTGTTCGCTTTTATGCGCAGTCAGCGCCAGTACCGGCGCGCTGAAACCGCACATCCGCAAGGTACGCGTCGCTTCTACGCCGCCGATGATGGGCATGTCCATATCCATCAGCACCACATCCGGGCGTTCGCGCAGCGTCATTTCAATGGCTTGCTCGCCGTTTTCAGCCTGCAAGACGGTCAGTCCCAGATGGGTGAGATGGCGTTCCACCAGCGCACGCGTGTCGGGCATATCTTCGGCCAGCAGCACCCTGCCTTGTAGCGCGGTGGCAGCGGATTCGCGGCGGGCAGCGGGCGCGGTCTGCGTGCCAACACCTGCCTGCACCACCGGCGCAGCCACGGTCACGGTAAAAGTCGTACCCTTGCCCAGGGCGCTGTGCACTTTGATATCGCCGCCCATCAAACGCGCCAGATTGCGGCTAATGGTGAGCCCCAAGCCTGTGCCACCGTGTCGGGCGGCAACGCCCGCATCGGCCTGTTGGAACGCCGTAAACAGCCGCGCCACCGCCGCTGGCGGCATGCCCGGCCCGGTATCGACCACGGACAGCGTCAACTCGCCGTCGTGCCACGCTGTGACCACGCTGATCTCGCCTTTTTCGGTGAACTTGATGGCATTGGACAACAGGTTCAACACAATTTGCCGCAGGCGGAAAGCGTCGATCTCCAGCACCTCCGGTACACCAATATCATCTGTCACGATTTTTACCGGTTTGCCGCTGAGCAAGGGCCGCACGGTGGCCACCGCATCCTGCACCACCGGGCGCAGTTTGTCGGGGTGCGGCTGGATCGACAACTGACCGGCCTCAATCTTGGCCTGATCCAGCAAATTGTTGACCAGCGACAGCATGTGCTGGCAATTGCGGTCAACGATTTCGCTGTTTTTCATGCGCAGATCACGCCCGATATCGCTGTCGCGCCAGTTGATATTGTTAAAGCCCATGATCGCCGTCAGCGGCGTGCGCAGCTCGTGCGTAATGTGCGACAAAAACTGGCTCTTTAATGCGTCCGCCTGTTGCGCCGCGCGCTTTTCGGTTTCCAGTTGCTGATTGTGGTGAAACAACTGCACTTGGCGAAACAGCATAATGGCCAAATGCGTCAATACCCCCGCACTGATGGCGAACAACAGCCCCACCGCTTGCCCTTTCGTCAGCAATAATGTGGAAAAAATCCCAATAAAAACAAGCACTAAGGGAAACACCAGCCACTGCACGCTGGTGTTCGTGTGCCACCGTGTCCGTCCCAGCAGCAGCACCAGCGCCATGGTGGACACAGCCAATGCAAGGTCCCACAGCAGCGTACGCGGCTGTAGCACATGCCCGCCTGCCAGCAGCACGGTCGCCATGGCCTGCACACGCGTACCCGGATGGCGTCCAATGGGTGTTTCGACATAGTCACCCAACCCGGCGCTGGAACTGCCGATCAGCACCACCTTGTCCTTCAGGGATGCCGCCAACGACTCCAGCCCCGCCACACCCGAAGCGGCCAAGGCCACCTGATAAAACGGTATGGTGCGCAACCCGTCGAGGCCGGCGGGATAGCGCAATAGCGCTTCGCCGCGCGCCGACACCGGCCACGACTGACTGCCCATGCTGATGCGCCCGTCATCCGCCGTAACGGGCGGTACCGTACGGCCCGCATACGCCAGCGCCAGCGCCATGCCGGGTGCCAGCCGGTCATAGACACCGAACACCAGCGGCACGCGGCGCAAAATACCATCGCGATCCAGCGCCGCGCTGATCACGCCGATGCCCGCCCGCTGCGTGAGTGGCGCGCGTGGCAGAGTGAGATCGGGCAACGGATACGTCAACGCAGGCAGCGCCGCACCCCACGTTTTGTCACGCAACTGCAAACGATAGGCAGCGTCGCGTTCCAGCGTATACGGCAAGGCCGCAGCGGCCAGCACCACGCGCCCGTCGAGCATGTCCGCCAGCGCATCGTCCCCCTTGCGCGCCTCGGCGAACAAAATATCGAAGCCCACCGCGCGCACGCCCGCGCGTTGCAGCCACGACACCACCAGCGCGTAGATCTCGCGGTCATAGGGCCACGGCCCCAGCGTGCGCTGCAATTGCGTAATCGAATCTTCATCGACGTCGATCACCACCACGCCGTCGAAATTTACCTTGGGCGCGACATAACGGCCATGCGCGTCCGACAACACCAGATCAAAACGCCGGAACACATCGCTGCGTTCACACAGCGCCGTCATGACGAAGGCCGCTAGCGCACACAGCAGCGCACGCCGCCAGTACGGCCAGCGCAGCAGGCGCGACATCATGGGCTGCCCGCCTGCCACAGCGGCACCACGGCGGGCGCGCCGACACGCGCTGCAAAGGCGCAATCCACGCCCAGCCCGGCCACCCACACCAGCGTGTCGCCCGACCACAGATACGGCAAACGCTCACGCTGCCACGGCGGCACGCCCTGTTCCTGAAATAAGTCTTTCACGTGACGGCGCGGACGCGCGGCATCGGGCTGCAATTTTTCACCACCACAACGCAGGCGCAGCGTCACCGGCTTGGCCGTGAGCTTCGCCAAATCGATGCCTGCACCGCGCCGCGCGCGCATTTCCAGCGTGGCGTTCAACTCGGGCACCGCCAAGCGGCGCTCTCGCTGCCATGACCGCGCAAAACCCTCAACCATCGCGGTTTGCGTGAGCGTCACGTGTAACGCGCCGCCAAAGCGCCGCAACTGGTGCGCGCCCAAATCCACGCATACCCGCGCGCCCGCCTTGGCGGTGAGCGTCTGCCGCAAGGCCTCGCCCAGCCGCCGCGCGTCGGGCATGCTCACCTGATGCACCGACAAAAAATAACGCAGTAAATTACGCGCGCGCGCCGCCGGCAGGTTTTGCAACACGTGAAGCGACAGTGTGCTACCCGCCAAAGCGCCGCCGCTATCCTGTTCCGCCAGCACGTCCAACAGCGCCGCGGCTTCAGCCATGTGCCCGGCCGCCCGCGACACCGTCGTGCGATAGTCCGGCGCACGTTGTGCGATGCGCGGCAAGATGTCCAGACGCAAAAAATTACGCAAGAAGTACGCGTCTTGATTGCTTTCGTCTTCCACCCACGACAACTGGTGTGCAACGGCATACGCCTCAATGTCCTGCCGCGTCAAACCGAGCAGCGGGCGCAACACCGTCAGGCCGGGCCGCAGCCCATCCACGCGCGATACCGGCATGGCGGCCAGCCCCTTCACGCCCGCACCGCGCAGCAACTGCAGTAGCACGGTTTCCACCTGATCGTCTTGATGCTGCGCCAACACCACGTGTTCCGCCGGCTGTGCGCGATACGCCGTGTAACGCGCCGCGCGCGCAGCCGCCTCGATGCTGTCGCCGCGCGGCACGGTCACCACCGCCACCCGCAACGGCACGCCGCGCGCACGACACAAACGCCGGCAAAAGCGTACCCACTCGCCGGCGTGGGCGCTCAGTTGATGGTTGACGTGAATCGCCGATAAGCGCCAGCCGTAACGCGGCGCAAGCGTACACAATATCTCCAGCAGCACCACCGAATCCACGCCGCCGCTAAGACCTATGCACACGCGCGCACCGTGCTTCAGTCGCGCACTGAGCACTTGCTCGACCGCAAGCAAAGCCGTAGCAGACACCCCCTGAAGTTTTTTCACCGTAGTCATAAATACCTACTTACTCTCGACTTCTTTGAACTTGCCGTAGCTCATCAGTTTGTCGAAACGGGCGGCGAGCAATTCATCCAAGGGCTTGTCGCGTAAAGCGCGCCAGCTATCGGCCAGCGCTTTTTTTAGCGGCAACATCATCGCGTCGGGATCACGATGCGCGCCGCCCAATGGTTCAGCAATGATTTTGTCGATCAACCCCAGCGCCTTAAGACGCGTGGCGGTGATGCCCAGCGTTTCCGCAGCTTCGGAGGCCTTATCCGCGCTCTTCCACAAAATCGCCGCACAGCCTTCCGGCGAAATCACCGAATACGTCGAATACTGCAACATCATCGTCACGTCGCCCACCGCAATCGCCAGCGCGCCGCCGGAACCGCCTTCGCCAATCACGGTGCAAATCACGGGTGTGCGCAGCGCCGCCATCACATACAGATTGCGCCCGATGGCCTCAGACTGGCCGCGCGCCTCGGCATCCACCCCTGGGTACGCACCCGGCGTATCGATAAACGTGAACACCGGCAGGCCGAATTTCTCCGCCAGCTTCATCAGACGCAAGGCCTTGCGGTAGCCCTCGGGCCGGGGCATGCCGAAATTACGCAGCGTGCGCTCCTTGGTATCGCGCCCCTTTTGGTGGCCGATCACCATCACGCTTTGTTCGCCAAAGCGTGCCATGCCGCCGACAATCGCCGGATCATCGCCAAACGCACGATCCCCGTGGAGCTCCTCAAACCCCGTGAACAGGCCATTGATGTAATCCAGCGTATAAGGCCGCTGCGGATGCCGCGCCACCTGCGAGATTTGCCACGCGCTGAGTTTGGCGTAGATATCCTTGGTCAACCCTTGGCTTTTCTTCGCCAGCCGGTTGATTTCATCCGAAATATCCACCGCGGAATCGTCCTGCGCAAAGCGCAATGCCTCCATGCGCACTTCGAGTGCTTCGACCGGTTTTTCGAAATCGAGAAAGGTCTGTTTCATGAGGTGCGATGATACAGCAAGGCTCGCGGCAACCCGACTTAACTTGCACCTACCGCCCAGCAATCCCAGTCAGGTAAGATTCGGTGATCCTATTCACCAAAACAATAGCCGACCATGACATCCGTTCCCGCCAAGAGCCACACCCTTGTTCGCGATGACGTCACGCTGCATCATCTGGATTGGGGTAACGAGGGTCAGCACCCGATTGTGCTGGTGCATGGCAGCCGTCTACACGCGCACGTGTGGAACCACTTCAGCAGCCGCTTTAAAGACCGCTTCCACATCGTCGCCGTCGATCAGCGCGGGCACGGTGACAGCGGGTGGTGTACGCGCAGCCGTTATGACTTGGAGGATTTCTACCAAGATTTGCGCGCTGTGATCGAGGCGCGTGGCCTCACACGCTTTACCTTGATCGGTCACTCGCTGGGCGGGCGCGTATCGATGTTGTACGCCTCGCGCCATCACCAGCAACTGCAGCGCCTTGTGCTGGTCGATATCACACCGGGGCGTCCGGCTGCCGCTGCGGGCGCCGACCTGTCGCGCATTACTGAAACGCCGGGGCCGCGCGATTTTGCATCGGAAGCAGAAGCAAAAGCGTATCTGGGCAAATTGTTATCGCGCGCACCCGCACAATTGATCGAGGACAGTGTGCGCTACGGCATGCGCCAGACCGGCAGTGGCCGCTATGCGTGGAAATACGATCCTGCGATGTTGAAGCGTACCCCTGCCACGCTCGATATGTGGGCGATAGTCAAATCCATCCCGACGCCGACGCTGTTGCAATACGGCAGCCACAGCAAGATCGTATCTACTGAACTCGCGGAACGGCTCAAGCAGACGATGCCTCAATGCACGGTCGAGCGGATCGACAATGCAGGGCACGCGCTGTTCACCGATCAGCCAGACGCTTTCGCGGCGAGTGTGGCGCGATTCTTGACGGACTAGCGACCGTGGTTCGAGCCGCCTTAAACTAGCGATACACTGGCGATACACTGGCGATACCGTTGCGATACACTGGAAATAGCAACAACCCTAAAGCCGTGCAAAATCGGAATCAATCATGCCTATCATTCATCTCGAAGACGTCCGCGTAGAAGCATTCGATTCAGGCCGCACGTACCAAACCTTGGTGGGTGACGACCAAGGTTCTGCACCCGTTCGCATCGGTATTCAAACATCGCCGCCCGGTTATTCCACTGGCACGCATTCGCACCCCTACATGGAAATCATCACCGTGATCGAAGGTACGGGCGTAGCGTGGATTGATAGGGAGAGTGACGCAATGGCCATTGGTCCGGGGTCAACCATCGTCGCGCCACCGAATAAAGCGCATGGATTTCGCAATACAGGGCAAACACCCATGCGAACTTACGGCGTGCATACTTCGCCAAAACGCATTACCTATCGCGATGGACAGGTTTCCCAATGAGCGCTTTAGCGCCGACTCTTTCAATGAGCTGTCATCGGGAAATGGCAGAAATTTCCTTGGTGATCACTCTGTGTATCTATTCAGTCCGGGGCAAAAGATAGCGGATGCCTCCCTCACCCCAACCCTCTCCCAGAGGGAGAGGGGGCAACCCCACGCCCGCGCTAACCTCAAATGGTGTCGTGATTGCGAGTACGGTTTGCCCCCCTCGCCCTCTGGGACAAGGGCACACTTGAAGCGCAGCAGAGGGGCGGGGGTGAGGGATGATTTTGATTGATGTTACGCATACACTGAATAGATACCACTCTGTGATGTCGTGCCCAAACTTTGGGCAGGCCGAGTAAAACACTTGAGTCCGTTTTCGATCAGCGACAGCATCAACAAATACTGATATAAATCAATTAGTTACTTAAGTTTTTGCATAGCTTTCCAGCCGGCATTGCGCCGGCTTTTTGCAGGGTGCGTCACCGTGGCCAGCGCCACGTTGCGAGCTACCCGCTTAGCGGCTACCATAAATGTATTCCCGCGTTCACGCGAACAGCTACGCAGGCCGACGTAACTACTGCCAGAGGAAAAGCCATCATGAGTGAAGAAGAAGCCAAAACCAAAGTCGTCATTCTCACCAGCAGCTATCGCATCAAAGGCAAAATACATCTGCAGCCGGGCTCACGCGTAACCGACTTTATGATTGACTCGAAGAATTTTGTCGCGGTAACCCACGTAGAAGTGTGGGATCTGAATGGGCGCTTAGTCCTGAGCTCGCCGTTTATCAACGTCAGCCGCGATCACATCGAAATCATTACGCCGGACGGCGCGCACTAACCGCCTCACAACCTATTGATTTTATTGAATATTTTTACATCGCATTCGATCGCGCGCGCGCTATACCGCCACAGCCGCCACAGCAGCCACCGAAGCAATCGCCGAAAACAAATTGCTCACCGATTGTTGTGTGATACCGCGCGTGATGAACACGATGCGTGTTTCGTGATCGTCGCTCGGCCATTTCTCAAGCTCAATCGGCGGGTGAAACAAGTGCTGCACGCCCTGCACAATCAACGGGCCTTTGTGCCCCGCCACGTTGACCAGCCCCTTCACACGAAACAAATCCGCCCCGCGTAGCGTGCCGAGCACTTCCATGCACTGCGAAAACGACGCCCACGTAAACGGCTCTTTGTAGCGCAGGCAAAACGAAGTGACGTTGCTGTCATGACGATGCGCGTGACCGTGTTCGTCGTGACCGTAGTGACCGTGGTCTTCGGCATTCTCAGCACCCATCCAGCGTTCAACGTCTTCGATTCGCGATTGCATGCTGCGCAGGGCGACATCGATTAAAAAAGCCAATTCAATTTCGCCATTGATTGCCCGCTTCACCGGCGCACGCGGGTTCAGTTCACGCAGCGCGGTTTCTAGGGCGGCGGCCTTGGCTTCGTCCACCAAATCCGTTTTGGTCATCACCAAACGATCCGCCAGCGCCGCCTGCTTCACCGGCTCAGACAGCGTTTTAAGCTGCGCCAAACCGTTCACCGCATCCACCAGCGTGACCACGCAATCCAGCCGGTATTGTGACTGCAACATGGTGTCGGTCATGAGCGTTTGCATCACGGGCGCAGGGTCGGCCAGACCGGTAGTTTCAATCACCAGCCGGTCGAAATCAATAATCACGCCGTTGCGCCGCTTGATAAACAAATCGCGCATGGTTTCCTGCAAGTCGCCGCGCAGCACGCAGCACAGGCAGCCGTTGTTGAGCAACATCATTTGCTCGGACGACACTTCCACCAAGTCGTTATCAATTGCCTGCTCGCCCAACTCATTGACGATCACCGCAACGCGGTTCATCTCCGGGCGCTTTAACAGCTTGTTGACGAGCGTGGTCTTGC
>JAYTWR010000167.1:0-17288 GCA_043743335.1 Burkholderiales bacterium
CACTTCTTGTCTATCTTCGTGGTCGCTTTCGCCTTCGAACATGCCCCCGCTGCGAGGGGAAATCGGCTCTTGATAGGGTTTTCGGTCAAGCACTAGGTACCGAATTAGATGTTGCAGGTCGGCTGCTGGGCGATGATTGCGCCGAAGAAAAATCGACGGATAGAAACGGAAGCGATGAAATTGTGGCTGTCGGGTTGCTGCTACGCATCGCATCGCAACTAGTCGCTGGCTGCGCAATGTTATTCTCGAAGGGGCAACACTACGCCGCTGCAGCTCTTCTTCGGCAACTTGCTGAAGTCGAGTACTTGGCTTGGGCTTTCGAGAACCGCGATAGAGATGCCGAAAAATGGCTTCGAAGTACTCGCGAAGAGCGCGAAGAATTTTTCAGACCCGCACGCCTTCGAAAGGCTTCGAATGGGCATTTTCGAAATCAAGACTATGGATATCATTGCGAGTTGGGCGGTCATCCGGTTCCGCGCGCGGAAGTTCTGTTTGGTGTGGCCGCAAATGAAACTGCTCAGCTTCTTCTATCTGACGCGCTTGGACATGTTGGTTGTATCTGGAATCATATAGCCGCTTGGGCAAAGAACAACGGATATGCGGAATTCATTAATCGAAATGCAGGGCAGCTGCCTCCACAGCACCGCGCGTTGTGCGCGGATGATCCACTTTTCAAATTGCCACCACCACCGTAGACATCCAATGTTGTCGCCCAACAACAGCTTCGAGAGCGACGCGTTGAAGACAACGCGCGCCTCAAGCTGAACGTTGGGCATGTAACGTCGGGAGCCACTATGTCAGATAAAGAGATACGAATTTTTCCAAGCTCACATACCATGGTCTTAACCACAGAATCGCTTGAAAAAGCAAAATAGTATTTGCGCTAAACTGATTGTCTAGCAGAGAGCATTACATTGAAAACTTACCCATCTCCGGAGTTAATAGCGGGTAGCTCGGAAGGCGTGACGATATGTCCTTCGTGTGGGTGTACCGTTAAAATAGAAATGGATTTGTGGCCGTACGGTAATTTTTTCCACAGTTCATACAACAGCGTCGATGGCGCAGAGAAAGAGCATCAACACGCCGTCAAAGAAGACGCGCCTTTTATCAAATACGATGAGCAACAGATAGAGGAGATCAAGAAGAAACTGGCCAAGAATGCTGTCATTGAAATAGATATGCTGTGCTGCCACTCATCCATCACTTTTGATAGATTGAAGTTCGGAAATATTTGTGCACTGGCAAGGGTGGAATTAAATCTAACTGGAGAAGTCGGTTTCTATGAATTTGTCGATCATCCGCACCTACAAAACCTTGAACGTATCGTTGGCTGTGAATTTCGAGCGTTCATTTATGCTGACTGATGCGCCCAACTCTGCGCTCGTTCGGAGCCGCCTTCGGCGGCCCGCACAGCTTTCGTTATGCGGCAATATATTTCTCAATAGCCTCGATAATGTACACGCGCACCACATGGCGTTAGGTGCGGCCGATGGCGTGCTGACTCTGCCCGCACTGGATTACGAGCGCTCCAGCAATATCGGCGGGTTTTCGCTCAGCGAAGACATACGCAAACACACCGGTTACGTTGCCGAGCAATCTGCCCATACACCGGTAGAGGTCGCCATTGCGCGCCTCGACAAACAACAATTCTCCAAACCACCTTGCCTGATCAAGATCGACACCGAAGGCTACGATCTCAACGTGCTGAAGGGCAGCGTGAATCTGCTAGAAAGCGCACAGTTTCCCCCACTGCTATTTGAAGCATGGGATTTCGACTAGTTCGTCCGAACTAAGACTCAACTGTTTGATTTTCTTAAACAATTAGGCTACGACACCACACACATCTTCGCCGACGATTACGTGGCGCAACACCCGAACAATCCTGTGCGCATCGACTTCATCACCGATGGCAAAGGCGGCTTTAATATGACGCGCGTGCGTTAAGAGAAAGAACACAACCCATGAACATCGCAGAACTGTTGTTGCAAGCCTTGGCCGTCAACGGCGTCACCCGCATCTTTGGCAATCCTGGCACCACCGAGCTGCCGCTGGTCAAAGCTTGCGAGCAACTCAAAGACCTGAAATACGTCGTTGCGTTGTCGGAGGTTTCCGCCGTGCCCATGGCCGACGGTTATGCGCGTGCCACACGCTCGCTGGGCGTGGTCAATCTGCATGTGGCGCCGGGCCTAGGCAACGGCATGGGCACGATCTACACCGCAGGCATTGCAGGCACGCCGATGTTGGTGCTGGTGGGCGGGCAAGACCGGCGCTTTTTGCACACCAACCCGATTCTGTGGGGGCCGGTGGAAAAAATGGCGGCCTCCGTATGTAAAGCCGTGTTTATGCTGAACACCACGTTCGATGCCGCCGCCAATATCCATCGTGCGCTGCGTGCAGCCCTGTCGCCGCCCTACGCGCCTGTGGCCTTGATCTGCCCGCCGGATTTGCTGGAAACTGAAATCAGCGCCATCGCGCACAAAGTGACGCCCACGCTGCCCGCGCAACTGGCCAAGGCCGAGTCAGATCGCTACGCGCGCTTTTTGCGTGCAGCGAAAAACCCTGCCATCGTGGCTGCCGAAGAGGTGCATTGGAACAACGCCTCCAGCGCGCTGGAATCGCTGGCCGCGAAACTGGGCGCACCGGTGTTCGCCGCGCCCTACACCGGCGTGCTGCCAATAGCCGCGAGTTCGCCGCAGTACGCCGGTTACCTGCCGCCCAGTCTCAAGCAAATGTCGGATCGCCTCGCGGCGCACGATGCGCTTCTGTTCATCGGCGGTCGCGGCCCGCGCAACACACTCTACAGCGAGGCCACCCTCCCGCAGCGCAAAGTCTGGCTCGGCAACGACGCCTCAGCGCAATCGCCTGACGGCGAATACGAACTGGCGCGTGTTTGCGATCTCAAGGGATCGTTAACCGCCATCGCATCCGCCCTGCGCAAAAAGCCTGCCAAAGTTAAGGTGGCGCGCGCAACACTGGCCCTGCCCAAACGCGATGCACGCACCCTGCATCCGACACGCGCCATCGCGGCATTGCTGTCCCACTACCGCGACGCCATCTGGGTCGATGAAGCCGGCCTTTCCACCTCGGATGTGCGTCAGTGGATGAATCTCAACGCCGGCGAATACTTGATTAACGGCAGCGGCGGTATCGGCTGGGCAGTGGCCGGTTCGGTGGGCGCGGCTATCGGCAGACAAGAGCGCCAGATCGTCGCCGTCATCGGCGACGGTTCCGCGCTGTACGCCTCGGAAGCCTTATGGAGCGCCGAGCATCACGGCACAAAAATGCTGACAGTCATTTTGTCCAACCGACGCTACGCCACGTTGAATGCTGCCGCGACCAAGCTCGCGGGCGGGCCGCTGAAATCATTCACCATCGAGCCGCCGGTTATCGACTTTAGCGGTCTGGCACGGCTGTACGGTTGGCGTTATGTCAGAGCGACCAGCGAAGCGGAACTCACCTCGGCCATCAAAACGCTGGGCAAGCGTCTGGCGCGCAACACCTTGCTGGAACTGAAGCTCGATCCAGCAATCACGCCGCTAACGGCGTCGCGGCACTTTTAGCCGCATCGCATTCGCGGATCGCGTTCGCCAAGCGCAGAACATCCTGCTCGCGCATGCCCTCGTGCGCGGGCACATACACCAGATTCGCCAGTGCCTGCGCAGCGTTGGTGGCCGGATGCACCCCCGCAGTCGGCGGTGTAACGCCGATGCTCGAAGCGCAGCTGGTCGCATCAAACCCTTGTTGCACCAAATAGGCGATCAGACGTTCGCGCGCCGCGTGACGCACAGCAAACAGCCAATGAGCACGTTCGTGTGCCCCGCCACCCATGCAGGCCTCCGCGCCCAGCAGTGTGCGCAGTTGCTCGCCGCGCGCCCTGCGCTGTCGCGTAGCGGCTTCCTCGCCCGCTTGCAGACGCCGCGCCAGCAAGCGCAGCAAGGGTGCTGAAGGCAGCCGGCGAATGTGATCGAAAAACCGCACCCCTTCGAAGCCACGCACCGCGCCGGAAACAAAATCGTCGTGCGACACCCGCGCCAGTCGACACACGGCAACGAGCAAGCCGTAAGGCCCACGGTACGCAAACGGCGCAAACGCCCCATACTTCAGCAACCGCCGGAAATAACCCGCACGTGATTGCGTGGGCCACGCGCCCATACCGTCACGCACACGGGCGCACAGCGCTGCATCCTTGAAGCCCAACAGCGCGCCACCCAGTGCCGTCGCCGGCTTGACGGGGCCGAAACTGAACATCGAAACATCGGCTTGCCTTGCGCCGCGCCAGCCATCACCGGTATAGGCTTGCGCACAGTCTTCGATCAGTAACACATTGTTTTTATTGCAAAATTCGGCAATTCCCTGCATCGGCATACGACTACCGAAGAGATGCGCAATCAGGCAGGCACGCACAGCCGGCATTTGCGCGTGGGCGCGGGCCAGCGCAGCAGGGAAGACCGCCAAGGTTTGCATGTCCACATCGACCGGCACGGCAATCAAGCCATGTGCCTCGATAATGCGCGCCATGTCGGCAATGTTGACAGCCGACATCAGCACCGCACTGCCGCGCGGGAAACGCAGCGCAGTCAGCAGCGCATCAAAGCCGCTGCGCACGGAAAGACAGGCAAGATTTGCGCGGCTGTCCCACACGGATTCGAGTTGGGCGCACAGCTTCTTGGCGTCACCGGGTATCAGGCACCCGAGCAGGCCGCGCGCCAAATCACCCCAGCCGATGTCGATGCGTTTGCGGGGAATCATGGCGCAACGCGTTCCTTCACCGCCTGCCCCTCTGGTGCACTGGTGCGCTGGTGCGCTTCATGTGTGCCCTTGTCGCGCAGGTAGCGGGGCGATTCGAGGCGCAAATGAACAGCTATTCATTTGCGCAAAAATCAGTTCGGCGGCGTGAAATCCGGCGGCTGGGTTTTCACAAACGACGGGCGTGTGACGATCCCGGCGTGCCACGCTTTCAGCTTCGGCGATGTCGCGCGCCAATCATGCGGATAGCGGAAATCAACGTATTGCAGCGCCACGCCCATAATCAAATCGGCCAGACTAAAGCGGCTGCCGACGAGGAACTCACCGCCCTTGAAGCTGCTTTCGCCCAGCGCGATGGCGCGCTGCACGCGGCCTTCTTCGCGCGCCATTTTGTCGCGCAACTGATGTTCCGGCGGACGGCGGGTCTCAAAAATGCGCTGAATCGCCGCATCGATAATGCCGTTGCCCAGCGACTGCCAGCGCTGCGCTTCCCAGTAGCCCACGGGATCACGCGGCGTAAACGAGCGACCGTCAACGTGATCGAGAAAATGCACAATCAGCACGGATTCAAATAGAAAATCGTTAGGCGCAATTTCCAGCACCGGCACCTTGCTCAACGGATTTTTGTCGAGGATCGGGCTGTTCTCGGCCCACGGATCTTCGATCACAAACTCCACCGGCAATGCTTTCTCTTCAATCAACACGCGCGCCTTGCGCACATACGGTGATGTCGGCGATCCAAACAGCTTCATAACGCTCTCCTGATTCTAGTTTGACGTAAAAGCGCTATTCTACTCTGGGCAGCTTCCACATGCTGCGCCCTTTCAGTGCAGACCAAAATTCGCTACGATAGCCGTTCGCAATGCCTGAGGAAATTCCCATGATCACTGTTACCCGCATCGGCAAACATCTGGGTGCCGAAATTTCGGGCGTCGATTTGTCGCAACCACTGGACGACAATACCTTCGCACAAGTCGCCAACGCTTTTTTTGACAACGAAGTCGTGTTCTTTCGTGATCAAAAAATCACCCCGGCGCAGCAGATTGCGTTCACACGCCGCTTCGGCACGCTCGAAGCCCATGTGCGCAAAGAAGCTCGCCTCGGCAATCACGATGAAATTTTCGTGCTGTCGAACCAGCTCGACGCCAACGGCAAAGCCATCGGCGCGCAAGACGCTGGCCGCTACTGGCACAGTGATTTGTCGTACAAACGCGAGCCCAGTATGTTGTCGGCGTTGTATTCGGTGGAAGTGCCGATCAAGGACGGCGTGCCGCTCGGCAACACCTACTTCGCCAGCACCACCGCAGCTTACGCTGCGTTGCCCGACGCCATGAAGGCGCGCATGGACACCATGCGCAATGTGCACAGCTACCGCGAATACCGGCTGAAAAATTACGCCGCGCAGCAGGACGAAGAGCGCCGTGGCATCCGCACGGTGCAGGAACATGCGCCTACGCCAGAGCAGCTTGCCAGCGTGCCCGATACCGAAATGAACGTGGTGCGTGTGCATCCCAAAACTGGCCGCAAAGGCTTGTTCATCAACGCAGGCCACACCTCGCACTTGACCGGCATGACGCGCGCTGAAAGCGACAAGCTGCTGGACGAACTTTACGCACACATGACACAGCCCGAGTTTATCTACGGCCACCGTTGGCGCGCAGGCGACTTGTTGATGTGGGACAACATCGCCGTGCAACACAAGGCCACGTTTGACTACGACCCGCTACCACGCCTGATGTATCGCACCACCGTGCGTGGCCCGGCGGTGACGTGATACGCCATAGCCCATAGATAGATAGATACATACATAACTAATTGATTTTAAACACATTTATATGATATCCGCCACTGGCCTCATCACCGTCCGCCTGCACCCCAGCGCGCCCGAACACGAGGACGAATTCAACGACTGGTACAACCTTGAGCATGTGCCGCAGCTCACCGCCATGCCCGGCTTTGTGCGCACACGGCGCTATGTGTGCGACAAGGCTGATATCCGTTACCTCGCCTGGTATGAAACCGCTGACGAAACGGTTGAAGCCGGCGCGCATTTTCAAAGCGTCGTGACTCATCCGACGCCGTGGTCGCAGCGCCTGCGTTCGATCTACGGCCCGAATCGCGAGCGCATGAATTTCAAGTTGATGTGTGACGTGGGCACAGCGCCCACACCCGACGCGCCGTGGATGTATATCGTGCATACCGACATTCCCGACCACATCGGCGAAGAATACAACGCGTGGTATGACAAAGAGCATCTGCCGCGCTGCGTCGGCATCCCCGGCGTACTGCGCGCGCGGCGTTATGCAGCAGCCGCCTGTACGTCAGGCACGATCACGCCCAAATACCTGACCGCGTACGAACTTACCGGGCCCGACGTTTGGGAAAGCCCCGCCGCGCAAGTCGCACGCAAAACACCGTGGACGGAAAAAATGCGTTCCCTGTTCAGCAACACGCGCCGCGCGCTGTACCAGTTGGTGGCGCCCAGCGTCACGCACGAGCAGGCACTCAAATTGCAGCGACCGGTCGCGCCATGACCGAAGCCGCCCATGATCTGATCCTCACGCGCATCGACGACCGTGGCGATGCAGGTCACATCGCCTACATCACCGTCAACAACCCGGCGCGCCGTAACACGCTGGGCATGGCAGGCAAGCGCGCGATTGCCGCCACCTTCAACCGTCTCGCGCAAGACGACAAACTGCGTGCTGCCGTGATCACCGGCGCGGGCGATCAATCATTCATCGCCGGCGCTGATATCCACGAAATGAAAGACCTCACGCCCGAAGAAGCCGAGGTCGAACACACGCTCACGCATGTCGCCAACACGTCAATACGCCAATGCCCAGTGCCGGTGATTGCGCGCATCAACGGCTACTGTCTTGGCTTCGGCATGGAGCTTGCAGCCGCGTGTGATATGCGCGTCGGCGTCGACACAGCCAAATTCGGCATGCCCGAAGTTCGCGTCGGCATTCCGTCGGGTATGGAAGCCGTGCTGCTGCCCAAGCTGATCGGCTGGGGCAAGGCGGCTGAGCTGATTTACACAGGTGATGTGATTGACGCGCAAGAGGCTTATCGCATCGGCTATCTGCAAAAACTGGTTCCCGCTGCCGAGCTCGATGCCGCAGTGGAAAAATGGATCGCCTCGATACTCCTCGGCGGCAAGCGCGTCATGCGTCTACAAAAAACGCTCATCGGCGATTGGGAGCGCATGTCCGTCACCGACGGCATCTGGGCCGGCATACGCGCTTGCGTAGAATCGCGCCGCACCGACGAACCGCGCCACATGATGCAGGCCTTTATCGACCGCAAGAAACCTGACTCACAAAAAAATAAATAAAATCAATAACATACCTACATTCAGGCCATCACCATGATACATGCCAAAAACGGTAGCGCAGTCCTCGACAATCTGACGCCGGTAACCTCCCCCGGCAGTGGCATCGAACATTGGGGATCCTCCTATTTCGGCCCGCGCTACAGCACGGCAGAGACCGCGTTAGCCTTCGGCCCGCAGGCGCTGATGACCCAGATGTGCGCCAACGAAACCATCCTGCCGCACTTTCACGGCGTCGCCCAATTCCAGATTTTTCCGTCCGGGGCGGGGATGATGGCCAAGACAGAGGTGCGTCCGCTTTCGTTGCAGTATAAAGACCATCATTCTGCCTACGGCCCGCTGATCGCCGGCACGCATGGCCTGACGTTTATCGCGCTACGCAATCGCATCGGCGATTCTGCGCCCGTGTATTTGTCCAAGCCGGGCTACCGCGAAAAATTGAAACCCAGCAAACGGCGCAACTGGGTATCGCCGACGATTGCACTCTCCACCCGGCCGGTGCTGCAGTATCGCAAGGCCGTGTCCTGGGCGCCGATCTTTGAGCAGGAAATCAAAGACAAAATGTCTGCACAGGTGCTACGCCTTGGCGCAGGCATGTCGGCGATGGGGCCGGATCCCAAGCTCGGCGGCGGCTACTATGTATTCGTCGCCAACGGCGCCCTACGCATGCCGGGCGAAGTGCTGCCGCCTTGGTCCATGGTGTTTGTGGAGCCTAGCGAGAACGCCATGGAAATCAAAGCCGGTGACATCGGCTTGGAAGCGCTGGTAATGCAGTTTGCCCTGGATGACGATTGACAGCTATTACAATCCCATCAAGCCACAACCACCATATCAAAATCCGCCTTGCTAGCCGCGCAATCCGGGCAGATCCACGTATCAGGCACATCTTCCCAGCGGGTGCCGGGCGCTACGCCTTCGTCGGGCATACCTTTGGCTTCGTCGTATGAGAACGCGCACAGCAGGCATTGCCAAACGCGCAACTCTTTCGACTGCGAGGCAGCCGGCACAATGGCCTTGGCGGTTTCCAGACGCGGGAAATTCAGCACCAATGCTTCCACGCCCTCCGGACCGGCGACGATGGGGAAGTAGCCTTCGTCAGGCTTGGTGAAGCCGATGGAAATGGCTTTGTACTCCTTACCTTGATAATTCAGGCTGCCCTTGGTAACGATGATGTATTGGCCGTTGCCTTTGGACGCATCGGGGCCTTGGGTTTTTGCGCCGGGGGCAAGTTTGAGGGAGTAGGCGGCCAGACCACGCTCGTCTTTGATCTGCTCAAACGCATGCACGTTCACGTCGGCATGGCCTTCGAATTTCGGCGCTTCGGTGCATTGCCACGGCTTGCGGTCAGGCACGGACACCAGCTTGTCTTTGGATGCGGGAATGTATTGCGCGCCCGGATCCCACTGCGCGCGCAAGGTGAGAAAGCCCACGCCCTGCTCGGCACCGGTCAACGGGCCGTACGGCGTATGCGCGCGTGAAAAATGCACGGCGTTGAGCGACAGCGGATGCTTGCCGATGACGCCGCCGCCGCTGACGATGACCTGAAATTGATCGACTTCATGAAAGTGCGGTTTGATGACGCGATGCGGCGTGCCTTCGGCCAGAAACGCCATCGGCTCACCCACGGTGCCTTGCGGCGGGCGCATAAAATCGGTGCGCCAAGAAAAATGTCCGCCTGGCCGTTCGTTTTGTTTTTTGCCTTCTTTCACTTCGTCATACGCTTTGATCTGGGGCATGTGACACTCCTTTACGGGTCGATCAATATTCGATGGTCGCGTCGCGGTTCTTACTAAGGTGACGATAGACGCATTCTACCCGCGTGTAGCCGCGCCTGTGAAGCGGCGTCGTCGCACGCCTATTGCCAGTCCATATAATGAAAATAATGATTGTAAATCAAGTACTTAGCGCATGCTAACCTTCACAAGGCAAACGGTTTTCCGTTGACCTCGATGGTGCTGTTTAGCGGCACCTTTTGCTCAATCAATCCCTCGGCAAAGCAACCGGCCTTGGCGTTTCTGATCAAGTGCGCAAGCTTGTCCGCTGGCGCATCACTGTCAATCGACAAATGCGTGTCTACGCCATCCCAGCGGTTGTAGACCGTGCCCTGTAACACCGAGCCGCCCAAAAATTTGCGAAAGCGCACTTTGCATTTTGCGTCTTTGACCGTCAGCTTCATCATGTGCGCGTACCGCGCCACTTGAGTCAGCAGTCAAAACCCCACGCCCATCGCCAGATACGTCATCGGCGACGGATACAAATCATCGCCGCCGATACGCGCAGCCTCATCGCTGAACACCTCGAACTGGCGAAACGTGCCGCGCTTTAACTGCCCTTTGCCGAGCACCACCTCGGTGTAGACCTCGTTGTCCGTGTTAACGCCCTGCGGCGGCAATTCGGGCTTGTCGATAATGCGGTTGCCCACCTCGGCGGGCAGGTTGTTGCCGTCGACCGGCTTGTCCATATTGAATCTCCCTAAAATGAGGTGCGAGTCACCATAGCGCTAAACCGCAGGCAAGTCCAATCGCTGCGCGGCAGTGTAAGATATTCACACATCTTCTAAAGCAATCGCCATGAAACTGTTATCGCTGTCAGGCAGTGCCGCCGTCGCTGTCACTGTGCTGCTCGCGGTGCCGGGCGCGCGTGCGCTGGACTACCCTGTCCGCCCGGTGCGTGTGCTGGTGGGTCTGGGCCCGGGCGGCGGCTCGGATACCGTCACGCGCATACTCACCACCAAGCTCACCGAGCTGCTGGGTCAATCGTTTGTGGTGGATAACCGGCCCAGTGCAGGCGGTGCGATTTCCAGTGAAATCGTCGCAAAAGCCGTGCCCGACGGGTATACGTTGCTCGCGATGTCGCCCACGCACGTGGTCACGCCGAATCTGCGGCGCGATGTCGGCTACGATCCGATACGCGATTTCGCGCCGATTGCGCTAACGGTCTACACGCCTTACGTCTTGTCGGTGCGCAATTCAGTGGTCGCCATCAACGTGAAGGAGCTCATTACGCTGGCCAAAAAAGAGCGGCTTACCTACGCCTCCAGCGGCATCGGCGGCTCCAATCACTTGACCGGCGAGTTGTTTAAACACATGGCTGGCGTGGACATGGTTCACGTGCCGTACAAAAGCGGTGCGCAAGCCAACAGCGCGTTGATTGCGGGCGAAGTGCATGTGAGCTTTACTGCCATCGGCGGGCTGGTGACGCACATTAAAGCGGGCCGCGTGCGGGCGCTCGGCGTCACGTCAAGCAAGCGCGCGGCTGCCACACCAGAGATTCCCACCCTAGCGGAATCAGGCTTGCCGGGCTTTGAGGTCATCGGCTGGTACGGCTTGGGCAGTACGGCCAAAACGCCGCAGCCGATCCTCAACATCTTAAACGCGGCCGTCAATCGCGCGTTGCCCGAACTCAAAGAGCGCTACGCCAACATCGGCACCGAAATCGCCGGTGGCAGCGCGGCCACGTTCGCGGTTTACATCAAAACAGAATTCGACAAGTGGGCGCTCGTGATTAAACGCTCCGGGGCAAAAGCCGAATGATGGCCGCACAACGATGTATCGAAAAATAATTCATTAAAATCAATTAGTTATGTAACATTCTGATAGGACAAAATTTCTGTTTCACGGCGCACCACCGTGTTAGCATTCTGCCGCTGTTTTGGTTTCGCCCATTCAAATCATTCGCTGGAGGCGTTGCTCATGAAAGCATTTTCCCGCGCACTCATCAGCGCCTTGCTGCCCGGCATCATCGCCAAATTCGGTGGTCGCGTGTTGGCGCGTGGCGGTAAATTTTAAATCATGGAGGGCACGGACAAATTCACACGCTTCGTGGTGATTGAGTTCGATACCTTCGAGCAGGCAGTGAAATGCAATCAGTCGCCCGAATACCAGTCTGCTGCGGCGTATCGCCGTACGCCGAGCGCAGGTGAAGTGGATCAAATCATTGTCGATGGCGGCGACGCCACGAAATAATTCCCGCAGGAGAATCGCGTCATGCCATTGCAACACATCGAACATTTCCTCATTCAAACTGCGGAAATCAAAGCCACCTGCGATTGGTACGTCAACGCGCTGGGCATGCGCGTGGGGCCACACCCTGATTTCAAATTCCCGGTGGCGTGGCTCTACATCGGCGACGTGGATGTGGTGCACGTCACCGTGGGCGGCAAAAACGTCAGCGCTAACCGCAAGGCGTATCTCGGCCAACAATCGGAGGCCACCGAGGGCTCCGGCGTGGTGGATCACATTGCCTTTCGTTGCACTGGCCTGCGTGACACCATGGCCAATTTGCAAAAGCAGCAAGTGAAATTTCACCAGCGTATGGTGGACGACCAAGGCTTGTTTCAGCTTTTCATGCTCGACCCCAACGGCATCAAAATTGAACTCAACTTCGGCAACGCCGAAGCGGTGGGTATCGAGCCCGATCTCATGGCCGCCGCCCTGCCGGCTTAAACGATGCTTAAATTAACTCAATAAAATCAATTACTTACTCACTAACGATATGGCTATCTACCCTGAACTCAAAGGTCGCGTCGCCGTAGTCACCGGCGCAGCACAAGGCATAGGCGCATCCACGGTGCGCGAATTCGTGCAGCAAGGCACGCACGTAGCGCTGCTGGACATCGACGAAGCCGGCGCACAAAAAGTCGCCGCCGAACTGAAAGACGCGCGCGCGATGTGCGTGCGCGTGGATGTCACCGACGACAACTCAGTCACCGCCGCGCTCGCCAAAGTGGCTGCGGAATTCGGCGGCATTGATATTTTGGTCAACAGCGCCGGCGGCTACGGCAAGCTCACCGGCGTGGAAGAACTCCCCATCGACGATTGGGACAAAACCGTGGCGCTCAACATGCGCGGCACGTTTCTCATGTGCAAACGGGCCATACCGTATCTCAAAAAATCCACAGCCGGACGCATCATCAATGTATCGTCCATCTCCGGGCGCACGCTGTTCGGCTCCACCTCGCCCGCGTATGCCGCATCAAAAGCCGGCGTGATTCAGCTCACACGCTTTTTGGCGATTGAGCTCGGGCCGTCGGGTATTACCTCTAACTCGATTGCGCCGATCACCACGCTCACGCCGCGTGTCAAAGCGCTGCGCACCGAAGCCAATATCGCAGCTATCGCCGCACAAATTCCGCTGCGCCGTCTGCCTGACCCAGAAGATCACGCCAACGCGATGGTGTTTTTGGCGTCTGACAGCGCGAGTTACCTCAACGGCGTGTCGCTCGACATCAATGGCGGGCGCATCCTGATGTAGGCGCATGCGTCCTCCACGCACGAATTAGCTAACTATTTGATTTTAAATAGTTATTTAACTTGCACCGCACACGGTGGATTTGCCATAATCAGCAGCCCTGATTGGTAGCCCCCATGACCGTATCCGCCACCACATCCTTGATTGCGCCCACCCGCGACCGCCTTAACCGGCCGTTGCGTGATTTGCGCATTTCCATCACCGACCGCTGTAACTTTCGCTGCACCTACTGCATGCCGAAAGAAGTGTTCGGCAAGGATTATCAATTTCTTGAACGCGCGGCGCTGCTCTCGTTTGAAGAAATCACGCGCTTGGCTCGCGCCTTCACACGGCACGGCGTAGAAAAAATCCGCCTCACCGGCGGCGAGCCGTTGATCCGCCGCCACATCGAGCAACTCATCGGTATGCTGGCGGAGATTCCCGGCCTCGATTTAACGCTCACCACCAATGGTTCATCGCTGGTGAAAAAAGCCAAATCACTTAAAGCCGCTGGCTTGCAGCGCATCACCGTCAGCCTTGATTCGCTCGACGACGCGGTGTTTAAAGCCATGAACGACGTGGATTTCCCCGTGGCCAAAGTGCTAGAGGGCATAGACGCCGCTGCGGCAGCAGGACTCACACCGATCAAAATCAACATGGTCGTCAAGCGCGGTGTCAACGAACACAGCATCGTGCCCATGGCGCGCTTTTTCAAACAGCAGGGGCACATTCTGCGTTTCATCGAATTCATGGATGTCGGCCACACCAACGGCTGGCGCATGGACGACGTGGTCAGCGCGCGCGAAATTATCGCCATGATCAGCCAAGAAATGCCGCTCGAACCGGCAGACCCCAACTACACCGGCGAAGTCGCCGAACGTTGGCGCTACAAAGACGGCGGCGGCGAAATCGGTGTCATCGCCAGCGTGACGCAAGCTTTCTGCAAAGACTGCACCCGCGCGCGCATTTCTACCGAAGGCAAACTCTACACCTGCCTGTTCGCCACCGCCGGTCACGATCTGCGCGCCCTGCTGCGCAACGGCGGCAGCGACGAGGATCTCTACGCAGCCATCGGCCATGTGTGGACCAAACGCGCGGATCGTTACTCGGAGATTCGTTCCGAAAAAACGGTGAGGCTGGAGAAAATTGAGATGTCGTACATTGGGGGATGAACGGCAGGATTGCGCTATAACGATTGACGATTGAGGATCAAGGATTGAGCCACCGCGCGCGCCCTGCCCTCACTGAATCCTGAATCTTGAATCTTGAATCTTAGTTCCTCGCCCCTCAATGCTATGTCACCCACTATCACCCACGCCACCCGCCCCCTCACCACCGAAGTCGAAGCCATCAACGAGCGCGGCGAGATCGTGCCTACGCCCATCGCCGGCGAACACCCGCTCACGCTCTACATCGACAAACGCGAAATCGTCACCCTGATGACGTTGGGCCAAGCCCCCGAAGCGCTTGCGCTGGGCTATCTGCGCAACCAGCGGCTGGTGCGCAGCATCGACGAAATCGCCGCCGTGCAAGTGGATTGGGACAGCGACGCCGTCGCCATCACCACCCGCATAGCGCTGCAAAATCTCGATGAAAAAATGGCCAAGCGCACCGTCACCACCGGCTGCGGGCAAGGCACCGTGTTCGGCGGCCTGATGGACGAAATCGACGCCATTCAATTACGCAACGACATCACACTCGCCGAAGCCACGCTCTACACCCTGCTCGACAATGTGCGCCGCTACGAGACCATCTACAAAAGCGCGGGTGCCGTACACGGCTGCGCGCTGGCGAATGGCCAAGGCAACATTCTCCTGTTCGTTGAAGACGTAGGCCGTCACAACGCCGTGGATGCCATCGCCGGCAACATGTGGCTGCAAGACATTGACGGCAGCGACAAAATTTTTTACACCACCGGAAGGCTCACCTCTGAGATGGTAATCAAAGCTGCGCAGATGCAAATTCCGTTTTTGGTATCGCGCTCAGGCCTCACGCAAATGGGTCACGACATCGCGGTTAAAACCGGCATCACCATGATTGGGCGCGCGGTGAACAAACATTACTTGCTGTTCACCGGCAAACAACGTTTCGTGAAAGCGTAGCGCGATGACCCGACCCCGCATCACTGGCATCATCCTCGCCGGTGGCCAAGGCCGTCGCATGGGCCATGTCGACAAAGGCTTACAGCCACTGCGCGGCAAACCCATGGTACAGCACGTACTAGAGCGCTTCGCCCCGCAAGTTGACGAAGTGCTTATCAATGCCAACCAAAATATTGAACAATATCAATTACTGGGGTGCCAAGTCATTGCTGATACCCTTGGCGGCTTTGCCGGGCCTTTGGCGGGATTACAGCGCGGCCTGTCCACAGCCGCACATGATTTAGTAGCCACTGTCCCCTGCGACTCGCCTTTCCTGCCACGGGATTTGATCGCTCGCCTGTATGCCGCGCTAATCGAAAACCAAACCGAACTCGCCGTCGCCCGCACCGGCGATCAGCCGCATCCGGTGTTTTGCCTCACGCGCAAATCAGTGCTGCCGGGATTGACGGCGTTTCTCGACAGTGGCGGACGCAAGATTGATGCTTGGTATTCGGTGCTGCGTGTGGCTGAGGTTTTGTTTGATGATGAGGCTGAGGGGTTTAGCAATATCAATACCGTGGATGAGTTGCAGACGTTCGATGCGCCATCAAAGCGCTAGTTTTCTAAGCCAAGCGGGAACGATTCAGTCAACCTCTAGGTCGCAAAAATTTCTGCTCCTATTATTCGCAGCAAAAATATCCGCAGCGTGATTGGGCGATGGCTTATGCCTATGGCTCTGGCGCATACGCGATGGCGCAAATCGCTGAGTTTTTTGGCGTGCATTACATGTGCCGTCAGTCGTGCCGTTCGTGCTTTCGAGGCGGACTAGAGGGCTTGAATGTATTAATGTTAGACCGCTTTTGCGCTCTGCTTGCGGCTCAGGTTGCTTCCCAGTCTGCCACCAGCAACCCCGCGACGCGACTGAATTCTGCGGTGTTGTGCGTCACCAGCGTTGCGCCGTGGGCGCGTGCAATAGCAGCGATCAGCGTATCGTTCGGGCCAATGGGTGTGCCGAGCGTCCTTAGATCGGCGTGGATTTGCCCGTAGTGCTCGGCGCACTCATCATCAAACGGCAGGCTTTGCAGGGGCGTAAAAAACGCCTTTAGCAATTGCAGATTGACCTCAACACGCTGGCTGCGCCGCGCGCCATAAAGCAACTCCGCCTTGACTACGCTGCACAGCGCAATATCGGCAGGGCTATGCTCACGCAAGCGTTGCAGGATAAGCGGATGTTTTTCGTTGAGTAGCCTTATGCAGACGTTGGTATCCAGCAGATACATCATTCGATGTTCAGCCGGGTTTCCAGCGGCAATTGCGGCGAACGCGCCAGCGGCACGCCTGCCCACGTACCGAAAAGTTCGAAATAGCCGTCCGGCCAACTCGCGCTGGAGCCAGCATCATGCTTGACTAACTCTGACAAATAACGCGAAAGACTCAAGCCGGATTGCGCGGCACGCCGCTGCGCAATCCGCGCAATCGCTTCAGGGACGTAGCAGTGCAATTGGGGCATGAGATTCTCAATGTATATGTGGGTATATGTGGATGTTAACAGATCATATGAACAAGTAAAAGTCGAAGTGTCTTGATATTAAATCCATGGAAGACTTTTACTACTGTCCGGCGATTTTGAATTTCAGTCGTGTAAGTCATTGATTCATTTAAAACAAATGCACAAAGTGGGTGTCACCGACTTCAACGTGATGGAAACTTCCGGGTTTTTTCGGAGGATTTCGCATGTACGAGGGAAAGCTGGTCTTCGCCCAACTCATGTGAGGAAGCTAAAGAGTACTAAAGGGGCAGGTCTACACCTTCCACAAATCATCGCGCAACTCCCCTACCTTTCACTTCGCCCACCGCAATCAGCTGACTCACCCGCGACACCGACAGCCCCGCAACCT